>NZ_JBXALT010000008.1:66915-292723 GCF_058799755.1 Arthrobacter sp. GW822-FHT05G07 | reverse complement strand
GCGCACCCACCATCCTGGTCATCGGAATGCTCGCCTCCATCTGGACCAAAGACCCCAGCAAGTCAGAGCCGGAAAGCACGTTAGGGGCCAGGGATGAAGCCACCGCGTAAGCTCGCCCCCAGCGAATGGGACTTGAGCAGAATCCAGTCCCTCGCCGACGAGCTAGGAAACCCGCAACCTGCACTGCGGTTCTTGGCGAAGTACCTTTCGATGCTCCCGCAACGGGTGGAACGGATCGTGCACGCACTGGACGATCGAGACGCGGCAGAGACCACAACGGCGCTTCTCAGCCTGAAGATCAGCTCCGCCATGGTCGGCGCCCTGGAAACAGAGCACCAATGCCGTGCCATCGAATCAATGATCCGGGAAGACCACTTCGACGACGCCACCCAAGCGCTCCCTGCCCTGCAACAGACAACCGACCGGTGTTTGGCATCACGGTCCAACCTCATCCGCGCAGCGCATGTTTCGCTCAGCCGACATGGTGGATACTTCCGCGGATTCTAGGGCCCAAAAGTGTGGAGCTAAGGAGATTCGAACTCCTGACCTCTTCGATGCGAACGAAGCGCTCTACCAACTGAGCTATAGCCCCTGAACCGAGCCTCAACTGCCCGACCAGTGTCCCTAGGCTACAAACTTTCCCTGCGCTTTTCCAACCACGACACGAACGTCTCCTTGCCGTACGGCGGCTCTGAAGTCAGGTTGAGGCCGGCGCGAAGGAAATCACCCATCGGCCCGGGCAAGGGCAGCTCAACGATCATGCCCCGCTCGCCCGTTACCATCTTCCAGGACTCCGCCATCTGCCGCATGGTGAGGGCTTCCGGACCCGCTATTGTCACCACGCGATGCTGCTCGGCGTGCCCATCACCCGCGGCTGCCTCAAGTAACGCCGCTGCAACATCTACAGGCGAGATCGACTGAAATCTGGCCCCGTTGAAAGTGGGGACCAGCCGCACCTTTGCACCGGCCGCGAAGATCATCGCCACCAGGCTATGGAACTGCGTCGCCCGGACCACCACGGTTTGCAATGACGACTCGTCGTATTTCCGTTCCTTGCCAGCTTTGGAGGCGTAGTAGGCAGAGGAGCTCAGGTCACAGTTGATGATGGACAGCGCCACAGCCTTACGAACACCAGCGAGATGGGCTGCAGCAAGGAGCCTGGCGCCACCACCAGCGAATTGCTTCCGGGCTTTACCGAGCTGCCCCTCAAGGCAATCAATGACGACGTCGGCACCCGCCACCGCGGCAGCCAAACCGTCTCCCGTGGTGACGTCGCCCGCAAAGTAAGTGACGCCGTCGTTATGCTTCGCGGAGCCGACAGGCGGCACATGACGGCTAAGGACCGAAACCGGGTGCCCTGCAGCTAAGGCAAGCCGGACAACCTCACGGCCTACCTGGCCCGTGCCACCTGCTACGCATAGCGCAGTCATGGGTTGTTAGGCGCGGCGACGCTGGAGGACATCGTCCAAGTTGCTCAGGGCACTGTGGCCCTTTGCGGATGCCACCACAGCAGTTGAAGTCTCCGCCTGGTCAACGTTTTGCTTCAAGACAGGTTTGCCCACCGGCTTTGGTGCCTCGGGCAGATCCAGGGGCTCAGGAGCTGGACGGGGCGCTTTGGCTGCAGCGACGTACGTGGGTTTCGGGACCTCGACGGGTTGCCAACTGGCACCCTTCGAATCCTTGGCAGCTTCAGCGGATTTGTCTCCCGCGGCAACGGCAACGGCCAGCGCTGCTTGCCGTAGTTCCACCGCGGACAAGCGAGCAGCCTCACGGCTGGTGGCTTCGGCGTCGAAAACCGTAGTTTCCTTCGATTCCACGGCAGGTTCCTTCGGCAAGTACCGCGCAGGAGTCGGGATGGGCGAGGCTTGCGCAGCACGACGCGCCCGCCGTTCACGAAGATCCCTCAGGGCAAGCTTCCGCAAAGTCACGACGGCGAGTACCGCACCAATGATGGACACCAGCGGCAACCAGACTGAACCGATCCCAACAATTCTGAGAACGCCGGAAACCGCTGCAGTGATCAACAACGCAAGGCCTGCCAATGCCAGCGTGACCCGGGCGTAACGGATAGTAAAGGGAGTCGTTGGCGCATTCGCCAAGGAAGGCTCGGCCGCACGGGATTCCTGGGGCGACGCCGGTGCTTTGCTGTGCATGGTCTCCATCGGTTTCTCCTGCTGAGGTGCCAAAGTCAGTACCACCCCTGCCTGCGTTTCGTCTGGTTCGTCATCAAATGCCTCTGCTGGAACAGCGACCGTTTGGACTTGTTGCCGCCTGTTCCGCAAAACGTAGGGCGCCACCCAGACCATCCACAGCGCGACAGTGACCACTAGTATCACCGAGCTGCTGAGAGGGAAGTCCACATTCAAAACCGTAGAAGCAAATCGCCGGGTGCAGCGGCATTGCGGCCGGTGTGTCGTCGGCGAGTCCGCAAATGACTGGAGATACGTGCAAAAAGGCCGATGACCTGCCGGTTTATCCTCGGAGCCACCTGCGCAGGAGTCCCTCTGGAACTTCATCGGCGGTCAGTGCAAAGGAGCGGTGATCAGCCCATTCGCCGTTGATGTGCAAGTAGCGCTCCCGGTAGCCTTCGTCGCGGAATCCAAGCTTCTCCACCACCCTCAAACTCGGTGAGTTCTCCGGACGGATGTTGATTTCCATTCGATGCAATCCCAGCACCCTGAAGCAATGGTCCGTTGCCATCGCAACCGCAGTTGGAGCAATGCCGTGCCCGGCGCGGTCCTTGTCGACCCAATAACCCAGGGTGGCCATCATGGCCGATCCCCAGACGATGGAGGACACCGTAAGTTGCCCGACGATCCTTGGTTCCCGAAAGCCCTCGGTCCGCTCAACAATGAGAAAGGGCAGTGCGGATGACTGACGGGCCTGTTCATTCAGGGAACCCACCATTTGGCGGTAGCTGGGGAGGCGCCCACCCGGAGCCGGGTTGGACGCCTCCCACGGCGCAAGCCATTCACTGTTCCGCGAACGGACCTCGGACCACTCCCGCTTGTCGCGGTAACGGATAGGCCGAAGCAGCAGGTCTCCGCTTTCCAGCGTCACCGGCCAGATCGCAGAGCCGTACATCGTGGGTTATTTGGGAAGTGCGGCGGTGAAGTTGGGCAGCCACTCACGAAGTTCAGGACCGAGGTCTTCACGTTCGCAGGCAAGCTCGATGCAGGCCTTGAGGTAGCTGAGCTTGTCACCGGTGTCGTAGCGGCGGCCGCGGAAGACAACGCCGTAGACGCCATAGCCTTCGCCTTCCCCGGCGGCAAGCACCTCAAGGGCGTCCGTCAGCTGGATCTCTCCACCGCGACCGGGGGCGGTCTTCTCCAAGACTTCGAACACGGCCGGGTGCAGGACGTAGCGTCCAATCACGGCAAGGTTTGACGGTGCTTCTTCGGGGGAAGGCTTCTCAACGAGCTGCTTGATGCGGACGTAGCCGTCCTCGCCGTTGTCCTCAACATCGGCGCAACCATAAGCGCTGATCTTGGAGGGCTCCACCTCGATGAGGGCAACCACGGAACCGCCGGTCTTCTGTTGAACGGCGATCATTTCGCTCAGCAGGTCTTCGCGGGCGTCGATCAGGTCATCGCCAAGCAGGACGGCAAAGGGCTCGTAACCTACGTGCTGCTTCGCACGAAGGACAGCGTGGCCAAGACCATTCGGGTCGCCTTGCCGGACATAGTGAATGTCACCGAGGTTGGTGGCGGACTGAATGGCTTCAAGCTTGGCGGTATCGCCCTTTTCCGCCAAGGTGGCCTCAAGAGCCGGGACACGGTCAAAGTGGTCTTCCAGTGCTCGCTTGCTGCGTCCTGTGATCATCAGGACGTCATGCAGGCCTACCTTGACCGCTTCTTCGACGACATACTGGATGGCAGGCTTGTCCACTACGGGCAGCATTTCCTTCGGCATCGCCTTCGTGGCGGGAAGGAACCGGGTGCCAAGGCCCGCTGCGGGAATGACGGCCTTACGGACAGCGTTGTTTTCTAGAGTCACCGGACTAATGTAACGGACGGAACACATCAACCGCTAAACCCCTCGCCGCGCTGATAGCACTTTTGATTTCCGGAATGGACAGCCTCCGCTGATTAGCTGTTATGCAAAGACCTTACGAATGGACACAGATGCCCTCCAAGGAAGACATCCGGAGCAGCCGGCGGCTGCACAGGCGAACCCTCACTCCGGAGCACATAGCAAGTGCAGGTGAGTCCCTTGCGCGGCACGGGATAACCTGGGCAGCAAGGGTCTCCCCGGGCACTGCCGCGACCTTCGCCGTGTATCTGGGTGTAGCTTTCGAGCCACCCACCCTCCCCCTCATCCGATCGCTGCACGAGGCAGGGCACAGGGTTTTGTTGCCCGTTTGCGAGCCCGGCCGGCAATTGAGTTGGGTTTACTGGACACCTTCCACGGCATTTGTCAGGTCCTCTTATGCGCCCATAGACGAGCCCGAGGGTGAACGCCTTGAAAGTTCAGTGATAGCCGGAGCCGCGGGAATCTTCATGCCCGCCACGGCCGTGGACCGGGACGGCAACCGGATTGGCCAAGGCGGCGGTTATTACGACCGGCTTCTTCAAGGCCTCGACGCTTCCGGCGGGCGGCCTCCCACCATTGCGGTACTTTACGACGACGATTTGTTACCTTCGGGATCCATTCCCGCCGAGGCGTTTGATCGCCCCGTGCGGCAGGTGTTGACCCCGTCGGGCATCGTCCAACTCCACGACGCCGCGAAGCCCGGCTGACGCTCCGGCCCGCCATGTGAACCTTGGCACATCCGCTGGTACATGCCGCCTGGACCGATGATAGAATTGGCACTCAGGCCCTGCGACTGCTAAAGAGGATCTTCTCCGCTGATGCTGCACAGGACCTGAACTTTGTCCTAAAGGAGGAACTCAGTGCCCACATACGCATACGCCTGCAAAGACTGTGACCATGCCTTTGACATCGTCCAGTCCTTTTCTGACAGCTCCTTGACGGAGTGCCCCGAATGCAATGGTGCGCTTCGTAAGAAGTTCAATAGCGTCGGCGTCGTTTTCAAGGGCTCCGGGTTCTACCGGACAGACTCGCGCGACGCCAAGGGCAGTACGGTTTCGGCCGCACCAGCCGCCCCGGCTGCCACCGCAGCAGCACCGGCAACCGCAGCCGCAGCCAGCTAGGCGCTTTTCCACATAGCGCACCGGACCACTGTTTGCGGGTCCGGGAAGCTGGCTAACGTGGCGGCATGCCATCTACGTCACGCAGCGCTCTTCTCTCCCGCGCCGAGCGTTCAGCAGCAGCCGGCAATTGGCCACCACTGAACCGTTCGCCCAACCGCCTGTCCCGGGCCCGTGCCGGGAATACTGCGCGCTTCAGCCGCAATCGTCCCGGAGGTCGTGCTGGTCAACGGGGCCAGCGGGCCGGATTTGGCTCCTGGATCACACGAAACCGCCGTTTGGCAGTAGCGCTTCTGCTGTGCGTGGCTGCCGGCATCGCAGTCCAGCAGCTCACTCCCGCATCGGAGCAGCGTGTGAGCGTCGTAGTCGCAGCTCGCGACCTCCCAACGGGTACCAGCCTCACTGAATCCGATCTCACCAGCGTTGGGGTGCCACCTGACCTCGCACTTAGCGGTGCTTTGAATAGCATCGGCACTCTTGTCGGCCGCCAGCTAGCCTCCCCTCTCGGCAAGGGGCAGATACCTACGGAGTCGAGCCTGCTGGGTCCGGGCCTCCTGACGGGAGCTCCTGTGGGCACGGCAGCGGTCCCACTCCGGATGGCCGACCCCTCGTCCATCCAGCTCCTCTCTCCCGGCCAGTTGGTCACGGTGGTCCTCACCGCAGCGGGCTCCTACGACGAGTCCAGGCAAAGCCAAGTCCTCGCAGGCCCGGTGCCCGTCCTCTGGACATCGGCACAGGGCGGCAAGCCGGGCGAATGGCTGGGGACAGGTGACACCGATGGCCTGGTAGTGGTGGCGGCCGATCCCCAACAAGCAGAAAAGCTCGCCGGCGCATCAACGCAAGGCAAGCTCTTCTTTGTTTTGGTCAGCCCCTCATGAGCTGCTCAGTCATGGCCAGCTGTTCAGCCCCAGTGTGGCGGTTTCTGTTCCTTCAGCCACTGCTCATGGTCGTAGCCGGAATCGTCACCCCATCGCCGAGGATCATCCTCAGCGGCCTTTGTAGGAAGAATGCCGCTGGAGCCCGTCTTGGCTGCCGTGGTCTTTGGATCCGCAGCCTCTTCGGCTTCAGTATTGCCCGGCTCACCGGATTCCTGCGAAGCACGGTCTTCTGTGCCTGTGTCTTGATCCATCAGTGGTGCTTCTTTCACATCTTCTGCAGAGCTGTTTATCTCGGCAACGTCATTTGCCTCACGGACATCGGCCTGAAATTCGCCGTCTGCACGGTCCACCGAACCGGAAGGAAACGGCAGCTGTGCATCGCCCGCATTCAATTGTTCACCATCGGAGTGCAGGAAACCATGCTGGGCGGAGGCCGACTGGGCGATGTGGTTCTCCAGCCCCAGGTACGAACCAATCCTGTCCGCGCAAGACGAAGGATCCGTGAAGACCTCAATCGTCCAGAGCGACATGTAGCGCCAGCCCATGCGCTCCAGCAGTTGCGGCCGCAACCGGCTCCGTTCACGGACGCTCATCCGCCGGTAGCGTTCAGTACCATCGGATTCGATGGCAACGGGGGTGGGGATTTCAGCACCCTCCCGGCCAATGGTATGGACGGGGTCGGCCGCCGCTGCTATATCCAGCACGCCGTCGTAGAGATGCCAGACTCGGGCTCCGCGGGCACGCAGGCGTTCTCCAAGGTCGGCCACCAACGGATCCTCACCAAGCGCCTGCTCACTGGCTACAGCGCGGGAGGCGGGTGTTCCGAGGTTGCTGTTCCCGGAGAGCTCCCGGTCCAGGAGTTCATAGAAGTCCACTGCACCATGGGCCAAGCGATCAAGGTCGAGATCCTCGGGCCGGAAGCACGTCAGGACGTGCATGGAGCGCCGGGCCCTGGTCATCGCCAGGGCAAAGCGGTTCCGCCCCCCATCGGTGGACAGCGGGCCGAAGGAATGAAGCGCACGGCCGTGCGGAGTGCGTCCATAACCCAGCGAGAAGATCACGTGGTCACGCACCAAGCCCTGGGCGCGCTCAAGGTCCACCACGCGGAAGGACTCGGGTCCGGCTCCGAAGAAGGTGGACAACAGAGGGTGGTTGGGCAGCTGGAGCCTGATGGCCTCGCCAATCCTGGCAGCATGGCGCAAGCTTGCGGTCACTACGGCCAAGGAAGTACGGGGCCGGAGCCTGGCATGTTCGAACACAAGGTCCACTACGCGGTTAACCTCGGCGGTGACCGACTCGACTCCCTCGTGATCCGCCCCGGGAAGCCCCGTACCATCCGGTATGTACTCGACGTGGATCGAACGGTCCAGGCCGGTGACCGAGTTGCCGTCGGGCAGTCGCCGCAGACCGCCGTCGTAGTAGTTCTTGCTCAACTGGAGGATCAAATCCTCGTCCACCGCGCGATAAACCCAATTCAGCTGCCAAGTGGGAAGGACCCTGGCCAAGGCTTTGAACGCACTGTCCACGTTCTCGTGGCTGGCCACCCCGGCAACCGGCGGTTCCACGGCGACGCTGAAAGTGCGCGCATTGGCAATTTTCGCATCACCGAAGGCAATCACCTGCTGTGCTCGGGCAATCGCAGGGAGAACAGCTTGCAGAGAAGTGGATTCGGCGTCGATAACCACCACAGCGTCGAATTTCTGCTCGGCCGGAAGAACGCCGGTGAGCAGGTACGGGCTGACGGACCAAACAGGGACCAACAAGGGCACGAGATCCGGCGCTTGGGCGCTCAGGGCCGGCAAGGTCACACGTCCGTCCTTCAACAGGGCACGGAGCAACTCCGCCTGCCTTGGGTGCTCAAGAAGCCCTTGACGCCATTTTTCGGCCAGCTGCCAACGAAGGCGGGCGGCGCCGCTGGCAATGTGTGCCTGATCGGCAAGGCGGTATTCCGCTTCGAGGCGGCGCAACGAATCACCGTCAGACATGGCGAGGTAGTCATCACCGCTGATCATGGCCTCCAAGGCCGACTGCCACCAGGCCAGGTCCAGTTCAGCGGCTACGGACGACGCCGGGACTTCCCTGGCAGCAAGGTCGGCCAGCAACTCGCCGAGTCCGTGCTCGCGCATTTCCTCAACCAAGAGCGTCCGCTCGGGAAGGGTTTCCAGTGTGGCAGTATCTGCGACGAGCCGCTCGAGCCGTTCCATGAGTTGCAGATACGGTGTCTCGTGCAACGAACCGGCATCGGAGGTGTGCTTGAGCGCATCGCCAAGGCGGCGGAGCTCGCCATCAAGCTCCCGGTAGAGCGCACCGAGGTCGGCAAGGCCGGAGGGCACCGCCGGGTGTCGCTGGGTTGTTGCGTAGCCTGCCCACAGAGCCCGCTGCTCCTGGACCAGGACCAAGGAACTGTGGAGGTCCGCGATGTGGACACCGGGCCGGACGTACTCCTTGGCCACACGCCGCAGTCGGGAGCGCTGCATGGAAGGCATCTCAAGGTTCCGCTCACGGCGCCAAGCAGAGCTGGCCGTGGCGGAGATGAGGTCATGCACCGGCCGGTCGAAGATGTCCGGAGTGAACTTGTCCAAGCTTCCGCGCACGGCGATCAGCAGTTCAAGCTGGGCACCCCACTCGGTGAAGGTTTCGCCCAATCGAATCTCGGCGTGGTCGGAAACCTGCTTCATTCGATCCCGCAGGACCGGGAGTTTCTCCTCGGCCGAGCGGGCCAGCTGCTGCGCTTCCTCGGTCTCCTTGCGGGTGACCAGGCGGGCGCCATACCAAGGGCTGGAGGTGGAGGCCCGGCTGAAGCTGCCAAGCTCGGCAGCGCGGCGCAGGCGGCCCGCGAGCTCTTCACGGTCCTTGATGTTGTCCAGGACGCTTCGCTTCAAGCGCACCGTCGTGGAGGGCGCCGGGTGGATGGATGTCAGCTCAGCGAGCGATTGCATTGCCTGGTAGGGCGAGCAGCCCCAGCGTTCACGGACATTGTGCAGCGAGGCCACATGGTCCATCAGGGCATGACGGTGTCCGGTCAATGTCTGGTGAAGGTTGCCAAGCTGCGGTTCAAGCGCCTTCTCATTGCGCATGATGGCCCTGACCAGCTGACCCTTGAGTTGCTGGGGAGTGGTGCCGTTACCAGGCTTGAAGAGCATCGACTCGAGGCCAAGCGATTCGAGGTGGGCGGAAAGACCCGCGAGACTGGATTGCCTGTCCCCCACCACCAGCACGGACTTGCCTTCACTGACCAACGCGCCGATGGCATTGATGGCGGTCTGCGTCTGCCCGCTCCCGGGCGGAGTGCTGACAACCAGTGAATCCCCGGCGCGAACGGCGTCCACCACGTACTGCTGGTCCGTATCGGCATCGAGCAAAAGAAGTTCATCCGCCGGATCGCGAAGGTCCAGGCTGGGGAACCTGCCGGCCTTGATGGGCTCCGGCTCAATGTCGCCGCCGTTGGCAGCAGTGGAGAGGGCCGCGACCGTGGGGTTGTTCATATTGATCCACGGATCATCAAGGTTGCCTGAAAGGTCAGCCAGCGTAGTGACCAGCAGGTTGAACTCCACCTCTGCACCATGAATCGGCTGAATCAGCGTGGACAAACGGTCCAGAACCGGCTGGGGATCAAGCCGGGCGGTGTTGTACGCCATGCGAGCCACAGCGTTGACGTCAAAGACGATGCCATGAACTGTCTTCAGATGGCGCACCAGAGCGGGGTTCATGCGTGCCTGCTCTGTCAGCTGCAGTTCAAAGTCGTCTTCGCCCGGCCTGACCGTGAGGACGATGGACGTGAGCATCACAGGAGCGGAGACGCGCTGCGGCTTGCCTCCCACGGCCGAGGTCCACACCACAGTTCCGGCGGACAGGTACCCGGCCTCGATGCCGCGGTCGTTGCTGAGCTCAAAGATTTTGGAACGGATGTTGCGGGCAGCCCTGGCGGCCACCAAGTACTGTTGGCGGTCCCTGATGAGCGTGGACAGGCGTGTTCGGCGCCCTGCCAGCAACTGTGCCAGCCCGGAAGGGTGAGCGTTGCTGAGATCGATGGCGCCTTCAGGCGTCTTGACGAAGCGCAGCATCGTGTCTGCCCCGGTGACCGGTTTGAGACCAGACAGCCATTTGCGGAGCTCTTCGGAGCCCTCTTCCTGGCCTTGACCTACTGACACGACTTCTGCCTTCTTTTCTGTACTAGCTTTAGACGCCTTGGACCATACCGGCATACTTTCGAGGGTAGCGGGAATCCTCGGTCAGGCTGCTCCGCAACGCTGTTCCAACGCGAAATTCGCCGTCATTTCACAGGTGGCCGCAGTTGCGTCCAAAGAAGTATCCCAGGTTCAAACACAGTGGCCGGCCTCCCGAAGGAAGCCGGCCACTCAAAATGCTATTCCCACTCGATGGTTCCCGGGGGCTTGCTGGTGACGTCCAGTACCACGCGGTTAACTCCGTCCACCTCATTGGTGATCCTGTTGGAGATCCGGGCAAGCAGGTCATACGGCAACCGCGACCAGTCTGCTGTCATGGCGTCCTCGGAGGAGACCGGACGCAGCACGATCGGGTGACCATAGGTCCGACCGTCGCCCTGAACACCTACGCTGCGGACATCAGCCAGAAGGACTACCGGCATCTGCCATACGTCATTGTCCAGACCGGCAGCTGTCAGCTCGGCGCGGGCGATGGCATCGGCCTTGCGCAGCAGGTCCAGGCGCTCCTTGGTCACTTCACCCACAATGCGGATTCCCAAGCCGGGGCCGGGGAATGGCTGGCGGCCAACGATTTCCTGCGGGAGGCCGAGTTGGGCACCAACAGCACGAACTTCGTCCTTGAACAGTGCCCTCAGCGGCTCAACGAGCTCGAACTGCAGGTCTTCCGGGAGCCCGCCCACATTGTGGTGGCTCTTGATGTTTGCAGCGCCCTCGCCGCCGCCGGACTCGACGACGTCCGGGTACAGCGTGCCTTGGACAAGGAACTTGATCTTTTCACCCTCGGCAGCGGCCTGGGCGATGATGGCCCGTTCCGCTTCTTCGAAGGCGCGAATGAATTCCCGGCCAATGATCTTGCGCTTGGTCTCGGGATCGCTGACACCGGCCAATGCGGACTGGAAACGTTCCTGCTCGTTGGCAACGTACAGGTTGACACCCGTGGCTGCCACAAAGTCGCGCTCAACCTGCTCGGCTTCGCCTTCACGCAGGAGGCCGTGGTCCACGAAGACACAGGTCAACTGGTCGCCGACGGCGCGCTGGACGAGAGCGGCGGCCACTGCGGAGTCGACACCACCGGAGAGACCGCAGATGACCTTGGAGTCGCCGATCTGCTGGCGGATACGGTCCACCTGCTCTTCGAGGATGTTGCCGGTGGTCCAGTTGGGGCTCAGGCCCGCACCCTTGAACAGGAAGTTCTCCAGGACGTGTTGGCCGTGTACGGAGTGCTTGACCTCGGGGTGCCACTGCACACCGTAGAGGCGCTTCTCGTCATTGGCGAAAGCAGCCACCGGTGCACCAGCTGTGGAGGCAAGCACCTCGAAGCCCTCAGGGGCTTCGTGAACGGAGTCGCCATGGCTCATCCAGGTGTTCTGGGAAGAGGGAACGCCATCCAGAATGGAGCGGGCGTCGCCTACAACCAGTGCTTCGGTTGCGCCGTACTCCCGGAGACCCGTCTGGGCCACCTTGCCACCCAAGGCATTTGCCATGGCCTGGAAGCCGTAGCAGATGCCGAAAACGGGCACCCCGGCTTCGAAAAGATCTGCGCCGACGCTCGGAGCGCCCTCGGCGTAGACGCTGGAGGGCCCTCCGGAGAGAATGATGGCTGCCGGGTTCTTGGCCAGAAGCTGCTCGGTGGTGAAGGTATGCGGAACGATTTCCGAATACACATTCGCTTCGCGGACGCGGCGGGCAATCAGCTGCGCGTACTGGGCACCGTAGTCAACAACCAGCACCGGCTTCTGGGAAGTTTGGGGTGCGGTGGGAGTAGTCACCAGACAAGACTACTTTGCCGAGCCGCCCCGGTGCACGTTGGCAGAGGCGTCAGAGGGGCAAAACGGCCCCGCCGTTAGGCATCTCACACCGGGACGCCGTGACGGCTAGTAACGCTTGGACGCCTGCGGATTGGCTGCGAGTTCCGCTTCCACCTGCGCGTGGAATTTCTTCTCCACGATGAAGGACAGCAACGGGATGACTCCGCCCAGGGCCAAAAGGATCATTTTGGAGAACGGCCAGCGCATGAGCGACCACAAGCGGAAGTTGGAGACCAGGTAAACCACGTACATCCAACCGTGCACAATCAGAATCGAGGTAGAGATGTTGAAGCCGCCAATGACGCCCTTGGGTTCGGACTCAGCAAAGCCGAAGCCAAACGGCTGGCCCGTAACTGCGTTCGTGCCGCCGGCGAAGAGCGAGACGCCAAAGCCGTAGCGGGCGATCAATTCAGCGCACAGCAGGAGAAGCATGGCACCCGTGAGGTACGCCATGACTTTGTAGAACTTCAACGCCGAACGAATTTGCGCTTCCGTCCCGCCGAAGCGCCGCTTCTTGGGCTTGGGTCCGGACTGTTCGGGCTGGATAGCCGGTTTTGGCTCAATCATTGCTGCACCTTTTGTTCTGGCTCTGGGTTTGTAGGTTCTGTGGTTGCCTCGGGGTGGTCTGCCCGGTCCAAGTCGTCATCGTCGAAGTCGTCGTCAAACTCGTCCTCTTCCAAGTCGCGCCGGTAGTCGTCCTTCACCAGGCGCCACCAGATGAAGATCGAGAACCCGGCAAAGACAACCCATTCCACCGCATAGAAGAGGTTCAGCCAGTTGACCTGCTCTGCAGGGGGCTGGGGCGGGATGTTGAGTGCCTTGACGTCATCACCGAGAGGAATTTGCACGCCTCCGGAGACTTCCGAAGTCGCTGCGATAAAACCTTGGTAACTGGAAACTTCCCACTTATTAATGAGTTCCGCCGTTGAGACTGCGGACGCGCGGTCCGGGCCGGCGTCGACGTTTGGAAGCGGCGCTTCGGACGGGATGAGGCGACCCGTCACGGTGATGGTTCCCGACGGCGGCGGGCCGGCTTGGGCGGCGTCAGCCACCCAGCCGCGGGCGACCGGGATCCACGTCTGCGGCGAGGCACCGACACCCTTGAGGGTGGGAGCGTTGTTGACGGCAAAGGCGGAGACGATCCAGAAGCCCTTTTGGTTGTTGTAGAGGCGGCCTTCGACGAGGACCTGCTTGCCGGGATCGTAGGTTCCTGTGGCGGTGACCATCTGGTCCGAGACCGAACCGGGGAAGAACTGGCCTGGCCGGAGGACGTCCACCAGCGGCTTCACTTCTTCGATGCTGGACGGCGCAGGGGGCTCGTGCTGGGCGGACCGGCTGAGCTGCCATTGACTGAGCAGCACAAACACCCCGGACAACAGAAGCGCAAAGACCAGTCCTGCGATCCAGCGGGGTTTCAACGCGGTTTTCAACACCCCTTAACCGTACTTCGTCCGCCTGTAGAACAACGAAACGACGTGTAGGGCCTGCCCTAGAGTGGGGCAGCAGGGTCCCTACGTGGCGACGGAGTCGACACGAAAGGGCCTGCCCTAGAGTGGGGCAGCAGGGTCCCTACGTGGCGACGGAGTCGACACGAAAGGGCCCGCCCTAGAGTGGGGCAGCAGGGTCCCTACGTGGCGACGGAGTCGACACGAAAGGGCCTGCCCCAATCTCTAGTGGTCGAAAAACACCAGGCTGGAGTTGATGAGCTCGGAGATGACCTCCGGATCGTGTGCCCGGCGCAGGGATTCCCGGAACGACTCCTTGGAAAGGGAACGCGCCAGGGTGGCAAGAACCTCGAGGTGGTCGGAGAAGGAACTGGCCGGTGTCGCGATAAGGAGCACCAGGGTGGCCGGTCCGTCGGTGGCGCCGAAGTCCAAGGCGTGGCCAAACTTGGTCACGCCAACCGCAATGGAGATCCTGTCCACGAATTCGCTGCGTGCATGCGGTAGTCCGATGCCTCCCGGAAGGCCGGTGGCAAGCTGGTGCTCCCGTGAATGCACTTGCTCCAGAAAGCCCTCAAGATTGGAAATCCTGCCTGCCGCGTGGAGCCTTTCAGCCAGTTGTGCTGCGGCATCGATCTTGTCCTGGGCAACAAGTTCAAGGATGACCGTATCCGGGGTGGTTAGTTCCGCGTCGTACCGGTCAAGTGGTTCAGCCAAGTTGTGTTCCCTCCATGTGGCCTCCCGGCCTCAATTCCTTGAGCTGGTCAGCGCAGGGGAACGATGTCATCCACTCCCATGCGCGCGGCATCAGCCGATTCGTCATCGGGTTGCTGCTGACTGAGTCGTTCAGCTTCCACACGCGCCAGGTAGTGCTTGATTTCGCTCTCGCGCTGAGTCTCGCTCCAGCCAAGGATTTCTCCCATCAGCTTAGCTACTACGGGCGCGGCAGACACACCCCGGTCCCATGCTTCGATGGAGATCCGGGTGCGGCGGGTCAGAACGTCGTCAACGTGACGTGCGCCCTCGTGGGTGGTTGCGTAGACGACTTCTGCGGCCAGGTAGTCATCCGCTCCGGGAAGGGGCTCCCCCAGTTCCGGCCGGCCGGCAATGATATCCAGGACTTCCGGTGTCATGGATCCGAAGCGGTTGAGCAGGTGCTCCACGCGTGCAACGTGCACGCCAGCCTGTTCGGCCGACCTCCCGCGTCGGTTCCACGCCGCCTTGAATCCCTCCGCTCCCAGGAGCGGAATGGTTTCAGTGCAGCTGGACGGAACACGCTCGTCCATGGCCCGGGTTGCCTCGTCCACGGCGTCTTTGGCCATGACGCGGTAGGTGGTGTACTTCCCGCCGGCCACGACGACGAGTCCCGGCACCGGGTGCGCCACAACATGCTCGCGGGACAGCTTGGCAGTGGAGTCGTTGTCACCGGCCAGCAGCGGGCGTAGGCCTGCGTACACGCCTTCCACGTCCTCACGGGTCAGCGGACGCTTGAGGACCTTGTTGACATGCTCAAGCACATAATCAATGTCCTTGCTGGAAGCTGCCGGGTGTGCCTTATCCAGCGTCCAGTCGGTATCTGTAGTGCCGATGATCCAGTGCCGGCCCCAGGGGATCACAAAGAGCACTGACTTTTCGGTGCGCAGAATCAATCCCACCGTGGACTGGAAGCGGTCCCGCGGCACCACCAGGTGGATTCCTTTGGATGCGCGGACCTTCAGCTGACCACGGTCCGTCACCATTGCCTGCGTTTCGTCGGTCCATACGCCGGTAGCGTTGACCACTTGCTTGGCCCTGATTTCGAAGACGCTGCCGTCTTCCTGGTTTTCAACCTTTGCCCCGACGACGCGTTCTCCTTCGCGGAGGAAATCCACCACGCGGACACGGTTCGCTGCGTGGGCACCGTAGTGCGCCGCAGTCCTTACGAGGTTGACCACCAGGCGGGCATCATCCACCTGGGCATCGTAGTAACGGATGGACCCAACGAAGGCATCTTCTTTGAGGCTAGGAGCTGCGCGCAGGGTTCCTCGCCGGAACAGGTGCTTATGCATGGGGACGCCCCGGCTGTGGCCGGAGGTCAGACCCAAGGTGTCGTAGAGCATGATGCCTGCGCCCACATACGGACGCTCCCAAATACGGCGCGTCAGCGGATACAGGAAGGGGACCGGGCGCACCAGGTGCGGTGCGATCTGTTGGATCAGCAACCCCCGCTCTTGTAGTGCTTCCTGGACGAGGCCAAAATCAAGCATCTCCAAGTACCGCAGTCCACCGTGGATGAGCTTGGACGATCGGGACGAGGTGCCCGACGCCCAGTCCCGGGCCTCGACGATGCCCACTGTGAGGCCACGCGTCACGGCATCCAGGGCTGCGCCGGCTCCCACTACGCCTCCCCCGACAATCAGGATGTCGAGCTCTTTGCCCGCCTGGGCAGTGGCTTTCAGGACTTCGATCGATGCGGCACGGGATTCCGGGCTCAGTGCTCCCGGAGAATTCACCTGCGGACCGCCTGCGACATTGCTCATCGGACCCCTCCTCAAACGCAACCAGCTGGTAGTTCCTTACCCTACTTGTTGCTTGCCGCCTTGGGCAGAGCACTTTGGGCAGAGCACTTCGGGCAGAGCGCTTTGGGCAGAGCGCTATGTCCGGAGCTCCATGGCCAGAGCGGGGTCTGGGATCAGAGTGGCCCGAACGGCCTGTTGCCCGCAGGATCGCGCCACGTCAGGGACATCGCTTCAAGGGATCGCCGGAGCTCCGGGTCGGCCCCGATCCTCGCCCGGAAGTGTTCCCGGGCGTGTTGGGAGAAATAAGCCGGCGCGGCGAACAGGCTCACGGTCGCCAGCAGCAAGAGGGCATAAGCCGCAATGAAACCAAGCACGTGGCCGGGCCCTCTTTCAAGCAACGGACTCACAACGGGGAAAAGCCCAATTCCAAAGATCAGCGACAGGAAGGCTGCAAACCAAAGGCCGGAGGAGAACTTACCGGGGGCCCGCGAGCCCAACACGGGACGGATCCGGGGCACCTTGTTCAGCGTGCTTCGAAGTCCCGCGGCGATGCATACCAGTAGAAGGCCCACGCAAGCGAAAGCGATAACAACGCCGATGTTCCCTGCGAGCAGCAGCACCAGGAGGGCGGCCCCCAGCATGCTGCCTGCAGCGCCGAGGCAGGCAACGGCAAGCCCAAGGTACTGACCCCTGTTCCATGCCATGTCCCTCAGGACCGACGGAGCAGAGTTGGGCGCCATCAGGGCAGGACCGGAGGCGATCCAATAGTCCAAAGGGACGTGGTGGGGTGTTTGTTCTGGATACGGGAACTGCTGGCTCATGCGAAGGTCAAGGCCGCCGCGAATTCGTCGAAGGCTTGGTCTGCGGGCACAGGACGGTGAGGAGGGTTTTCCTCGTCGCCTGTGGCAAGGGTCCAGCTGCCGTCCACACCCGCTTTCAGGTGCGCAGTAACAGGCTTACCATCGGCGCGGTGGTGCTTGATCATGGCCGCGGCCGGCAAACCATCCGGGCCATCCACCAAGTAGTGCCGGGCAATCTCGATCCCCAGCGGGAGCATTCCCGAGCGCGAATCGATGGGCTGGACCTCGTGTACGCCATAGCGGCTGAGGTTCAGGAGAACGGAGCCTTGGTCTGAGCCCGCCGTGAACAACACGTGATCCGTGCTGGGGGTCACCAAAGCCATTTCCAACCATTCATCAGCACTGGAGACTACTGCCGCCACGATGGCACCACGGTCAACGGGCACGATGTCATCGCCGTCCACTTCAGCCAGCCCCCGCACCAACAGAGTGGTGATCCCGGCCTGTTCCAGCACGTCTTTGTCCGCCACCCCCGAGAGACGGAACAGCTCGCGTGTTTTCTCCGCGCCCCGGGTGGGGCGCATGGCCAGCAACGCCAAAAGCTCGTGGTCCGTCAGCCGCAGGGTTTCCAGGTTCGCCGTCTCTGTCATGCCGTCCTCATGTTGGTTGTCTGATTCCACGCTATCTTAGGAAGCCCGGTCAACCGCCGAGCCAACCCCAGACCTTCTTTGCACCATCCGCTACCGCCTTGGCGCCGTCTTCCACGGCCCCGGCAACGGCTTTGGCGCCGTCTACCACCATTTCCGAGGTGGAATCGTAGCCGAGACCCTTGGCCAGGAAGCCCATGCCTGCCCAGGCAAGGCTGGCACCGGCAAAGAACGGGCCAACTACGGGTATAAAGCTTCCGGCCGCCAGTACGGTTGTGATGCCGCCATCAGCCATGGCATAGCCGTCGCCGCGCATGTAGCCGTCAGCGAACTGTGCCACTCCCCCGATGACGCTTAAGACGCCGGCCGCGCGTCCCACCATGGATAGGCCGTTGAGGAGCTGGGTGCCCTTCAGATAACCGACACCCGGCATCTGTCCGAACTGTGCGCCCAACAGGCTCCACGGCTGACGCACCAGGAGGTTCGCCTTGCTCATCTTGTTCAAGAGCAGGTCACTGACGAATCCCGCCCCGGAGGCTGTGAAGTTCAGCGCTTGGTAGACAGTGTTGCCGTTGGCATCCACAACGGGCGAAAACGGAGTGGACGTTTGACCTGGCCCCGAGCCCGAACCTGAACCTGAACCAGAGGCAGATGAGCCTGTGGATCCGTGGCTTGCCTGCTCCTGCTCATCAGCTTGGGCAAGGAGTGCCTTGGCCTGCGTCCGGAGTGACTCGCTGGCCCCATGGAGCATTGGCCGCATCTTTCCGGACCATTCGGACCGGAAGCGCTCACCGTCGGCGCCCCGCCAGGCAGTGGAGGCGACGACGCCATTGATGTTCAGCTCAAGGTTGGACAGGGTGTTACCCGATGCCCCCATCACTTTGGACAGTGACCTTAGCTGGGCAACGTCTGCCCCATAAATGCCCGGCGCCATTCTCTCCCCCACTTTCTGCCAGCAAAAACTTCTTCGGCGTCAGACTACGGGGCAATGAAGGGAGCCGCGATGGGGAGAACTGCCCCGATGAAGAAAGCCCCCGTTGGCTCCGACGGGAATCGGTAGTCAACAGGGGCTTTCAGCGCCTGGTATCAGTTGCCTGCGTAGGGCGAAACTACGACGTCCACACGCTGGAACTCTTTGAGGTCCGAGTAGCCGGTGGTCGCCATGGAACGGCGCAAGGCGCCAATCAGGTTGGACGTTCCGTTGGTGTGGTGGCCGGGCCCGAAGAGGACCTCTTCCAGCGGGCCAACCGTTCCAACGTTGACGCGATCGCCGCGGGGCGATTCAAGGTGGTGTGCTTCAGGACCCCAGTGCCAGCCCCGGCCCGGCGCCTCTTCGGCACGCGCCAGTGCACTGCCAAGCATGACGGCGTCGGCGCCCATGGCGATCGCCTTGACGATGTCGCCGGAGCTGCCCATGCCGCCGTCGGCAATGACGTGGACATAGCGTCCGCCGGACTCATCCATGTAATCGCGGCGTGCTGCAGCCACATCGGAGATAGCCGAAGCCATGGGCGAGTGGATACCCAGGGCGCGGCGCGTAGTGGTGGTTGCACCGCCGCCGAAGCCCACCAGGACGCCGGCAGCGCCCGTGCGCATGAGGTGAAGGGCAGGGGTGTAGCCGGCTGCTCCGCCAACAATCACGGGAACATCGAGTTCGTAGATGAACTGCTTCAGGTTCAGGGGTTCGTGATTCTTGGAGACGTGTTCGGCTGAAACCGTGGTTCCACGGATGACAAAGATGTCGACGCCGGCAGCCACTACGGTCTTGTAGTGCTCTTGCGTGCGCTGCGGGGTCAAGGACCCGGCTACGGTCACTCCGGCGGCGCGGATCTCGGCCAAGCGGGAGCTGATGAGTTCAGGTTGGATGGGTGCCTGGTACAGGTCCTGCATGCGCCGCGTGACGGCGGGGCTGTTGGTTTCATCGGCCAGGTCTGCGATCTCGTCGAGTATCTTCTGGGGATCCTCGTAACGTGTCCAGAGACCTTCGAGGTCAAGGACTCCCAGGCCGCCGAGGCGACCAAAAGCGATGGCTGTATCCGGGGACATCACTGAGTCCATGGGAGCAGCAATTACGGGGGTGTCGAACTTGTAGGCGTCGATCTGCCACGAGACAGAGACGTCCTTCGGGTCACGCGTCCGGCGGTTCGGGACGATCGCGATGTCATCCAGGGAGTAGGCACGACGCCCACGCTTGCCACGGCCAATCTCAATCTCATAAGTCACTGCTCGAGTTTATCCCACCTCAACCAAGGCCCCGGTTTTGCCCCACCGCGCACCGGCACAGCGGACGCGGGCACAGCGGACGCCTACACAGCGCAGATGGGCGCTCAGGGACTGTTCTGGCTGGTCTCATCCACCGAAAGCTGGGATTCGAACATCCGGAAGTACCGGCCCCTCAATGCCACGAGTTCCTTGTGTGTTCCTTGCTCCGCAATGCGCCCGTCCTCCAGCATGTACACGATGTCCGCCTTCTCGATGGTGGCCAGGCGATGGCTGATGGCGATGATGGTGCTGCTACGGTCCGCGAAGAGCCGGGTGAAGATGCGGTGCTCCGCCAAAGCGTCGATGGCCGATGTGGGCTCATCCATGACCATGAACGAGGCATCACGGTAGAAGTTACGTGCCATTGCGAGCCGTTGCCATTGGCCGCCTGACAGCCCGCTTCCCTTGCGTCCTCGGGGGTCCTCCATCCAGTTGCTGACATGGTTCTCCAGGCCGTTTGGCAGCTTGTTGATGAACTCCATCGCTTCAGCGTCCGAGGCCGCACGCCGGATGCGGTCATCGTCCCGGGGCTGGTCCACATCGCCGAGGTAGATGTTCTCCGCCGCGGTGGCGAACTCATATTTCAGGAACTCCTGGCTCAGCACTGCGAGGTGCCGGTGCCAGCTGGTGACGTCAATCGTGGTGAGGTCAACGCCGTCGAGCAGAACCTGGCCTGAATCGGGCCGGTACAGTCCCGCCAAAATTCGGATCAGCGTGGATTTGCCGGCGCCGTTCTCCCCCACAATCGCGATGTGCTGACCTGCCCTGATGGTCATGGAAATGCCTTTGATGACCTCAATGTCGCTCCCCGTGTAGCTGAACCGGATGTCCCGCAGCTCCACGGTGTTGGGCGACGCGGGCAGAGGCTTTTCTTTCCCGCTGGGCACAGGAAGGGCCATGAAAAGCTCGTAGTCCTTGAGGTTTGCGAGGTCCTCATCGATTGAACTCAGCGACGAGACAAGGCTGTTGGCGGTGGACAGCGCGCGGCTCACAATCTGTTGGACATAGAGGAACTGGCCCACCGGCTGTGCCCTGGCGATGATCTGGCCAACCACCCAGATCAGGGACACAACTTCGGCTCCGTACTGCAGGGAGTCTGCGGCCAGCTGCTTGGGAATGTACCGCTTTTGGAAGTCCAGGCGCCTGCGTTCATCAGCATCCCGCAGCCTCGACCTGAGGTCCATGAGGTACCCCACGATCCCGTAAAGGCGCATCTCCGCAATGTGCTGGGGCCGAAGCAGGTTTTGCTCGATCATCCGGCGTTGCCGCCGCGAATCAACCTGTGTGTTCCAGTGCGCGATCTGTTCCCGGGACAGCTTGAACTGGAGGTAGACACTGGGCACGATAGCCACCAGCACAATGACTGCGATCCACCAACTGACCACCAGCAGGGCACCGATGGCCAGGACCACGGAGACGAACTGCGTGAAGATGGCCGCTATCCGGTCCAGAACGCGCGCATACGAATCGGAGAACCGCTTGGCGCGGTCGTAAAGATCCACCGTTTCCTTGTCGTCGTAGCGCCAGAACTCCAGCGCCAGAAACCGCTGGTACATCATGTCGCCAACGATGGCACCCACTTTGAAGCTCATCAGCTGCTGGATGTAGCGGTCAACGCTGCTGAAGGCCCCCCAGAACAAGCCCAGCGCCGCAGTGATGATGACGTACAGGATGGCCCGGGGGCCGGCGTCGGAGTCTCCCGCGTAACCGGCGGCCAGCGCTGTGGTGGTCAGCGCAGCGAAATAGGTGGTGACCAGCGGCAGCGTGGCCGAAATCAGCGATCCGGCCACCTTCATGATGACCGCCCCAGGTGAGGCTTTGAAGCTCACTTTCAGGACCTGTCCGACGGCGCGTGCGTACGGCCGCAGAGCCAGCTTGCGGGGCGGCGCCTTGCCCGGTTGGCTTGAATTCAGCCGGATCGATTCCGGGTGCCGCGGTTGCGCGGGCTTTTCTGACATGTGCCCAGCCTATTCTTAGGGACCGACAATGATGCGGCGTCCTGTTAAACAACTGTTCCCCGTGGAAACTTCCACGGGGAACAGCCAAGGTAATTGATCAGCGGGAACCGTAGTTGGGTGCCTCGACAGTCATCTGGATGTCATGCGGGTGGGACTCCTTGAGTCCCGCAGGCGTGATCCGGACGAACTTGCCGCGCGCCTTCAGCTCCGGAATGGTGGGAGCGCCGGTGTAGAACATGGTCTGGCGGAGGCCGCCAACCAGCTGGTAAGCCACCGAAGCCAGCGGGCCGCGGAAGGCAACGCGGCCTTCGATACCTTCCGGGATGAGCTTGTCGTCGCCGGAAACGTCCGCCTGGAAGTAGCGGTCCTTGGAGTAGGAGGTGTTCTTGCCACGGGACTGCATGGCGCCCAGGGAGCCCATGCCGCGGTAGCTCTTGAACTGCTTGCCGTTGACGAAGATGAGCTCGCCCGGGGACTCCTCACAGCCTGCGAGGAGGGAGCCCAGCATCACGGTGTCGGCTCCGGCAACCAGTGCCTTGCCAATGTCGCCCGAGTACTGGAGGCCGCCGTCGGCAATCAACGGAACGCCGGCAGGGATTGCTGCCTTCGCGGACTCGTAAATGGCGGTGATCTGCGGCACGCCCACGCCGGCAACCACGCGGGTGGTGCAAATGGATCCCGGACCCACGCCCACTTTGATGCCGTCGGCGCCGGCGTCGATCAGCGCCTGGGCGCCTTCACGGGTGGCAGCCTGGCCGCCGATGATGTCAACGTGCGCAGCGATGGGATCCGACTTCAGGCGGCGGATCATGTCCAGCACGCCCTGGGAGTGGCCGTTGGCGGTATCGACGAACAGTGCGTCAACGCCGGCGTCGATGAGCTTCATGGCGCGCTCCCAGCCGTCACCGAAGAAACCGATGGCGGCACCCACGCGGAGGCGGCCTTCGTCGTCCTTGGTGGCCAATGGGTACTGCTCTGCCTTGGTGAAGTCCTTGGTGGTGATGAGGCCCATCAGGCGGCCTTGCTCATCAACCAGCGGGAGCTTCTCGATCTTGTTGGTGGCCAGCTTGTGCGAGGCTTCCTCGCGGCTGATGCCCACATGACCGGTGATGAGCGGCATCTTGGTCATGGCGTCGCTGACGCTGCGCAGCGGGAATTCCGATTCCGGGATGAAGCGGGTGTCGCGGTTGGTGACGATACCCAACAGGCGTCCATCGGTGTCCACTACGGGAAGGCCTGAAACGCGGTAGCGGGAACACAGCTCGTCCAGTTCCTGCAGCGTTGCCTGCGGACCAATGGTCAGCGGGTTGGTGATCATGCCTGATTCGCTGCGCTTGACGCGGTCAACGTGCTCGGCTTGGTCGTCGATGGACAGGTTGCGGTGAACCACGCCCAAACCACCTTGGCGGGCCATGGCGATGGCCATGCGGGACTCGGTGACGGTGTCCATGGCTGCGGACAGCAACGGAGTCTGTACCGAGATGCGCTTGGAAATGCGTGATGAGGTGTCCGCGTCGGACGGGATGACATCCGTGTGGCCGGGGAGCAACAGGACGTCGTCGTAGGTCAGGCCGACAAAGCCAAAGGGATCGTGTTCGGGCTGGGTCATGAGTGTGCGCCTCTTACCTGGGTTCCGGGGGCTTAACTGGTAGGGGTTGCAACTGATGACCAGCCCGTCATTACGGGACTGGCCTGTGCATGAGGTACCTGTGCAGAAGTTACCTGTGCAGAAGGTATTGGATAAATACTAGAACCTCCGCGCCTATCGCCATATTCCGCGACGCCTGACTGTGAGCAATCCCACTGGCGGCAGGCCGGCGTCGTGCGTTTGAAACCGCCGGAGAGCGGGAACCTAGCTGGCTGGCCAACCGGTGGCGGCCAGCAGCCGTTCTTCAAACATCGGGATCATGGTTTGCACGTAGGTCTTGGTGAGGTGGTTGTCGTCCTTGTAGACATAGATGTTCCCAACCACAGCCGGACACGTCCCTTGCTCGCAGATGAAGTCGCTCATGTCCATCAGGTAGAGCCGCTCCACCTTGCCGACGTAATCGTCCAACGGTGACGACGCCGCCAGGGACTCTTCAAGCGGCACATTGCAGTCGGGCGAATCTTTGCCCTTCTTCTGGACGCATTCAGGCATGTTGAAGCCGAAACGCGGGTTGTCCCGGACGCCCACTACATCGATTCCTGCGTCTGTGAACGGCTTGATGCCTTCGAGGTACCCGGGCACTTCGGTCTCGAACGGGGCCTCGACGTGCGTCAGCGAAGCTACGGTGAACACGGCATCAGGCTTGTGCTCCATGACGTAAGCGGCACTAGCCTTGTTGAACTCGTTGCAAAAATCGGGCCTCTCCGGAGATTGGGCACCGAAACGGCAGCCACCCTTGAGCAACGTCACCACTTCCCAACCGTGTTCCTTGGCGATCGGACCAAGGGCAGCCGTGTACTGCTGGGAGTGCGAATCACCGAGCACCACAATTCTCTTGGTGACCACATCGGGTTCCTCATTCTGCAGGCAGCCCTCCAGCAGAGGATCGCCGGGCACGTTGTCCCCGGTGCACGGCCCATCGACGTTCGCCCACTCATCCTTCATGGCTGCAGGCGCCGGGATGATCAGGGCCTCTTCGCTCGGCCGACCGGAGTAGTCCGGGGACAACGCGGCAGCACCCGGCGTCAATTCCTGGGGCTGACCAGCAATCGCTGCAGCTTCCGCGGTGATGGCGCTTTGCCAAGCCGTGACCGGCAGCGCCAGCAGCGCACCGCAGGAGACAATCACGACGGCGGCCCGCCAGGACCGCACGTCTGGCCACTTCCAGCTGCGCAGGGGTACTTCCACATACCTTGTGGTGGCAACCGCGAGCAGCAGGGAACCCGCCATGATTCCCAGACCTTGGAGGAGGCTCGGCTGCTTGGTGCCGGAGGCCAGGAGGAAGAACACCAGCATTGGCCAGTGCCACAGGTACAGGGCGTACGAGTTGTCTCCCAGCATGACCAGCGGACGCGAGCTCAGGAGACGGTCGGCACCGAACCGGCTCCCGCTTTGCCCGGCGACGATCACGGCGGCGGCTGCGAGGGTGGGCCAAAGGGCTACGAACCCCGGGAACGAGCGGTCCACGGTGAGCATGAGCCCACAGGCGAGCATCGCTGCAATACCGGCCCATCCCAGAAAAACGCGGAGCCTCCGTTTTGGTTTCAGATACGGGATGGCCAGGGCCAGCAGTGAGCCCAAGGCGAACTCCCACAGACGGGCACGGGTATCAAAGTAGGCGTACGCCTGGTTGGTGGCGGTCTGCTCGATGGAGAACACGAGCGAAGCCACGAAGACGGCACCGAAGGCGATGAACAGCATTTGTCGGTGGGCTACGGCCTTCCGCTGCGGGAACAGCCTGGCCAGCTGCGGCTGCAGAAGGGCGACTCCGGCGAAGATCAGCGGCCACAGAATAAACACCTGGCCCTGCACGGACAGCGACCAAAAATGTTGCAGGGGGCTGGCGTCCACGTGCTGCTGGGCGTAGTAATCCACGGCGAACGCGGCAAGCTGCCAGTTTTGCCGGTACATGAGGGATGCCCACGCCTCCGTGAGCACATCAGGCCACCGGCTCTGCGGGATCAGCGCCCAGGTGCCGGCCAAGACCGCCAGCAGGACGACGACGACGGCGGGCAGCAGCCGCTTGAACACGTGGAGCCAGTGCCGCAAGAGTCTGAGTGGCTTATGACTTTCAAGCTTGCGCGTGAAGGACAACGTCAGCAGGAAAGCCGAGATGAGCAGGAAGACGTCCACGCCGCCCGAAACTTTGCCGAGCCAGATATGGTATGCCGCAACCATGAGCACTGCCAGTGCACGCAAGCCCTGGACCTCCGGACGGAAGCCGGGTTTCGCCGTCGTGCCTTCCTTGCCCGCCGCCGGGGACGTGGCGCTTGCGCGTGTATCCATCATTGTTGCCACCCTGTCGCGGCAAACCACCTTTCATCGAGCATGCCCGCCATGCTCTTGACGTAGGTTTTGGTCAGGTGGTTGTCGTCCAGGTAGACGAACGTATTACCGATGATGGGCGGACAGTAGATTCCCAGGCAGATCAGGTCCGTCATGTCCAAGAGGAACAGGTTCTGGTACTTACCCCTCACGGCGTCAAAGGGGCTGGGTTCGGCCAGGACGTCTGACTTCAGCGGGCGGCAATCAGGGCTGTCCACGCCTTTGGCGAGCGTGCAGTCCGTGAGGCTGTAAGTAAACCGTGGGTTATCCCGCACCGCCACCACCTGGATGCCCAGCCCCGTGACCTCAGGAATGAGGTCCTCGAAACCGTGGGTCAGTCGCTCGTCGGGCAAGGATGACACAGCCGCCGTGCCCACCATGAAGATGGCATCCGGCGCATGGTCCCGGATGTGGCTGCGCACTTCACTGTTGAACTCGTTGCAGCCCGGCTCGGACTCGGGGTCTTCTGTCATGAAGGGACAGGCTCCGGCGAGCAACGAGTAGACGCGCCAATGATGCTGCTCCGCCAACACTTCCAGGGCGGCAAGCCACTGCTGGGAGTGGGAGCTGCCAACTACCAGGACTGTCTTGGTGGCGTCGGCCCCGACGCCGTTCTGCTGGCAGTTGTCCTGAAGCAGCTGCGATTCCGGCTTAATGTCGCCCGAACATCCGTCGGACAGGTTGGCCCAGTCACTCCCAATCCTTTCCGCGGTGGGCTGGGTGAGCGCATTCGGAGCCACTTCATTCACATATGTGGGAAGGAGGGCTTTTGCACCGGGGTTATCGAAGACCATCCGCGCCTCCGCAGCTTGCTGGTCCACGTCCAACCTGTACTGGAAAGCGAGGAGGGGCGCGGACACCACTGCCAGGCAGGCCACGATCGCGATGACCGAGCGGCGGCGCTTCATCTCCGGCCACTTCCACTCACGGAAGGGCTTCTCTATGTACTTGGTGGTCAGGAAAGCCAAGACAAGTGACAGCGCAATAATGGCCGTGCCCGAAAGCCAGCCGGCGTGATCCTTGCCGCTCCAAGCCAAGGCAATCACCAGAATGGGCCAGTGCCAGAGGTAGAGGGCGTAGGAGTTGTCACCGAGCCGGACCAGGAATTTGGAACTCAGGATCCTGTCCACGCCGAAACGGCTCCCCGTCTGACCGGCTGCGATAACCGCGACGGCAGCCAGCGTGGGCCACAAGGCCACGAATCCAGGGAACGCAGTCTGCACCTGCAGAAGGATGCCGCAGGTGAGCATCGCTGCCACCCCAATCCAGCCCAAGGCCACACGGACAGGTTTGGAGAAGTTCAGGGCCGGCAGGATCAAGGCCACCAACGTGCCCAAAGCAAACTCCCACAAACGGGCAAAGGTATCGAAGTACGCTACTGCCTGGTTGTTGGCAGTGAAGATGATGGAGTAAATGAACGAGACCAGGAAAATGATCGCGAAGACGTACACCAGCGTGGCGCGGTAGCGGAGGGCAAAGCGGCGGCACACCAGCGCGACCGTTGCAAAGATGATGGGCCACAAAATGAACACCTGGCCCTGGATGGACAAGGACCAGAAGTGCTGCACAGGGCTCGCCATGCTGTGGTCGGTGGCGTAGTAATCAACTGCCAACTCCTGCAACAGCCTGTTCTCAAAGTAAAACAGCGAAGCCCAGGTTTGCTGGACGATTTCAACCCAGCGCGTGGCCGGCAGGAACGCGAAGGTTGCTGCGAGCGTGCCCACCAGAACTACGACGACGGCGGGCAGGAGCCGCCTGAACAGGTGCAGCCAGTGCCGCAGGAGGTCCATGGGGCGGCCCTGTTTGTAACGTCCCGTGAACTGGAGGGTCATGAGGAACGCTGAGATCAGGAGGAAGACATCAACGCCTCCGGAGACCCTGCCGATCCAGATGTGGTAACTGACCACCATGAGGACTGCGAGGGATCGAAGGCCTTGGATTTCGGGGCGGAACTTAGACTTCGCAACGGGTCCGGCAGCCCGCTTACCGTGGTGGGCAGGGGCTGGAATCGTTGGCGTCGTCACGTTAGGCAGTTCCTCAAAGCTTGTGGCACAAAGCATCAATATTACGCGGATTTAGCCGCGCAACCCATGGTGGAGGGTGTCCCTGGCCGCCATACGAAGCCCCATCAGCACAGGTCCAGCCATACATTCTGCCAGCCCAACCTGAGCGTGACCTGTGCTGATACTTCTTTGCCTCGTTAGCGTTGCCGTTCGGCGCGCCCCCTCCAACGTGACCCATTACACGTTTTATGAGGCTGCCTGGCCCGCTGCGTTTTGCTTCAATACTGGTTCCGTTGCACGGCCTGGATTCCGTTCAGCGAGCCGGCTGGCAAGGTAGCGGGCATCCCTGGTGACTCCGGGAAGCGTTGCCGAGGCTGCCGCGAAAAGGAACTCCTGACCGATGAAATAGACGCCCGGAACGTCGTGTGCCACTCCCCGTGTCTGTTGGGGCTCACCGAGGGCATCGAAGACCGGGAGTTTCACCCACGAGTAGTCCTCGTGGTAACCGGTGCACCAAATGACATTCGAAGCTTCCACACGACTCCCATCGTCCAGGACCGGCCGGCCCTCCGAAACCCCGGCCAGCCTCGGTACCAGGTGCACCCCCGCAGCAACCAGGTCCTTGGTCTTGGTCCGGATCAGTGGTGCCGCCATCGACTTGAATCCGGGAGCCGCCTTGCGACCGATGGGTGTGTTGAGATTCAGGACATGCAAACCGAGGAACCGCACCACGGGAAGGGCGAAGCGTGCAGCCGTCCGGCCATGCCGCATAGGCATCTCACCGCTGGGGCGTCCCGCCAGTTGAGTGGCATGGGATTTGCCAACTTCAAGGGCTATTTCAGCTCCTGAATTGCCCAGCCCCACCACCAGGACGGGGCCATCCTTCAACTGCCCGGGATTCCTGTAGTCCTCTGAATGCAGTTGCAGTATCTCCGAATCCAAATCTCCTGCGAACTGCGGCTTCTTGGGCAGATGGTGTCCTCCTGTAGCAATCACCACGTTGTTGCAGCGCCAGCTGCGATCTCCCGCTGCCACGGTAAACACGTCTCCGACACGATTGATCTGGTCCACGAGGACGTTTGGGACGAAGGGGAGGTCAAAGCGGCGCACATAGTCCTCCAGATAGTCAGCCAGTTGATCCTTTGTGGGGAACGCAAGGTGGTCACCGGGGAAAGGCGCTCCTGGGAGGCCGTCATACTTGGCGGGCGTAAAGAGCCGCAGCGAGTCCCAGCGTTGGCGCCAGGCTTCCCCCGGCCTCCCGTTCTGATCCAGTATCAGGAAGGTCCTGCCTTCCTGGGCCAAGAAGTATCCCAGCGCGAGCCCTGCCTGCCCACCTCCCGCGATGATCGTGTCCACTGTCGATTCCAGGTTGGCGTTCATTGTTCTGTCCCTTCAGTTACTGGTTCTCCGATTGGTTCATTGAGAGCGTCGTCAGGGACCTTCCGGTAGCGCAGGCACCACAAGAGCATGAGGGCGGAAGCAACAATGTAGAAGGAGTGCAGCAGCCAAACGGGGCCCGCCGGGAGGTCAAAGACATAGAACGAATGCACTGCATTGGCCACGTTGGTGGTGGCGATGTTGCCGACGCTGTAGGACTCAAGGTCCTTGGTGCGCACAGCTTTGAGAAGCATGGGCAGCATGCTGGCTGCAAAAAGCACTGTGGATACGGTGCCGGCAAGCAGTGGAATGTTCATAACGCCAAGCTATGAGTCCAGCCCCTTACGCCGCGTCGGCAGAATGACGCATTTCAGTACACGCTGCATGGGTATTTCTGCGCAGGAGATGACTGAGGGTCAGTGGATCAGGCCGTGCTCAAAGGCGTAGCCGGTCGCGGCCGCCCTGGAGGGCACCGCGAGTTTGGAAAGAATGTTGCTGACGTGCCGGGCTACCGTCTTTTCGCTGAGGTAAAGCTCGCGGGCGATGGTCCGGTTGGCATTGCCGCCCGCGATCAGGCGCAGGACTTCCAGTTCCCTGCTGGTCAACGGAGATGCGTCCACGCTCGTTTCGCCAGTCAATTCCAAAACATCTGCTGCTGCCGGAGTTGCCCCGAGATCGGCGAAGTCTGCTTTTGCGGCTTCAAACTCCATCGCAGCAGAGTCCTGGTCACCCAGCAAGTTGCAGGCACGGCCCGCCAGCACCCTGCAGCTGGCGGCGCCAAAGGGGGCCTCTAGGCTGTACCAAAGACGCCAAGCTTTCCTCGCCGCGGCCAGGGCCGCATGGGGATTTCCTTCGGCGAGCAGCACGTTGGCTTCAGCCTGGGCAGCGATAGCCTGTTCCAAGGGCCTGCGCGCGTCCCTGACCGGTGCCGCGAATTCGTCGGCCGCTGCGCGTGCCGCTTCAAGATCGCCGGCGGCAAGCTCGATGTCCACCACCGCAGGGAGCAGTCGACGGCGGTTGGCAGGATCCGCGCCGGACATCGCTCGGCGCACCATGGATTGGGCTTGTGCTGCCTTGTGCTGCCTGACGAGCATGAGGGCCAACCCCGGCAGTGCTTCGAAGCCGGTCTCGGCGGCTTTGGCATAGGCCGAGGCCGCTTCTTCATCAAGGCCGGTGAGGCGAAAGAGCTCGCCTTGAAAGTACCAGGCGCCCCAAGTCGCTTCGGGGTCGCCGTGTCGAGAACGGTCTTGGGCGATCTTGAGTGCCGCCATGGCTTCCTCCCAAGCTCCATGGAGGATGAACAACTCGGCCCTGTGCGTTTGGCATTGCCCGCTGAACATGACCATGTCAGGCTGCTGCCCGCACCAGCGTGCCAGCGCAGCCGTCCACTCGTGCGCGCGCTGCACGTCCAAGGTCAGGCGGCAGCTTCCGATCACAGCGCAGTAGATGATGCCCGAGGGGATGGGCGAGACTTCCCCGGCGCTTACGGCGACCATCGCTTCGTCCAGGAAACCGAGGCCTTCATCGGGGAATCCCAAGTTGATCCGGGCAGTCCCAACGCCCAACTGCCCCAACGCCGTCAGGTCACGGTCGTGGAACCGCTGCCCCAAGGCCAAAGCGCGGCTGAAGAGCTCGTTGCTGGTCTCCGGATTCCCTCCATACAGTGCTCCCAGTGCTGTCGGGATCAGGACGTAGCCCTCGGCTTCCGTGGGGTCTACCATTCCGTCCAGCATGTGCTTGGCACGGGACAACCAGCCGGAACCCCGCGCTTGTTCCCCGAGGTTCATGAGGTAGAGGACCAGCCACGCTGCACAGCGGGCCGCCCCTGCCATATCCCCCACGGTCACGTACTCGTCATGGGCTCTCGTCAGGTAGGCGACGCCCTCCGATTCCTTACCCAGGAGCATCGCCACGGATGCCACCAGCTCAATGTCTTGGGGAGGCAGACCACCCTCGGCATCCGCGCGGGCGAGGCAATCCAGAGCATCGCTCCAGCGATGCTCGGAGAACGCCGAGCGTCCCAGGTCCAAGGCTGTGGCAGGCATCGTCATGGCTCACCTTGCGGCGACGATGCACCCCGGTGACGCACCCAAGCCGCCGTATTAGCGTCAGGTTACCGCCGCCGTCGTACGCTCACAATAGCCGCCCCGCGCAAAGCCGCAGACAACAAAAGCCCCGGTCAACGTGACCGGGGCCTTTGTAAAACAGGCCGTTAGTGCTGGTGGCCTGCGTGTGCGTCTTCTTCCTCAGCCGGCTTCTCGGCAACCAGGGTCTCGGTGGTGAGAACCAGGGCAGCGATGGAAGCGGCGTTGCGGAGAGCCGAACGGGTGACCTTGACGGGGTCGATCACGCCAGCGGCGATCAGGTCCTCGTACTCGCCGGACTTGGCGTTGAAGCCGTGGTTGGCTTCGAGCTCGGAAACCTTGGCAACAACAACAAAGCCGTCGAAGCCTGCGTTCTGGGCGATCCAGCGCAGCGGCTGAACCAGGGCGCGGCGGACGATGCCCACAGCAGCTGCTGCGTCGCCTTCGAGCGCCTTCACGGCCGGGGACTCGTCCAGTGCCTTGAGGGCGTGGATGAGAGCGGAACCGCCACCGGAAACGATGCCTTCTTCGAGGGCTGCACGCGTGGAGGAAACTGCGTCCTCGATGCGGTGCTTCTTTTCCTTCAGCTCAACCTCGGTGGCTGCGCCAACCTTGATCACGCCGATGCCGCCGGCCAGCTTGGCCAGGCGTTCCTGCAGCTTTTCCTTGTCCCAGTCGGAGTCCGTCCGGGTGAGCTCAGCACGCAGCTGTGCAACGCGGTCGGCAACGTCCTGGGCCGTGCCGGCGCCGTCAACGATGGTGGTGTTGTCCTTGGTCACCGTGATGCGGCGCGCGGTACCAAGCACCTCCAGGCCAACGGTGTCCAGGGTCAGGCCGAGGTCCGGGGAAACAACCTGGGCGCCCGTGAGCGTGGCGATGTCCTGGAGCATGGCCTTGCGGCGGTCGCCGAAGCCCGGAGCCTTGACGGCAACAACGTTGAGCGTGCCGCGGATGCGGTTGACGATCAGCGTGGAAAGGGCTTCGCCTTCGATGTCTTCAGCGATGATGAAGAGCGGCTTGTTTGCCTGCAGGGCCTTCTCCAGCAGCGGCAGGAAGTCCTGCAGCGAGGAGATCTTGCCCTGGTTGATCAGGATGAGGGCGTCCTCAAGGACGGCTTCCTGGCGCTCAGCGTCGGTGACGAAGTACGGGGAAAGGTAGCCCTTGTCGAACTGCATGCCCTCGGTGAGGACCAGTTCGGTCTGGGTGGTGGAGGACTCTTCAATGGTGATCACACCATCCTTGCCAACCTTGCCGAATGCTTCAGCCAGCAGTTCGCCAACCTCGTCGCTCTGCGCGGAGATGGCTGCAACGCTGGCAACCTGGGTGCCTTCAACTTCGCGGGCGTTCTCCAGGAGGCGGGCGGCGACGGCTTCGACGGAAACCTCGATGCCGCGCTTGATCTCGCCCGGAGCTGCGCCGGCAGCAACGTTGCGGAGGCCTTCCTTGACCAGCGCCTGTGCCAGCACGGTAGCCGTGGTGGTGCCGTCACCGGCGACGTCGTTGGTCTTGGTGGCTACTTCCTTGGCCAGCTGTGCGCCAAGGTTCTCGTAGGGGTCGTCAAGCTCAACTTCGCGGGCGATGGTCACGCCGTCGTTGGTGATCGTGGGAGCGCCCCACTTCTTGTCCAGCACGACGTTGCGGCCGCGCGGGCCAAGCGTCACCTTGACAGTGTTGGCGAGCTTGTCGATACCGGCCTCAAGAGACCGGCGGGCAGCATCGTTAAAAGCAAGCTGCTTTGCCATGGTTGTGTCCTTTCAAGACAGAAAACCCGCACCGCTGACGGGTTGGAATGATTCCAACGCGGCGGCGGTGCGGGGCTCCGGGAAGTTACTTTACGACGATCGCAAGGACGTCGCGGGCGGACAGAACGAGGTACTCGTTGCCGCCGGTCTTGACTTCGGTTCCACCGTACTTGGAGTAGATGACGACGTCGCCAACAGCTACGTCAACCGGTACGCGGTTGCCGTTGTCATCGAAGCGGCCGGGGCCGATTGCAACAACTTCGCCTTCCTGCGGCTTCTCCTGTGCGGAGTCCGGAATTACCAGGCCGGAAGCCGTGGTCTGCTCTGCTTCGAGCGGGCGAACAACAATACGATCCTCAAGAGGCTTAATCGAGACCGACACTCGGACTCTCCTTTTCATGAGCTGATTCATGGACTAAGAACTAGGGTGCCGGAGCGTACAACCGTCGTCGCGGTGCCGGAAGACGCTTGGCGTGATTAGCACCCTCCGGGGGAGAGTGCTAACAAGACTCTATGTAAGCGTTAGCACTCGGTCAAGGTGAGTGCCAGCATTTCGTCATGGGTGAACGTTCGTCACCTGCCGGTGAGGTCGTCCAGATCGTAGTCTTCGCCGTCATCGTCTTCGTCCAGCGGAGCGTTGCCACGGTTCAGATACAGCACCACGGCGGCGGCAACGGCCATGACGCCGGAGATCACCAGCGTGATGATTCCACCGGTCCTGGCTCCGCTGTAAAGTTCGCGGATGCCTCGCGCTTCATCCGTGGCGTCATTGACGCTTTTGCCAGCGACGGAGTAGGTGGCGGCATTGAAGGAATCCAACGCGAAGATAATGACGAGCAGGCCGATGCACACCACCGCGATCACTCCCCCTGCTATGAGGGCGGGGCGCGCGAATTTTGCCATGGTTGAGGGGTGCGGGGCTGCGTTGTCTTCCATGAAAACAACCTTATCGGGCTGATTAGCCGGTCACGCTGTCAAGTGCCGCGCCGTTAGGCTTGATCCCATGCCTCACGCACCGCAGGAACAGATCGCCCCCTTGCTGACCACTGAAGGATGGGAACTTCTTGCCTCCCTGGGGCCCTACCGGGAGGCCGATTCGTTCAGCGTCAACGCGCACCTTCGGAAGGCCGGTCACTCCCCCGAACTCGTGGCCGCGGTGCTCACGCAATCCCGGCTGCGGACACGCGCAGAGGCAAAGTTCGGCGAGTTTGCCCGGCAGATGCTGTTCACCCAAGCCGGTTTGGAACAGGCCACGCGATTGAACGTCGCAGCCCGGCACGCGGAGCGCTTTGCGAAGGCCGGCATCTCGCACGTTGCAGACCTCGGCTGCGGCCTTGGCGCCGATTCCATGGCGATGGCGTCAATGGACATTTCCGTGACCGCCGTTGAGATGGATGAAACCACTGCCGCCTGCGCCACCATCAATCTCATGCCCTTCCCGCATGCCACCGTGGTGCATGCGGATGCAACCTCCGTAGAGTTGGACGGGATGGACGGGGTATGGCTGGATCCTGCCCGCCGAACCACGTCCACGTCCGGAACCAAGCGGATTTGGGATCCTGAAGCCTTCTCTCCCCCGCTGTCCTTCGTAGAACGTCTGGCGGCGACCGGCCGCGCTATCGGCGTCAAGATGGGTCCCGGCATTCCCCACGACTCCGTGCCCCCAGGCTGTGAAGCCCAGTGGGTCTCAGTGGGCGGAGACGTCACCGAAGTGACCCTCTGGTTCAACGCTGTGGCGCGCCCCGGCGTGCGTCGGGCCGCGCTGGTGATCGGCAACCAGGGCGCCGCTGAAATCACCAGCGGCGCGGATTTCGACGGCGGTCCGGTAGCCGTCGTCGGGCCCGTTGAGGGCTTCCTCTACGAACCGGATGGTGCGGTGATCCGCGCAGGACTGGTGGCCGACGTCGCCGAAAGGCTGGGCGGGCACCTCGTGGACGAGCACATCGCCTACATCTGCGCCCCCGAGCTTCACGACACCCCTTTCGCCCGCGCCTTCAAGGTGCTTGAGGTGATGCCGTACAACGTCAAGGCCCTGAAGGCCTGGGTGAAAAACCAGGGCATCACTGTGCTGGACATCAAGAAGCGCGGCACTGCCGTGACGCCGGAAGAACTTCGGAAGCAATTGCTGCCTGCCAAGCCCGTCAAAGGCAAGGATGCGAAAACAGCCACCCTGGTCCTCACCAGGATCGGCGAGGAAAGAGTGGCTGTTGTCGTGGAGCCGGTGACGGCCTAGAGCGTCAGCGGCGCGAGAACTCCGAGGCTTCCCGGACCTGCTCGGCGCTAGGTCGCACACCCGTGTAGAGGACAAACTGCTCCTCAGCCTGGATGGCGATGACCTCGGCACCCGTGATCACAGGCTTACCGGCGGAGCGTGCGGCGGAGATAAGGGGCGTCTCCGAAGGCAAGGCGACGACGTCGAACACCACCTGTGCAGCGGCGATCGTGGCGTCGTCGAAGGACTGGGCGGTTTCATCCGCACCAGCCATTCCCAGCGGCGTGACGTTAATGATGAGATCGGCTGTGGAGCCGTTGACGTCATCCTGCCAAGCGAAGCCGTAGAGATCTGCCAGCGCGCGGCCGGTGTCCTCGTTGCGGGCCACGATGGTGACGGCGGTGAACCCGGCGTCCCGAAGTGCTGCGGCTACGGCCTTCGCCATGCCGCCTGCACCGCGGAGGAGCACGCTGTGGCTGTTGGGAACCTGATGGTCCTTCAGCAGCCGGGCAATGGCGATGTAGTCCGTGTTGTAGGCAGTCAGCACGCCATTGTCGTTGACGATGGTGTTCACCGAATCGATGGCCTTGGCCGACGGGTCCATGACGTCAACCAGCGGGATGACGGCTTCCTTGTACGGCATGGACACCGCGGCGCCCCGGATCGGGAGGCCGCGGATGCCAGCCACTGCAAGGGTGATGTCCGCCGGGGCGAATGCCTTGTAGACAAAGTTCAGGCCGAGCAGATCGTACAAATAATTGTGGAACCTGGTCCCGATATTGCTGGGCCGGGCCGCAAGCGAAATGCACAGGGACATGTCTTTGTTCAGGATTGGCATTCCCCCATTAAACACGCCCATTTATCACCGACGTGCGGTTAGCCCTGCCGCGCCTTCATCCGCGGGTTGTTCTTGTTGATGACGAACGTGCGTCCACGCCTGCGGACAATTTGCGCACCGGGGATCTTCTTGAGGGCACGCAGCGAATTCCTGACCTTCATGGTGTTTCTCCTTTGGTTGGGTGTTTGGTTTAGAGGGCGTCGCTGAGTTCCAGGGGGTCGTCCCAGACGCCGAAGTCCTGCTTCATTTCAGCCTGGGTGAGTTGGCAACTGTCCAGGAGGTCGCGAAATTCCCGGGCGTCGATGTCCTCCGAACGGCCGGTGATCGCCAGCACAGTTCCACGGTCGCCATGGCTGGGGTGCCAGTCCAGGACAGAGTCGACGTCGGCACCCGTCTTTCCGGCGTGTGCCTGGCCAGGTTCGGCCGAGTCCGCCAGCCATTTCCCGGTACTTTCGAGCCAGACCCGCGGCCCAATACCTTGGACGGCGATCCGCGTTTTCGGCGCGGATGCGATCCAAAGACGGCCACGCAGCCAGTGCGTTCCAGCCGCCAATTGGGGCAGTGCTTCACGGAAACGTCCCGGATGCAGCGGACGGCCCGCCCTGTGCAGCACCGTGCGGAAGGAACCCTCCGCCTCAATGACGGGCACCCGCACCACGCCGGGCCGGTTACGGGCCGCTGCCTCGGCGTCGTCGAAGCAGCCCGGCCGGTATTCGTCAGCGGCGCCAACAACGCCGGCATGGGACGCCAGCTGGCCGAGTAGTTCGACACCGAGCAGCCACTGCGCGGAACCTTCGCGAGGATCACCGGTGAGCACAGCCCCCAATCCAGGGTGCACCATGACGGTGTCCACCTGCCCGAACTCGCCGATCAGAAATTCTCCGCTGGTGCGCTCATCAGTGGGCATGGAGGTGAAACCGGATTCGAACAGCGTGTGACGGTCCCATATATGGTCGTCCAGGTCTACCGGGTCCAGGGCCAGCACGGCGTTGTCGATCACAGCCGGGCGACTCAGGCCACGCCGCAGCTCGGTAACGGCCATCCCGGCCGCAACGCCGGGCGGGAGGCCCAGCACTACGTGGTCGAAACCGCATGAGGCGAGACGTTCCGCCGTCGGGACTACGTCCAACCTGACAGTGCAGCTGAGGCAACCATGCTCCAGCTGTGTGGTTTCGCGCTCGAACAGCTGACCGTCCCGGTAGACGCGACGCAGGACCAAGGAGCCATCCAGCAGATCGTGAAGCACCACCACGGAGTTGGTGTGGGTTTGGCCGAGCCTGGCAGCGGCTGACTCCCGGCATTGACTGTCCAGTGAACTGACGACTGTGAGATGCATGCGTTTATTCTATTGAGAAGCATTCTCAATAGCAAATGACCGGCCCTCTCCCGTAAGGCCCCAGCAGCAACCTGTGTTCCCGCTGCATTAGACTTGATCCGACCGCTGGCGGCCCCACAGCGGGGAACCGTGCCCGGCAGAGACAAGACAATGAGGGGACTACGTGCAGATTGATTTTGCGCCATCCAGGCAATCGACACTGGGTGTGGAATGGGAGTTGGCGCTCGTCAATGCACGCACCGGGGAATTGGTATCAGTGGCCAACGACGTCCTGAAGGGCGTCGCAGCGAACCACCCCGACCTCAACGAGGACGACGAACACCCCCATATCAAGCGCGAGCTGCTCCTCAACACGGTGGAACTGGTCACCGGCATTTGCGAGACCGTCAAGGACGCCAAAGAGGACCTCAGCCGATCCCTCGCCGCCGTCCGTGAAGTCACCGATCCCATGGGCGTGGAAGTATTCTGCGCAGGCAGCCACCCGTTCAGCCCTCCCCTGCTCCAGCCCGTAACGGACAAGGAGCGCTACGCCAAACTGATCGAGCGGACCCAATGGTGGGGACGCCAAATGGTGATCTACGGCGTTCACGTCCACGTGGGCATCGACCACCGGGACAAGGTCCTTCCCATTCTGGACGGCTTGGTCAACTACTTCCCGCACTTCCAAGCCCTGTCCGCCTCCAGCCCTTACTGGGCTGGAGAAGAAACCGGCTACGCGTCACAGCGCGCACTCATGTTCCAGCAGCTTCCCACTGCCGGGCTTCCCTTCCAGTTCGAAACATGGGAAGCCTACGAGTCCTACGTCCAGGACATGTTCACCACAGGTGTCATTGATGCGACGTCGGAAATCCGTTGGGATATCCGGCCGGTGGCGAACCTGGGCACTATTGAAATGCGCATCTGCGACGGCTTGGCCACCCTTGAAGAAGTAGGCGCCATCGCTGCGCTGACGCAATGCCTGGTGGACGAGTTCTCCTCCATCCTCGACGCCGGCGGCAGCATCCCCACCATGCCCCCATGGCATGTGCAGGAGAACAAATGGCGTGCCGCACGCTACGGCATGGAAGCGATCATCATCCTCGACGCCGAGGGCAACGAGCAGTTGGTCACGGAGCACCTCGCGGAAACCGTCTCGCGGCTGGAACCCGTGGCAGCCAAGCTCGGCTGCTCGGAAGAACTGGCCGACGTCTTGAAGATCATCCAGCGCGGAGCAAGCTACCAGCGCCAGCGCCGCGTCGCCGCAGAACACAACGGAGACCTGCAAGCAGTGGTGATGGACCTCGTGCAACAGATGCGCAAGGGGCCTGACGCTTAGGCGAATTGCCACAGAGGCAGGTGACGCGATTGACGAGACTTACGGGGACTGCACTTTGCAGGACGCCTTCGACGGGTCTCGTTTCGTCCTAGGCGCCGAAGAGCTTCTTGCTGATGAAGTTGTTTCGCCTGGTCGATTTCGTTGGGTGTCCCCGCTTTGCGGTTCTGCCATTCGTGCTGAGGGAAAACACCTGCGCCTTCACCGATGAACCCCAGAGCGGACGGTGCTGCATGCCCGCCGTCGTAGCCGGGGCCGCCGAGCCAACCGGCTTTGCGCTGCTGATAGCCGTTACGGTTCGCGTCGCCGACGAGGGTTGAGACGACATGGCCCTTGGCCGATACGGGGTGCCCGTCACTGTCCATCTTGATAGTGAACGTGTTCTGCAGACCACCGTCGACCTGGACAACGACGTTGTAGGTGACGTTGGGCATGGGCTTGTTCAGCTCCACGGACCAGGCACCTCTGACTCCGGCGTAAGTGTTAGCTGAACTTAGCCGTCCACCCATGACTGGTGTCGTTCGTACTATGCTCCGAAGAGCTTTTTGCTGATCCTGGCGAAGATGCCGGAAGTGGGCCATCGGAAACGACGCTGATCCACTGGTGGCAGACCTTCGGGTTGCGACAAAGAGGACTGCAAAGGCCGCAACGTCGTCAAGCGCAAGTTCAACACCTTCAAGCAGTGGCAGGCTCGGACTGTGCAGTAGGACATTCCCCCACTCACCAGCCGCAGCGGCACGGTCCGCAGAGCCGATCGAGTATCCGGCTGCGAGCTCGAGGGGTCGGTCCCGACGACTAGTTTCGGCCATGGCGCCTGCCCTGATGGAGAAGCTCAGGCGGGCACTGACACCGTAGTCACCGGCATGGAGGAATCCGGCGCGAAGGAAACTCCACTGGGACTGATGCCGGCCATGATCAGCTGGGCACCAAGCGCAGCAACCATAGCCCCGTTATCCGTGCACAGGCCCAGCGGCGGAACATGCAGCGTGATCCCGGCGGAGGCACAACGCTGCCCAGTCAACTCGCGGAGCCTCGAGTTCGCTGCCACACCCCCACCGAGCAGGACGTCCGTGATGCCGTGCTCTTTGCAAGCCAGGACTGCCTTCGAACTGATGACGTCCACCACGGCTTCCTGGAACGCTGCGGCAATGTCTGCCACGGGGACTTCCTCGCCACGGGCTTCGAACTGCTCAACACACCGGGCCACCGCTGTTTTCAGGCCGCTGAAAGACCAGTCGTAGCGGTGCGGCCCCTTCTCCTCCGCCGTACCCATGTACTTGGGCTGAGTGAGTCCGCGCGGGAAACGGATGGACTTGGGGTTTCCTTGGCGCGCCAGCTTGTCGATTGCAGGCCCACCCGGGTAGCCGAGACCAAGGATGCGGGCCACTTTGTCATAGGCTTCACCGGCGGCGTCGTCGATGGTTGACCCCAGGAGTTCCACGTCATCCGTGATGCTCCGGATGCGCAGGATTTCCGTGTGCCCACCCGATACCAGCAATGCCCCGAGGTTCTCCGGGAGCTTGCCTGCACCCAAGCCGGCGGCAGCAACGGCGTCGTGCTTTCCTTCCGAAACCCGGTTGCCGTCCAGCAGTCCCACCCCAACGTGTGCCACCAAATGGTTGATCGCGTACAGCGGCTTGCCGGTGGCAACGGCCAGGGCCTTCGCGGCACAAACACCCACCATGAGCGCACCGGCCAGGCCCGGGCCGGACGTGACGGCTATGGCGTCGATGTCCTCCAAGGTGACACCGGCCTCTTGCAGTGACTCCTGCAAGGTGGGCACAAAGGCGTCCAAGTGCGCGCGCGAAGCGATCTCCGGGATGACCCCGCCAAAGCGGACATGCTCATCCATTGACGAGGACACGGTGTTGGTCAACAGGGTGGTACCCCGCACGATTCCAACACCGGTCTCATCGCAGGATGACTCGATGCCAAGCACCAGCGGCTGCTTCTGCTGTTCCGGAAATGGCCGGCTCACGCTGTGGCTCCTTCTTGGGACTCATGTTTGTTCAGTTCAAGACGCATGATCAGGGCATCAGTACCGTCCCGGTAATAGCGGGGACGCACGTGGATCTGCTCGAAGCCGAAGCGCAAGTACAGTTGCTGGGCGCGGGGGTTATCCGCCCGGACTTCCAGCAGGACGTCTGCCGCACGGCGGCGCCGCGCTTCATCAATCAGTTCCGTCAGGATGGCCGAGCCGATTCCCTTGCCTTCGAATTCAGGCACGACGGCGATCGTCTGGACGTCCGCGATCGGCTCGATGCACATCAATCCGGCGTAGGCCACGATCTCCCCTGCAACCTCGGCCACCACATAGCGCCGGGTCTCGGGCTGGGCCAACTCATCGAAGAACATCTGCAGGGGCCACGCGTCCACGGGGAACAACCGGCGCTCCAAGGCCTCCACCGCCGGGATGTCGGCCTCCGTCATGTCGCGCAAGGAAACCCCGGCGAGTTCCAGCTTGGGTGACAGTTTCACAGTGCCCCTCCCATCACAACGCACGCTTCCTGGGTCCGGGCACCTGGGCGTCCGATTCGCGCAAGTACAGCGGAGTGGAGTCCAACAACGCCTGTCCGGCCGTGAGCTTGGCCAAAGCGAACTGGCCCAGCGACGCCGCATCCGGCTGCGTGGTGGCGAAATCTTCATCCGCTTTCAAGACATCGGAATACAAGCCTGCGCCTGCGCCGAACACCGGCAAGTCCGGAAGCTCGGAGGCGAAACCAACATGGGGGCCGTCCACAAGTTCCGGAAGCTGGCCGTCGTCCAATGTATAACGGGCCCAGTACACCTCTTTGCGCCGGGCATCCGTAGCAACAAGGAATTCGGGGGTGGCCGCCGTGGACTCCGCAACTTCCAACGCGATGGCATCCAGGCTCATCAGCCCGTACAAGGGCTTGTTCCACACGAAAGCGAGGGTGCGGGCGGTCGCAATGCCGGAGCGGAGTCCGGTGAAAGGGCCAGGTCCCACGCCGGTGACGATCGCGTCGATGTCCGCGCCCGTGACCCCCGCGCCAGCCAGAAGCTTCTGGATCCCGGGAGCGAGCACTTCGGCGTGGCTGCGGGTGTCCTCCGTGGCAAAGGATTCCACCACGCTTTCCATGGCATCGTCCGAAATCAGGGCCGCGCTGGCAACCGCTGAAGTATCAATAGCCAGGATCAGCATCAATTGCCTTCCACCAGGGCAGTAGTTTCAAGGAGTTGCGGCGTTACGGCCCAACGGGGACCGAATCCCCGGAAAACGATAGTGCGGGGCTCGTCGTCGTCATCGGTATCGAAGTCCAACACGTCGCCGTCCGTTGCCGCTGCCGTGCTTTCCCCACCGACAGCTCTGAGCAGGTCAACCTCCAAACGGCTGTCCGAGAGGTGCTCCACACGGTCCCGGCCCCACTCCACAACGGTGACCGCTGTGTCCATGGTGTTCTCAAGATCGATGTCATCGATCTCCGCTGCCGAGTCCAACCGGTACGCGTCAACATGGACCAGGTCCGGACCACCCGGCCTGGGGCCATCGGCAAGATTGGGGTGGATCCTGACCAGCACGAACGTGGGCGAAATGATGCCGGCACGGACGCCCAGACCCTCGCCGAGTCCCTGGGTGAACGTCGTCTTGCCCGCACCCAGTTCGCCGGTCAGGACCAGAAGATCCCCGGCCTCCAGCACCTCACCTAGAGCTGCTGCGAGCGCGTGCGTCTGTTCCGCCGTCGTGACCTTCAGCGTGCGCTCCCACTGTGGATTGCTCACAGCGCTGCCGTTTCGGCTTGGCCGCTGACGACCGCCGGTGCGTGCGGCTGTGCCGGAATTTCGTTGACGTAGCTGCGAGGGACCCGGGGGCTGATGCGCGTCACGATTTCGTAGTTGTTGGTTCCGGCGGCGGCCGCCCAATCATCCGCGGTGGGGCCGCCGTCGGCACCGTTGCCGAACATCACGGCCTCCGCGCCCTTGAGGCCTGCCGCCGCTTCAGGGGACAGCGGTCCCAAGTCGATGACCATCTGGTCCATGGCAATCCTGCCGACTACCGGGTAGTTGATGCCGTTCACCCGCACGGGGCCCCCGGTGGCAATCCTGGGGACGCCGTCAGCATAGCCCAGCGGCACCAGGCCCAGCGTGCTTTCCTCCCTGGTCCGGTAGTTGAGTCCGTAGGAAACACCCTGGCCTTCGGGCACCTTCTTGCAGTTGGACAGTAGTGTCCGGACGGTCATGGCGGGATGCAGGCCAAGTTCAGCAGACGTTGCACCGTCAAAGGGCGACAATCCGTAAATGCCCAGGCCCACGCGGACCAGGTCGAAGTGGGAGTCCGGGCGGGACAGTGCTGCGGGCGTGTTGGCAATGTGCCGGACCTCGGTATCCACGCCGGCGTCCTCGGCCATGGCAAGGGCTTCGCGGAAAACGGCCAGTTGCTCATCGGTTTCCGGGCGTTCCGGCTCGTCAGCAACTGCGAGGTGCGAGAAAACGCCCACCACGCGCAGGAGGCCTTGGTCCTGGTATTCCATGGCCTGGCCCAACAACTGGTCCCAATCGGCGATGGTGCACCCGTTGCGGCCCAGACCTGTGTCCACTTTGAGGTGCACACGCGCCGGGCGCTCCTGTTCCCGGGCTGCAGCCACCACGGCTTCCAGCTCCCAGCCGGAAATTCCGACGTCGATGCCGGCGGCGACTGCCGCTTGGAAGTTGCTTTCGCGGGTGTGCAACCAGGCGAGCAGCGGGGCTTCGACACCGGCGGCGCGCAAGGCGAGCGCTTCGGAAATGTGGGCGACGCCCAGCCAGGCAGCTCCGGCGTCGAGGGCTGCCCGGGCAACCTGTACAGCACCGTGGCCGTAAGCGTCTGCCTTCACCACGGCCATAACAGCGGCCGGGGAGGCAATACCGACGAACTGACGAACGTTGTGCCGCACGGCGTCGAGGTCGATCACGGCGGAGCGTTCCAGCACCGCTGACTTTGCTATGGAGGCCTTCGACCCGATACCGATATCTGCAGCTGCTTCGTAAGTCACCCTAGAGATTCTAGTGCTGTCAGTGAACTCGGGTTAACTGCGGGCACCCCGCGCCCCTACTGTGCGTCCGACAAATGCGCGATGGTGGCCCGGGCTCGTCGTTGGGCCTCCGCCGGGATGTCCTTCACGATCGGTTCCAAAAAGGCGAAGCGCCGCAACCATTGACTCGACTGACGTTCCTTTCGTGCGTTCGCCCGCTGCCACCAGTCGGCGATGTCGCCCCAACCCGGTGCTGCCAGTGAGCCACCCACTTCCTGGACCGCCAAGGAGGCGCAAAGGTTCGCGAACCGTAGCCTGTCCCCCAATCTCCACCCTGCCAGGCATCCCACAATGAAGGCCGCCCCGAAACAGTCCCCCGCACCGGTGGGATCGGAAGCCGATACGGGCAGTGACGGCACCCATTCCTCTTCCCCGGTTTCCGAGTCCACTGCCACCGCGCCTTGAGGGCCAAGAGTTACCACGGCCACCGGGACGCGGTCAGCCAGCGAATACAACGCCGCCCACGGGTCAGCTTTTCCGGTGAACGCCATCGCTTCGGGAGCATTGGGCAGGAAGGCATGGAAGTTGGCCAGCTGGTCCAGCCGCCGCTCCGACCACTGCCCGGTGGGGTCCCAGCCCACCACGCCAAAGAGTTTGGTGCCTGCATCCTTCGCTGCGAGCATCCACGGTTCCATCTCCTCGCCTAAATCGGCGACGGCGGCGAGCGCCTTGGGTGGCTTCCCAATCAGTTCCGAGGAACTGATCGGGGCGGGGTGGCCGTGCGTGACCATGGACCTGTCCTGGTTGACGCACATGGATACCGTCACTGGTGAGTGCCAGCCGGGAACTCTTTGCGAGAGCGAGAGGTCAACGTGTTCCTGGCTTTCCAGGATCTGCCAGTTGTAATCGCCGTAGCCGTCGTCCCCGAAGGTCGCCGCGAGGTTGGTCCGCAAGCCCAGCCGGGAAGCGGCAATGGCCTGGTTGGCTACACCCCCGGGGCAACTGCCCATGCCTTCGCTCCACACCTCCGTGCCAGGTTCGGGAGCGTGCGGAAGTCCGGTAAAAATGATGTCCTGGAAAACCGTTCCTGTCAGGAGGAGATCGCACTGGTGGTCCCCGTCCGACCGCACGGCAGCCAAGGGGTCGAATCGTCGCTGGGGCATAGCGTCCATGCACGGCAGACTACGCTGCACGTGCTGGGCTGCATAGACTCGGATCATGCGGCTCATGATCGCCGGCGGCGGCGGATTCCGGGTTCCCCTTGTGTACCGCGCCTTGTGTGCGGGTCCCTTTGCCGGGTTGGTAGATGAACTCGTCCTCTTTGACGTGGACGGCTCACGGCTCGCTGCCATGGAGGCGGTACTCCGCGACATGCCCGCCGACGAAGGTTCCGCTCCCGCCGTCGTGGTTTCCACGGACCTCGGGCAGGCACTCACCGGGACGGACATGGTGTTCGCCGCGATCCGTCCGGGCGGCACCGCCGGGCGGATCACTGACGAACAGATTCCCTTGGGATTGGGGTTGCTGGGTCAGGAGACGACAGGCGCAGGAGGCATCTCGTACGCTCTCCGCTCCATTCCCCACATGTTGGAACTCGCTGCGGCGATGCGTCGCCACTGCCCCGATGCGTGGCTCATCAACTTCACCAATCCGGCTGGCATGGTCACCGAAGCGCTGGTTCCCATCCTGGGGCGCCGGGTGATCGGCATCTGCGACTCGGCCGGTGGCTTGGTCCAGCGCGCTGCCCGCGCTGCCGGTGCGCCCCTCAACGAAGGAACCCTCGACGGCGTGGGCTACTACGGCCTGAACCACCTCGGGTGGCTTTATCGGTTGGCACCTGCTGGACGTGACCTGTTGCCGGGTCTGCTGTCCGACCGCGTTGCCCTGGAGACCATGGAGGAAGGGCGGTTGTTCGGGCAGCACACTCTGGAAAAACTCGGCTGCCTGCCCAACGAATACCTTTACTACTACTACCAAACGGCACAGGCCACCGAAGCCATCGGACAGCAAAGCGAAACCCGTGGAACGTCTATCCACCAACAGCAAAATTCGCTATACCCAAGCCTTCTTCAGGATCCGCATCCGTACCGGCTGTGGGATGCCGCCCGACGCTCCCGCGAGGAAGGCTACCTGGCCGAAGCCCGGACCCACGGGGAGCAACGCGACGAGTCTGATCTCGCAGGCGGCGGCTACGAACGCGTTGCCCTGTCCGTCATGCGGGCGCTGTCCGGCGGCGGGACCGCCCAGCTGATTCTCAACGTGCCCAACTCACCGGTGTCTGCTCCTGGGCCAGCGGCGGAGGTGGCCGTTCCCGGATTGCCGGCGGACGCCGTCGTCGAGGTTCCTTGCCAGGTAACGCCCGACGGCGCGTTGCCGCTTCCGCAGGAACGGCCGGACGGGCCGTTCCTCACCCTGATGCAGCACGTCAAGGAGGTGGAACGGCTAACCATCCGTGCGGTTGTTGCCGGCGATCGCGAGGCTGCCGTTCAAGCATTTGCCGCGCACCCGCTGGTGGGTTCAGTCCCCTTGGGACGGCAACTGCTGGAGGGGTACGAGGCCGCTTTTCCTGAGTTAAGCCAGTTGTGGACCTAGAGCTTTCTGTACATGACGTGCAGGCCCACGTAGCCGATCTCCGGGTGGTCGAAGGCTTCAGGAACCGTGGCCAGGATCTTGAACCCCATGGATTGCCATAGCCACACCGCTCTTACATTGCTCTCCACCACGGCGTTGTACTGCATGGAATGGAACCCTGCGGCCTTGGCTTCGTTCAGCGAGTAGGCACACAATGCCCTGGCAATTCCCTGGCCCGAGTTGTTGGCCCCCACCATGTACCCGGCGTTGGCAACGTGGCTTCCGCCGCCCGCTTGGTTGGCGTGGAACTCCCCTGTTCCCAGGATCTCGCCTGTGGCCTGGTGCACCGCCACGAAGGTCTGGCCGGGAGCGTCCTTGATCCATTTGGTCCTGGCTGTTGCTTCGCTGGTATCGCGGTCCCAGGTAAAGGTCTCGCCCTCACGGATCACGGGCTCCAGGATGGACCAGATGCCTGCCCAGTCGTCAGGCGTTGCTTTGCGGATGTGGAAGGTTTGTTCTTGGCTCACAGCCGCCACGCTAGCAGCCTTGTCCACATAGCGGAGTTTGCCGGGATGGGAACTCGGGGGCAGGAGTAGTGTTTTCTGCAGGGCAAAGCTGATTTTTGTTGTGATCGTGAGGAGGACCGGGTGCCGTTGATCCGTCGTGTGGCGTTCCTGTCGTTGCACACCTCCCCCATGGAGCAGCCCGGCGCGGGTGATGCCGGGGGCATGAACGTCTACGTACGGGCGCTGGCCATGGCGCTTGCCGAGTCCGGCGTGGAGGTAGAGATCTTCACCCGTTCCACCAAAGCCGGCCAGCTCGCCGTCGAACACCCCGGACCGGGCGTTTGCGTCCATAACGTCATGGCAGGTCCGCGCCGCAAACTGCCCAAGGAAGAACTGCCGGAGCTCCTGCACCACATGGTGGAGGAAATCGACAGAATCCGCCTCCAACAGCTCCACGGCCGTTACGACGCCATCCATTCCCACTACTGGGTTTCCGGCGTCGCAGGGCTTGAACTGTCAGAGTTATGGGGCGTTCCGCTGGTCCACACCATGCACACCATGGCAAAGGTCAAAAACCTCGTCCTGGAGTCCGGGGAAAGGCCTGAGCCACGGCGCCGGGAAGAAGGCGAACAACGGATTGTGGACGGCGCTGCCCGGTTGGTGGCCAACACCCCCGCGGAGGCCGACGAACTGGTTTCCCACTACGGGGCAGACCTTGACCGGATTGACGTTGCCCCGCCCGGGGTGGACCTGAAGGTGTTCACGCCGTCGTTTCGGCGGAAGTCCCGTTCCTTGCGAGGTGTCAGGCCGGACAGCTTCCATATCCTCTTTGCCGGCAGGATCCAGCGGCTCAAAGGCCCGCAGGTTTTTGTGAAGGCAGCCGGTATCCTTCGAAAACGCCGTCCGGACATCGATCTGGAAATGACAATCCTGGGTTCGCTCAGCGGCGCCAAGGACTTCAACCTCCAACACTTTATTGAAGACGCCGGACTGGCCGACGTCGTCACTCACCGGCCGCCTGTTGTGGCACCGGAGCTGGCCAGTTGGTTCCGGTCCGCAGACGTGGTGGTAATGCCGTCCTTCAGCGAATCCTTCGGTTTGGTGGCGTTGGAAGCACAGGCGTGCGGTACCCCCGTTGTGGCTACCAACGTTGGTGGTCTTTCCCGCGCCATCTCAGACGGACGAACGGGCATACTGGTGGACGGGCACCACCCCTCCGACTGGGCGGACGCCCTGGAAGACCTCTACGACGACGTCCAAACCCGGGAGGACATGGGCCGCCTCGCTGCCACCCACGCCGAGTCCTTTGGGTGGCAGCGCACAGCCGCCATCACCTTGGAAAGCTACCGGGAGGCCGTCAGCGGCCTGCTGGTTCCCAGGCGCTGAGTCTTCGCCAGGATCCGCTCCAGGGCTGATAGATTGTCGCGCACAGCGTAAGAACCCCAGCAGCAGCATCCCCGCTGCGGGCAGAGCCGAAGGACAACGATGTCTGAAAACAAGGTCCTGAGCGATCTTGAAATTGCCCACAACGCCACCATGCTTCCCGTTGAAGCAATCGCCGAACGCGCGGGCATCAATGTGGATGCCCTTGAGCTGTATGGGCCGTACAAGGCCAAGATCAATACGGCCAAGCTGGTGCTCCCCCGGGGAAAGGCGCCCGGCAAGGTGGTGCTGGTCTCTGCCATGTCCCCCACCCCGGCAGGCGAGGGCAAGTCCACCACCACTGTGGGACTCGCGGACTCCCTGGCCCGCGCTGGCCACAAAGTGATGATTGCCCTGCGCGAGCCCTCCCTGGGCCCCATCCTCGGCATGAAGGGCGGGGCTACGGGCGGGGGCTATTCCCAGGTGTTGCCCATGGATGACATCAACCTGCACTTCACCGGCGACTTCCACGCCATCACGTCCGCAAACAACGCCCTCATGGCACTCGTGGATAACCACATCTTCCAGGGCAACCAACTCGGAATCGATCCACGCCGCATGACGTTCAAGCGCGTGCTGGACATGAACGACCGTGCATTGCGGGAAGTCGTCATCGGTCTCGGCGGGCCCATGCAGGGAGTGCCCCGGCAAGACGGCTTCGATATCACGGTGGCTTCGGAAATCATGGCGGTCTTCTGCCTCGCCACAGACCTCGACGACCTCCGGGAACGGCTGGGACGCATCACCTTCGGGTACACCTACGATCGCACCCCGGTCACCGTTTCGGACCTCGGCGTGGAGGGGGCCTTGACCATGCTTTTGAAGGACGCCATCAAGCCGAATCTCGTCCAAACCATCGCAGGCACCCCCGCCTTGGTCCACGGCGGTCCCTTCGCGAACATTGCGCACGGCTGCAATTCGTTGATCGCCACCAGCACCGCCATGCAGCTTGCCGACATCGTGGTTACTGAGGCCGGCTTCGGCGCAGACCTCGGTGCCGAGAAGTACATGGACATCAAAGCGCGCATCGCCGAGGTGGCACCATCCGCCGTCGTGGTGGTTGCCACAATCCGCGCCCTCAAGATGCAGGGCGGCGTTCCCAAGGAGAAACTCAACGAACCAAACGTCGAGGCTGTCGCCGCCGGCGTCGAAAATTTGAAAAGGCACGTGGGAAACGTGGCGAAGTTCGGTATCTCCCCCGTTGTTTCCATCAACAAGTTTGGATCAGACACTCCCGAGGAACTTGAGTGGCTCCTCGCTTGGTGCGCTGCAGAAGGCGTGGAAGCAGCCGTCGCTGATGTCTGGGGCCGAGGGGGCGGAGGCGATGGCGGTGACGAGCTGGCGGCCAAAGTCGCAGCAGCTTTGGAAGCCCCGTCCAACTTCCACCACCTGTACCCGCTGGAACTCGGTGTTGAGGACAAGATCCGCACGATTGTGCAGGAGATCTACGGAGCCGACGGAGTGGAGTTTTCAGTCCCCGCGCTCAAGCGTCTCGCCGAGATCGAGAAGAACGGCTGGTCAGGACTCCCGGTGTGCATGGCCAAGACACAGTACTCGTTTACTGACGATGCCTCGAGGCTTGGCGCGCCCAAGGGATTCCGCGTGCACGTCCGCGAACTGATTCCCAAGACGGGTGCCGGCTTCATCGTTGCGTTGACCGGCGCGGTGATGACCATGCCCGGCCTCCCCAAGGAACCGGCCGCGATGCGCATGGACGTCGACGCGGACGGCAACCCTACGGGCCTTTTCTAACCCTCTCTCACATCCCACCCCCTTCCGGCCAACCCTCTCCCACATCCCACCCCTTCCGGCCAACCCTCTCCCACATCCCACCCCTTCCGGCCAACCCTCTCTCACATCCCACCCCCTTCCGGCCAACCCTCTCTCACATCCCACCCCCTTCCGGCCAACCCTCTCTCACTCTTTCTAGGAAAGTGATAGAGTGTCACGCTCAAACCCGAGGGATGTGAGAGAGCGTTCGGCTCAAACCCGAGGGATGTGAGAGAGCGTTCGGCTCAAACCCGAGGGATGTGAGAGAGCGTCCGGGAACGACAGACGCCCTCCCACATCAGTGGAAGGGCGTCTGTTCAAACCGTGGTGGTTTAGCGCTCGATGTCGCCGCGGATGAAGGCTTCAACCTTGTCGCGGGCGAGGTCGTCGTTGAACTGCTCCGGAGGCGACTTCATGAAGTAGCTCGAGGCGGAAAGCAGCGGACCGCCGATGCCGCGATCCAAGCCGATCTTCGCAGCGCGGATGGCGTCGATGATCACGCCGGCAGAGTTCGGGGAGTCCCACACTTCGAGTTTGTACTCGAGGGAAACCGGAGCGTCACCGAAGTTGCGGCCCTCAAGGCGGACGAAGGCCCACTTGCGGTCATCGAGCCAGGCAACGTAGTCGGACGGTCCGATGTGGACGTCGTCGGCGTGCAGCTCGGCTTCTACGTTCGAGGTCACGGCCTGGGTCTTGGAGATCTTCTTGGACTCGAGGCGGTCGCGCTCCAGCATGTTCTTGAAGTCCATGTTGCCGCCGACGTTCAGCTGGTATGTGCGGTCCAGCGTGACGCCGCGGTCTTCGAAGAGCTTTGCCATGACGCGGTGCGTGATGGTGGCACCGATCTGGCTCTTGATGTCGTCGCCAACGATCGGGACGCCGGCTTCGGTGAACTTGTCAGCCCACTCCTTGGTGCCGGCGATGAAGACCGGGAGGGCGTTGACGAAAGCAACTCCGGCGTCGATGGCGCACTGGGCGTAGAACTTGGCTGCCTGGTCCGAACCGACGGGCAGGTAGCAGACCATGACGTCGGCTTTGGCTTCGCGGAGCGCAGCGACGATGTCAACGGCTTCATCCGGAGCCTCGACGATCGTTTCGCGGTAGTACTTGCCGAGACCGTCAAGGGTGTGGCCGCGCTGAACAGTCACACCGGTTGCGGGAACGTCGGCAATCTTGATGGTGTTGTTTTCGCTGGCGCCGATGGCGTCTGCGAGGTCCAGCCCAACCTTTTTGCTATCGACGTCGAAAGCAGCAACGAAGTGGACGTCGTTGACGTGGTACTGGCCGAACTCGACGTGCATCAGACCCGGGATCGTGGCCTTGGGGTCAGCGTCGCGATAGTACTGAACACCTTGGACCAGCGATGCGGCGCAGTTACCTACACCGACAATGGCAACACGAATCGGATGTGAAGACACGGAACTCCTTTTGAGAAATAACCTCAGGTGCCAGGCGCATCCCTGACTGAGTCCAGGGCACGGCTAATTGGCACGGCGCCATTCGGCGCACACTTGCATTGTAACCAACACAGCGGAAGCCGGTTTTGTTCCCTACCGGCTTCCGCTGTTTATGTCAGTTCTTGAAGGTTACTTCTGAGCCCACAGATTGATGTCCGACTCGACGGCGAACTCGTCAATCGCAGTCAGCTCATCTGTAGTGAACTTCAGGTTGTTGATCGCGCTGAGAGTGTCCTCAAGCTGGGCCACGCTGGAGGCACCAACAAGCGCGGATGTCACCGGCGAACCCTTGGGCTGATCGCGAAGGATCCACGCAATGGCCATCTGCGCGAGGGTCTGCCCCCGACCCTCGGCAATGGCGTTCAGGCCGCGCACGCGGTCCAGCTTGTCTTCCGTCAGCGCGGACTCGGACAGGAAGCGTTCCTTAGCTGCGCGGGAGTCCGCCGGAACGCCGTTGAGGTACCGGTTGGTGAGCATGCCTTGCGCGAGCGGTGAGAAGGCGATGGATCCTGCGCCCACCTGGTCCAGTGCCTCGTAGAGGTTGGGTGAGCCGTTCTCGGTCCACCGGTTCAGCATGGAGTAGCTGGGCTGGTGGATCAGCAGCGGGGTGCCAAGCTCCTTCAGGATCCGTGCGGCTTCGAGGGTCTGCTCCGGGGTGTAGGAGGAGATGCCCGCGTAAAGTGCTTTGCCGGACCGGACTGCGTAGTCCAAGGCGCCCATGGTCTCTTCCAGCGGCGTCTCGGGGTCGGGACGGTGGCTGTAGAAGATGTCCACATAGTCCAGGCCCATGCGCTCCAGCGACTGGTCCAGGCTGGAGATCAGGTATTTGCGGGATCCCCACTCGCCGTAAGGGCCGGGCCACATGTAGTAACCGGCTTTGGTGGAGATGACCAGTTCGTCACGGTACGGCTTGAAGTCGTCTTTCAGGTGACGCCCGAAGTTGGTCTCGGCCGATCCGTCCGGCGGTCCGTAGTTGTTGGCGAGGTCGAAGTGGTTTACGCCGAGGTCGAATGCACGGCGGAGGATGGCGCGCTGTTCGTCGAATCGTTTGTCGTCGCCGAAGTTGTGCCAAAGGCCCAGCGAGATAGCGGGTAGCTTGAGTCCGCTGCGTCCGACGCGGCGGTAGGGCATGGTTTCGTAGCGGTTTTCCGCAGCCGAATAAGTCATACGTACCATCCTGCCACTGCATAAACCGGGGTGACGGCGCTGTCCGCATTGTGGGCGCCGTCACCCTCGATCCATGGACTTACTGGACGCGCACGACGGCGGCGCTAGCGCCGGGAAGCGTCAGCGTCCCGGCTTCCAGGGCTGCTTCGCCGTCGGTGGCCAGCAGCACGGAGCCGCTCAGTGGCGTTTCGAATGCGTCGTCCCCGAAGTTGCATACCACCCGGACGGTGCCGCGGGTGAACTGCAGCCAGTGTTCGTCGTCGTCGAACTCAACGGAAGTCTCACCGAAGCCGCCCTCCACCAATTCCGGGGTGTTACGGCGCAGCTGTGCCAAATCCTTGTAGAGCTGCAGCAAGCGTGCGTGGTCCCCATCGCCGATTTCATCCCACTTGAGCTTGGAACGCTGGAACGTCTCCGGGTCCTGCGGATCAGGAACAACTGCCGGATCCCATCCCATGCGTTCAAACTCCTTGATCCGTCCCTCGGCTGTTGCCTTACCCAGCTCTGGTTCCGGGTGGGACGTGAAAAACTGCCACGGGGTGGAGGCCCCAAACTCCTCACCCATGAACAACATGGGCGTGAAGGGGGATGTCATGGTCAGCACAGCGCCGATGGCCAACTGTCCGTAGGACAACGTAGCCGTGAGCCTGTCACCGATGGCGCGGTTGCCGATTTGGTCGTGGTTCTGGAGGCAGACCACCAGTGCTGACGGGTGGGCCAAGTCACGCCGAATGGGCCTTCCATGGTGTCGTTCTCTGAAACTGGAGTAGCTTCCGTCGTGGAGGAATCCGTGTTCAAGGACTTTTGCCAGCACTGCCAGAGAGTCGAAGTCCGAGTAGTAGCCGGTGGTCTCCCCGCTGAGATTGACGTGGACGGCGTGGTGGAAGTCATCGCTCCATTGGCCTTCCAAACCGTAGCCGTTGTCCTGGCTCGGGTAGATGAGCCGAGGGTTGTTCAGATCGGATTCAGCGATCAAGGTCCTGGGTATACCTGTTTCGGCCTCAATCTGGTCTCCCAGCGCCCCGAACTCTTCGAGGATGTGCACGGCGCGCTCGTCCCGAAAAGCATGCACAGCGTCGAGTCGGAGTCCGTCCACATGGTAGTCCCGGAGCCACATCGCTGCATTGTCCAGAATGTAGCGGCGAACGTCGTCCGAGCCGGGGCCGTCAAGGTTTACGGAATCACCCCAGGTGTTGCCCTCTCCGGATTTCAGGTACGGGCCGAACTTGGGCAGATAGTTGCCGCTCGGCCCGAGGTGGTTGTAAACAACGTCCTGGATGACACCAAGGCCCGCTGCATGTGCCGCGTCCACAAAGCGCTGGTACGCGGCCGGACCGCCGTAAGGCTCGTGAACGGCATACCAAAGGACGCCGTCGTAGCCCCAGTTGTGAACCCCGTTGAACCCGTTGACCGGCAGCAGTTCAATGAAATCGACCCCGAGGTCCACCAGGTAGTCCAGTTTCCCGGCGGCGGCATCCAGCGTGCCTTCAGGAGTGAAGGTGCCCAGATGTAGTTCGTAGATCACGGAACCCTTGAGGTTCCGCCCTTTCCACTCGCTGTCCTTCCATTCATGGACGGAGGGATCGAAGGTCGCGGACAGCTGATGAACCCCGTCCGGCTGCCTCCGTGAGCGCGGATCGGGGAACGGACCCTCCCCGTCCAGTACGTAGCCGTACCGAACCCCGTCGGTTTCCTCTGCCACCACATCAGCCGGCGCGCGCCACCATCCGGAGGCGGCGCCGTCGTGATGCTTTTCCATGGCGTATTCCCGGTCGTCGGCGAGCAGCCGAACAGAACCAGCGTTCGGTGCCCAGACGTCGTAACGGTTTTTTCCAGCAGCGTGCTCCAGCATCAAGCTCCCCTGTACGTGTTTAAGCGTGCTTTGCAGTGACGATGTTGCCAGTCCAGCGATCAGGCCAGTCCAGCGATCAGGCCAGTCCAGCGATCAGGCCAGTCCAGCGATCAGGCCGTGGGCACCAACAGGGCCACCGGGTAATGCTCCAGCAAGGTGGCCACCGGAACAGCACCGGCCCCGTATGTAGCTCCCGTGAGTTCATCCCGGCAGTTCACAGTCAATTCAATGGTCGTGTCCCGCCAGCCGCCTTCGCTTGCGAGCCGCTTGGGCAGGCGTGTGGCAACGGTGAGGGCTCCGCGACGGTCCGCCCCGCGGTCGAAAGCCACCACGTGTCCCGCTGCAGCGCCTTGGGCCGCGACCGGTAGGTAACCGGCGAACAGCTCAGGCCTGTCACGGCGCAGCCTTAGTGCGCGGGAAACCACCAGGAGTTTGGCGGATTCATCCGTGAACGCGGGCTTGGCGCCATCATCCAGCTCCGCCAAGGCAGCGATGCGGGCTTGGAAGTCCACCGGCCGCCGGTTGTCGGGGTCCGTCAGCGAACCGTCCCTGAATTCCGTCCCTTGGTAGACGTCCGGGACGCCGGGCATGGTCAGCTGGATCAGTTTGGCGGACAGCGAGTTGGACGTTCCGTAGGGTTCGAGTTCTTCCACGAAGTTCGTCAGCGCGGCGGCAACCTCAGGGACGTCGAAAACGGCGTCGACGGCGGTAGCCAACTTACGCTCGAACTCCTGGTTGGGGTCGGTCCAGTTGGTGGAGTTCCCGGCTTCGCGGGCCGCTTTCAAGGCGTAGGACTGCAGTCGTTGGCGATCTGCAGGCCACGCGCCGACGATTGACTGCCAGACCAAGGCGGAGAGGGGTCCGTCCGGGATGGGGGCGAGCTCCTGAACGGTGCCAAGGAACAGCTCCCATTCCGGTACTGCCTCGGAGATGACCGAGATCCTGGCGCGTGCATCCTCGCTCCGCTTGGTGTCGTGCGTGCTCAGGGTGGTCATGGAGAGCGGCAAGAGCTGCTGCCTTCGGGCCATGCGCTCATGGAAGACTCCGCTGGGGATGGAGAATTCCGTGGGATCAGCGCCCACTTCCGTCAGTGATCCAAGCCGCGTGTAGCGGAAGAACGCGGTGTCCTCCACGCCCTTGGCCATCACCATGCCGGATGTCTGCTGGAAACGCTGGGCCAGCAGGCTGGATTCATCCAACAGGAGAGGCTGAAGCTGGCTGAGGACAGTTGCCAGGTCGGGGCGCTCCCTGGCAGCGTTTTCCACGGACTCTACGAGGGTCTTCCCGCCATAGGGCAGATACGTCCTGTAGATAGGGAAGCAGCAGATGACTTCAGCCAGGGCGTCGGCCACCTTGGCGAACGGCAGTTCCAAGGATTCAGGCACAAGGCGGGCAAGACGCAGGATCTCCGAGCGCAAGATGCCATCCGCGATCCGACGCTTGGTCGCATGAATCATGGCGTGGTAATCCGCTGGGGCGTCCGCGTTCCGCAGACGGGCATCAAGGGAGTTCAGGTACTCTTCAGCCGCTGGGTCCACAAAAAGACGGTCAACGTCGGCCAAGGCGTCATACCCGGTGGTGCCTTCGCAGTCGAAGGTCTCCGGCAACTGCTCCCCCGGTTCCAGGATCTTTTCCACCAAAAGGTATGCGCCCGCCGTCGCTTCGCGCAGCCTTGCGAGGTATCCCTCGGGGTCGGCAAGCCCATCCGGGTGGTCGATCCTCAGCCCGTCCACCAGGCCTTCACGGAACCAGCGAACGATCTCTTTATGGGACTCGTCAAAGACCCAGGGAACCTCAACGCGCACTCCGGCCAAGGTGTTAACAGCAAAGAACCGGCGGTAGTTCAGGTCAGCGTCGGCCCGGCGCCAGCCGACCAACTCATAGTGCTGCCGCTCATGGACCTCGCGCGGGCTATCCCCGGACGCGTACGTTCCTTCGGCCAGCGGGAAACTGTGATCGTAGTACCGCAGTTCGTCGTCCACCACCTTCAGCTCGTCAAGGTCGTCGTCACTGCCCAGGACAGGGATGCGGATCTTCCCGCCGCCGAAGTCCCAGTCGATGTCGAAAGCCTCGGCGTATTTTGAACCGCGGCCTTCCTTCAGCAGCTGCCACCACCACGCATTCTGCTTGGGCGAAGCAACACCCATGTGGTTGGGCACGATGTCGGCGAGGATGCCCAGGCCCTTGTCCTTCGCTGCCGCGGACAGTGCGGAAAGCCCCTCGGGCCCTCCCCTTGAGGGATCCACAGTGGAGGGATCGGTGACGTCATAGCCGTGATCCGAACCCTTCTCCGCGGTGAGGATCGGTGAGACGTAGACCCAATCGATTCCCAGGGTGCGCAAGTATCCGGTGAGCTCAGCCGCATCCTGCAACGTGAAGCTCGGGCGAATTTGGAGCCGGTACGTCGAAACGGGGGTTTTCACGAGTCCGCCTTCTTCGGGTCGCCGGCGTCCTTGGACTCAGCCGGCGCGTCCGCCTTGTAGTCGAACGGCAAGGACGTCACTGCAGGGGCGGTGATCGATGCCGTTTCCGGAGTGCTTGTCTGCGTAAGAGCTGCAAGGGAGGCTGCCACCGAGTGATCGGGTTCAATCTCAGGAGTGCTGTGGGCGCGAAGTACCACCAAGGACTTGCCGCCTACCATGAGGATCTGATCGGGCTTGATGACGCCGGCTTCAGCACCTTCTCCAGCGGTATCGATCATGACATCCCAAGCAGGCGCATACTCATCGGAAGGAATCCGGAAGCCTACTTCGTCCTGGTCGGCGTTGAAGTACAACAGGAAATTGACGTCGGTGATGCGTCGACCCTGTGTATCCCGGCCATGGATACCGTCTCCATTGAGGAACACGCCCACGGAGCGTCCCAAAGCTTCGTCCCAATCGGACGGCGTCATAGTGCTCGCGTCAGCGTCCAGCCATACGATGTCCGGCAGACGCTCGCCTTCTCCACGGAGCACCGGGCGCCCATCGAAGAATCGGCTGCGACGCAGGCTGGGGTGTTTGGCCCGGAGTGCGCTAACCGCCGCCGTGAACTCGATCAGGGGTTGGTCAACGTTGTCCCAGTTGATCCACGTCAACTCTGAGTCCTGGCAGTAACCGTTGTTGTTGCCGTTTTGGGTCCTGCCGAGTTCGTCTCCGTGCAGAAGCATGGGAACGCCCTGGGAGAGGAACAGCGAGGCTATGAAGTTGCGCTGCTGACGTGCCCTCAGGCCAAGGACCGTGGGATCATCCGTGGGCCCTTCCGCACCGCAGTTCCAGGAACGGTTGTGGGATTCGCCGTCATTGTTGTCTTCACCGTTGGCCTCGTTGTGCTTCTCGTTGTAGGAGACGAGGTCGGCCAGGGTAAAGCCATCGTGCGCGGTGACGAAGTTAATCGACGCCACAGGGCGACGCCCGGAATGTTCGTAGAGGTCCGCCGAGCCGGTGAGCCGGGAAGCGAACTCGCCCAAGGTGGAAGGTTCCCCGCGCCAGAAGTCGCGGACGGTGTCGCGGTATTGGCCGTTCCACTCCGTCCATTGCGGAGGGAAGTTACCCACCTGATACCCACCAGGTCCAACGTCCCACGGCTCAGCAATGAGCTTGACTTGGGACACTACCGGGTCCTGCTGGATGAGTTCGAAGAAGGTGGACAGCTTGTCCACATCGTAGAACTCACGGGCCAGCGTGGAGGCGAGGTCGAAACGGAATCCGTCAACGTGCATCTCGGTGACCCAGTAACGCAGCGAATCCATGAGCAGCTGGAGCGAGTGCGGGCTGCGGACGTTGAGCGAGTTGCCCGTGCCGGTGTAATCCATGTAGTACTTCTGGTCGTCTTCCACCAGGCGGTAGTACGCGGAGTTGTCAATGCCCTTGAAAGACAGGGTGGGTCCAAGGTGGTTTCCCTCGGCGGTGTGGTTGTACACGACGTCGAGGATGACCTCGATACCAGCGGTGTGCAGCGCCCGCACCATGGCCTTGAAGTCCTGGACCTGCTGGCCGGTATCACCCTTGGAGCTGTAACTGTTGTGGGGCGCGAAGAAACCGATGGTGTTGTAGCCCCAGTAGTTGTTCAGGCCCTTGTCCTGCAGGATGCCGTCGTTGACGAACTGGTGCACCGGCATGAGTTCGATGGCCGTGATCCCCAGCTTCTGCAGATGGGAAATAACAGCCGGGTGGGCGACGCCGGCATACGTGCCGCGTTGCTCCTCGGGCACTTCCGGATGCATCTGGGTGAGGCCCTTGACATGTGCCTCGTAGATCACGGACTTGTGGTACGGAATCCGCAAGAGCTTGTCGCCGTCCCAGTCGAAGAACGGGTTGATGACCACGCCCAGCATCATGTGCGGCGCGGAGTCCTCGTCATTGCGGGAATCCGGGTCCCCCATGTTGTACGAGAACAGGGAAGGGTCCCAGTCGATCTGCCGGTGGATGGCCTTGGCGTAAGGATCCAGCAGCAGCTTGTTGGGGTTGAAGCGCTGGCCCGCGTCGGGGTCGTAAGGCCCGTGCACACGGTAGCCGTACTTCTGCCCGGGCTGAACCTGCGGCAGGTAACAGTGCCACACATAACCGTCTACCTCGGTAACAGCGACGCGAACCTCCGCGCCGTCGTCGTCGAAGAGGCAAAGCTCTACTTTTTCGGCCTTCTCGCTAAACAGCGCGAAGTTGGTTCCGGTGCCGTCAAAGGTGGCACCCAGCGGATAAGCCGATCCAGGCCAGACTTCCATGCGTTCTCCTCTTGATGATGCGAACAACTGTTGCAAGCCTACTCATGCCCCCAGACACCGACAGCAACCTTACGGTCTTGTTCGGTCGTATTCCGCGTTGAGCGAACCAATGACGCGTGGTACAGCTGCCATGATCGCCGACGCGGTAAGGGGTCCTCCGTCAAAATTTGCGGACGCCAGGGCTCCTGCCCGGCCGTGGACGCTCGCCGCCACCGCGGCGAGGGCGGCCCAGCGGTCCTCGAGCTTCAAGCCCAAGCGGGCATACGCGCCGTCGTCATCATTGATCGATTCAGCCGCCTGTGCCAGCAACGCGCCCAGAACGCCGGCCAGGACATCGCCGCTGCCTGCTGTCGCCATCCAAGCGGTGCCATCCGATTGACTGAAGACAACGCCCGACGGCGAGGACACCAGAGTGGTGGCACCCTTCAGGAGCACGGTGGCTCCGGTTTGTTCGGCGGCCTGACGCACAAAGTGCAGGGGCCGGGATTCGACGTCGTCGCGGGTGACTTTTACCTCGCCCGTAGAAGGAAGCGAACCCAGCAACGTGGCCAGCTCACCGGCGTGGGGAGTCAAAATCCAATGAGGCGGGCAACGATCCGGCAGGAGGCTCAAAGCTCCCGCATCCACAATCACCGGCAACCCGTCGGCGAGGGCCGACGATCCGGCATCCCTCGCCCGCTCCAGCTGTTCCTCGCCGGCGACACCGGAACCTAGTAACCATGCTTGGACGCGGCCGGGATCATCCGTTTCCCAGAGGGCTTCCGGGGTTCGGGCCAGAACCAGTTGAGCTGCTGCTTGGGGTCCGAGGTAGCGCACCATGCCCGAGCCGGCGAGGGCAGCCGCGTGCACGCTCAAGACAGCCGCTCCGGCAAAACGCGCCGAACCCGCTACTACACCAAGGACGCCCCGGGAGTATTTGTGGGCGCGCCGGCCGGGGTTGGGCAGCAAAGCGCCGATGTCCGAGGCAGTGAGCCTCCGAAGCTCGGGGCTGTTGTGTTCCAGCTGTTTCTCGATACCGATCGGAACCCGCTCCACGCGTCCGGCACAGCCTTCACCCGGATCTGCCATGAGCCCGGCCTTGATGCCGCCGAATGTCACGGTGACATCCGCATCCAGCACCGGCCAATGCACTTCGCCGGTGTTTGCGTCCAGTCCGCTGGGGAGGTCGCAAGCCACTACCAAGCGAGGACGCAGCTCTTGAAGCGAGGCCACCAGTTCGGCAGAGGCGTCCCGCAGCCCACCGCGCGCGCCGGTCCCGAGCAGGGCATCAATAATGACGTCATCCCCGGCGCACAGGACTGCGAGCTCTTCCGCGTTCGCGGCCTCCAGCCGCACACCACGCCCTCCGGCCGCAACAAAAGCAGCCAGCGCCTCCGCGTGGACTTCAGCCGCGGCGAGGACCGCCGTCGTGCGCATTCCGCGTCGGGCCAGCAAAGCCGCAGCGAAGAGGCCATCGCCGCCGTTGTTGCCCTTGCCGACCAGCACCGTGACGCTCGCACCCGCAAGCTTTCGCCTCTTTTTGACCTCACGAGCCACCGCATGGGCCAACCCGTAAGCCGCCCGCTGCATAAGAACAGCGCCCTCACCGGAGGCCAGGAGCGGTTGTTCCGCATCCCTGATCTGTTGTCCGGTGAAGGCGCTGATCATTGCTTATAAGTCCGTTTAGCCCTCGGCGAGGACAGTCGCCGTGGCGATTCCCCCGTCGTGGCTCATGGACAGGTGCCAGCGCTTGACGCCCTTGGCCTCGGCCACGGCGAGCACCGTTCCCTTGACCTGGACGGTAGGTCCGTTCTCGTCGAGGCCGATCCAGCAATCCTGCCAGTTCATGCCCGCCGGAGCGCCCAGAACCTTGGCCACCGCTTCCTTGGCAGCAAAGCGTGCTGCCAAGGACCGGGTGTTGAGTTCCCGCTCGGCAGGAACAAACAGACGGTCCCGGAGTCCGGGTGTCCGTTCCAACTGCCGGCCGAACCGCTCGATGTCTACGACGTCTACGCCAATGCCAACAATCATGGCGTTATTCTACGGTCACGCTCTTGGCGAGGTTACGCGGCTGATCGACGTCGTAACCCTTGGCGCCAGCCAATTCAGCAGCAAAGATCTGCAGCGGAACGGTGGTGAGCAGCGGCATCAGCAGGGTGGGAGTCTCCGGTACGTAGAAGACGTGCTCTGCGTAATCCTTGACGGACTCGTCACCTTCTTCAGCGATGACCAAGGTACGGGCACCACGTGCGCGGACTTCCTGGATGTTGCTGACTACCTTGGAGTGCAGGGAGTCCCGGCCACGCGGAGACGGCACCACAACGAACACCGGCTGGCCGTCGTCGATCAGGGCGATCGGACCGTGCTTGAGCTCGCCGGCAGCGAAACCTTCAGCGTGGATGTAGGCGATTTCCTTGAGCTTCAAGGCACCCTCTAGGGCAACCGGGTAGCCAACGTGGCGACCCAGGAACAGGACGGACTTCTCGTCCTTCATGCTCCGCGCGAGTTCGCGCAAGGGCCCTGCGTTGTCCAGGATTTTCTGGATCTTGGCCGGGATCTTGTTGAGGTCCGCCAGGACATCCTTGATCTGTCCGGAGAAGATGTTGCCGCGCAACTGGGCCAGATAGAGGCCCAGCAGGTAGGCAGCAGTGATCTGCGCCAGGAATGCCTTGGTGGACGCAACGGCGATTTCCGGGCCTGCGTGTGTGTAAAGCACGGCGTCGGATTCGCGCGGGATGGTCGAACCGTTGGTGTTGCAGATGGAGATGGTCTTGGCGCCCTGCTCGCGGGCGTAACGGACAGCCATCAGCGTGTCCATGGTTTCGCCCGACTGGCTGATGGAAACCACCAGCGTGTTGGAATCAACGATGGGGTCGCGGTAGCGGAACTCGTGGGCGAGCTCCACCTCGGTGGGGATCCGGCACCAATTCTCGATTGCGTACTTGGCCACGAGGCCGGCGTAGGCTGCGGTACCGCAAGCCAGCACGATGATCTTGTCCACCTGCTTGAGGAGCTCCGGATCGATGCGGACTTCGTCAAGAGTGAGTTTGCCGTTGAGGTCCGAGCGGCCCAGGAGGGTCTGCGCTACGGCGTCCGGCTGGTCGTGGATTTCCTTCTCCATGAAGGAGCTGAATCCACCCTTTTCGGCAGAAGCAGGGTCCCAGTCAACGTGGTATTCCTTGCCCTCGGCGGGAGCGCCGAAGAAGTCGGTGATCTCCACGGAGTCCGCGGTGATGGTGACAATCTGGTCCTGGCCCAGTTCCACTGCGCGGCGGGTGTAGTCGATGAAGCCGGAAACGTCGGAGCCGAGGAAGTTCTCGCCATCGCCAAGGCCCACAACGAGCGGGGAGTTGCGGCGGGCAGCCACGACGACGTCGGGCTGGTCTGCGTGGACTGCGAGAAGGGTGAAAGCGCCTTCGAGTCGCTGGCAGGCCAGGCGCATCGCCTCGGTCAGGTTGCCGCCGTCGCCATTGAGCTGGTTGCGGAAGATGTCACCGATGAGGGCGGCAGCAACTTCGGTGTCGGTTTCCGATTCGAAGGTGACGCCTTTGCCCAGCAGTTCCTGCTTGAGCTCAGCGAAGTTTTCAATGATGCCGTTGTGAATGACCGCGAGCTTGCCACCGTCGGAGAGGTGCGGGTGCGCGTTACGGTCGGTGGGTCCGCCGTGGGTAGCCCACCGCGTGTGGCCAATGCCGGTCATGGACTCGGGAACGGGACTTGCTTCCAGTTCTGCGATCAGGTTGCTCAGCTTGCCGGACTTTTTACGGGACGAGATGGTCCCATCAGCCACTACTGCGACGCCGGCGGAGTCATAGCCGCGGTATTCCAGACGGCGCAGCCCTTCCACCACAACGTCAAGAGCGCTGTATCCAGCTGCCTTGCGAGACGAATTGCCAACATAGCCTACGATTCCACACATGGGTACAAGCCTAGCGGCTAGTGCAAACAACTGATGTGGGACATCCCAGCTCCTTGACCGCCCCAGCGCATTCCATCACTCACAATTCACCTGCCGGTCGTCGCGCATTTCCTGATCAGCCCCGCGGAGGGCAGAATCATGAGCGTGACTTTGCAACGCACCGAAGCTAATGGCGACGGCGCTTCCCCGTTTGTAGAGCTGGACCGTCAAACGTGGTCCCGGCTTGCAGCGCAGATGGAGCAGCCCCTCAACGAAGAGGACATTTTCCGCCTCCGCGGCCTCGGCGACCCTTTGGACATGAAGGAAGTCCGGGAGGTCTACCTCCCCCTGTCACGCCTCCTGCATCTGTACGTCGAGGCGTCGCATCAGCTCCACGCAGCCACCACCACGTTCCTGGGCGAACAAACCCAGCGCACGCCGTTCGTGATCGGTGTGGCCGGTTCGGTTGCTGTTGGCAAGTCCACCATCGCCCGTGTGCTCCGGGAAATGCTCAGGCGCTGGCCAGGGACTCCCAACGTGGAGCTCATCACCACTGATGGCTTTCTGTACCCCTTGGCGGAGCTTAAGCGTCGGCACCTGCTGGAGCGAAAGGGATTTCCGGAGTCCTACGACCGCCGAGGCCTTCTCCGCTTCGTCTCGGAAGTCAAAGGCGGCGCCGAGGAAGTCCGCGCCCCGTGGTACTCCCACGTTACGTACGACATCGTGCCCGGGAAGGAAGTTGTGGTCCGGCGCCCCGATGTGCTGATCGTTGAAGGCCTCAACGTCCTGGCCCCCGCCCGTCCGCGAATGGATGGCAAACAGGGGCTCGCAGTCAGCGACTTCTTCGATTTCTCCATCTACGTCGACGCCAAAACCTCCTACATTGAGGAATGGTACGTGGACCGCTTCCGGAAGCTGAGAACCACAGCCTTCGCCCAGCCCGAGTCCTACTTCCACCGCTACGCCACACTGTCGGACGACGACGCTGAGTCCACGGCACGCGGCATTTGGAAGCGCATCAACGAGCCGAACCTTGAGGAGAATGTTCTGCCGACCCGCGGACGTGCGCAGTTGGTACTCACCAAGGACGCAGACCACTCCATCCGCCGCATGCTCCTGAGGAAGGTCTAGCGTGGCCAACAATCCTCAGCCGATGCCGAGCCGTCGCGCTTTCGCGAGCCTGCTGACCGCAGGTGCAGGAATGGCGGCCCTCGCCGCCTGCGCACCGGACAACACTGCACCCTCCCCTGTTGCGGCCAACGCCGCCAGCGGGGTTCCCTCGGCCTCCGAAACGCCTTCCGCCGCCACCCCCGGTGCCACAGCCACCGAGCCTGCACCCGTCGAACCCGCGCCCAGCGCTGAACCGTCCAGCACCGCCCCGTCGAGTTCCGTTGCCCCGCAGCACTCGCTGACGGACCCCACGAGTCCCTGGGTTGTGGTCAACAAGCACCGGCCCTTGGCTCCCCAGGACTTCGTTCCGGCAGATTTGGTCCAGCCGAACATACAGCTCGCCGTCAGCGGCGAAGCGGCTTTGCTTAACAGCACGACGGCGGCCGCGGCAGAGAAGATGTTCGGGGCAGCAGCCTCGGAGGGCATCATCATGACGTTGGCCTCCGGCTACCGTTCCTATTCCACCCAAGTGGCCACGTACAACGGGTACGTAGCGAGCACCGGGCAGGCGGCAGCGGACCGCGCCTCCGCCCGCCCAGGGCACTCCGAGCATCAGACGGGGTGGTCCTTCGACATTGGCGATGGTGGCGGAGCGTGCAGCTTCCAACCATGCTTCGCCGAACAACCCGCCGCAGTGTGGGCGAAAGCCAATGCCCACAAGTTCGGCTTTGTGGTCCGCTATCCGTGGATGTTCCACGACACTACCGGGTACTTCTACGAGTCCTGGCACCTGCGCTACATCGGCGTGGAGGCGGCAACCGACATGGCCACGCGGGGCATCGCGACCCTGGAAGAGTACTTCGGGCTCGAAGCAGCGCCGGACTACCTCTAGAACCTTAAACACTGAGGCCCGCTGTCCTGCTTCTACTCAAGCAGGACAGCGGGCCAAAAAAGTGAGCTTTCCTAGACTGCCAATTCGCTGGGAGCGCCCAAACGCTCCTTGACCACGGCAGCAAGGCCCTTGCAGATGCGCTCGGCCGTCTCCATGTCAGCGGCTTCCACCATGACACGTACCAGTGCCTCAGTGCCTGAAGGGCGGAGCAGCACACGGCCCGTCTCACCGAGTTCGAGCTCCGCTGCGGCAACGGCCTCGGCAACGCCTTCATCGGTGGCGGCCCGGGCCTTGTCAACGTCTTTGACGTTGATCATGAGCTGCGGAAGCTTTGTCATGGCGCTGGACAGGTCCTTGAGGCTGCGGCCCGTCAGGGCGACCTGCGCGGCGAGCTGAAGCCCGGTCAGGACACCATCACCTGTAGTTGCGAAGTCCGAGAAGATCACATGGCCGGACTGTTCGCCGCCAAGGTTGTACCCGCCGTCACGCATTTCCTCCAAGACGTAACGGTCACCAACACCGGTCTCCCGGATAGTGATGCCGGCATCGCGAAGGGCGATCTTGAGGCCGAGGTTACTCATGACCGTGGCCACGAGAATGTTGTCCTTGAGCTTTCCGGCTTCCTTCAGTGCCAGCGCCAGGATCGCCATGATCTGGTCGCCGTCCACTTCGTTGCCTTCATGGTCAACTGCCAGGCAGCGGTCGGCATCGCCGTCATGGGCTACGCCAAGGTCCGCGCCGTGTTTAACCACAGCTTCTTTCAGCGGACCCAAGTGGGTGGAACCTACACCGTCGTTGATGTTGAGGCCGTCGGGCTCTGCTCCGATAACTACGACCTCAGCCCCGGCGTCCTTGAACACCTGGGGTGAACAGCCGCTCGCTGCACCATGGGCGCAGTCGAGGACCACCTTCAAGCCTTCCAAGCGCTTGGGCAGCGTGCCGAGCAGGTGCACGATGTACCTGTCCTCGGCGTCTGAGAACCGTTGGATGCGTCCGACGTCGGCGCCTACCGGGCGCTGCGGCTCTTTACCCAACTGCGCCTCGATGGCGTCCTCAACATCGTCCGGGAGCTTCTGACCGCCCCGTGCAAAGAACTTAATACCGTTGTCCGGCGCCGGGTTGTGGGAGGCCGACAACATGACGCCGAAATCGGCGTCGAGATCCGCCACGAGGTAAGCCGCGGCAGGGGTGGGGAGCACACCGGCGTCGTAGACGTCGATGCCGGAGCTGGAAAGCCCAGCCTCCACGGCCGCAGCAAGGAACTCACCGCTGGCTCTGGGATCCCTTGCGACGACGGCGCGCGGCCGCTTGCCATCAGTTGTGCGGTCATGGCCGAGTACGACGGCGGCCGCCTGCGCGAGCTGCATAGCCAGTTCAGCGGTGAGCAATCCGTTCGCGAGACCGCGGACGCCATCTGTTCCAAATAATCTAGACATCGGGTCAAGTTTAGACGACGACAGGACACCACCGGTTCAACAGGTCACTTGCGGTGCGTTTCCTGACTCCCTGCCTGGGTTGTTAAACGACGAAAGCCCGCCCCGCCGAAACGGCGGAACGGGCTTTCGAGTAAGCGCTGAAAGCGCTTGTAAGCGTGTTTAGCGCTTGGAGTACTGCTGAGCCTTACGTGCCTTCTTGAGACCAGCCTTCTTGCGCTCGATGACGCGGGCGTCACGGCTCAAGTAACCGGCCTTCTTGAGGGTGGCGCGGTTGTTGTCGACGTCGATCTCGTTCAGCGAGCGAGCAACACCGAGACGCAGTGCACCGGCCTGGCCGGAGATGCCACCGCCGTGGATACGGGCGATGACGTCGTAAGCGCCTTCGAGATCAAGGATCTTGAAGGGCTCGTTGACGTCCTGCTGGTGCAGCTTGTTCGGGAAGTAGTTGTCCAGCGTGCGGCCGTTGATGGTCCACTTGCCGGAACCCGGCACAACGCGAACGCGTGCAACGGCTTCCTTGCGGCGGCCAACAGCTGCACCGGCAACGGTCAGTGCCGGGCGCTCCTTCTTGGGCGCATCTTCAGCAGATGTGCTTTCAGAGGTGTAGCTGGTGAGGGTTTCCTCAGCCTCGACGGCTTCGGCGGTCAGTTCTTCGTTCTGAGCCACGGTTCTCCTTGTAATGAAAAGTTGGTTGGTGGCCAGGACTACTGGGCGACCTGGGTGATTTCGAAAGTCTTCGGCTGCTGTGCAGCGTGGGGGTGCTCCGGGCCTGCGTAGACCTTGAGCTTGCCCAGCTGCTGAGCGGCGAGGGAGTTCTTGGGGAGCATGCCCTTGATGGCCTTCTCAACAGCGCGAACCGGGTTGGATTCCAACAGCTCGGCGTAGTTGACGGAGGTCAGGCCGCCCGGGTAACCGGAGTGGCGGTATGCGCGCTTCTGCTCCAGCTTGGCGCCGGTGAGGGCAACCTTTTCAGCGTTGATGATGATGACGAAGTCGCCCATGTCCATGTGGGACGCAAAGGTCGGCTTGTGCTTTCCGCGCAGCAGTGTTGCGGTCTGGCTGGCAAGACGACCAAGGACAACGTCGGTGGCGTCAATGACGTGCCACTGGCGGTTGATATCGCCGGGCTTCGGGGTGTACGTACGCACGGTTTTGCCTCGTTCTTGTTCTGGCGTTCATGTTTTAGGCGGCACGCAATAAGGCGTGCACCTACTATGTATGCGCTACCGGAGCAGAGGTGAGGGCTCTATGTACCAGTTATCCCAAGATCTCGAAATGCCTCAGGAGTTAGCGATCCTGCAACTGGATCCCCCGGAAGGCATGTGTCATCGAGATAGGACACGCACAACGACTCTAAACAATACCGTCACTAGGGCGTCCGGGTCAAAATGGGGTAACCGCCCCCAGTGGTAGCGCACTTTTACTAAGGGAGAAACATGAACGATGGCCCCGGCGTCCCGCTCCTCATTGCGCTCCTCGGGTTGCTGCTCAGCCCTACTGCCGAGCTAGTGATCGCCCGCACGCTGCCGCGACTCGGCGGCGCGCCTGCCCTCAAGGTCCGGATCACGACGGCGGGGGTCACCGCGCTGCTTTTTGGCTTACTGGCGTGGCGTTTTGGGTTTTCTCCGGAGTTGCCGGCATTTCTTTTATTGGCATTGCTTGGCGTTCAGCTTTCGCGGATTGATTTCACCGTCCACTTGCTGCCGAACGCCCTGGTTTTACTTTTGTTTGGGGGCGGATTGGTCCTGCTCCTTGCCTCCGCTGCCCTCACGCCAGGATGGGCGGACTTGATTCGAGCTCTCGCCGGAGGAGCGATCCTGTTCGCCGGCTACTTAATTCTGGGACTTATTTCGCCGGGAAGCCTCGGAATGGGCGATGTGAAGCTCGCAGCGCCCCTAGGGCTGTACTTGGGGTACTTGGGTTGGGGCCAAGTACTCTTCGGGGGGCTTCTGGGATTCGTGGTGGGCGGGGTGCTCACGGTCCTGATGTTGCGCCTGCGATCAGCCGAAAAACCCGTGGAGACGGCTCACGGCCCTGCAATGGTAGTCGCTGCCCTGGGCGTGGCCCTGCTCATGAACTAACCAAAGGTAAGTACGCCCTTACTCAGGCACCACTGTGCACCGCAATTAATAAGACTGCTTCGCAAACCAAGTAGTTTCCGCCTGTTATGGCCGTCGAAACTGAGTACTCACGGCCTCCGCAGTGCGCCACCAAGTAATGAGTGGCCCATGAAATCGAGTACGACTACGCATTGTGGCTTCTGCCTGCCCTGGTGAATTCTTATCTCATCGAATTCCGAACCGCTAAAGGCTACATGGGGGCAGTTCGAAAGTCGGACGAATTTCAATTCGGAGTTCGTCATTCATCATTTGCCAATTTTATTCTGGGAAGGATTTTCCAATGTCATCTCTCATGGTTTCCGTCATTTCATTCATCGCCGGCGTCAAGGACCGCTTCACCAACGAGGAGAAGGGCGCGACGGCTGTTGAATACGGACTGCTCGTGGCTCTGATCGCTGCTGTCATCGTTGGCACCGTGCTCACACTGGGCACTGAGGTACTCAAGGGCTTCACCACGGTCGTCAACACCCTTCCGTAGCTCGGAACTGGCCGGCTTCATATCGAAACCCGGGCCGGCTGCTCCGATACACTCATCGGCTGCAGCCGGCCCGGAATCGTTTTCTGGGAGTTGCTATGAGATCCAAAGGTAGGAAGAGTAAAACGCTCTTTAACAGAAAGCCCTCTACCGCTAAAAGCCAGTCTGGTGCGGTAGCAGTTGAATTTGCACTTGTACTGCCGATATTCCTCGTCTTGGTACTGGGGATTTTTGAGTTCGGCCGGGCATTCAACATCCAGATTTCCTTGTCGGAGGCCGCTCGCGAAGCAGCCCGCTACGCAGCTATTCATCAATCAGATTCCACCTACAGCGTCGGCGACGCGCAGGCGGCTGGTGTGGCCGCCGCGCCCACCGTGGACTTGGCTCCGGGCGACATCACCGTCACGTCGTCGGGCACAAGCCCGTGCAACGTGGAGGTCAATATCTCCTACAGCACGCCGTGGATGACTGGATTTCCAGGACTGGTGCCTGGGATGCCGGCCGAGCTGGATATCTCCGGGACAGGAGTCATGCGATGCGGCGGCTGAAACACGATGATCGCGAGCGCGGCGCTGTTGCTCCCATGACCGCCATGCTGATGGTGGCCCTCCTGGGCATGACTGCTTTCGCCGTAGATGTTGCCATGATGTACTCCGAGCACGCTCAGTTGCAGAACGGTGCCGACTCATCAGCAATAGGCATCGCCCAGGCTTGTGCACAGAACGCCGCTTCAGCCGACTGTGCTGCACCCACATCAGCAGCAACCTCCTTGGCGGGCCTGAATGCACTCGACGGTGTCAGTAATGCGCCACAAGCCTCGGTAAATCTGGGCACCGGGACCGTTGATGTCACGACCCAATCCCGCAACACCTCCGGCGACAATCACTTCACTCTGGTGTTCGCGCGAGCCTTGGGCGTCGAGACAGCCAACATCCAGGCCTCGGCCCAAGCTAAATTCGGCGGATTCTCAGCTACCGATGCCATCCCGCTGACGTTCTCCCAATGCGAGGCGGACCCGAGCTTCACCAAAGGCCTGCAGTTCTTCCCGGTTCACGGCACCACGCTTTCCGACGACCCGGACTACGCATGCCAGCACCAGTCTTCATCGGGATTCGAGCTTCCCGGTGGATTCGGCTGGCTCAAACACCCAGGCTCCACCTGCACGGTGCACATAGACATTGACGATCCCTGGTTGGAGGCCAATGAGGGCAACGACTTCGATTCCACGTGTAGCTCCGCCTTCGCGTCCTGGGAGACCAAGCTCAAAGCCGGCAAGCCTGTGGAACTTCTCATTCCGATTTTCGAAACAGCCTGCCCAGTGAAGAAGGGTAAGGGAACCAACCCCTGCGCTTCCTCACCCTACAAGAAGTCCTTCAAGATCGAGGCCTTCGCGCAGATCTCTCTCCGGGGGTGGCATCTCACGGGCGGCGGATCCAGCTACATGACCTCCGATGCCTCTGCGCTTCAGAAGTCCCTGGGTCTCAAGAACAGCGACACAGGTTTGTACGGCACCTTCATCAAGAAAGTAAGTCTGACGGAGGCCGCAACTCTGGGCGGCCCAACCACGTACGGCGCCTTGGGCGTCCAACTCACCGAGTAGTAACCAATCTGGGAGAAAACTCCATTGCACTAAGGAGAATCAAAGTGAAAACTCGCCTACTGGGAGGCATAGTCGCAGTCGTGCTGGCAATAGTCGGCACGCTGCTACTGGTCACATACGTTCAAGCAGCAGACGCGCGGGCACAAAAGGACCTCCAGCCCGTTGATGTCCTTGTTATCCAAAGTCAGGTTCCCGAGGGAGCCGATCTTCAGCAGATCAAGTCTGCTGTAAAGCTTGCTTCGCTACCCGCGGCTTCGGTACCCAATGGTGCCCTCAAGAGCCTCTCCGGAATGGAGGGCAAAGTCGCGGGGGCAGAACTCATGCCTGGTGAAGCCCTGCTGGGAAACCGCCTGGTGGATCCCAACAGCCTGGCGGCCCCCGGGTCAGTCCCTGTCCCCGACGGACTTCAAGAAGTTTCAGTACAACTTGATGCGCAGCGCGTTGTAGGCGGGCGACTGGCCGCCGGCGACACCGTAGGCGTCGTGGTGCTGGTGGGCGAGAACGGGCAATCCGACACTGACGCTTCAGCCCAGCTCGTCTTCCATAAAGTGCTCGTTACCAGCGTTCAGCGGGCCACAGCCAGGAACTCGAACACCGCGCAAGCAAGCTCGGAGCAGGCCAACACACAGCTGCCGGAGGGTTCATTCATCGTGACACTCGCCCGCAGCGATGTGGACGCCACCAAGATCGTTTACGGAGCAAAGTACGGGGATATCTGGCTGACGAAAGAACCCGCCGAGGCCCAGGAAAGCGCACGCGTCACCATCAAGAAGGCAGAGGTACTCCAATGAGCCGCTTTCTAGTCATCACGGCTGATGTAGATTTCGAAAAGCGCGTCCGCCAAGCCGCGGCCGGCATGCATGGCGATGTGCAGTCCATCATTGCCGACTACTTGCCGCAGGGCCCGGACGACGTCCTCCGGGTGCTGTCCGGACAACTGCTGGAAGTCCTTGTCCTGGGGCCCGGGCTACAGGCTGACGACGCAATCCGATTGGCAAGCCTGTTCGATCTTCAGTATCCGGAGATCAGCGTAGTGCTCGCTTCGACGGATGCAGCGGAAGTCGCACTCCCGGCAATGCGCGCAGGCATCCGTGACTTGTTGGAGCCTTCCGCGGATCCGGGCACCATTCGGGCGCTGTTGGAGCGTGCCAGCCTCGCGGCTGCCGGGCGTCGCAGGGGCTTGGGTGCACAAGTAGACGCAGGGCCACAGGGAGGGCGGATTATCGCCGTCATGTCGCCCAAGGGCGGCGTGGGCAAGACGACTATCTCAACCAACCTCGCTATTGGGCTGGGGCGAATCTCTCCCATGAGGGTTGTCATCGCCGATTTGGATCTCCAGTTCGGCGACGTCGCATCCGGGCTCCTCATAGACCCGGATAGGACAATCGCGGATGCGGTTACCGGTGCGGCAGTCCAGGACAGCATGGTGCTGAAGTCATATCTCTCAGTTCATCCCGCCGGTATTTATGCCCTCTGTGCGCCCCGTAACCCCTCCCAAATCGAGCAGATTTCCGCGGAACAGGTGGGGCATCTCCTTGAACAACTGGCCAGGGAATTCGACTACGTGATTGTGGATACCGCACCGGGTCTTGGTGAGCACGTCCTGGCGACCCTAGAACGTGCCTCCGACGTCGTGTGGGTATGTGGAATGGATATCCCGAGCATCAGAGGACTTCGGAACGGTCTCGAAATACTTGACGAGATCGGGCTGGTCCCCGAACAGCGCCACGTTGTCCTGAACTTCGCGGACAAGCGCAGCGGGCTGACCTTGATTGATGTGGAAGCCACCATAGGGTGCCCGGTGGATGTCACTTTGCCGCGGTCCCGTTCACTCCCCTACTCAACCAATAGGGGCATCCCCGTACTTCAAGACGGGACGAAGGATGTCACGCTCCGCGGTCTCCGTCAGCTCGTTGATCGCTTCAAGCCGGGCTGGGAAGAACGGCCGCACAAGCAGCTGCACCGAAGGGCGGTAGTCAAGTGAACCTCGCAAAGCGCCTTCAGACCGCTCGGGGGCTGGAAGTTGAGACCCCGGGCACGTCAACATTGGGAGATCCATGGGCCGGGCCAGCAACCCACACCCCTGACTACATCGCCGATTCAACGGGAGCAGGAGGAACTACCGAGGACTCAAGCCAAGCGTTGTCAGCAGTCAAAGAACGCACCAGTTCAGCGTTGTTTGATCGTATGGGTTCCCGAATTTCAGACACCACACTGGATGAGGCGGAACTCCACCGCTACGTCAAAGAGGAACTCCGTGCCGTTATTGACGAAGACGACATTCCGCTGACATCCCAGGAGAGACAACGACTGGTCCAGGAGATCGCTGACGACGTTCTTGGTCTTGGGCCGCTTCAACGCTTCCTTGACGACAAGGACGTCACAGAGATCATGGTGAACGGTGCCGACAAGGTCTACGTGGAGATTGCCGGAAGACTTCACTTAACCAATGTTCATTTCAGCTCCGAAGAGCATCTTCGCCGAATCATTGAGCGGATTGTCTCCAAGGTTGGCCGCCGCATTGACGAGTCCTCTCCACTGGTGGACGCAAGGCTCTCGGACGGATCCCGAGTCAATGCGATTATTCCTCCGCTCGCTGTCAATGGATCGTCGCTCACGATTCGAAAGTTTGGCCGCGTGCCGCTAACGGCCCAGAATCTCATCCAATTGGGAACCATGAGCCCCGAGATCACCGAACTGCTTCACGCGTGCGTACAGGCCCGGCTGAACATCATCGTCTCGGGCGGTACAGGAACAGGAAAGACAACGCTCTTGAACGTCCTGTCATCGTTTCTTCCTTCAGATGAACGCATCGTCACCATCGAAGACGCCGTGGAACTGCAGCTCCAGCAATCGCACGTTGTCCGGTTGGAAAGCCGACCAAGCAACATCGAAGGAAAGGGTGAGATCGCCATCCGGGATCTCGTGCGGAATTCCCTGCGCATGCGCCCCGACCGGATCGTAGTGGGCGAAGTTCGTGGCGGTGAGGCACTGGACATGCTTCAGGCAATGAACACCGGCCACGATGGTTCCATTTCTACTGTCCACGCGAATTCTCCGCGCGACGCCATCGCACGCCTCGAAACGTTGGTACTGATGGCCGGCATGGACTTACCTCTCCGCGCAATTCGAGAGCAGATTTCGTCCGCCGTGAACCTGGTTGTCCAAATTTCGCGGTTGCGCGACGGCACCCGCCGCATCACTCATGTGACGGAAGTCCAAGGCATGGAAGGTGATGTTGTCACCCTGCAGGATGCCTTCATCTTCGATTACTCAGCAGGGATGGACGCAAACGGGCGATTCCTAGGGAAACCGGTTCCGACCGGTGTGCGGCCACGGTTCGTAGACCACTTTGCGGACTTGGGCATCCATATTTCACCAGCGGTCTTTGGAACGATGGCAGCTGGCGGTGGAAAGCGATGATCACCGCAACCAGTCCCCTGCTGCTCATCGGCGGGGTAATCCTCGGAATCGCGGCCCTGGCAATCGGTCTCTTTCTCATCCCTCGGTCGAGAAACTCGGCAATCGCATTGTCCCGGCGGCGTCCAAACGCCGGCACCCAGGACTCAGTGCTGACCCGGATGACAAATTCTGCTGTCGCATTGGTAGATGGGTCAGTTTCGGCCAGCAGGGCTTCCGGAACCAGGCTTCTCCTTGAGCAGGCCGGCTCCAGGATGCGGCCGGCGGACTACGTACTCTTGGTCATCTGCGCCACCTTCACTGGCGCCGTCGTAGGCTTCATCCTCGGCGGACTCTTGGTGGCAATACTCTTCGGAATCTTAGTGCCCATCGGCGCACGCATGGTTCTGAGCGTCATGACGTCCCGACGCCGGGCGCAGTTCGAAGCTCAACTGGGCGACACGCTGCAAATGCTGTCCGGCAGCATGCGGGCCGGTCATAGCTTGCTGCGGGCAGTCGATGCTGTGGCTCTGGAGGCACAGTCACCTACCAAGGAAGAATTCGCCAGGATCGTAGGCGAAGTCCGTCTGGGACGTGACCTCCGCGATGCACTCCTGGACGCAGCAAACCGTCTACACAGCGAGGATTTCCTCTGGGCCACCCAGGCCATCGAAATTCACCGTGAAGTGGGCGGCGACTTGGCTGAAGTACTGGACCACGTGGCTGAAACGATCCGCGAGCGGTCACAAATCAAAGGCCAAGTGCGGGCCCTCAGCGCTGAAGGTCGACTGTCAGCGTATGTGCTCATAGCACTGCCGACCGGCATGTTTCTGTACCTCAGCCTCGCCAACGGGACGTACATCCAGCCTCTCTTCACGCACCCCGTGGGTTGGATCATGCTCGTGGTAGCCGTCGTCCTTCTTGCGTTGGGGTCCTTCTGGCTCAGCCGCGTCGTCAAGATCAAGTTCTAGGGAGTGACCATGAACGTTATTGCATGGGCGTCCGTCGCCTTGATCGTAGTTCCCATCGCCTTTATGGCATGGGCGTTCATTTCAGTAGACCGTACTGGCCTCGCAACCGTCCGTACCAACTTGAGTCGAAGCGCAGGAATGGCCACTGACTTGGGGGCACAGCCGTCAGCATTCAACCTGCATCGTCTGGGTGCAAAGCTCACCCCAAAGGGCTACACCATCTGGCTGGACAAGTTGCTGGCCAAATTGGGCCGACCAGCGGGAATGCCCCTGGGACGCCTCCTGATCCTCAAACCAGCGTTGGCCTTGGCAGCAGGCCTCGTGGGTCTGTTGTTCTTCCTGAGAGCCCCTTCGGGCCAGGGTTTCCTGCTGTACCTGGCCGCAGTGTTGCTGGTGTACTTCATCCCGGACCTGATCATCCACGGCCGCGCTGCCGAACGGCAAAAGGCAATCCAAACTGAGCTACCCAACACTCTGGACCAGATGCTCATCTCCGTTGAAGCCGGCCTTGGTTTTGAAGGGGCCATGGCCCGGGCCGGGCAGAATGGTTCGGGACCGCTGGCCATGGAAATGCTCCGAACACTGCAGGACATGCAGGCGGGACGCAGCCGCAAGGAAGCATACGTGGCTTTGGCCGAACGTGTGGATGTCCACGACCTCAGGGCATTCGTCGGGGCCATAGTGCAGGCCGATACCTATGGGATCGCCATAGCCAACGTCCTGCGGACCCAGGCCAAGCAAATGCGTATCAAACGCCGCCAAAGGGCGGAGGAGCAGGCAATGAAGCTGCCTGTGAAGGTCCTGTTCCCTTTGATGTTCTGCATCCTGCCAGTGCTGTTCATCGTCATCATGGGTCCGGCCGTCCTCAATGTGATGACTAATCTGGCCGGCACTTTTTAGGGTTCTGGTGTTCTTGCCCTAAATACCGGCCGTTCGCGGATCCCAGACCACGGGCGGCCACATCGGCCCCCTTCCGGTACCCAGAGCCGGGAGGGGGTCCTCCAACAGACCCATTCAGCCAGTAGCCACTTCTGGTCAAACGAGTACCTGCCGGAGGGTTCAGGTAGCACTCCTCACGGAAGTCGAGTACGCCCTACTCGTGCCAAGCACTGAACCACTCTTCTACACTCCACGTACAGCCTGGGATCCGCCCAACGTCTGCCCATATCAAAGCCTAGGGAATGATCATGAAAAGGTCAGAGACGGTCAAGAAGCCGGAGAAGAAACTCGCTATACCGGCTTGCTTGGCGGCACTGCTAACAGCACCGATCCTGGCCGCGTCGCCTGCAGCAGCCGAGATCAACGCGGACACCATCGACAAGTCCATTGTGTGGGTGGACACTGCGTGGAGCGCTTCCGTTCAGGTGCCCTTCAAGGACGGAACCACCGAAACGTACCGGACCACCGTCTACGCGTACTGCACGGGATGGTTCGTCAGCGACACAGGGCACGTGGCAACTGCCGGCCACTGCGTCGAGGCTGACGACGGACTTCGTGTAAGCGTCTACTCGAACGTCATTGAAGAGCAGGGCTTGACGGGGGTCAGGGCTGAGGACGTTGACTGGCCCATGAGCCTGGGCGAGCCATCCATCAAGATTGATCAGCCCTCGGGCATCGATGGCGGAGTTCTCAGCGGGAAAACCGCCATTACAGCGCAGCTGATCGCCAAACAAGGTTTTGAGAAGGGCGACAACGCCCTCTTGCGCATTGCCGATATGAAAGACACCCCCGCTTTGTCGATAGGCCCGGAGGCACCCAAAGTCCGCGAGAAGGTCACCTCTATTGGCTTTCCTGATCTCGTTGGCTCAACCTCGGATGTGGAACGGCAAAAGCCGTCGTACCGATCCGGAGCCGTGAGCTCACGCAGTTATTCAACGCAAGGTGTTCCCCGCACGGAGATCGACACCGACATCACCCCGGGGATGTCCGGAGGGCCTTCAGTCAACGAGGAGGGACAAGTCATTGGCATCAATTCCGCCTACGTGTACCAAGGGGCTGGACAAGCTAACTACATCACCGACACGGAAACGCTCCGGGAATTCCTGACAGCAAATAGAGTCAAGTTGGCTGAGCCGGCGTCACAGTCCGCAGCCCCTGCGGCTGCCGTTGAGAACCCGACCGCCGTCACGTCGACCGGTACTGAGATTCCGCTGTGGATGATCGTGACACTGGCAGGCCTCGTGCTCGCCCTCGCCGTCATGGCTATCTTCCTCACCCGGGCGATGCGCCAACGGCCCAAGCCGGCCGCCGCAGCCGCTATGCCTGCCGGTCCACAGATGCCTTGGGTGCAAGAACCGCCTCGCCCCGAGAATGGACCGCGCCCTGAGAACGGACCGCGCCGTGAGGACGGTCAGCCTCTGTAGTTCTTCGACGGTATGGTCTACTCTCGCCGGGCCCGCGTCAGCTCGGCCCGCGCCAGCAACTCGCTATCGGACGGGTAGGCGACTTGCTCCAGCACCAAGGGATGCGGAGCAGCAAGCACAGATTTGGCATCGCGTTTGCGTTCGAGAAGACGTGAGTGCAACCAACCCGGAGTTTCCAACCCCTCCCCCACGCGGAGCGCAGAACCAACCAAGGACCGCACCATATTGTGGCAGAACGCATCGGCCTGCACGGTGGCAACAATAACGTCGTCGCTTCCACGAGCAAACGAGAACTGCTGCAGCTCACGGATGGTGGTGGCTCCCTCGCGGGGTTTGCAGTAAGAACGGAAATCCTGGAGGCCCAGCAGGGAATGGGCACCGTGATTCATGAGCTCAACATCCAAAGGCGCTTTATGCCACAAAGTGATTCCCCGCAGCACAGGGTCCCAACGTTCCGGACCGTCGGCAATCCGGTAGCTGTACCTGCGCCACAACGCTGAGAAGCGGGCGTCGAAACCTTCCGGCGCCAGACCGGCGTCGTGCACTTCAATGGACCCCGTCAGATCGCCGAGAATGCGGCTCAAAGCGCCGCGGAGTCGGCGTAAAAGCGCGACGGCGGGATCGAGCTCGTGCCCGCGCGGCAGTGACAGCCACTCGGCTTCCGTCAGGTCCAGGTGAACCACTTGACCGCGTGCATGGACGCCGGCGTCCGTCCGGCCTGCAACTGTCACGCGAACCGGTCGCTGCAGGAGGAGCGCCAAAGCTTCCTCAAGGGATCCTTGCACGGTCCGGAGACCTGGCTGCAGAGCCCACCCGCTGAAAGGGCCGCCGTCGTAGGAAAGATCAAGCCGGACACGCAAAAACCCGCCGCCCCCCATAACGGGGGCAGCGGGTTTTCGTTCGTTCATAGACTTAAGTCTACTGTGAAGAATTCAGTGAATTACTTCTTGTCCTCAGCGGCCGGAGCCTCTTCGGTTTCAGCAGCTTCAGCTTCAGCAGCTTCTGCCTCAGCGGCAGGAGCCTCTTCGGTTTCAGCAGCCTCTGCCTCAACGGCAGGAGCCTCTTCGGTCTCAACGACCTCTTCCTCGGCAGCCGGAGCAGCCTTGGCAGCGGCAGCGGTTGCTTCAGCAACAACGGCCTGCTTCGGGGAAACCGGCTCGAGAACGAGCTCGATGACAGCCATGGGAGCGTTATCGCCCTTGCGGTTGCCGATCTTGGTGATGCGGGTGTAGCCACCATCGCGGTTAGCAACGGCGCCGGCGATGTCGGTGAACAGCTCGTGGACAACGCCCTTGTCGCTGATCAGGCCGAGAACGCGGCGGCGGGAAGCGAGGTCGCCACGCTTGGCGAAGGTGACCAGACGCTCTGCGTACGGCTTCAGGCGCTTGGCCTTGGTGACCGTGGTGGTGATGCGCTTGTGCTCAAAGAGAGCAGCTGCCAGGTTCGCGAGCATCAGGCGCTCGTGAGCCGGGCCGCCTCCGAGGCGCGGACCCTTAGTGGGGGTAGGCATAGTTATTTCTCCTGTTATGTAAGCCGGTCAGGTCCATCACTGGACCCGGCGGCCAAGATCTGCTGTTTAGAGCTCGTCGTCGCTGAACGCGGCGTCGTCCTCTTCGATGGCTGCGGCGCGGGCTGCGAGATCGAAACCGGGAGGGGAGTCCTTGAGGGACAGACCCAGTTCCACGAGCTTTGCCTTGACCTCGTCAATGGACTTCGCACCGAAGTTACGAATGTCCATCAGGTCAGCCTCGGAGCGGGCAACGAGTTCACCCACGGTGTGGATGCCCTCACGCTTGAGGCAGTTGTAGGAACGGACGGTGAGGTCCAGATCCTCGATCGGCAGAGCCATGTCCGCTGCCAGGGCAGCGTCCGTCGGCGACGGGCCAATCTCGATACCTTCAGCTGCGGTGTTCAGCTCACGAGCCAGACCGAACAGTTCCACCAAGGTGGTGCCTGCGGAAGCAACAGCATCGCGCGGAGCGATGGCCTGCTTGGTCTCGACGTCGACAATGAGCTTGTCGAAGTCGGTGCGCTGCTCAACACGGGTAGCTTCCACGCGGAAAGTTACCTTCATGACCGGCGAGTAGATCGAGTCAACCGGAATACGGCCGATCTCGGAGTCGCCGGACTTGTTCTGAGCTGCCGAAACGTAGCCACGGCCGCGCTCGATGGTCAGTTCGAGTTCGAACTTGCCCTTCGAGTTCAGTGTGGCAATGTGCAGATCCGGGTTGTGGAATTCGACGCCGGCCGGCGGAGCGATGTCCGCGGCGGTGACGACTCCGGGGCCCTGCTTGCGCAGGTAAGCAACAACCGGCTCATCGTGCTCTGAGGAAACCGAAAGGTTCTTGATGTTCAGGATGATCTCGGTGACATCTTCCTTGACACCCGGAACCGTGGTGAACTCGTGCAGCACGCCATCGATCCGGATGCTGGTTACAGCGGCACCGGGGATGGAGGAGAGCAGGGTACGGCGGAGGGAGTTTCCGAGGGTGTAGCCGAAGCCCGGTTCCAGCGGTTCAATGATGAAACGGGAGCGGTTCTCGGATACAACTTCTTCAGACAGGGTGGGGCGCTGTGCAATGAGCACTTAGGTTTCCTTTCGGCGAGCATCCGCTATATGACGCAACACAGGTGGTGGAAATCGGCTTCGGTTTCCAGCCTGACCAGCCGGGCCATGCTGATGGATGATCGAAACCATCCATAGCAGGCCCGGCCGGTCAGGCGGGGAAGACCTAATTAGACGCGGCGGCGCTTCGGCGGGCGGCAACCGTTGTGGGCGCTGGGGGTGACGTCCTGAATGGAGCCAACCTCGAGGCCAGCAGCCTGAAGCGAACGGATTGCGGTTTCGCGTCCGGATCCCGGGCCCTTGACGAATACGTCAACCTTGCGCAGACCGTGCTCCTGAGCGCGCTTTGCAGCAGCTTCGGCAGCCATCTGGGCAGCGAACGGGGTGGACTTACGGGAGCCCTTGAAGCCAACCTCACCGGCGGAAGCCCATGAGATTACAGCACCGTTCGGGTCCGTGATGGACACGATGGTGTTGTTAAAGGTGCTCTTGATGTGCGCCTGGCCAAGCGCAATATTCTTCTTATCCTTGCGACGCGGCTTACGAACCGCTCCACGAGTCTTCGGGGGCATTGTTTCTCCTACAGAAAGTTATCGGGGGAAAACCGGATCAATCCCGAGGGATTAACGTCCGGCCTTCTTCTTGCCGGCGACGGTGCGCTTCGGGCCCTTGCGGGTACGAGCGTTGGTCTTCGTACGCTGTCCGCGTACGGGCAGGCCCTTGCGGTGGCGCAGGCCTTCGTAGCTGCCGATCTCTACCTTGCGGCGGATGTCAGCGGCTACCTCGCGGCGAAGGTCACCCTCAACCTTGTAGTTGCCTTCAATGTAGTCACGCAGCTGGACCAGCTCGGCGTCAGTCAGGTCCTTGACGCGAACGTCAGCGCTGATGCCGGTGGCAGCCAGGGTTTCGTGTGCACGGGTCTTGCCCACGCCGTAGATGTAAGTAAGCGCAATTTCCAACCGCTTTTCGCGGGGAATGTCTACGCCAGCGAGACGAGCCATAGTGGCAGTACTCCTTGAATAAACCGGAGGTCGTAGGCAGTACACCCACACGTTCAGTGTGGCCCCAGCCTCCGACCGGGGGTTCGCTGACCAGGCTCTGTAATGCAGTCCTGGCACAGCTTGTGCTGCCTTTATTTACTTGCGTGGGCTAGCAGCCCAGGTTTGTCCTTGCGGACGCAGATTCCCGGAAGGGGAATTAGCCCTGGCGCTGCTTGTGGCGCGGGTTCTCGCAGATCACCATGACCCGGCCGTTACGGCGGATCACTTTGCACTTGTCGCAGATCTGCTTGACGCTCGGCTTGACCTTCATGGCGTTCCTTTGCGTGTTTTGCAGTTGATCTGCTGGAGCGGCTTAGGCACTATTGCCTTGCCGCCCAGCAATTTACTTGTAGCGGTAGACGATACGACCACGTGTGAGGTCGTATGGGCTCAGCTCAACCACTACCCGGTCCTCGGGGAGGATTCGAATGTAGTGCTGTCGCATCTTCCCAGAGATGTGTGCGAGAACGACGTGCTTATTGGTGAGCTCAACACGAAACATCGCATTGGGCAGCGCCTCAGTCACAACGCCCTCGATCTCAATGACCCCGTCCTTCTTGGCCATATCCTCCGCTAACTGTTGTTTGCCGCCGTCCTCCAGTTAGGCACCGAAGATCCAGCGGACGTTTTTTGTTTGCTTGGCCCTCTTGGAACCACGACACTAAAAAGGGCGTGGCTGCACAGACAACCAACAAATAACTCTACGCCAATGTGGCCGGAAAGTTAAATCCGTCTATGGTAGCGCACGTACCTCCAGCCGTCACTCCCCCGCTTGCCGATAGGCGGGGAAGTCACCGGCCTCCGTCGACACGCTTTCGGCCGCCAGGATGCCATCCAGGATGGCCAGCCGGACGGCTTCCGCCGCGGCGCTTTGGAGCGTTATCAGCGACACCTGCCGTGCCTGCTCAGTGCTACGGTCAAGCCCGACGGCGCCAGTCGCCAAAGCGAACACGGTATCTCCGTCCGCCAACGTATGGGACGGATCCAAGGCCCGGGCCAGCCCCGCATGCCCGGCAGATGCAGTCCGCTTGCACTCGGCCACATCGAGTACGGCATTCGTCGCAATCACCACCAACGTGGTGTTGAGCCCCTGCGGCGGTGTCGCGAACGGCACACCCGGCTGATCCTGCGGGCCTGGGGCCCGGCGGCGCGCGTCTAAGGGAGGCACGACCGAGCGCGCAGAGGGCTGCAGGTCCGCAGGGCCAAACACCGGCGCCCCCATCGCGTTCACCACGGCAATGGCTCCGACGATCACCCCGCCATCGAGAGTGATGGACGACGTACCGACCCCGCCCTTGTAGTGGCCACGCGCAACAACGGCCCCCGTACCGGCACCCACGTTTCCACGTTCGACGGCGGCGTGGTCGCCTGAGGCGAAGGCTGCGGCGGCTGCCTGGTAGCCCATGTCCGCACCGGGTCGGGCCTTCACGTCGCCGCCCCGTCCGACGTCGAAGATGGCGGCCGCCGGCACAATCGGCACCACAGTCCCGGGAACAGCGAATCCCCTCCCCTGCTCCTCACACCACAACTGCGCCCCGGTAGCCGAGGCCAAGCCGAACGCGCTGCCACCTGTTAGCACCACGGCATCCACAGTGGAAACCAATGTGGTCGGATCCAGCGCATCGGTCTCATGCGTCCCGGGTCCACCCCCGCGCACGTCGACAGACCCCACGGTCCCCGGCGGAGGAAGCACCACAGTAACCCCGGACAACCACCCCTCCCCCACCCTCTGCACATGCCCAACCCGTATGCCAGCAACATCGGTGATCGAATTCATGGCTCCATTCTCCACCTTCGGCCCCCACAGGACTGCTGGCGGGCTGGACCCCGGCAGCGCGCATCCAAGGGAGGCACGACCGAGCGCGCAGAGGGGTCCAGTTCGCCAGCAGGGCACGGACCCGACCACGAAGTGGGAGCCGAGCCTCAAATACGAACGGGCGAGTAACGCTGAGTAAACGGGTTAGGAAGTGTAAGCCAACTATCGCTACAGCTCCCCGTTTTGGTCCGGAGGGCCTCTGTGGGTGTGGTGAGCTAGCCCTGTCTTCGCTGCCCCGCTCCGGGAGGCGGCGCTCCACATTCGCCCAAAACCGATAGTGACTCATGACTACCCGACAGATTCACAGCAGCAACACCGTGCCTGCAGACAGGCCGGGCATCGAACCTCCGGCCCCACCCGCCGCGCCTGCAAAGGCCGGACCGGACCGAAAGCGCTGGTCCGCCCGCAGTCGCCGGGAATTCCTGGTGTTCCTTGCCATGGCCTTGCCGAACTTGGTGTTGATCGGCACCTTCACCTATTGGCCGCTGATCAACAACATTTACTACTCCACTCTGGATTGGACGCTCGGTTCGGCTTCGGCCACGGTGGTGGGCTTGCAGAACTATGTCACGTTCTTCACAGGTGAGGACGCGTCCAAAGTCCTTGGGACTACTGCGATTTTCACGCTGGTGACGGTTGGCGGTTCGATGGTCCTTGGCCTGTTGGTTGCCTTGGCCTTGAACTCCAAAGTCCGCGGCACCACGTTCGCCCGGTCGGCCGTGTTCGCGCCGTACGTGTTGTCCGGCGTGGGTGTTGGCCTGGTGTGGCTGTTCATTTTTGACCCCGGCTATGGAGTACTCGCTTGGGTCCTGCGCGGCCTTGGCCAACAGAGCCCGCAGTGGATCAATGATCCTCAGCTCTCTTTGGTGATGGTGATCATCGTGTACGTCTGGAAGAACTTGGGCTATTGCGCGGTGGTGTACCTGGCCGGCTTGCAGTCCCTGCCCCGCGATGTGATGGAAGCTGCGGCTCTGGATGGGGCCAACAGTGCACGAAGGTTCTTCAATATCTCCTTGCCGTTGCTTTCCCCCACCACATTCTTCTTGCTGATCACCACCATGCTCAGCTCTTTGCAGGCTTTCGACCTTATCCGCATCATGACTCCGCTCGGCAACGGCACCAGCACGTTGATCTACGAGGCTTATCTGCAGGCGTTCGGGGCTTACAACAGGGCTGGCTATTCGGCCGCGATATCGGTGATTCTCTTCGCCATCCTGTTGATCATCACTGTTCTTCAACTGCGGTTCGTTGAGCGAAAGGTCCACTATTCATGAGCACGCCTCCACCCGCCGTCGTCGTTGGTTCTCCACAGGAGACCATGCAGGAGATGGCGCCGCATGAGCCGCCGCGACCATTATCCAAAGCCAACCTCATCCGGACCGTGGCAACCGGTTACGTGCCCCTGATCATCGCCACGCTTGTGGTGTTCCTGCCGTTGCTTTGGATGGTGTTGAGTTCCTTCAAGCAACCGGGCGAGATTGTCACGATGGATCTCAAGATCCTGCCGGAGTCCCTGAACCTGGAGAATTACGCCACGGCGATGACCACGGTTCCGTTCGCGCAGTTCTTCGCCAACAGCTTGATCGTTACGGTGGTGGGTTCGTCCATCAAGGTCATCCTGGCGATCCTGACGGCTTACGCGTTGGTGTTCGTTCGTTTCCCGTTCAAGAACGTGATCTTCGTGCTGATTCTGGTGGCGCTCATGGTTCCGGCGCAGGTGTCCATCCTGCCCAACTACATCCTCATCGCGGGCATGGGCGGCAAGAACACTCTGTGGGGCATCATCCTTCCGGGCCTGGGGACGGCGTTTGGCACGTTCTTGCTGCGCCAGCACTTCCTCACGTTACCGCCGTCGATTCTTGAAGCAGCTGAAATCGACGGCGCCGGCCACTGGCGCCGGCTGTGGCAGATCATTGTCCCGGTGTCTGTTCCTTCCATCGCGACGGTGGCGCTGGTGACCGTGGTCAGTGAATGGAACGACTACATTTGGCCGCTCATCATCACTGACCGCCCTGAAACCATGACGCTTCCCGTGGGCCTCACGTTGCTGCAGAACTCTGAGGGGAACGGCGCCGGGTGGGGCATCCTCATGGCGGGCGCTGTGCTGGTGATCGTTCCCATCCTGCTGGTGTTCGCAGCACTCCAGCGATACATCGTTGCCGGGCTGACCCAAGGCAGTGTCACCGGCTGATTTTCTCCAACCGCACCATTCGCATCGAAGTAAGTTATTGAGAGGAAACACCATGCGCACCAACCTTGACCGCCGACATTTCCTGGGCCTGGCGGGCCTCGGCGCCGGAGCTGCGGCTCTCGCCGCTTGCGGCGGACCGTCGACGGCGGGCACGGCAGACGCCGTCGACACCGCAACTATCGACTTCAGCGGCGTAAAGCCCGCCGCATCCATCGACTTCTGGACCAACCACCCTGGTAAGTCCCAGGATGTGGAGAAGGCGATCATCGAGAAGTTCCATGCCAAGTTCCCTGACATCAAGGTGAACCTGGTGACGGCCGGCGCCAACTACGAAGAGATCGCCCAGAAGTTCCAGACGTCCCAGGCAGCCAAGACGGGCCTCCCCGGATTGGTGGTGCTCTCGGATGTCTGGTGGTTCCGCTACTACTCGAACGGCAGCATCATCCCCATCGATGGCCTGGTGAAGCAACTGGACATCAAGATCGACGACTTCCAGAAGTCGTTGGTGGATGACTACAAGTACGAGGACAAGCAGTGGGCGCTCCCCTACGGCCGTTCCACCCCGCTGTTTTATTACAACAAGGACCATTTCAAGGCCGCCGGCCTTCCGGACCGGGCGCCGGCCACGTGGCAGGAATTTGCCGAGTGGGCACCCAAGTTGAAGGCGACGTCGGGTGCGCAGTACGCCTACATCTACCCGGCCCTGGCTGGCTACGCGGGCTGGACCTTGCAGAACAACCTGTGGGGCTGGGGCGGAAGCTGGTCAAAGGACTGGGATATCACGTGCGATTCTCCTCAGTCCGTCGCCGCGCTGCAGTGGGCGCAGGACTCCATCTATAAGGATGGTTGGGCCGGCGTCTCGTCCAAGGAGGCAGCGGACGACTTTGCCGCGGGGATCACCTCGTCCACGATTTCCTCCACTGGCTCACTGCTTGGCGTCCTGAAGGCAGCCAAGTTCAACGTGGGCGTCGGGTTCCTGCCCGGCGGCCCGGAGGCACCCAGCGGCGTTTGCCCCACAGGCGGTGCGGGCCTGGGCATCCCCAGCGGCATCAGCAAGGAAGAGCAGCTGGCCGCGGCGACCTTCCTCAAGTTCATGACCGAACCTGAGAACACTGCGGCATTCTCGGCAGCCACCGGCTACATGCCCACCAGGCTTTCCGCTGACATGTCGGCCGTTCTTGCAGCCACGCCGCAGATCAAGACCGCCATGGACCAGCTCGCCGCCACCAAGGTTCAAGACAATGCCCGCGTGTTCCTGCCCGGAGCTGACCAGGAGATGGCCAAGTCAGCGGCCAAGATCCTGACGCAACAAGGAGACGTCCAAGCAACCATGAACGAGCTGAAGAAGACCCTCGAGGGCATTTACACCAAGGATGTAAAGCCCAAGCTGACGGCCTAACAGCCTTTCCGGGGATAAGAAGAGCTGGGCTACTTCAGTAGCCCAGCTCTTCTTTTGCAATTCTTACGGGATAGGGACAGGCACGACGCCGAGCGGCGCCAATTGCTCGGCTCCTCCATCCGGGGCTGACAAGACCCAGATGCCCTTTTCGTAAACAGCTACCGAGTGCTCCCACTGGCAGGATCGCTTGCCGTCGGTGGTGACCACGGTCCAGTCGTCGTCGAGGGTGGCGGTCTCGATGCCGCCACGAACCAACATTGGTTCAATGGCCAGGCACAGGCCGGGCCGGATCTTGGGGCCGCGGTGGCTGGTCCGGTAGTTCAAGACGTCGGGCGCCATGTGCATCTCCGAGCCAATCCCGTGGCCCACGTAGTCCTCCAGGATGCCCAAAGGCTTTCCGGGGACGGATGACACGTAGTCATCGATCGCGTTTCCGATGTCCCCCACAAACTTGCCTTTAGCGAGGCCTGCTATGCCCCGCCACATTGCTGCCTCGGTGACGTCGGAAAGACGCTGGTCTTCCGGGTCGGCGTTGCCTACGATCACGGTCCTGGCTGAGTCGGAATGCCAGCCATCAACGATGCAGCCGCCATCGATGGAGATGATGTCGCCGTCGTTGAGGACCCTGCCACCCGGGATGCCGTGGACCACTTCCTCATTGACCGAGGTGCAGATGGTTGCAGGAAAGCCGTGATAGCCGAGGAAGTTCGACTTCGCCCCGGCGTCGTTCAAGACTGCAGCAAAGACGTCGTCCAGGTCCTTGGTGGTGACGCCCGGTTTGGCCGCCGCAACGGCAGCGTCGAGTGCACGGCTCAGGACCAGGCCGGCCTGGTGCATGGTGCGCATCTGCTCGTTGGTTTTGTATTCAATGCGGGGCTGACCGAACGCCATGATCTCCTCTGGAAGGTTTGCTGTAGAGGCCGATCGGGCCCCCTGCTCCGACCATTTTCCCGCACCGGGGAGCGTGGCCGAAATTGGAATGCATCGTGGAAACGAAGAAGGGTGTGTCCCGCACTCACGGTACGGGACACACCCCTTGCTCCGCATAGCTGGTCTCCCGGCTATGTGGAGAACGAACTAAACGGCCTTGGCCGACTCGATCGCCGTCAGCACGCGGTCGGTAACTTCGTCGATACCGCCGATGCCATCAACCTGCGTGAGGATGCCACGCTCGGCGTATTTGGCCACAACCGCCTCGGTCTGCTCGTGGTAGAGATCCAGGCGGTGACGGATGACGGCTTCGTTGTCATCCGAACGGCCCGTTTCCTTGGCACGGCCAAGGAGGCGGGTTACCAGCTCTTCGTCGTCGGCGGTCAGCTGGAGCACGACGTCGAGCTCCTGCTCACCCTCGGCGAGAATCTGGTCAAGGTAGTCAACCTGCGCGGTGGTGCGCGGGTAGCCATCCAGGAGGAAGCCGTTCTCGACGTCGCTCTGGCCCAGGCGATCGCGAACCATGTTGTTCGTGACGCTGTCCGGAACAAAGTCACCGGCATCCATGTACTTCTTCGCTTCAATGCCCAAAGGGGTTTCGCCCTTTACGTTGGCACGGAAGATGTCGCCTGTGGAGATGGCGACTACGCCGAGGCGCTCGGAAATCCGCTCAGCCTGCGTACCCTTGCCCGAACCGGGAGGTCCAATGATCAGCATTCTCGTCATCGCAAAAGCCCTTCGTAGTGACGTTGTTGTAGCTGCGCATCAATCTGCTTGACGGTCTCCAGGCCGACACCCACCATGATCAGAATTGACGTGCCACCGAACGGGAAGTTCTGGTTGGCGTTGATCAGGACGAGTGCAACCAAAGGAATCAACGCGACGAAGCCCAGGTAGAGGGCTCCAGGCAAGGTGATCCTGGAAAGCACGTACTGCAGGTAGTCCGCGGTCGGTTTACCCGCCCGGATGCCCGGAATAAACCCGCCGTACTTCTTCATGTTGTCCGACACTTCTTCAGGGTTGAAGGTGATGGCTACATAGAAGTAGGTGAAGAAAACGATCATGGCGAAATAGAGCGCCATGTAGATGGGGTGGTCGCCACGGGTGAGGTTGTTGTTGATCCACTCAACCCACGGGGCCATCTGCTCCCCTGGAGCCGGCTGGTTGAACTGCGAGATCAGCCCGGGCAGGTAGAGCATGGAGGACGCGAAGATGACAGGCACGACGCCGGCCATGTTCACCTTGATGGGGATGTAAGTGCTGGTGCCACCCACTGTGCGGCGGCCGATCATACGCTTGGCGTACTGAACCGGGACGCGGCGCTGTGACTGCTCCACGAAGACCACCAAGGCCACCGTAAGAAGGCCGACGGCAAGGACAGTGAAGAACGTGCCCGGACCCTTTGACTCCCAGATGGAGCCCAGCGAGCCGGGGAAGCTTGCAGCGATGGAGGTGAAGATCAGCAGCGACATGCCGTTGCCCACACCCTTTTCGGTGACCAGCTCGCCCATCCACATGATGAGGCCGGTGCCGGCCGTCAACGTGATGATGATGAGGATGGTGGTCATGATGCTCTCATCAGGAATGATGGGCAGCGCACAGCCCGGCAGCAACTGGCCGGATCGGGCCAAGGACACCAAGGTGGTGGCGTTCAGCAGGCCCAGGGCGATGGTGAGGTACCGGGTGTACTGCGTCAACTTTGACTGACCGGAGGAACCCTCTTCGTAGAGCTGCTGGAACCGGGGAATGACTACCCGGAGCAGCTGCACGATGATGCTCGCCGTGATGTAGGGCATGATGCCCAAGGCAAACACTGAGACCTGCAGCAACGCGCCGCCGCTGAACAAGTTCACCAGCTGGTAGATGCCCTGCGAGGTGTCACCGGTGTTCAAGCATTGCTGGACATTCTGGTAGTTCACACCAGGCGAGGGGATGAAAGCTCCCAAGCGGAAGATTGTGATGATTCCCAGCGTGAACAACAACTTGCGTCGCAAATCAGGCGTCCGAAACGCCCGGCCGAATGCGCTTAGCAAGCGTCCTCCTGAGTAGAAAGTACAAGGATGTGGATGGGATCAATGAAACCCAACAACCGAGTCTAACCGCTTGTGACGCCGTCGGAATAATCGAGAGTCCACAATCACGCAAAAAATCCCGGTATACAGGGCCGAAGCCCCGCATACCGGGATCCTTTACAACGGGCATTTGCCCCACTGACTCTTAGAGAGCAGTGGTGCTTCCGCCTGCTGCAGCAATCTTTTCCGCAGCGCTGGAAGAGAATGCGTGGGCGGTGACGTCAACCTTGACGGTGATGTCGCCGGTGCCCAGCACCTTGACGGGCTGGTTCTTGCGAACGGCACCCTTCTCAACCAAGGACTCGACGGTGACTACGCCACCTTCCGGGAACAGCTCGTTGAGCTTCTCCAGGTTAACAACCTGGAACTCAACCCGGAACGGGTTCTTGAAGCCGCGCAGCTTCGGCAGGCGCATGTGCAGCGGCAGCTGGCCGCCGGCAAAGCCAGCCTTTACCTGGTAACGGGCCTTCGTACCCTTGGTACCGCGACCAGCGGTCTTACCCTTGGAGCCTTCACCACGACCAACACGGGTCTTGGCGGTCTTGGCACCCGGGGCGGGGCGCAGGTGGTGGACCTTCAGAGCGTGCTGCTTCTCAGCAGTCTCTTCGGCGGTCTTGTTCTCTGCCATTACTTCGCCTCCTCTACATTCACGAGGTGCGGAACCGTGTTCAGCATTCCAACGGTCACGGCGTCAGCGTTACGGACAACAGTGTGTCCGATGCGCTTCAGGCCGAGGGACCGAAGGGTGGCCTTCTGGTTCTGCTTGGCGCCAATGACGCCCTTGATCTGGGTGATCTCCAACTTGGCGTCGGAGGGAGTCAGGTTCTTAGCCATGACTAAACACCTGCCTTCTGGTTCTGGAGCGCGCGCACCAGAGCAGCAGGAGCAACCTCGTCCAGCGGCAGGCCACGGCGGGCAGCCACGGAAGCGGGCTCTTCGAGCTGCTTCAGAGCGGCAACAGTCGCGTGAACGATGTTGATCGCGTTTGAGGAACCGAGCGACTTGGAGAGGATGTCGTGGATACCCACGCACTCCAATACCGCGCGGACCGGACCACCGGCGATAACACCGGTACCGGCGGAAGCCGGACGCAGCAGGACTACACCTGCAGCGGCCTCACCCTGCACACGGTGCGGGATGGTGCTGCCAACGCGGGGAACGCGGAAGAAGGACTTCTTGGCCTCTTCAACGCCCTTTGCGATAGCCGCGGGAACTTCCTTGGCCTTGCCGTAGCCGACGCCGACCATACCGTTGCCGTCACCGACGACGACGAGAGCGGTGAAGCTGAAGCGACGACCACCCTTGACGACCTTGGCAACGCGGTTGATGGTGACAACGCGCTCTACGAACTGGCTCTTCTCAGCCTCACGACCGCCGTCGCGGCCACCACGGCCACCACGGTCGCCGCGGCCCTGGCCACGGTCGCCGCGCTCGCCACGACGTCCGCCGCGGCGGTCATCGGTAGCGGGTGCGGTCTCAGTTGCTTCAGCAGCTACAGCTTCAGTCACCTGGGTGTCCTTTTCGTTATTTTCAACGGTCACAGTGCCAGCCCACCTTCGCGAGCACCGTCAGCGACGGCGGCGATACGGCCGTGGTACTTGTTACCGCCACGGTCGAAGACAACAGCTTCGACGCCTGCAGCCTTGGCACGCTCGGCAACGAGCTCGCCGACGCGCTTGGCCTTGGCAGTCTTGTCTCCGTCAAATGCGCGGAGGTCAGCTTCCAGGGTGGAAGCGTAAGCCACGGTTACACCCTTGCTGTCATCGACAACCTGGACGAATACGTGACGTGCCGAACGGTTGACGACCAGACGAGGACGTACAGCCGTACCGGTGATGCGCTTGCGGATACGAAGCTGGCGACGGCTGCGTGCAGCAGACTTGCTCTTGTTCGAACGCTTCTTGTTAATTGCGATGGCCATGGTTTACTTACCAGCCTTTCCGACCTTGCGGCGGATGACTTCGCCGGCGTAACGGACACCCTTGCCCTTGTAGGGGTCGGGCTTGCGCAGCTTGCGAATGTTGGCAGCAACCTCGCCGACCTGCTGCTTGTTGATACCCGCAACAGAGAGCTTGGTCGGACCCTCTACTACGAAGGTGATGCCTTCGGGTGCAGAGACGTTGACCGGGTGGCTGTAGCCCAGAGCGAACTCCAGGTCAGAACCCTTGGCCTGAACGCGGTAACCAGTACCAACGATTTCAAGCTTCTTCTCGTAGCCCTCGGTAACGCCCTGGATCATGTTGGCGATCAGGGTGCGGGTCAGGCCGTGCAGCGAACGCGAGTTGCGCTCGTCGTTCGGGCGGGTGACCGTGAGAGTGTTCTCTTCCTGGGTAACCTCGATCGGGCTGGCCACAGTGTGGCTCAGCTCGCCTTTGGCACCTTTGACGCTGATGACGGAGCCATCGAGCTTGACCTCAACTCCGGCAGGAACGGTGATGGGGAGACGTCCAATACGTGACATTATTCTCTTCCTTTCCCGTTACCAGACGTACGCGAGGACTTCGCCGCCCACGCCCTTCTTGCCGGCCTGCTTGTCAGTCAGGAGGCCGGAAGAGGTGGACAGGATTGCGATACCCAGGCCACCCAGCACGTGCGGCAGGTTGGTGGACTTCGCGTAAACGCGGAGGCCCGGCTTGGAGATGCGGCGGACGCCAGCGATGGAACGCTCGCGGTTCGGACCGAACTTCAGGTCGATGGTCAGCTTCTTGCCAACCTCGGCGTCTTCTTCCTTCCAGCCGGCAATGTAGCCTTCTGCCTTCAGGATGTCAGCAACGCGTGCCTTCAGTTTGCTGTACGGCATGGACACGGTGTCGTGGTATGCCGAGTTTGCATTGCGCAGACGCGTGAGCATGTCTGCGACAGGATCTGTCATAGTCATTTGGGCTATAGCCCTTCCTCGTACCGGTTTCCGCTGCGCTTGCTCCTAAGAGCCTGCGCGGACGGACCTGTCACGTAGTTAGTTTTCGGTCTTGAACGGGAAACCAAGCGCCTTGAGCAGCGCGCGGCCTTCGTCATCGGTCTTGGCGGTGGTAACAACCGTGATGTCCATACCGCGAACGCGGTCAATGGAGTCCTGGTCGATTTCGTGGAACATAACCTGCTCGGTCAGACCGAAGGTGTAGTTGCCGTTACCGTCGAACTGCTTGCCGTTGAGGCCGCGGAAGTCGCGGATACGCGGCAGTGCCAGCGAAACAAGACGGTCCACGAATTCCCACATGCGGTCTCCACGCAGAGTTGCGTGTGCACCGATGGGCATGCCTTCGCGCAGCTTGAACTGTGCGATCGACTTGCGGGCCTTGGTTACCTGCGGCTTCTGGCCGGTGATCAGGGTGAGGTCGCGGACAGCGCCGTCGATCAGCTTGGAGTCCTTAGCGGCATCTCCAACACCCATGTTCACTACAACCTTCACCAGGCGGGGAACCTGGTTGACGTTCGCGTAGCTGAATTCGTCCTGCAGTGACTTTTTGATGGTCTCTGCGTACTTCGTCTTCAGACGCGGAACGATCTTTACCGGAGTCTCGAGAGTCTCAGTCATTAGATGTCCTTCCCGGTGGCCTTGGACACGCGGATACGGACGGTCTTGGTAGCGCCATCCTTCTCAACGGTGTCGAGACGGAAACCAACACGGGTCGGCTTCTTGGTGGACGGGTCAACCAAAGCAACGTTGGAAACGTGGATCGGGGCTTCAACAACCTCGATGCCACCGGTCTTGGTGCCGCGCTGCGACTGACCGACCTTGGAGTGCTTGGTGACGCGGTTGATTCCCTCTACCAGCACGCGGTTGGTGTCCGGGAATACGCGCAGGACCTTGCCCTGCTTGCCGCGGTCGCCGCCACGTTCCTGCTTGGCGCCAGTGATGACCTGAACGAGGTCACCCTTCTTGATCTTAGCCATGGACTAAAGCACCTCCGGGGCCAGCGAAACGATCTTCATGAACTTCTTGTCGCGAAGTTCACGACCAACCGGGCCGAAGATACGGGTACCGCGGGGGTCACCGTCGTTCTTCAGGATCACAGCTGCGTTTTCGTCAAACTTGATGTAGGAACCATCCGCACGGCGGCGTTCCTTCTTGGTACGAACGATGACAGCCTTGACGACGTCACCCTTCTTTACGTTGCCGCCAGGGATAGCGTCCTTGACGGTGGCGACGATGACGTCGCCGATGCCTGCGTAGCGACGACCGGATCCACCGAGAACGCGAATGGTAAGGATTTCCTTAGCACCCGTGTTGTCGGCGACCTTGAGTCGCGACTCCTGCTGAATCAATTTTTACTCCTTGCGTCGCGCCGGTTCTCAGACCGAAATCATGCATACGGAATGAGCCTTGCGGAACGGTTGATCGGGGTGTCTCTTGACCTGCCTGGATTTTGCCAGAACAGGCCTAAACGCCCGTGCCACAAGCATCAGCTTCCCTTGCAGAAAACTCTGCGCGGGGCAGTATGCAGCGGCACGATTGTTTACGAGGTAGTGGACGACGCACAAGTGGCGCCATACAAACTCAATATCCTAGCACGTCAGCGGCCTAAAACCGAAACGGCGGGAGAAGCGGAAAGGCCCGCATTCCCAAGGGAATGCGGGCCTCTCCAGTGAATCACTGCCAGGCGAGCCCGGCGTTGGATTTACTTGGCCTTTTCGAGGATCTCCACCAGACGCCACCGCTTGGTAGCGGAGAGCGGGCGGGTCTCAGAGATGAGAACGAGGTCGCCGATGCCGGCGGTGTTCTCTTCGTCGTGAGCCTTGATCTTCGAGGTGCGGCGAATAACCTTGCCGTACAGAGCGTGCTTCACGCGGTCTTCAACCTGAACAACGATGGTCTTTTCCATCTTGTCAGAGACAACGTAGCCGCGACGCGTCTTACGGTAACCGCGCTGTTCAGCGCTGGCTGCTGCTTCCGTCACAGTTTCCTTCTCGCTCACTTGGCGTCCTCTCCAGCTTCAACCTCGGCCTTTTCAGCCTTGGCAGCCTTCTTGGACTTCTTTTCTTCCTTGGCTTCCACAACCGGTGCGGCAACCTCGGCACGAATGCCCAGCTCGCGCTCACGGAGAACGGTGTAGATGCGTGCGATGTCCTTCTTTACCGCGCGCAGGCGACCGTGGTTCTCCAGCTGTCCGGTGGCGGACTGGAAACGCAGGTTGAACAGCTCTTCCTTGGACTTGCGGAGTTCTTCAACGAGACGCTCGTTGTCGAAACCGTCCAGCTGTGCGGGTGCGAGATCCTTCGACCCTACTGCCATTTCTATTCACCACCTTCGCGACGCACAATGCGTGCCTTCAACGGGAGCTTGTGGATTGCCAGGCGCAGGGCCTCGCGAGCTACCTCTTCATTGACACCGGAGAGTTCGAAGAGAACCCGGCCCGGCTTGACGTTTGCGACCCACCATTCCGGAGAACCCTTACCGGAACCCATGCGGGTTTCGGCAGGCTTCTTCGTCAGCGGACGGTCCGGGTAGATGTTGATCCAGACCTTACCGCCACGCTTGATGTGGCGGGTCATCGCGATACGAGCGGACTCGATCTGACGGTTGGTTACGTATGCCGGGCTGAGAGCCTGGATACCGTACTCACCGAAGCTGACCTTGGTGCCGCCCGTTGCAGCGCCGGAACGACCCGGGTGGTGCTGCTTACGGTGCTTGACTCGACGTGGGATAAGCATTTAAGCCTGTCCTCCTTCTGCTGCCGGAGCAGCAGCTTCAGCGGCCGGTGCTTCAACGGCAGCGGGTGCTGCCTCAGCTGCCGGACGGTCGTTACGACGACGGCGGTCGCCACCCGGGCGGCCCGGGCGGTCTCCTGCACGGCCACGGGACGGAGCAGCAGCTGCCTGCTGAGCCAGTTCCTTGGCAGTTACGTCACCCTTGTAGATCCAGACCTTCACACCGATACGGCCGAAGGTGGTCTTGGCTTCGTAGAAGCCGTAGTCGATGTTCGCGCGGAGGGTGTGCAGGGGCACACGGCCTTCGCGGTAGAACTCCGAGCGGGACATTTCTGCGCCACCCAGACGACCCGAGCAAGCAACACGGATACCCTTGGCACCCGCACGCTGTGCGGACTGCATGGCCTTCTTCATCGCACGGCGGAAAGCCACGCGGGAAGTGAGCTGCTCAGCGATGCCCTGGGCAACAAGCTGTGCTTCCATCTCGGGGTTCTTGACCTCGAGGATGTTCAGCTGAACCTGCTTGCCGGTGAGCTTTTCGAGCTCGCCGCGGATGCGGTCTGCTTCAGCGCCGCGGCGGCCGATAACGATACCCGGGCGTGCCGTGTGGATATCCACGCGGACACGGTCACGGGTGCGCTCGATCTCGACCTTGGCGATGCCGGCGCGCTCCATGCCGGTGGACATGAGCTGACGGATCTTGATGTCCTCGCGGACGAAGTCCTTGTAGCGCTGTCCGGGCTTGGTGCTGTCAGCGAACCAGTGCGAAACGTGGTCGGTGGTGATGCCGAGTCGGAACCCGTGCGGGTTAACTTTCTGTCCCACTTAGCGAGCCTCCTCTTTCTCCGGGGTTGCGACAACCAGCGTGATGTGGCTGGTCCGCTTCCTAATGCGGTAGGCGCGGCCCTGGGCACGCGGCTGGAACCGCTTCATGGTCGGGCCTTCATCAACAAATGCTTCGGTGATGAAGAGGTCGCTGTCGTCGAATGCAACGCCGTCACGGTCCGCGAGGACACGTGCGTTGGCCATTGCCGACTGAAGTACCTTGAATACCGGCTCCGAAGCTGCCTGGGGGGCAAACTTCAGAATTGCCAGAGCCTCATTCGCTTGCTTACCACGAACAAGGTTGACGACGCGCCGGGCCTTCATAGGCGTTACGCGGATGTGACGCGCAATAGCCTTGGCTTCCATTGCTTTCCTTCTCTCGTCTAAGACGTAAGGTCAGGCGCCTAGCGGCGCTTGCCCTTACGGTCGTCCTTAACATGGCCGCGGAATGTCCGCGTGGGAGCGAATTCGCCGAGCTTGTGCCCGACCATCGACTCAGTGACAAACACCGGGATGTGCTTGCGTCCGTCGTGTACGGCGATCGTGTGCCCGAGCATGTCGGGGATGATCATCGAACGGCGGGACCAGGTCTTGATGACGTTCTTGGTGCCCTTATCGTTTTCCCGTGCGACCTTCACAAAGAGGTGCTGGTCAACGAAAGGACCTTTTTTCAGGCTGCGTGGCATGTGTCCAGGCTCCTATCGCTTGTTCTTGCCAGTACGGCGGCGACGAACAATAAGCTTGTCGCTCTCTTTGTTCGGACGGCGGGTACGGCCCTCGGGCTTGCCGTTCGGGTTAACCGGGTGACGTCCACCGGAAGTCTTACCTTCACCACCACCGTGCGGGTGGTCGACCGGGTTCATGGCTACACCACGGACGGTCGGGCGAACGCCCTTCCAGCGCATACGGCCGGCCTTGCCCCAGTTGATGTTCGACTGCTCGGCGTTGCCGACCTCGCCGACGGTTGCGCGGCAGCGCACGTCAACGTTGCGGATTTCACCGGAGGGCAGACGCAGCTGGGCGAAGCGGCCTTCCTTGGCAACGAGCTGTACCGAAGCACCTGCGGAACGTGCCATCTTGGCGCCGCCACCCGGACGCAGTTCAACTGCGTGGATTACGGTACCAACCGGGATGTTGCGCAGCGGCAGGTTGTTGCCCGGCTTGATGTCAGCGTCAGGACCAGCCTCGACGAAGTCACCCTGGGACAGCTTGTTAGGAGCGATGATGTAACGCTTGGTGCCATCAACGTAGTGCAGGAGTGCGATGCGAGCCGTACGGTTCGGGTCGTACTCGATTTCGGCAACGCGGGCGTTGATGCCGTCCTTGTCGTGACGACGGAAGTCGATCAGACGGTACTGGCGCTTGTGCCCACCACCCTTGTGACGGGTGGTGATCTTACCGGAGTTGTTACGGCCGCCGGTCTTGTGCAGCGGACGCAGCAACGACTTTTCCGGAGTCGATCGCGTGATTTCAGCAAAGTCGGCTACGCTCGAGCCACGACGGCCCGGGGTAGTCGGCTTGTATTTACGGATTCCCATAATTTATTTCCTCGTTAAAGTGGTCTCCGCTACGCGAGCGGACCGCCGAAGATGTCGATTGTGCCTTCTTTGAGGGTGACAATTGCACGCTTGGTGCTCTTGCGCTGTCCCCAGCCGAATTTGGTGCGCTTGCGCTTACCGGCACGGTTGATGGTGTTGATCGAGTCAACCTTGACCGAGAAGATCTTCTCGACGGCCAATTTGATCTCGGTCTTGTTCGAGCGAGGGTCCACCAGGAAGGTGTACTTGCCTTCGTCGATCAGACCGTAGCTCTTTTCCGAAACGACGGGTGCAAGCACGACGTCGCGCGGGTCCTTGATGGTGGTTACGCTCACTTGGAGGCCTCCTCGTTCTTGGCCTTGTCAGCGACGAACGCCTCGAAAGCAGCCTTGGTGAAGACCACGTCGTCGGAGATGAGTACGTCGTAGGTGTTCAACTGGTCTGCGTACAGAACGTGAATACCTGCGAGGTTGCGCACGGAGAGTGCAGCAACATCGTTGGCGCGCTCGATTACGACGAGCAGGTTCTTGCGCTCGGAGACTGCACGCAGCGAAGCCAGTGCTTCCTTGGCGGACGGCTTGGTGCCGGCTACCAGTTCAGCGATGACGTGGATGCGGCCGTTGCGGGCGCGGTCAGACAGGGCGCCGCGGAGTGCAGCAGCCTTCATCTTCTTGGGGGTGCGCTGGCTGTAGTCACGAGGGGTCGGACCGTGGACAACGCCACCGCCGGTCATGTGAGGAGCACGGATTGAACCCTGACGGGCGCGGCCGGTGCCCTTCTGCTTGAACGGCTTGCGACCTGCACCGGAAACCTCGGCGCGGGTCTTCGTCTTGTGGGTACCCTGGCGTGCAGCAGCGAGCTGTGCGACGACGACCTGGTGCAGCAGGGGCACGTTGGTCTGGACGTCGAAGATCTCTGCAGGCAGGTCTACCTTGACAGTGCTAGTCATTTAACTAGGCTCCCTTCACGGCGGTGCGTACGAGTACGACCTGGCCGCGGGCACCGGGGACGGCACCCTTGATAAGGAGCAGCGACTTCTCAGCGTCAATGGCGTGAACCGTGAGGTTCAGCGTGGTGTGACGCTCGGCGCCCATGCGGCCGGCCATTTTCAGGCCCTTGAAGACGCGGCTCGGGGTGGATGCGCCACCGATGGAGCCAGGCTTACGGTGGTTCTTGTGGGCACCGTGGGAAGCGCCAACGCCGTGGAAGCCGTGACGCTTCATAACACCGGCAAAGCCCTTACCCTTGGAGGTGCCGACGACGTCGATCTTCTGGCCGGCTTCGAAGATCTCAACAGAGAGCTCCTGGCCCAGCTCGTAGGATGCGGCGTCTGCGGTACGCAGTTCGACGACGTGGCGGCGAGGAGTTACGCCAGCCTTTTCAAAGTGACCAGCCAGCGGCTTGGTGACCTTGCGGGGGTCGATCTGGCCGTAGCCGATCTGGACGGCGACGTAGCCATCTACCTCTGCGTTGCGCAGCTGGGTGATGACGTTGGAGTCAGCCTGGACGACAGTTACCGGGATGAGCTTGTTGTTCTCGTCCCAGACCTGGGTCATGCCGAGCTTCGTGCCCAGCAGGCCCTTAACGTTACGGGTTGCGGTCATAGTCTCTCAGCACCTCCCTAGAGCTTGATTTCGATGTTCACGTCAGCGGGCAGGTCGAGACGCATAAGCGAGTCAACAGCCTTCGGCGTGGGGTCGATGATGTCGATCAGACGCTTGTGAGTACGCATTTCGAAGTGCTCACGGCTGTCCTTGTACTTGTGAGGAGAGCGAATAACGCAGTAAACGTTCTTCTCCGTCGGCAGCGGCACCGGGCCGACTACCGTTGCGCCTGCGCGCGTGACCGTCTCAACGATCTTCCGCGCTGAAACATCAATGACCTCGTGGTCATATGACTTCAGCCGGATGCGGATTTTTTGTCCCGCCATGTCGCCTGACTCTCTTTCAGCTAGTGCTGCTCTAGTTAGGGCTGCTCTGTTTACTTACCTGTTGATGTGGCCGCCGAAGCGTTTGAGGATTTACCACCACACGCCGCACAAGCTGAATCCGGAGTAATCCGGGTTCCTCACCTTGCCGGCGCACCGACCCCCGCGGTCGGGCGTGTCGCGATTTCCACGCAAACTCGACCGCAATCATGGGGTTCAGGGTTATGTTTGGGCTTCAGCCTGGACCCTGACACCCGGCATTATCCGGATCGGGACACGAAGAAGCGCTTGAACAACTCATCCAGTATGGCGGAAATATGGTGTAAAGGCCAATCGACCCTGAGGAGCCATTGCCCGACCCCCATCCTGTGAGGATGATGGGGGCATGAACGCCCGGGATTCAGGTTCAGTGGAAGATCTCGCCGCCCGCCTGCGCCCGGGGTTCACGCTGGGTGTTGCGGCTGCCGCCTTCCAGATTGAGGGTTCCCTGACCGCTGATGGTCGTGGCCCGTCGGGTTGGGATGCGTTCTACGAAAAGCCGGGAGCAATAGTCGACGGCGGCTCCCCCGCCGTCGCGTGCGATCACTATAACCGTGCTGATGAAGACATCGCCTTGATGCAAGAGCTGGGCGTTGATTCCTACCGCTTTTCGCTTTCTTGGCCGCGAATCCAGCCCGGAGGCAAGGGTGCAATCAACCAGCGTGGCCTGGACTTCTACGATCGCCTGATCGACAAACTCCTGGCTGCAGGCATTTCCCCCATGGCCACGTTGTACCACTGGGATACCCCTCTGGAGTTGGAGCACGCCGGAGGGTGGATGAACCGGGACACCGCGGAACGCTTCGCAGTCTATTGTGAAGCCGCCGCTGAGCGCTTCGGTGACCGCGTTGAGTACTGGGTCACCATGAACGAGCCCGTTTCCGTTACCGTGCAGGGCTACGCGTTGGGGGTGCATGCCCCTGGCAGGGAACTGCTGTTCGACTCACTGCCTGCCGCGCATCATCAATTGCTGGGACATGGGATGGCCGTGCGGGCTCTCCGGAGCGCAGGAGTCAAAGGGCAAATCGGGGTGTCCAATATGCACAGCCCCGTCGAGCCGGCCAGCAACAGCCTTGCCGACAGGCTGATGACGCAGGCGCTGGACCTGATCCTCAACCGCATCTATGCCGACGCGATACTGCTTGGCCAATACCCCAAACCACCTTTGCCCATGAAGCCGTGGTTCCGCTCATTGGGTACAGTCCATGACGGTGATCTTGAACTGATCAGCCAACCCTTGGACTTCTACGGGCTCAACTACTACTACCCCGTGAAGGTGGCGGCAGGCCCCGGTCCGGCTGAGATCCCCACCGGAAGGTCGCCCGAAATGTCCAAGGTCCCTTTCCATTTGGCCGCCTACCAGGAATATGAGACCACAGGGTTTGGCTGGCCTGTTGCACCGGAATACCTGGCGTTGCTGCTACGCGAAATGAAAGACCGGTATGGGGAGGCTCTCCCCCCTGTCTACATCACGGAAGGCGGAGCCAGCTTTCCTGAACCAGGCCACGTCGATGGACCTGTCCAGGACACCAACCGCATCACGTATCTGGCCGAACACTTAGGACATGCACTGACAGCAACCGGGCCTGGCGGCATCGCCGAGGATGTGGATCTTCGCGGGTACTACGTCTGGACCTTGCTGGACAATTTTGAGTGGGCGGCGGGCTACTCGCAGCGATTTGGCCTCATCCACGTGGACTTCGAGACCCAGGAAAGGACTCCGAAGGATTCCTTTTACTGGTACCGGGCGCTGGGTCGTGCACGCCACCACCACCGGCATATTTAGCCCGCCTGAGTTAACTTGACCCTTGCAGTTCGGAACGTCGCCCTATTTGTTCTTGTTGGCGCGCCGAATCCGCTTTGCGCGTTCGATCTCGCTCTTGAAGTTCTTTCGACCCCACAACACGCCGCCGCCGATAGCCGCAATGACTGCCAGGAAAATCAGGAATTCCATGATGCACTCCTCTCCGTAGACTGCAACATTATCGGATTCCGTCATGGGTACGCGCAGGAGGGACGTCACTCGGATCTCCGCCTTGGCCCGGGCCACCGGTACTACTTGGCGGCTTCCGGTTCAAACGCCATACAGCCAGCACGATCAGCGCCAAGGCTACAAGGGCAAGCATGGCGAAGGCGTAGGAACGCAGCGCCCACATGACGCTCAGCGCCACCGCGATGGCACCCCACCACACCAGCAACCGTTCTGCCAAAAGCAGGCCTGCGGCCAGAAGCAGAACATGTGCCACAAGTACGTACAGTTGCTGAGACGACGTTCCGCCGAAGATGGTTCCCAAAGACGTCAAGGACAACGCACCGGCGGCAATGCAAAGCCGGGGCAGGCCGTCCGTCCGTTGCCCCTTGACATAGCGCAGCCCTGCTATAACGGCTCCAGCTACCACATACCATTGCGCGGCCCAGAACCAATCAGGCCTGGAACCGTCCACAAACAGCACTGCCCGTTGGAGGGCTGCAACAGAGATCAGCCCCGCCAGCTCAGCTGCCAGCCACTTGCCGTGCGGCACCTCAACCACGGCCAATACCCCGGTTGCGACCACCAAGACGAAGCCGAGCATGGACGTTTCGTCATGCCCCAGCCCCACCGCCGCAGATGAAGCAACAGCCAAGGCCGCTGCGGCAGACAGCGAGTTCCGTCGCCAGTGTTGCCCGCTGATGGCCGGTCCGCCGAACATCTTCAGTGAATAGAGGATCACCGCGGTCCCCACGCCGCCAAAGATCCAAGCGGCGTAGTCGCTCCAGACGCCCGTAGGCAGCCCCTGCAGCAAACCGTCGACGGCGGGAACCGCCCCTACCAGCACTGCCGGAGCAGCTGCCGCGTAGAGAGCGGGCAATCGTTCAAAGTGCGAGACCGCGAACAAGACACCGGCCAGCACCAACACAGACAGTCCAGCCAGGGAATAGGAAACGCCCAAGGTCAGCAGGCCGCCGGCAACGGTGAACGCCATGGCTGAGTTGAGCCAGAACCACCGCTCCGTGACAGCAACCTCTACTCCGGCAGCCGCCTTTTCGGGCCCGAACACGGCCCTGGCAGCAATCATGGCGACTGCAAGGGCCAGCAGGACAACAGGTACTTGGGACTTGTCCAGCAGTGGCTGGTGCAGCCACGTTGATGCAGGGAACAAGAGTGCCGGCCCGGCTGCGATGACGCCCGCCCCTATAGCCGCGACACCGAAGTATCGGGATCCGCGTGTACCGAGGATCCGCCAGACGACCGCAGCGGAAGCCGGGACCAGGGCCAACTGAAGCATGACCACCCAGCGGCCACCGCCGTCGTAATCTCCTGCGAGCAAGTAGACGAACGGCAGCAAGAGTTGGGCACCCAAGGTGGCCCGGACCGTTGCCTGTTGGAAGGCGACATCGACGCCAAGCCTGCGCAGGACCAAAGTCAGCACATGCTGCGCCACGAATACCAGCGCCAGACTGATGGACACCGCTGCCGGCGACTCCGTGACATCGGCCACTGTCACAGCAATGAAGGCGCCACCAAGCACCCGGACCGCCAGCAAGTAGCCACCCCGGATCAGTCGGTGGCGGATCACACCCACCATGAAACCGCCGTAGGCCGCAAAGATGCCAAGCAAAATTTGGACGTCCCGGATATCCCCCAAGCGAAGAGCCAGGAGGAGCACCAAAGCGGCGGGGGCGAAGATCCACGCGGCGGCGTGCTCTCGCAGAATCGCACTGACAATGACGGCAGCCAGGGCCGTTGTAACCGCTGCAACTCCCGGTTGCCAGCTGTCCCTGACGCCCCACCCTCCCAACTCCGTGGTGACAGTAAGGAAAGTAGTGGCTGCGGCCATGAGGGCAAGCACAGCACCGGCGTCGAACACGGAAGCACGCGGGTAGCGGCGGCGGCTGCCCGCGCGCAGGGGAAGGATCAGCTGGAGCGCAGCTGCCACTACAACCACAAGTCCCACGGACGCAATTTCACCGGCGAGGCGAATACTCCAGCCATCGCGCATCGCGTCCCCGTAGGCCGATGCCACCAAAACGGTGCCGACTATCCGAGCCAGCCACCAATAGCACTGTTTGTGGAAGGTCGGGGAAATGCGCAGGGCTGTTACGACAAGGTAGGCAAGCAGGGCCAGGAGGACAACATTTGCCTGCGTCCAGGACACGAATGCTGCTGCCATGCTGCCGGCAATAGCCGCAGTGGCCGGAGCGATTACTTCAGCCACCGAAGGGCGCCACGCATCCCGGGTGCCTGGATCCCGATGAGGTTGCGGGAACACCAGGAGGCCTGAGGCCAAGCCTGCCAACAAGACAACCAGAACAGCTGCAGCAACAGCCGGGCGACCGGATGCGGCATCGAACGCCGGCAAGGCAAGAAGCCCGGCCACTGCGGCGCCGCCAAAGCCAGCCACGGAGGCTTGGGGGGCCAACAACCGGACTCCCCCGCGTTCCAGCCCGGCATTGAGCAGTTGCTGCACAGCTGCTCCGGCGACGAGCGCTATCAGAGAGTACGCAGTCCGGTCCGGATTTCCCGTAAAGATGCCTGCCACCCCGGCGGGTACAGCCAAGGTGATGGCGATCCGCCCCGCAAGAATCAAGTACTGGCGATAAGAAGCCGGCCTGATCAACGCCCGCAAGAACCAATAAAGTGCGGCGGACGCCAAGAGTGCCGAAACGGTCCATGCACCCAGCAGGCCGCCCAGCGCACCAGCCACCCCCAGCACTGCGACGGGGGCGAACTCCATGCCTTGGCCCAGTTTCCAAACAACCACCATGGCAGTCAACATCGTCAAGGACAGAGGAACGTAGTTGGGGAGGTCGAACGCTCCAAACTCCAGCACCACCGTGAGTACTGCCGAGGTGACTAGCTGCAACGCCAAGCATGAGACGGCGTCATACCGCCAGGAGCGCGGCAGCAGCCTCTTACCACCGTAGGCGACTCCCAAGGATTGGACTCCCAGGCAGACTGCCGCAGCCAACATCACCGAACTCACATCAGCGGTGACGTCCCATACCACTCCGAGTAAAGCCAGTGTCAGCGCAGCCCGTGCAGCATAAAGATGCTGCACCCTGTACCGTGCCTGCGGGACGAAGAACATCACAGCAAAGTAGACACCACACATCAACATCACCCAGGCGTACTCCCCTTTGGACAAAAGATGCGGTGTGAGGGTCACGGCCACGGCCACCAGAGGAACCAACGAGGGGTGCAGCACCATCAGCGGACGGACGTACAACGGAGGAAGCCACCTGGGATTCAGCAAGGCAACAACAGTCAGGAGAATGGCCACTCCGATGAGTGCCGTGAAATACCAGACCAAGGCGCCCCCAAGAACGGAAACACCGGACCACGCCGTTGAGACGACAAAGCTGAGGGACAAGAAGGCCAGGACTTTGTTGTCCAGCCTCACGGCTGTGTAGGCATAAACCGCTGTCCCCAACAACGACGTGACCAGCCAAGCCGCAGGACCGTTGTGTAGCACGAAGTTGTACATGGCCAGCCCGGTAACGGGTATGAGCGCCAAGCCTGTTCCGACGAAGGCAACGGCAGCCGGCCTGAGGCGGGCTACGCGCGCGTGGATGACCATACCTGACACGTAGAACAGCGCAGTGATGAACCAGATGCCTACGAAGCGGAAGAGAGCAGGAAGGCTCGTGCCCACGAAGAGCGCCCCCGCTGCGACGAGGAGGAGGCTGGCAACGTAAAGCGTGATGTTGATGTTTTGCTGGTCACGCTTCTCCTTGCGCGCAGCAGCAGCCTCAGGAGTTTCCCGTACTACCGGCGGGGGCGGAACCGGGGAAGCAACTTGTTGATATGGCGCAGGCTGCCGGGCGGCCGGCGGAGGCATTGGGGGCCTGGCCTGCTGACTCGCTGGCTGCGGGGAAGGCGGCCGGAAAGGCGACCGGACGTCCGGCAGAGGCATCGCGGGTGGAGCCGGTGCTTGTACGGGCCGCTGGAGGTACACCGGGGCCGGCGGCGAGCTTACGGGGGCCGGCGGGGAGCTTATGGGGGCTTGCTGGGCCGTCCGGGCGGCTGCCCTGTTCACGTCCTGCCCCTTGGCTTCCGCGTCCCGCCAGCCAGCCACGTGACCGGCAAGGTAGCCCGCTTGGTAAGCGGCGGCCTTGTCCGGCGCCACGGAAGCATCGTCTGAAGTCCCCCGGCGCCCCATTGCCACCCCCAGCGCATAGCCAACCGCGCCCACGATGACGATGAGCAGCAGTAAGAGGAATGCAGTCATGGAAGCTCCTTGGTTATGCCGGACGCGGCAAGTGCACGGCCTTTATCCATTCGATAGATTAACTATAGCAAAAAGAACCCCACCGCCGAAGCGGTGGGGTTCTTTCTAACTAACTACCGGCTGGGCCGGAGCGTCACCGATCTACAAGTAGAGACTACTTGATGATGCTGGTGACACGTCCCGAACCAACGGTGCGGCCGCCTTCGCGGATAGCGAAGCCGAGGCCCTCTTCCATAGCGATCGGCTGGATGAGCGCAACGGTCATCTCAGTGTTGTCGCCAGGCATAACCATTTCCGTGCCTTCCGGCAGGGTGATAACGCCGGTTACGTCCGTGGTACGGAAGTAGAACTGCGGGCGGTAGTTGGAGTAGAACGGGTTGTGACGTCCGCCTTCGTCCTTGGAAAGGATGTAGACGTTAGCCTCGAAGTCGGTGTGCGGGGTGATGGAACCCGGCTTGACGACAACCTGGCCACGCTCGACATCGTCGCGCTTCAGACCGCGGAGCAGGAGGCCACAGTTCTCGCCGGCCCATGCTTCGTCGAGCTGCTTGTGGAACATCTCGATACCGGTAACCGTGGTCTTCTGGATCGGGCGGATGCCAACGATCTCAACCTCGGAGTTGATGGCGAGGGTTCCACGCTCGGCGCGGCCCGTAACAACGGTGCCACGACCGGTGATCGTGAAGACGTCTTCGATCGGCATCAGGAACGGCTTGTCGCGGTCACGTACGGGGTCCGGAACGGACTCGTCGACAGCTGCCATCAGGTCCTGGACGGACTTGACCCAAACCGGGTCGCCTTCCAGAGCCTTGAGGCCGGAAACGCGAACAACCGGAGCCTCATCGCCATCGAAGCCCTGCGAGCTCAGGAGCTCACGAACTTCCATTTCGACGAGGTCGAGGAGTTCTTCGTCATCAACCATGTCGGACTTGTTCAGTGCGACCAGCAGGTAGGGAACACCAACCTGGCGGGCGAGCAGAACGTGCTCACGGGTCTGAGCCATCGGACCATCGGTTGCAGCAACCACGAGGATTGCGCCGTCCATCTGGGCAGCACCGGTGATCATGTTCTTGATGTAGTCAGCGTGACCCGGGGCGTCTACGTGTGCGTAGTGGCGCTTCTCGGTCTGGTACTCCACGTGGGAGATGTTGATGGTAATACCGCGCTGGCGCTCTTCCGGAGCAGAGTCGATCGACGCGAAGTCGCGCTGCTCGTTGAGATCCGGGTACTGGTCGTACAGCACCTTGGAAATGGCGGCAGTCAGCGTCGTCTTACCGTGGTCAACGTGACCAATGGTGCCGATGTTGACGTGCGGCTTAGTCCGCTCGAACTTTGCCTTTGCCACAGGTTCCTCCTAGAACGATTTCAAGTGAAGTGCTCCTCGGCCGCGCTTTTCGCGGCAGAAACTTTAGCAAGTCTACTTGGGGGCTTGGTTTTGGTGAAATTGCAGATTCAGGAACCAATGGTAGTTCCTCGAGCCTGTTTGCGCAGTGGCCGGGCCGCGGCTGTCGCCGCAGCCCCGCCTCAAGCGCTCAGATGCCTTCCCGATACCGGAATTGCATCCGTTACCGGGAGATTACTCGCCGCGGGTTTTCTGGATGATCTCGTCGGCTACTGCCTTGGGGACCTCCGCGTAGCTGTTGAACGTCATGGAGTACACAGCGCGACCCTGGGTCTTGGACCGGAGGTCACCGATGTAGCCGAACATGCCGGACAGCGGAACGTGTGCACGGATAACCTTCACACCTGCAGCGTCTTCCATGGACTGCATCTGGCCACGACGGGCGTTCAGGTCACCAATAACATCACCCATGTATTCCTCAGGTGTGCGGACCTCAACATCCATCAGCGGTTCAAGCAGAACAGGGTTCGCCTTACGTGCAGCTTCCTTGAAAGCCATACGTCCGGCGATCTTGAACGCCATTTCCGAGGAGTCAACATCGTGGGACGCGCCATCAATCAGCGTGGCCTTGATACCGACAACCGGGTAACCGGCCAGGACGCCGTCGTTCAGTGCATCCTGGATACCAGCGTCAACGGACGGGATGTATTCGCGCGGAACGCGGCCACCAGTGACCTTGTTCTCAAACGCGTACAGCTCGCCGGAAGCGGTGTCCATGGGCTCGATCGCAATCTGGATCTTTGCGAACTGACCCGAACCACCGGTCTGCTTCTTGTGCGTGTAGTCAAGGCGCTCAACGGCACGCTTGATGGTTTCGCGGTAAGCAACCTGCGGCTTGCCAACGTTTGCCTCGACCTTGAACTCGCGGCGCATGCGGTCCACCAGGATGTCCAGGTGGAGCTCGCCCATGCCGGCGATGATGGTCTGGCCCGTGTCTTCGTTGAGGGAGACCTGGAAGGTCGGGTCCTCAGCGGAGAGCTTCTGGATGGCCGTGGAGAGCTTCTCCTGGTCACCCTTGGTGTTGGGTTCGATCGCAACCGAGATCACGGGCTCCGGGAAGCTCATGGACTCGAGGACGATCTGGTTGTTCGCATCGCACAGGGTGTCGCCTGTGGTGGTGTCCTTCAGACCGATGGCTGCATAGATGTGGCCGGCGGTAGCGCCCTCGACGGGCATTTCCTTGTTGGCGTGCATCTGGAACAGCTTGCCGATGCGTTCCTTCTTGCCCTTGGTGGAGTTAACCACCTGGGCGCCAGCCTCGACGTGACCGGAGTACACGCGGACGAAGGTCAGCTGACCGAAGAACGGGTGCGCAGCAATCTTGAAGGCGAGGGCCGAGAACGGCTCGTCGGCAGACGGCTTGCGGGTGAGTTCCTTCTCTTCGTCGCGGGGATCGTGACCGATCATCGGCGGGACGTCGAGCGGGTTCGGCAGGAAGTCAACAACAGCGTCAAGCATCGGCTGGACGCCGCGGTTCTTGAAGGCAGAACCACAGAACACCGGGTAGAGCTCAGAGTTGATGGTCATCTTGCGGATGCCGGCTTTGATCTCTTCGAGGGTGAGTTCTTCACCTTCGAGGTACTTCTCCATGAGCTCTTCGGAAGCCTCGGCCACAGTCTCAACGAGCTGTGCACGGTACTCTTCGGCCTTGGCCTGGAGGTCCGCCGGGATTTCCTGCACTTCGTAGGAAGCGCCCATGGTGACGTCACCCTTAGCGTCGCCAGGCCAAACCAGGGCGCGCATTTCGAGGAGGTCAACAACACCGATGAAGTCGTTCTCAGCACCAATGGGCAGCTGCATAACCAGCGGCTTGGCACCAAGGCGGGAGATGATGGTATCTACGGTGAAGTAGAAGTCAGCACCCAGCTTGTCCATCTTGTTGACGAAGCAGATACGCGGAACGTTGTACTTGTCAGCCTGGCGCCAAACAGTCTCGGACTGCGGCTCCACGCCTTCCTTGCCGTCGAACACTGCGACTGCACCGTCGAGGACGCGCAAGGAGCGCTCAACCTCAACCGTGAAGTCAACGTGGCCCGGGGTGTCAATGATGTTGATCTGGTTCTTGTCCCAGAAGCAAGTCACGGCGGCAGACGTGATGGTGATGCCGCGTTCCTTTTCCTGTTCCATCCAGTCAGTCGTCGAAGCGCCGTCGTGCGTCTCGCCGATCTTGTGGTTCACACCCGTGTAGAACAGGATGCGCTCGGTAGTGGTGGTCTTGCCGGCATCGATGTGGGCCATGATGCCGATGTTGCGGACCTTATTAAGGTCGGTAAGCACGTCCTGTGCCACGGGGTCTCCCTTTCGGATGGACTACACGTTCGCCGCCGGCTCAGTGAGCCGGCGGCGTCCGGAAAGTTTTTACCAGCGGTAGTGTGCGAAGGCCTTGTTGGACTCGGCCATCTTGTGGGTGTCTTCGCGACGCTTCACAGCGGCACCAAGACCATTTGAGGCATCCAGGATTTCGTTCTGGAGGCGCTCGGTCATGGTCTTCTCGCGGCGGGCCTTGGAGTAGCCCACGAGCCAACGCAGAGCGAGAGCGGTGGAGCGACCCGGCTTGACCTCAACCGGAACCTGGTAGGTAGCGCCACCAACACGGCGTGAACGCACCTCGAGGGAAGGCTTGACGTTGTCCATGGCCTTCTTGAGAGCGGCAACGGGGTCGCCGCCGGACTTGGCACATGCACCTTCGAGTGCACCGTAAACGATGCGCTCTGCGGTGGACTTCTTGCCGTCGACAAGAACCTTGTTGATCAGCTGCGTGACCAACGGGGAGCCGTAAACGGGATCGGAAACTAGCGGCCGCTTCGGGGCCGGACCCTTGCGAGGCATATTACTTCTTCTCCATCTTTGCGCCGTAACGGCTGCGAGCCTGCTTGCGGTTCTTGACACCCTGGGTGTCGAGTGCGCCGCGGACGATCTTGTAGCGGACACCCGGAAGGTCCTTAACACGACCACCACGGACGAGCACGATGGAGTGCTCCTGGAGGTTGTGGCCAACACCGGGGATGTAGGCGGTAACTTCTACGCCACCGTTGAGGCGCACACGTGCAACCTTACGAAGAGCCGAGTTCGGCTTCTTGGGGGTGGTGGTGTAAACGCGGGTGCAAACACCGCGGCGCATCGGGCTGCCCTTCAGCGCGGGAGCCTTGGTCTTGGAGACCTTCGGCGTGCGGCCCTTGCGGACCAGCTGGTTAATCGTAGGCACTTTCGTGTTCTCCGTTGTTTGATCTCTGCCCCCACACACAGGCGCCAGCCAGTGTAAACGTGGGAACTTTGGCGTTGCTCGTGCAGCCGGCCGAAACTCCGGTAGGCGTGCAAAAGTGCGGCATTCGTTGCGCATGTTGCCCGCAACCCGGAAACAGGCTCCACCCAGCACCATGAGAACAAAACCAAAATGATGCTGCGGCGGCCTTCATCCACTGCCACACAGAACAATTACCAAAAGTCTAGCACGGCTTGATCTGGCGCCTTAATCGGGTGTATGGAGGTCGACGGCGAAAGCCGGCTGCCGCCGTCGTCCTCCACTCCCCCGGCTTCCCGCACGAAAAGCGGCGTTAACGGGTCAGGCCCCGCACTCACGAGTGCGGGGCCTGACCGTCAAAGCGCTAACTGCCGCTTCTAGCGGAAGTCATTGCCGAGATCGTAGTCATCCAGCGGGATGGCGTGGAACTCGGGAGCACCGTCGCCACCCAGGGCGTCATAGGAGAAGTCGGTGAAAGCGCTGGGGCCCGTGAACAGGCTTGCCTTTGCTTCTTCCGTCGGCTCCACAGTGACCTCTGTGTAGCGGGGCAGACCCGTACCAGCCGGGATGAGCTTACCGATGATGACGTTTTCCTTGAGGCCGAGCAGAGGATCGCTCTTGCCTTCCATGGCCGCCTGCGTCAGGACGCGGGTGGTTTCCTGGAAGGAAGCAGCCGACAGCCAGGACTCGGTAGCCAAGGAAGCCTTGGTGATACCCATGAGTTCCGGACGACCGGATGCCGGTGCCTTGCCCTCGGACACGACGCGGCGGTTCTCGTCCTCGAAGCGGGCGCGCTCTGCAAGCTCACCGGGGAGCAAGTCGGAGTCGCCGGACTCGATGACGGTAACGCGACGCAGCATCTGGCGGACAATAACCTCGACGTGCTTGTCGTGGATACCAATACCCTGGCTGCGGTAAACGCCCTGTACTTCGTCCACAAGGAACTTCTGTGCAGCACGAGGACCCATGATGCGCAGAACCTGCTTCGGGTCCACCGGACCGTTGATCAGCTTCTGGCCGACGCTGACGTGCTCGCCATCCTCGATGAGGAGACGGGAACGGCGCAGCACCGGGTAGGCAATCTCTTCGGAACCATCGTCGGGAGTGATGACCAAGCGCATCTGACGCTCGGACTCTTCAATGGTGATGCGGCCGGCTGCTTCAGCAATCGGTGCCACACCCTTCGGAGTACGGGCTTCGAAGAGCTCCTGGATACGGGGCAGACCCTGGGTGATGTCGTCGCCACCACCAGCGGAAACAGCACCACCGGTGTGGAACGTACGCATGGTCAGCTGTGTACCGGGCTCACCGATGGACTGTGCGGCGATGATGCCCACGGCCTCGCCGATGTCCACGGTCTTGCCAGTGGCCAGCGAACGGCCGTAGCAGAGTGCACAGGTACCCACCTTGGACTCACAGGTGAGTACGGAGCGGACCTTGACCTCGGTGATGCCTGCAGCCAGCAGCTGGTCGATAACGACGTCGCCGCAGTCGGTGCCGCCGGCAGCCAGGACGTTGCCCTGGGCATCGACGACGTCGACAGCCAGCGTACGTGCGTAGGCGCTGTTCTCGACGTTCTCGTCCAGGACGAGCTCACCGTTGGAATCCGGCACGGCGATCGGGGTGACCAGACCGCGTTCGGTACCACAGTCCTCTTCGCGGACGATGACATCCTGCGAAACGTCCACCAGACGACGGGTCAGGTAACCCGAGTTGGCGGTACGGAGAGCGGTATCGGCCAGACCCTTACGGGCACCGTGCGTGGCGATGAAGTATTCCAGAACCGACAGGCCCTCGCGGTAGGAGGACTTGATCGGGCGAGGAATGATCTCACCCTTCGGGTTGGCCACAAGACCACGGATACCCGCAATCTGGCGGACCTGCATCCAGTTACCACGTGCACCGGAGGACACCATGCGGTTGATGGTGTTCATCGGGGACAGGCTGTCACGCATCGCCTGGGCGATTTCGTTGGTTGCCTTGTTCCAGATTTCGATCAGTTCCTGGCGACGCTCGTCGTCGTCGATCAGGCCCTTGTCGTACTGGCCCTGGATCTTGGCGGCCATGTTCTCGTAACCGGCCAGGATGGCAGGCTTGGAAGTAGGCACCTCGATGTCAGAGATGGCAACCGTGACACCCGAACGGGTGGCCCAGTAGAAGCCGGCATCCTTCAGGTTGTCCAGCGTTGCCGCGGTAACAACCTTCGGGTAGCGCTCTGCGAGGTCGTTGACGATACGGGACAGTTCGCCCTTGTCCGCAACAGCCTCAACCCACGGGTAATCCTCAGGCAGCGTCTGGTTGAAGATGACCTGGCCCAGGGAGGTTTCAACGAGAGCCGGCTGACCGGGCTCCCAACCTTCCGGAGCTTCCCATCCTGTGTAAGGCACGAAGTCGTCCAAACGGATCTTGACCTGGGAGTTCAGGTGCAGATCACGGGCGTCGTACGCCATGATGGCTTCCGAAACCGAGGAGAAGATACGGCCTTCGCCGGCGGAGCCGACGCGCTTGGTGGTCAGGTGGTACAGGCCGATGATCATATCCTGCGAAGGAAGGGTCACCGGACGGCCATCAGACGGCTTCAGGATGTTGTTCGAGGACAGCATCAGGATGCGTGCTTCGGCCTGGGCTTCCGGGCTCAGCGGCAGGTGGACTGCCATCTGGTCGCCGTCGAAGTCAGCGTTGAAGGCGCCACAAACCAACGGGTGAAGCTGGATTGCCTTGCCTTCCACAAGCTGGGGTTCGAAGGCCTGGATACCGAGGCGGTGCAGGGTAGGTGCACGGTTGAGCAGCACCGGGTGTTCGGTGATGATCTCTTCCAGCACGTCCCAAACCTGCGGACGGTAACGCTCAACCATGCGCTTGGCCGACTTGATGTTCTGTGCGTGGTTGAGGTCAACCAGGCGCTTCATCACGAACGGCTTGAAGAGCTCCAAGGCCATCTGCTTGGGCAGACCACACTGGTGCAGCTTCAGCTGCGGGCCGACGACGATAACCGAACGACCGGAGTAGTCAACGCGCTTGCCGAGGAGGTTCTGGCGGAAACGACCCTGCTTGCCCTTGAGCATGTCGCTCAGGGACTTCAGGGGACGGTTGCCCGGACCCGTAACGGGGCGGCCACGACGACCGTTGTCGAAGAGGCTGTCAACAGCTTCCTGAAGCATGCGCTTCTCGTTGTTGACGATGATCTCCGGAGCACCGAGGTCAAGCAGGCGCTTGAGGCGGTTGTTGCGGTTGATCACGCGGCGGTAGAGGTCGTTGAGGTCGGAGGTCGCGAAGCGGCCACCGTCCAGCTGGACCATCGGGCGCAGTTCCGGCGGGATCACCGGGACAGCGTCGAGAACCATGCCGAGCGGGCTGTTGTTGGTGGTCAGGAACGCGTTGACAACCTTCAGGCGCTTCAGGGCACGCGTCTTGCGCTGGCCCTTGCCGTTCTGGATGGTGTCGCGCAATGACTCAGCTTCAGCCTGCATGTCAAAGGTCTCGAGGCGCTTCTTGATGGCCTCGGCACCCATGGAGCCCTCGAAGTACAGTCCGTAACGGTCGCGAAGTTCGCGGTACAGGCCTTCGTCGCCTTCAAGGTCAGCGACCTTGAGGTTCTTGAAGCGGTCCCAAACCTGCTCAAGGCGCTCGATGTCGGCGTCGGCACGCTTGCGGACGTTCGCCATCTGACGGTCAGCAGAGTCGCGGGCCTTCTTCTTGTCGGCAGCCTTGGCGCCTTCGCCTTCAAGACGGGCAAGCTCGTCTTCAAGGTCGCGGGCGATCGTGGCGATGTCGCTGTCGCGGTTGTCCACCATCTGCTTCTTCTCGAGGTCGTGCTCGACCTGGAGGTTCGGCAATTCGGCGTGACGGCTTTCCGTGTCAACGCTGGTGATCATGTAGGCGGCGAAGTAGATGACCTTCTCAAGGTCCTTCGGTGCCAGGTCCAAAAGGTAGCCCAAGCGCGAAGGAACGCCCTTGAAGTACCAGATGTGGGTTACAGGCGCGGCCAGCTCGATGTGGCCCATGCGCTCACGACGCACCTTGGCGCGGGTGACTTCAACGCCACACCGCTCGCAAATGATGCCCTTGAAGCGGACGCGCTTGTACTTGCCGCAGTAGCATTCCCAGTCGCGGGACGGGCCGAAGATCTTCTCGCAGAAGAGGCCGTCCTTCTCAGGCTTGAGCGTGCGGTAGTTGATGGTTTCCGGCTTCTTGACCTCACCGTAAGACCATCCGCGGATGTCTTCCGCGGTGGCGAGGCCGATCTGCATGAGGCCGAAGGAGGATTCGCTGGACATATGGTCCCTGTTCTCTCTTGTTCTCTAAATTCTGAAGTCTTGGTTACGGGAAGAGGGAGTTGTTCCGACGGACAGTTGTTGAGGCTGTCCGCCGGAACAGCTGCTAGACCTCTTCTACGGAACTGGGCTCTGCACGAGACAGATCGATGCCCAGTTCTTCCGCAGCCGTGAAGACTGCGTCATCAGAGTCACGCATTTCGATCGTGGTTCCGTCAGTGGAAAGAACTTCCACGTTCAGGCACAACGACTGCATTTCCTTGATCAAGACCTTGAAGGACTCGGGAACGCCAGGCTCAGGGATGTTCTCGCCCTTGACGATGGCTTCGTAGACCTTCACACGACCATGGATGTCATCCGACTTGATCGTGAGGAGTTCCTGAAGGGTGTAAGCGGCACCGTAAGCTTCGAGCGCCCACACTTCCATTTCACCGAAGCGCTGGCCACCGAACTGAGCCTTACCACCCAGCGGCTGCTGCGTGATCATGGAGTACGGGCCGGTGGAGCGCGCGTGGATCTTGTCGTCCACCAAGTGGTGGAGCTTCAGGATGTACATGTAACCGACGGAGATCGGGTCCGGGAACGGCTCGCCGGAGCGGCCGTCGAACAGACGGGTCTTGCCGGAGGAGTCAATCAGGCGGTCGCCGTCGCGGGTCACGTTGGTGGAGTCAAGCAGGCCCGTGATTTCTTCTTCGCGGGCGCCATCGAACACCGGTGTGGCAACGGTGGTCTGGCCGGTTTCACGGGGCAGGTTCGGGAGGTTCTTGACCCACTCCGGCTCGCCTTCGATCTTCCAACCGGTCTTGGCGACCCAACCGAGGTGGGTTTCCAGAACCTGTCCAACGTTCATTCGACCCGGAACACCAAGCGGGTTCAGGACGATGTCCACCGGGGTACCGTCTGCAAGGAAGGGCATGTCCTCGATCGGAAGGATCTTGGAGATAACACCCTTGTTGCCGTGACGGCCGGCGAGCTTGTCGCCGTCGGTGATCTTACGCTTGGCTGCAACGTAGACGCGGACCAGCTGGTTCACGCCCGGGGGCAGTTCGTCGTCGTTGTCGCGGTCGAAGACGCGCACGCCGATGACCGTACCGGACTCGCCGTGGGGCACCTTCAAGGAGGTGTCGCGGACTTCGCGGGACTTCTCACCGAAGATGGCGCGGAGAAGGCGCTCTTCCGGGGTCAGTTCGGTTTCACCCTTAGGGGTGACCTTTCCGACCAGGATGTCGCCGGCTTCAACCTCGGCACCGATGTGGATGATGCCGCGCTCGTCCAGGCCTGCAAGGACTTCCTCGGACACGTTGGGGATGTCACGAGTGATTTCCTCGGCACCAAGCTTGGTGTCGCGGGCATCAATTTCGTGCTCCTCGATGTGAATGGAGGAAAGGACATCCTCAGCAACAATGCGCTGGGAGAGGATGATGGCGTCCTCGAAGTTGTGGCCTTCCCATGACATGAATGCCACGAGCAGGTTCTTACCGAGGGCGAGCTCACCCTGGTCCGTTGCGGGACCGTCAGCGATGATGCCGCCAACTTCCAGGCGCTGGCCTTCGTTGACCAGGACACGGTGGTTGTAGCAGTTGCCCTGGTTGGAGCGGGCGAACTTGTTGATGCGGTAGTTGGTCTCAGTACCGTCGTCGTTGATCATGACAACGAGCTCGGCGGAAACCTCGGTGACCACACCTGCCTTCTTCGCGATGACAACGTCACCGGCGTCGACGGCTGCTGCGCGCTCCATGCCGGTGCCCACGAAAGGAGCCTCGGAACGGACCAGCGGCACGGCCTGGCGCTGCATGTTGGCACCCATGAGTGCACGGTTGGCATCGTCATGCTCAAGGAACGGGATCAGGGCCGTTGCCACGGACACCATCTGGCGCGGGGAAACGTCCATGAACTGAACGTCTGCGGCGGGAACCAGAACGGGCTCGCCTCCACCACCACGGGCACGGACAAGGACGGTCTCTTCGGAGAACTTCTTGTCAGCATCCAGGGGAGCGTTGGCCTGTGCGATCAGGACCTCTGCTTCGTCGTCAGCAGTAAGGTACTGGACCTCATCGGAAACGACGCCCTCGGAAACCAGGCGGTACGGCGTCTCGATGAAGCCGAACGGGTTGATGCGGCCGTAAGATGCCAGCGAACCGATCAGACCAATGTTCGGGCCTTCAGGGGTTTCGATGGGGCACATACGTCCGTAGTGGGACGGGTGAACGTCTCGAACTTCCATGCCTGCACGGTCACGGGACAGACCACCCGGGCCAAGTGCCGACAGGCGGCGCTTGTGGGTCAGACCCGACAGCGGGTTGTTCTGGTCCATGAACTGCGACAGCTGGGACGTTCCGAAGAACTCCTTGATGGCTGCCACAACGGGACGGATGTTGATCAGTGTCTGCGGCGTGATGGCCTCGACATCCTGCGTGGTCATGCGTTCGCGGACGACGCGTTCCATGCGGGAAAGACCTGTGCGGACCTGGTTTTCGATCAGCTCGCCCACGGCGCGGATGCGACGGTTGCCGAAGTGGTCGATGTCGTCGACGTCGACGCGGAGCTCGTGGTCTTCGCCGTCGCGCTTGCCCATGAGGGTCTTCTCGCCGGCGTGAAGCGCAACGAGGAACTTGATCATGGCAACGATGTCTTCAACGTGCAGGACCGAAGCTTCCTTGTCACCAAGGGAGCGGTCGATGCCGAGCTTGCGGTTGATCTTGTAACGGCCAACCTTGGCAAGATCGTAGCGCTTGGCGTTGAAGTACAGGTTGTCCAGCAGGGACTGGGCAGCCTCAACTGTGGGCGGCTCGCCCGGACGCAGCTTGCGGTAGATATCCAAAAGCGCGTCTTCGCGGGTTTCGGTGGCGTCCTTCTCCAGCGTTGCACGCATGGAGTCGTACTGGCCGAACTCTTCCAGGATCTGGCCTTCGGTCCAGCCGAGGGCCTTCAGGAGAACGGTGACCGACTGCTTGCGCTTGCGGTCGAGGCGTACGCCGACCTGGTCGCGCTTGTCGATTTCGAGTTCAAACCATGCACCACGGGACGGGATGATCTTCGCGGTGAAGATGTCCTTGTCACTGGTCTTGTCAGCGGTGCGCTCAAAGTAGGCGCCCGGTGAACGGACCAGCTGGGAGACAACGACGCGCTCGGTGCCGTTGACGACGAACGTTCCCTTTTCAGTCATGAGGGGGAAGTCGCCCATGAACACGGTCTGCTGCTTGATTTCGCCCGTGTTGTTGTTCATGAACTCGGCCTTGACATAAAGCGGGGCCGAGTAAGTGGCGTCACGGTCTTTGCATTCGGCCATGGTGTACTTCGGGTCAGCGAACTCCGGCTCGGAGAAGCTCAGGGACATGGTGCCCTGGAAATCCTCGATTGGGGAGATCTCTTCGAAGATGTCGGCAAGTCCGGAGGTAGTGGCGACGCTGAGGTCGCCCTCCTCGACAGCCTTCGCTACCCGCGCCTGCCAGCGTTCGTTTCCGACCAGCCAGTCAAAGCTGTCTGTCTGCAGGGCGAGAAGATTCGGAACGTCAAGCGGTTCGTGAATCTTTGCGAATGAGAGGCGGCGGGTGGCACCATCGGTGCTTGCCGTGTTAGCGGTTTCGTTATTAGAGGTGCTCGAGGCGACCAAGAGGGATCCTTCCACAGACCTTCAGGCGTTTTCAGATCTCCCCCGTTTGCATCCCGCAGAGTGCTCCGCAGAATACTTGTTCCGGTTCCGCTATATGACCCGGACCCAGTCCGCTTATGACAGTGCACGTTTCGGAACGGCACGTCAATGACGCAGCTGAGAGGTAAAGCCCACCGCTATATGAAGGCTGAAGGTTAACAGGGAAGACGCAAATATCTACGATACGGCAAAGCAGCCTTTCTGTCTACCCCAGATCGTCCGTGATTGCAAGCACCGTTGCTGCAGGCACCAATGCCGGGCAGATCCGCCAAGGAATGTGGAGAAGGGCACAATTGTTGAAGAGGTAGGCTGGCGCGCGCTCCGCGATAACCTTGCTACACCACTCCCGGATCGGAAGAGAGACCATGACCAACTCCGCTGACGACAATGACGTTGTCATCCTTGCTGCTTCCCGTACCCCGCAGGGGCGGCTCAACGGGCAATTAGCGGGATTCACCGCCGTCGACCTTGGCGCACACGCCATAACCGCCGCCCTGGCAGCCAGTGGGGTCAAAGCCGAACAGGTGGACGCTGTGATCATGGGCCAGGTCCTTCAGGCAGGTGCGGGTCAGAATCCGGCTCGGCAGAGCGCCATCGCCGCGGGTGTTGGCTGGAACATCCCTGCCGTCACCATCAACAAAGTGTGCCTGTCCGGCCTCACGGCTGTCATTGATGCCGCGCGCATGATCCGCAGCGGCGACGCCACCGTGGTTGTTGCCGGGGGCCAGGAATCCATGACCCGCGCACCGCACCTGCTCCCCGGATCCCGGCAGGGATGGACGTACGGAGCCATCCAGGCTTTGGACGTCGCTGCGCATGACGGCCTCACCGATGCTTTTGATGGACAGTCCATGGGCTTGTCCACGGAAACGAAGAACGTCACGCTCGGCATCGACCGCAAGGCCCAGGACGAAGTCGCGGCGGCCTCGCACCAGCGCGCCGCTGCCGCCATCGCGGACGGAACTTTCGACGTCGAAATCGCGCCGGTACGCGTCAAGCAGCGCAAGGGCGATCCCCTGGTGCTCACCACGGATGAAGGCGTTAGGCCCAACACCACCGTTGAGACGCTGGCTCCACTGAAGGCTGCCTTCGCCACCGACGGCACCATTACTGCCGGGAACTCTTCTCCCCTGTCCGACGGCGCCTCCGCACTGGTGCTGACCAGTCGCCGCTTCGCCAAGGACAACGGGCTGGACTACCTTGCCGTTGTAGGCAAGCCCGGGCAGGTTGCAGGACCTGACAATTCGCTGCACTCCCAGCCGTCGAACGCCATCGCCCAGGCGTTGAAGCGTGCCGGCTGGACGGCAGAGGACCTGGATTTCATCGAAATCAATGAGGCTTTCGGTTCTGTGGCCGTCCAGTCGCTCAAGGACCTCCGTTACCCCTTGGAGAAGTGCAACATCCATGGCGGCGCCATTGCCTTGGGCCACCCCATCGGAGCATCCGGAGCACGGCTTGCACTCCACGCGGCCCACGAGCTCAAACGCCGGGGAACCGGAAAAGCGGCTGTCTCGCTGTGCGGAGGCGGAGGCCAGGGTGAAGCCCTCCTCCTGTACCGCGACTGATGGCTGACGAATCGGTCGGACCCGGGATGGACGGTGCCGAACGCTTCTTGTCCGACGCCGCCGCGCGCGGGCTGGATGTTGACGTCGTCGAGCGCCCGGCTGCCCGCAGCCTGAAAGAGGCTGCCGGCATCCTGGGCATCAGCCCCGCGGACATCGTGAAGTCATTGGTGGTCAAGCACCGCGATGGCAGCTTCCTATTTGCGCTCATTCCGGGGGACCGGCAGATCTCCTGGCCCAAGCTGCGAGCCCTGGTGGGCGTCAATAAGCTCTCACTCCCCCATGCCGACGTGGCCTTGGCCGCCACCGGCTACGAGCGCGGGACCATCACTCCGCTGGGCAGCACCACGCCCTGGCCTGTGTACGCCGACGCCACCATTACCGGGCGTCGCATCTCCATGGGCGCCGGAGCGCACGGCCGGAGTGCTTTCGTGGACGCGGACGCACTCACGGCTGCCCTGGGCGCGGTAGTCGCAGACATCAGCGAACCCAACTAAGTAGCAATTGAGTGCTTAAACGCAGGAAGCCCCGCCCGGCGAACCGGACGGGGCTTCCACAAGCAAGACGAGTTACTTGAGGGTAACCGTTGCGCCAGCTTCTTCGAGCTGAGCCTTTGCCTTCTCGGCAGCTTCCTTGGTGGCGCCTTCGAGAACAGCCTTCGGTGCGCTGTCAACCAGGTCCTTGGCTTCCTTGAGGCCGAGGGAGGTGATGGCGCGAACTTCCTTGATCACTGCGATCTTCTTGTCGCCAGCAGCTTCGAGAACGACGTCGAATTCGGTCTTCTCTTCAGCAGCTTCAGCAGCACCGCCGGCAGCGGGGCCAGCAACTGCAACAGCAGCAGCCGTAACTTCGAAGGTCTCTTCGAAGAGCTTGACGAACTCGGAGAGCTCGATGATGGTCAGTTCCTTGAAAGCTTCAATGAGCTCTTCGTTGCTGAGCTTCGCCATGGTGGCGTCCTTCCATTAGTTGGTGCAGATCCGGGCTAAGCCTGTCCATGCACCAGAGTTTGATTGAGGGGAGAACTTAGTTCTCTTCGGTTGCAGCTTCAGCGGCTTCGGCCGGAGCCGCAACCTCTTCAGCAGCAGCCTCTTCAGCGGCCGGGGCTTCTTCAGCGGCCGGTGCAGATGCGCCGCCCTCTTCTTCAAGCTTGAGGCGCAGAGCGTCGATGATGCGTGCAGCAGCGGATGCGGGAGCCTTGAGGACACCAGCAACACGTGCAAGCTGCAGCTCGCGGGACTCGAGGGCTGCCAGTGCGGCAACTCCTGCTGCGTCCAATGCCTTGCCTTCGAAGACGCCGGTCTTGATAACCAGCTGCTTGTTGGCCTTGGCAAAGTCCGTCAGGCTCTTGGCAGCAGCAACAGCGTCACCCTTGATGAAGGCGATTGCAGTAGGGCCGGCGAGCTGATCGTTGAATGCTTCAACTCCAGCTTCCTTGGCTGCAATGGCACTCAGGGTGTTCTTGACGACCGAGAACTTGGTGTCCTGGCCGAGCGCAACACGCAGTTCCTTGAGCTGTGCAACAGTGAGCCCGCGGTATTCGGTCAGGACAGCCGCGTTCGATTCCTTGAAATCGTTGGTGATCTCTGCAACTGCGGAGATCTTGCTAGGCGTTGTCATAACCCTCCTTCCGGGGAATAAAGCCGGTCTTCCGGGTCCCCGCTCGAGAGCTAAAACTAAAAAACGCCCCGCGCAGATGCACGGGGCTTGGCTCAACACAGTTTGATCCGCGGAGACTTGCTTCGTTCACCTGCGCCGGCCGCCCTATGTTCAGGGTCCTTCGTCAAGGAATTCACTTTTGCCTCAGGGGCGCAGCTACAGAATTGAGCTGTGCTCGAAAGAGTGGATTCCCATCAACCGACGGTCTTTGGTACTTCAAGGTTACGGGAGAGTGTTCGGCAAACCAAATCGGCCCCTGCCTAGTCGGATGACGTGGCGCCCGACAACCTGCCCGGAAGTTCCTTCTGCCACAGTCCGGTGACACCCGCAGTGGTGAATCCCAGCTGCTTGTTCACGGTCAGGAGGTACCTGTTCTCGGGGGCGTTCCAGGTATAGATGACCCGGGCGTCCGGGAACTGCTCACTCAGCCGTTCCATGTTGGCAACCTTGATCAACAAGCCGAGCTTGTTACCCCGGTGCTCCTGCAGGACCAGCGTATCGTCCTGAAAAACCACGTCCTGGCGGTGTGCAAGGACACTGATGGTTGTCAGGCCCACCAGCCGCCCGCTCTCAACATGCTCGACGGCGGTCACCACCGTGCGCCGACCCTGCGCCAAGGCTGCGTCCTCAGTTTCGCGGAGTACGGTTGCGTCGAAAACCATTCCGCTCGCTTCAACTTCCGGCGCGTCTTCGTCCCCTTCGTCACGGACTACCTCACCAGCGGCGTTTTCCAGCGCGGCCACGGCTTCCAGCCAGGGCTCGGGGCAACGGTCCGTCCAGTGGTGCAGCGTGTACCTGCCCCCATTGGCTTCTTCGGCTTCGAGCTGCAGGTCTCCCACAAGCTTGGAATCCAGGGGCAAGACGCATGAGCTGAACTGTTCGATGTGCTGAAGGGTGTATCCGGCCCGCTTGGCGAAGTCCACCTCCCTGCTGCTCACAGGAACAAAACCAGCGCCGCTCCCCGGAATCAACTGATCCTCGGGTATCTCAGTGAGCGACGTTGCCGGATGGTTGGTATCCACCAAGGCCATGGTTCGTCCCTCTGCCCGCGCGAGCTGCTCCGCGGCCTCCAGCAACTGACGGCCGACTCCTTGCCCCTGGAACTCGGGAAGGATGTCCAAGGTGAACTCAGCCAGGTCAAGGTTGTCCGCCAATGGCAAGGCAATGTCCACCGTGCCCACAATGACGCCCTCTACTTTTGCCACCAGAAGAACTTGGCGCTCATAGGGGTCGGATAACTCCAACAGCTTTTCCAAGGGCGTGTAGGCGAGGTCGTCGCTCCCCCAGGTCTCCATGCGTACCCGGCGCCCCACTTCAACGGCGTCCAGGAAATCAGCGGCGTCGGGGCTGTCCAGGGTGTCAGGCACCCACAGCTGCTCGATGTGAACGGTCTTCGCCTCGTCTACAGTCATTCCAGCCGTTTCTGCCATTCGCCGTCAAAGCCGGAAGGCTTGAATCCTAGGGCGATATTTATGGCCAGCATATGCCGGTTTTCATTGGCGTTCCACGTCATCACCGACGTGGCGGCCGGCCACAACTTCTGAACACGGCGAAGATTGGCAATCTTGACCAGCATGCCAAGGCGATGACCGCGGTGCCCGGGAGCAACCAACGTGTCCTCCTGGTAGACCATGCCCGGGGTGGCTTCGCGGTGGGTGAGGACGGTGTAGGCCGCCAGCTCCCCCGTGGCGTCATGTCGGGCAACAGCCGCAGTGAAAGCAACCCCGCCTGCCAGCCAGGTGGATTCCTCAAGACGGACGCGGTTGGCATCCCATTCCTCGCCCTCCCAGCCCAGGCCTGCGATAGGCACCTCAGTGCTCATGACGCTTTTTAGCCTGGCGAACATGTCCACTAGGTCATCAGGGCAACGATTCTTCCAGCCGATCACGCTGTAGCCGGCTGCCCGCGTTGTTGCCTGCTCTTCCAGCTCCCGCAGGAGCTCTTCCTCGACCGGAAGGGGCCGCGTGCTGTTGGTTTCCACCTGCTCCAGGGAATAGCCGTGGTGCAAGGCGAAAGCCGTGGAGGCCGTATCCAGCGGGATGCCGCCAGTACCGGACTTTGCCTCCAACAACCCGGCACCCGGGACGAGGAGCCTGATTGGCTCAGAGCAAAACGCATCAAAGGACACGCGATCCCGCTCCCGGGCCTGTTCTTCCAGCACAGCCAGGATCTTCGACCCAAAGCCCCGCCGACGATAGGCGGAGTCCACCAGGACGTCCACACCCGCCGTCGTCGTGTTTTCACTCAGCGGTAACGTCAGCGTGCCGCGGCCCACCACCACTTCGTCGAGGCGCGCCAGGAACACGTGCCGTTCTTCGTACTCATTGCCCTGCCAGAAGAGGACAGCTTCGGCCAGCGTGGAGCAACGGTCCAGGTCCCCCCACAGTTCCAGGTGGTGGGCGACATCGAGCTCGTGGACGGAGAGGAACTCGGGTGCCCCCTCGGCGTCAGGATTTGAGGGGACCGGGATTCTGTCCACGGACAACCTGCCGTTTGCGGAAGAGTTCGACGACGACACGCACCACAGCCTACGGCGCTCCTTCGGCGCTGAACAGGGAAAAGGCAAAGAAAAAGGACCGCCCGGCAAAAGCCGGACGGTCCTTTATCAGAGCAAGAGCTCGCGAAGCTTACGCGTCGACGAGAACCTTGGTGACGTTCGGGTCAACGGTGATGCCCGGACCGAACGTGGTGGCAACGGTAGCCTTCTGAATGTAGCGGCCCTTGGAAGCGGACGGCTTCAAACGAAGCACCTCTTCCAGTGCAGCTGCGTAGTTCTCAGCCAGCTTGTTGACGTCGAAGGACACCTTGCCGATGATGAAGTGCAGGTTCGAGTGCTTGTCGACGCGGAAGTCGATCTTGCCGCCTTTGATGTCGTTGACAGCCTTGGTGACGTCCGGGGTAACCGTGCCGGTCTTCGGGTTCGGCATCAGGTTACGCGGGCCGAGGACCTTACCCAGACGGCCAACCTTGCCCATGAGGTCAGGGGTTGCCACTGCGGCGTCGAAGTCGGTCCAGCCGGCTGCGATCTTTTCGATCAGGTCATCGGAACCAACGAAGTCGGCGCCGGCAGCGATTGCTGCTTCAGCCTTGTCGCCCGTTGCGAAAACGAGGACGCGGGCGGTCTTACCGGTGCCGTGAGGCAGGTTGACGGTGCCACGAACCATCTGGTCAGCCTTACGCGGGTCAACGCCCAGGCGGAAAGCGACCTCAACGGTTGCGTCGAACTTGGAAGGATTGGTGTCCTTCGCGAGGGTGATGGCCTCGATCGGGGCGTAGACCTTGTCTGCCTCGATCTTGGCTACGGCTGCCTCATATGCTTTGCTGCGCTTTGCCATGCTGCTATTTCTCCTTGTGCAGTTGTGGTCTGCGGACCGCGCTGGGCCCTGCCACAAGCCGCGGATCCGGCAAGGATCCTGCGACATTTCAATGTTTCAGATGCCGGTTGCCCGGCGGGTGAAGGCCACAAGGGCCCTCGAAGGTTACTAGCCTTCTACGGTGATGCCCATGGAGCGGGCGGTGCCTGCGATGATCAAAGCAGCTGCCTTGATGTCGTTGGCGTTGAGGTCTTCCATCTTGGTGGAAGCAATTTCCTCGACCTGTGCCTGGGTCAGCTTGGCAACCTTGACGGTGTGCGGGGTAGCCGAACCCTTGGCGACGCCTGCAGCCTTCTTGATGAGCTCTGCGGCCGGCGGGGTCTTGGTGATGAAGGTGAAGGAACGGTCTTCGTAAACCGTGATTTCAACCGGGATAACGTTTCCGCGCTGGGATTCCGTTGCAGCGTTGTACGCCTTGCAGAATTCCATGATGTTGACACCGTGCTGGCCAAGCGCAGGACCGATCGGCGGAGCCGGGTTAGCGGCACCTGCCTGGATCTGCAGCTTGATGAGGCCGGTGACCTTCTTCTTGGGAGCCAATGTAGGGTCCTTCTCTCAATAGCTTCCTGGGACACAGGAGCGCGTCCCAGGTTGGTGGCCGCCATGGCGAGGCGGCCGGCCGCTCCCGAACTGCTAAGCAGGCAGGACTGGAGCGAAATTTTGGAATCAGCTAGATCTTGGTGACCTGGTTGAATGCGAGCGTCACCGGGGTTTCGCGCTCGAAGATCGAGACCAGAACCACAAGGGTCTGGGACTCGGGCTTGATCTCGGAGATCGTAGCCGGGAGGGTCTCGAACGGACCTTCCTTGACGATGACCGACTCGCCGACCTCGAAGTCGACGGCCACGGGAGCCTGGTTCTGCTTGTTGACGGGCTTGCCCTGCTCTGCCTGCTCTTCTTCGAAGACCGGGGCGAGCATGGAGAAGACCTCATCAAGCCGCAGCGGGACGGGGTTGTGAGCGTTGCCCACAAAGCCGGTGACACCCGGCGTGTGGCGGACCGCGCCCCAGGAGGCGTCCGTCAGGTCCATGCGGACAAGGACGTAGCCGGGAATGCGGACGCGGTTGATGACCTTGCGCTGCGCGTTCTTGATCTCGACGACCTCTTCCATGGGCACCTGGATCTCGAAGATGTAATCTTCCATGTCCAGGGTCTGGATGCGGGTCTCAAGGTTAGCCTTCACGCGGTTTTCGTAACCGGCGTAGGAGTGGATGACGTACCAGTCACCTTCCTGGCGGCGCAGCTTGCCCTTGAATTCTTCAACCGGATCGGCCGGCGCTGCAGCAGCAGCAACTGCCAGGTCGTCGCCGTCGGACTCCTCCGAAGCGTCTGCTTCGTCGGAAGCGTCGTCGGCGTCGGCGTCGGACGCGTCATCGGACTCGGCGTCTACGTCAGCTTCGAAGTCCTCTTCGGAATCGTCGGTGTCGGCAGATTCGGGCGCAGCAGAATCAACCTCGGACTCTTCCACGACAATTGCCGTGGCGTCGGCTGAGTCCTCGGCGGTTCCGCCCAGCTCAGTCTCGTTTACCTCGAGCTCCTGCTCAGACACTTGGTCTCCTGCTTCCTCATTGCCTAACATGCCTATTTAAATGGCTCAATTCCGCAAACCCCGCAAAATCCCTGAAGTATCAAAGAATTTCACACAGTTTGCGGACAGATCCGCTTATTGGTCCACAGCCCCTGTGCCACCGAAGACCCAACTGGCTCCCGTCCCGAAGGCGATGTCCAGCAGGCTGACGATGAGCATCATGATGGCCACGAACACCAGCACCACGAGCGTGTAATTGATCAGTTCCTTGCGGGTGGGCGCAACGACCTTCTTCAGTTCACCAATGACCTGGCGGACGAAAAGTGCAATACGGGCGAAGAAGCCGCGATCGGCTTTCTTGGCGGGACGGCCCTTCGAGCTGCTGGCAGCTGTTTCGGTCACCTGGTCCTCACTCACCTTGCAAAGTCGTTGACCCGACTCTGATCAGAGCCATGGTTGCTGCGCGTGCCCCGGCGTTTCCGCCGGAACAGCTTGCGCAGGGCAGACAGGACTCGAACCTGCAACCTGCGGTTTTGGAGACCGCTGCGCTACCAATTGCGCCACTACCCTATGGATCGAATCCATGTTTCAGGCCGCACTTCAGCCTGTGGTGCTTTTCAACACCGGTGAACCAGTCTACGCAAGAAATTCGCGATAGTCGAACCGGCCTGATTCCGGACCTCCCAGCCCTAAAAGCCTGTGACCAGCATTATCAGTCACAAAGTTCTGCAGGCACCCGGGAGCTCCGCAGAACAGCATAAGGTAGTTTACGTCGAATCCCATCATCCAGCCCACGAGCTGCCTGCGAAGAACGGTACATAGATGTCTGCCGGAACAACTACCGCCCGCATTTCACAGCGAATCTCCGCCATTGCAGAGTCCGCCACCCTTGCCGTTGACGCCAAGGCCAAGGCACTGAAGGCCGCGGGACGTCCCGTGATCGGTTTTGGTGCCGGCGAGCCCGACTTCCCCACCCCGGACTACATCGTCCAGGCCGCCATTGAGGCAGCCAGCCAGCCGAAGTACCACCGCTACTCCCCCGCAGGTGGGCTCCCCGAGTTGAAGAAGGCGATCGCCGAGAAGACCCTGCGGGACTCCGGCTACCAGGTTGACCCTTCCCAGGTCCTGGTGACCAACGGCGGCAAGCAGGCCGTCTACAACACCTTCGCAACGCTGGTGGATCCGGGCGACGAAGTCATCATTCCCACCCCCTTCTGGACCACCTACCCGGAAGCCATCCGGCTCGCCGGCGGGGTGCCCGTTGAGGTCTTCGCCGGACCGGAACAGGGCTACCTGGTAACCATCGAGCAGCTTGAGGCCGCACTGACGGACAAGACCAAGATCCTGCTGTTCGTCTCCCCGTCCAACCCCACCGGCGCCGTCTACAGCCCGGAACAGGTTGCGGAGATCGGCAAGTGGGCAGCGTCCAAGGGACTCTGGGTTGTCACCGACGAGATCTACGAGCACCTCACGTACGACGGTGTTGAGTTCACGTCCATCGCCACTGCTGCACCGGAATTGGGCGACAAAGTTGTCATCCTCAACGGCGTTGCCAAGACCTACGCCATGACCGGCTGGCGAGTGGGATGGATGATCGGCCCTGCCGACGTCATCAAGGCCGCCACCAACCTGCAGTCGCACGCGACGTCCAACGTCTCCAACATTATGCAGATCGCAGCCGCAGCAGCCCTCACAGGTCCGCTGACCGCCGTCGACGAGATGAAGGTTGCCTTCGACCGCCGCCGCAAGGCCATTGTTGCCGGCCTGAACGCGATCGAAGGCGTTGACTGCCCGACGCCGACCGGCGCCTTCTACGTCTACGCGGACGTCCGCGGCCTGCTGGGTAAGGAATTCGAGACCTCCAACGGTCCCGTCCGCCCGGAAACTTCCGCTGAACTTGCCACGCTCATCCTCGACGAAGTTGAAGTTGCCGTGGTCCCGGGCGAGGCGTTCGGCCCGTCAGGCTACGTGCGCCTGTCCTACGCGCTCGGCGACGAAGACCTCGCCGAGGGTGTCCGCCGGATGCAGGAATTCCTGGGCAAGGCCAAGTAGCTTTCCTTCGGTCCGGAGCGTGGCTTCCTGACCCTCTTTGATGCTGATTCAGCCCTTGGGCAACCGCAACAGGTTGCCCAAGGGCTGATCTGTTTCCACAGAAGGTCAGGAAGCTCCACCTCTGGTTGCGGCTCCGACGTGTGCCGCTACCACCCACTTTGGCCACACCAAGACCCACAGCTCGCCCACCCCACGGCGTGTTGGGGTAGCAGGGATCCAAAGTAGGTGATGGCGGACCGCATGCCATCGTGGGATGTGAGAGAGCGCCCAGCCCAAGCCCGCGGGATGTGAGAGAGCGTTAGAGGAGGCGGCGCTCTGCAGCCCACTTGGTGAGTTCGTGTCGGCTGGAAAGCTGGAGCTTCCTCAGAACTGCCGACACGTGCGTTTCCACCGTCTTGATGGAGATGAACAGCTCTTTGGCCACCTCCTTGTAGCTGTAACCCCGGGCGATGAGACGCATGACTTCCAGTTCGCGGGCGGAGAGCTTGTCCAGTTCATCGTCAGCGATGTCAGCGGGAGCGGTCCCGAAAGCGTCCAGCACGAAACCTGCCAGTCGCGGCGAGAAGACGGCGTCGCCATCGGCCACCCGGATGACGGCGTCGGAAATCTCCTTGCCGGAAATCGTCTTGGTGACGTATCCACGTGCGCCGGCACGGATAACCGAGACCACGTCCTCAGCGGCGTCGGACACACTCAGGGCCAGGAAGCTGGTGGTGGCAAGCAGTGCGGCGGAGCCGGCGATGACTTCACGGCCGCCACCGCCCAGTCCGCCCGGAAGGTGAACGTCCAGGAGAACCACTTCGGGGCGGCTCTCGGCTATGACGGCGATGGCCTGTTCCACGGTTCCGGCTTCGCCCACAACGTTGATGCGTTCGTCGAGGTCCGCCTTCAATCCTGAGCGGAAGATGGTGTGGTCGTCCACGATGACCACACGTACCCTGCGTCCGGAACCACTCTCAGGGCTATTGTTCATTACTTCGCTTCTCCATTCCGCTGTTCGTGGGCGTCCACACTGACTGACGGAAGGGCCAAGCGGACTTCCGTTCCGTCGCTGCTGCTGTTGATGACCGCCGTGCCCCCGTGCCGCTTCATGCGGCCGATGATTGACTCCTTCACGCCCAGCCTGTCATCCGGGACAGCATCAGGGTCGAACCCCGGGCCGCGGTCCTTGATGAAGATCTCTGTACTACCGGCGGTGCTCTCCAGATAGACGGATACCGTTCCGCCGCCATGTCGGGCGGCATTGAGCATGGCTTCCCTGGCTGCTTGGACCAGGGCCTCGTGCCGGTCCGTCATCTCAGTGTCTCCGACCGTGACAACCTCCACGGCGTGCCCATGGGAGTCTTCCACTTCGGCGGCGACAGCCTTGATCCGGTCTGCCAGGAGCCCGGACTCCTTGGCGGGATCACTGAACAGCCAGGTCCGGAGTTCACGTTCTTGGGCCCTCGCAAGCCGGATCACGTCCTGCTCGGAACCCGCCCTGCGTTGAATGAGCGCCAAGGTTTGAAGTACGGAGTCGTGCAAGTGGGCAGCGATCTCCGCACGCTCCGTTTCACGGACCCTGCCGGCCCGTTCGGCTTCGAGGTCCTTCCAGAACTTCAGCCCCCACGGGAGCAGCACCAAGGCAACTCCGCCCAGGACAGCAACGGAGGCCAGCAATGCCAGCCAGGTCTGCTCCCATGATCCCGAACCGGACACCATCACCAAGACGCCGGCCACCACCAGGGCCAAGCCGGCTGCCAGGCGCGTCCATCCACCTGCTTGGTCGGCCTTCGTCTTGTCCACCAAGCCTGCTCGCCGGGTCTCATCGAGCTGCATCCAGGCAATCGCTGCGCCACCCAGGATGGCGGCGGCCGGAATGAGCGTGCCCAGAGGGACGTCGACGCCGAACTGGCGGGCGATCAGGATTGCCCCCACCAGGAGCAGTGCCGCTCCGAGCAAGATTTCCTTACCGTACTGGATCTTGCGGAACGAGAACCAGGACGACAATGTACTTCCACTGCCGTTGCCATCCCGATCTCGGGATCCAGCCCAGTCCCACGAGGATGAGGCGCTGCCAAAGACGGAAGGTTCGGCGGCAGGCACGGCGCCTGCAGTGAGGATAGGACCGCTACCGGCGACTGAACCGTTTCCCCGGATGGAATCACTCGCCGGAGCAGAATCCACGCCCACCACTGAGCCCAACACCGGAGGTGCGCCGGCCACCGCAGGCCAGGCTCCGGCGTCGTAAGCTGTTGGCGCCGCAGGAGAGCCAGCGGTAGGGACGGACGCAGGCGGCAGGCTCACCGCAGGAGCAATGGGCGACGCCGGCCGACGGGCATTGCGCTTGGCGTTCTCATCCGCGGTGGGAACCATTGTCCACAGCCACGCGTAGAAGGCCACGCCTGCTCCACCGGCGAAACAGGCAAGGATCATGCCAAGGCGGACCAACTTGACCGGCCAGCCCAAATGATCAGCCAAACCGCTGCAAACGCCCGCGATCATGCGGTCGCTGCTGCGGACCAGCGTGGGGCGTTGTACAGCGGTTGTCATGTACCAATCCAAACACGGATCAGGGTGCCCCGGACCGAAAACCGGCGTTGTTCGGGGGTCGCTCAGGGATCACTCAGGGTATCCCCCAGTAGAGGGCAGGGTGGTCCGGGCGGCAGGATCGAAGTATGAACGCGAACAGCATGAACCCAGAGGAACCCGGAACGCCTGGCACCGCCGGCGCATCCGGCTCCAGCGCCAACACCGGCGCTTCCACCGGCGCCTCGGGTGCCACGTCCGGGGCGCCTTCGGGGACACCTGGAGAATCCGGCGCCCCGTCGGGAACAGGTACCAGCGGCAGCTACCCGCCAGCCGGCAGTGCTCCCCAAGCGTCCCAGCAGAACTTCTTCGACTGGATCCGCAACCAGGGCGTGCGCCGGGGGCCGGACCGTTGGATCGGCGGCGTCGCAAGCGGTGTGGCCCACCGGTTCGGCATCGACCCCCTGATTGTGCGGGGCATCTTCATTGTCCTGGCACTCTTTGCAGGTGTTGGCGTGCTGCTGTACGGCGTGGCCTGGGCGCTCCTGCCCGAGCCTGACGGCCGTATCCATGTGCAGGAAGCCGCCGCGGGCCGCTGGTCCGGGGGCATGACGGGTGCGTTGATCACCACCATCATCGGATTGCCGAGCCTGGGCCGCGGTTTCTGGGGCTGGGGCTGGGACGGACTCCCCGGCCTGTTCTGGACACTGTTCTGGATGGGCGGCGTCTTCTACCTCATCTACTTCCTGGTCCAACGCAACAAAGCTTCGAAGGGAACTGCGCCTGTGGGCCCGCAAAACTACTCCGCGCCCGGCGGCACAGCAGCTTACGGGACGCCCACGTCCTATGGGGCCCCTGCCACCTACGGGAGCACGGCAACGTCCAACACCGGTGTACCTGTCTACGGCGCAGGCCAGCAAGGCACCAAGCCACATTACGGGGCAGCACCGTCAGCCGGCGGCTCGTACGCCCCCACCGGCGGGTACGGTTCCGGCACCGGCCCCACCCCACCCTCCGGCCCGCGTCCGCCGTACGGTCCCACTCCCCCAGGCGGCTGGCAGCCCAAGCCCGCTGCCCCGACGCGCAAAGGCCCGGGAGCTGCGATCGTGTCAGTCTCAGCCGGTGCAGCGCTCCTTGCCGGGGGCACCTTGAAAGCCCTCGATGCCGGTAATGTCATTGAGCTGGGCAACTCTGGCAACGCTGTCGTGTGGGCCACAGGTGCCGCCGTCCTGGGTTTGGGCATCCTCGTCGCGGGGCTTCGTGGGCGGACGTCTGGGTTCCTTGGCTTCCTGGCTGTGGTTGCCCTGATCATTGGTGGAATCTTCAACGTGGTCCCCAGGAACGGCGACCGCTTCACCTTCCGTGATGTGAACTGGGCCCCCACCAGCGTGGCGCAGGCACAGGAAGGCATCGATATCACCGGCGCAAAGGGCTTGGTGGACTTGAGCGACATCACCATGACCCCGCCCCTGGTGTCCGAAGTCCTGATTCCGGTTGACGCCACCGCCAGCAACGTCACGGTGGTCATTCCCGACGACGTCCCCGTGGAAGTCAGGGCGGACATGACGTTCGGCAACCTGAACGAGCGCGGCACGGATCGTGGCGGCCGGCTCCAGGATGACAGGACGCTGTACAACACCGAAAAGCCCGGAGCCAACCTCGTGGTGGAAATTGACGGCACGTTCAGCAACGTGACCATCCAGGAAGGAAACTGACATGAACACCAATGAGCCAGGCAAGGCCCGCGAAGCGCAGCCAACCGAGCCGGTCTCCAAGCAAACGCGCCCCACTGAGGCCCTGCCCCGGGAAACCCGTCCCACTGAGGCCCTGCCGAAGCCGGGACTCCAGCAGATCCCGCTCACGCCACCGCTGGAACCCAGCTTCAAGGTGGAACACACGGACGACGACGAACCCCGGCAGGCGCGAATCAGCACAGTGGTGTGGGGGTTGATTGTGATCGCCCTCGCAGCCCTGATTGTTATCTCGACACTCGGCTGGGTCACGCTGAACAGTACCTATGTACTGATCGGCCTGATGATCGGCGCGGGCGCAGCCCTGGTGGTCGGTGGACTCCTCTCGGCCCGCAAGGGTTCCGGCACACCAAAGAGCCCGGCGAAGTGAGTGGAAGCAACAACGTGACAAAGCAACCGCAACAGGGAAGGGTGTAGCCATGGACAAGTTCTTCAGCATCGTCAGGGGCTTCGGCCTGAAGCGTGGTCCGCAACGCTGGATCGGCGGCGTCTGCGGAGGAATCGCAGCAAAGCTCAAGGTAGACGTGGCGTACGTCCGAGTCGCTTTCCTGCTCTTCTGCCTGCTGCCTGGCCCCGCATTCGTGGCCTACATCCTCGGCTGGCTCATCCTGCCGGACCAGAACAACAAGATCGCTCTCGAGTCCTTCATCAGCCAACGTTCCCGGTAATTACTGGAGACAGCGAGCCGAAACGCCCCGCCGGCCGGCGGGGCGTTTGGTTGTTTTCAGCCAGGTTTCCAATACCGCACGGTCGTGGGCAAAAGTAACCGTTTGTGTCCCACCCCACATGCGCGTCTACAATCATTGGGAGCTCAGCGTGGCGCTCTGCACGTATTCCTCCAAGCCATGAGTGAGCAAACATGAAAATTGGCATTCTTACCAGCGGTGGCGACTGCCCCGGCCTCAACGCAGTGATCCGGGGATCAGTCCTCAAGGGTATTGCCATCCACGGCCAGGAGTTTGTGGGCTTCCGCGACGGCTGGCGTGGTGTGGTTGAAGGTGATGTCATCGACATCCCCCGCACCATGGTCCGCGGTATTGCCAAGCAGGGTGGCACCATTCTGGGCACCTCCCGCACCAACCCCTTCGAAAACGGCGGTGGCCCGGACGTCATCAAGGCACACATGGAACGCCTGGGCATTGACGCCATCATTGCAATTGGAGGCGAGGGAACGCTGGCAGCAGCCAAGCGCCTCACCGACGCGGGCCTGAAGATTGTTGGTGTCCCCAAGACCGTGGACAACGACCTCGACGCCACCGACTACACCTTCGGTTTCGATACCGCCGTGCAGATCGCAACTGAGGCCATCGACCGGCTCCGCACCACCGGCGAATCCCATCACCGCTGCATGATCGCCGAAGTCATGGGCCGCCACGTCGGCTGGATCGCCTTGCACGCCGGCATGGCAGCGGGCGCCCACGCCATCCTCATCCCGGAACAGAAGGCAAGCATCGAGCAGATCACCGAATGGGTCCAGGAAGCCCACGACCGTGGCCGTGCGCCGCTTGTGGTGGTTGCTGAAGGCTTTGTTCCGGACCACATGGAGTCCCCGCACTCCGAGCGCGGCCTGGATACCTTCGGCCGTCCCCGCCTTGGCGGCATCGCCGATCAGCTGGCACCCGAGATTGAGGCGCGCACGGGCATCGAAACACGGGCCACGATCCTCGGCCATATCCAACGTGGTGGCGTCCCCACCGCCTACGATCGCGTTTTGGCGACGCGCCTGGGCATGGCTGCCATCGATTCCGTAGTGGAAGGCCGCTGGGGCACCATGGTGGCACTGAAGGGTACGGACATCTCCCACGTGGGCTTCGAGGAAGCGCTCGGCAAGCTCAAGACAGTGCCGCAACACCGCTACGACGAAGCGTCTGTGCTCTTCGGCTAGTCGGCTAGGCTGAATCCATGACTCTAGAGCCCACGTCTGCTGCCATTATCCAGCTGGCGTGGGCTCGACGTTTGGGGCTCGACGACGACGCTTTCGCCACCGCTGCCGCCAGGCTCACCACTTCCGCGGCGGACCCGGGCGAGCTGGGCAACCGCATTACCCGTGTGGATGATTCTGCGCGGGCCTTGGTTTTCCTGCGTCTCTTCGGCGTCTCTGCGCTCGTGGGGCCACAGTGGGCCTTGGAAGCTGCGGCGTCCATCCCCGATACGGAGCTCGCCCAGCATGTGACGCTGTTGACCATCACGCGGTCCCACGGCGGACACGGGCTTGGATCCTCCGCCTTATTCTTCGCAGACGATCTGCCGCTCCAGCAGCCCTCCGAAGAACTCACGGTTTCGCCAGGCAACCCCGAAGCGATCACGCTGGAAGGCTTGTGCCCTCCGGATGACGTCAATGAAGTTGGCCTCCAAGGGCTCGAACATCGATTCACCATCATGCACCCCGAAGAGGAACAGCCCACGCCCGTGGCCTGCGGCGCCTATTCCGAATGGGAAGGCATCCTGGCCAACATGGGCGTCCTGGTTGCCCCTCCGTGGCGACGGCGGGGCCTGGGCACGCTGGCCGCGTCCATCGCCGCGCACGAGGCCCTGGCATCCGGGCTGACCCTCCAGTGGAAGGCCGACGTCAGCAACACCGGGGCGCTCGCGATGGCCCGCAGCCTGGGCTTTGCCACGGGCGGGCTCCACGCGAGCGTACTCCTGGGCTGACTAAGAACCGAACCGGCCCAGCTTTGGTCCGGTAGAGGGCTCGTCCTTCTCTAAATTCTGGCAGGACCAGCCCAAAAATGGGCTGGTCCCGACACCGAACAAACGCTACTTCCGGACAGTTTCCGGCACGGCCGGTTCTCCAGTGACTTTCCCGCCCCAACCCTGCACCGACTTGGGCTTGCCAAAGAACAACGCCACCACGGCACCCAGCAGAATCGCACAGGCGGGCAACAAGATGGACTGGCTCATCGCCGTCGAGAACCCTGCATGGAGCGCCTCCGGAAGTACGCCGTTCATGGAGGCTTCGCCTAGGGGAGCACCGGCGGGAGCCGCAGGCAGCTCTGCCGCGAGTCGCGACTGAATGAGGGCAGCGATGGCCGCCGAGCCCAACACAGCACCGATCTGGCGTGTGGTGTTGAAAACGCCGGAACCGGCCCCTGCCTGGCGTGGTTCCAGGTTGCGGGTGGTCGCATTGGACACCGGCCCCCAGATGAAAGCGTTGGCAACACCCTGCAGGGCGCTGGGCAGCAGGAACATCCAGATGGGAGTGTCCGGCCCCAGGAGCGATGCCGTCCAGAACAATGCCCCGGCCAGGCAGACGAGGCCGAAGGATGCGAACCAACGCGGGTTGGCGCGGTCAATGAGCTTACCCACGAACGGGGCAAGCGCACCCGAAATAACGGCCATGGGGATCATCAGCAAAGCGGACTGTGTAGGCGTCAGGCCCCGCACCGTCTGGTAGTAGAAAATAGTGGGCAGCGGGAAGGCGGTCACCGTGAACCCAACGGCCATGATGGTGGTGTTGCCCAGGGAGAAATTACGGTCCTTGAACAGGCCAAGCGGAAGCAAGGGCTCCCCGCCACGGCGTTCAAGAAGCCACTGCCAGACGACGAACAGCACCAGGACCACGAGCCCCGTGATGATCAAACCCCACACGGAAACGACCCCCGTGACGGTCCCCCACTTGTACGTCTGGCCCTCTTGGATGCCAAAGACCAGCAGGAACATGCCGACGGCGGAAAGCACCACGCCCACGACGTCGAACGTGTGGCTGTGCGTGGTCAGTTTCGGTACGAAACGCGTCACCAGGATGAAGGCCACGATCCCGATGGGGACGTTGACGAAGAAGATCCACTCCCAGCCAAGGCTGTCCACCAGCAAGCCGCCGAGGATCGGTCCAATCAGCACGGCCATGCCAGCTGTGGCGCCCCACAGCCCCATGGCTGCACCACGGCGGTCCGGCGGGAAAATGCGCGTGATGACGGCCATTGTTTGGGGAGTCATCATGGCGGCACCCAGGCCTTGAACGGCGCGGGCAGCGATCAACATGGTGACGTCGCCGGAGAGTCCGCACCACAGCGAAGCGAGCGTAAAGACGACCAGACCGATCAGGTACAGGTTCTTGGGGCCAAAGCGGTCACCCAGCCTGCCCGTGATCAGCAGGGGCACGGCGTAGGCCAGCAAGTAAGCGCTGGTGACCCAAATGACGGCGTTGATGTCCGTGTTGAGCCCTTCCATGATCCGCGGGTTCGCGACCGACACGATGGTGGTGTCGATGAGGATCATGAAGAAGCCCACCACGAGTGACCACAGCGCGGGCCATGGCTTAGCTACGTTTTCCAAGGGATTCCTTCGGCTTGTGTGAAAGTTCGGTTGGAGTTGGCAGGGGTTCATCCCAGGGCAGGCGCCCATTGCCCAACTCCTCGAGGAGATCGCGGATCCACGCGATCTCCGTTCGGCGCATTGCCTGTTGGTACGTGATGTCGATCCAGTACTTGCGGTCCAGCCCCTTGGCCGTCACGGTTGCCTCCGCATGGACCAGGAAGTCGAGATCGGCGCCGAGGGCCACCAGCCGCTCCTCCAGCAGTTCCATGACCACTGCAGCTGGAAGGTGGTGAGCCTCAGCTATTGCGTGCGGAAAGACGGGGTATTCGTTGACGGGAGTGGAGAGCATGGCCTGGAGACGTGCGCCGAGGGCCTCGTGTCCGGCGGGGGTGATCCGGTACGTGGTTCGCTCGGGACGGTTGCCTTCACGTTCCGTTCCTGTGGCCTCGACAAGCCCGTTTTCCTCGAGTCGGCCCACGGAATGGTAGAGCGTGCCGGGGCGGACCTTGACGAGGCGGTCTTCATGACGGGCCATCAACAATTGGTACATCTCATACGGATGCATGGGTTCTTCTGCGAGGAGAGCCAGTGAGGCGACTCCAAGCGGAGTCAATTCAGCGACCTTAGGCACAACACCCAGCCCCTTCCGATCAAATATTCCACAACAACTATTCCACGTGGAATATCTAGACGCAAGAAAGCCCGGCCGCTGTGCGACCGGGCACTCCTCGCGTTGGTTGCTTAGCCCAGGAGTTCTTGGATCTCTGACCTGGCAAACATAGCGGCAGCCTCGCGCGCGGTGGGGGTTCCGGCGTCGGGATCCGCTCCAGCATCCAGCAGGACCCGGGCCACGCTGGTGTATCCCTTGAAGACCGCCCCGGCGAGTGGGGTCTGTCCGCGATCATTCGCGGCGTTCACGTCAGCACCGTGATGGAGGATCAGCTGCGCGGCTTCCTCGTGCCCGTGATAGGCCGCCAGCATCAGCAGCGAGTCGCCAGCGGCATTGGTCATTGTGGCAGGGGCGCCGGCGTTCAAGTAGCCTCGCAGCAACTCTGTGTCACCTTCGCGGGCAGCATCAAACAAGGCGTGGGCCAGGGCCAACGTTTCGTCGTCGGGGCCTGTAGCTTGGCTCATCGGTGGGGTCCCTTCAGGAATCCGGTCTGGCGCCCGACAACCTGGCCGGCGTCGGGGGCGACGATCACTTCCTGGGCCGCGATGTAAGGCTCCTCGCCGTCCATCACCGTCAGGGTTTCCTCCGCCGAAACGGACCGCTTGATCACGGCCAAAGCAACGGGTCCCATTTCAAAGTGCTGCGCCACCGATGTCAGAGTACCCACCTTGCGCTCCCCGACAAATACAACGCTGCCAACGGCCGGCAGTGTGTGCTGTGATCCATCAAGCTGCAGGAAAACGAGGCGCCGCGGCGGGTGGCCGAGGTTGTGGACACGGGCAATGGTTTCCTGGCCCTTATAGCAGCCCTTGTTCAGGTGTACCGAGGTCCTCAAAAGGTCCAGTTCGTGCGGAATCGTCTTCTCGTCAGTCTCTGCACCGAGGCGGGGCCGCCAGGCAGCAATCCGCAAAGCATCTGCTGCCATGGCACCTGCCAAGGCGAGGCCTTCCACGGATTGTTCCAACTCGGTGGAAGGAACAAGGTACTCGTACCAGGGGCGTTCGAGGCCGGGATGCGATTCCTCGGGGACGATGCTGTACGCATACCCTCCGGGGCTGACGTGTGGCCATGGATCCTCCCACACCAAGCGGCCGGCCAGTTGCGCCAACGGCTTGGTGGCACCCACCACGGCCCACTGCTCAGAGACGTCTTGGATCTCGACGCGGAGCATGAACTTCATCCTGTTCAGCCACTCGGCCAGCGGCTCCGCCTCGGCGGTCTCCACGATCAGCCAGGTGGTGCCGCCGTCGTCAATAACGCGGGCGTCGAACTCGATGCGGCCCTGAACGCTGAGCAGCAGCAGTTCGCTGGCAACACCGGGCTGAAGGTTGGTGAGCTGTTGGGACGAGAGCGTGTTGAGCCAACTGAGCCGGTCCGGGCCAGTCACGGTCACCACGCCACGGTGCGAAAGATCGACGGCGGCGGTACCGGTTGCCAGGGCACGCTGCTCGCGCAGCGGTTCGCCGTAGTGGGCCGCGACGCCGGCATCCAGGCCGGTATCTTCAACGGCACCGGGGCGCGACAACAGGGGGCTCTTGTAAGTCATATGTAGTAGAAGTCCTTGCGGCTCAGCGGTATTCCGTGGTTAGCGGTATTCCGGGTTTTCGAAATCGAATCGGGTGCCCGCTTTCCATTCCTCCGGGAGGTTGCCGTAGGCAGGAATTCCCCCGGCATCCCGCAGGAGCCTGGCCATGTGGAGCAGGTTCCACGTCATGAACGTGGTGTTCCTGTTAGTAAAATCACTCTCCGGCCCACCCGAACCTTCATCAAGATAGCTGGGTCCGGGGCCGACCGGACCGATCCACCCGGCGTCCGCCTGGGGTGGAATGGTGAAGCCGATGTGTTGAAGGCTGTAGAGCACGTTCATGGAGCAGTGCTTGATGCCGTCCTCATTGCCCGTGATGAGGCAGCCACCCACCTTGGGGTAGAACGCCCACTGGCCTTTGCTGTTCAGTTCGCCCGAATGGGCGTACAGCCGTTCGATGAGTTTCTTGGTCATGGACGAGTTGTCGCCCAACCAGATGGGGCCTGCGATCACCACGATGTCGGCGTCGCGGACATCGGGATAGATCTCCGGCCATTCATCCGTCTTCCAGCCGTGCTGGCGCATGTCGGGATAGACACCACTGGCGATGTCGTGGTCCACCGTCCGGATGAGGCGCGTGGTGACGCCCTGCTTCTCCATGATGTCCCGGCTGATTTTGATCAGGCCATCGGTGTTGCTGAGCTGCGGCGATGGCTTCAGAGTGCCATTGAAAAAGACAGCCTTAAGCCCGCTGTAGCCCTCCGGTTTGAGGTTGGTCACTTTCTGCTCCTTTTGCTGGTTGCTGTGGAACGAACAGTGAGGCCTCGGGTCAGGAAACCTTGTGGAGGAATGCCGAGGCGTGCGCTTCGAGAGCCTTGCCGCTGGCAGCGACGTCCCAGCGCCACAGGAGGTTGCCATCAACCAAGCCAAAGATCCGGGTGGCCGCGGTGTACTCCTTGGAGTGGCTTCCGCGCATCACCATGTCGGTGCTCAGCTGGATTTGGGGTCCTTTGATCTGGCCGTAGTAGAGCTCGGTAATTCCGCCGGGGTGGGCGATCGACACCGAAATGTCGAAGCCGCCCTCCTTGTTGCGGCGTTCCTCGACCTCGTCGGCTGTCTTGAGGACGGGGACGATGTCCGCCGGGATCAGCCCGGGTCCGCCGTCGCCCTCTTCCAGCTTCCGTTCCAAGGCCCAGAACCCGGTCTCAACGGTCAACGGCCGCAACTTTTCGCCGGCATCGTCACTGAGCCAGGTCTCGGCCCGGTACTGCAGGTACGGGAGCCCGTTGTGGGTGAAGGACACGCGCTGGACGAAATGCTCGGAATCCTCGTCTCCGCTGCCGAGCCGGCCGCGGCCTTCCCACTCACCAATGAGCCAGGAAAGAGGGACAAGTTCGGGCGTCAGATCTGTTGGGATCTCAATAGGCACAACGATTACCTCTGGTGGGCTGCAGGATCAGAAGGTTACTTCTGGCCCTTGAAAAGGCGGTATACGACAAAACCCGCAAACCAAGCCATGGCGACGCTGGCCAGGCCAAGGAGAACGAGGAAGAAAATTTCAAATGCGAGTACAGACATGATGCCATCCTAACCTTTAGTAGATGAGTAGTTTGTCTATGAAGTAAGCCAAGGCCCCCACAGCCCAAACAGGCGCTACGCCCATTCCTATGGCGGCAGGGATGTTGAGGCGGCCCCTCCGCAGCGTGGTCATTCGCCGGAAGCACACCAAGACGGATCCCACCACTACGCCCACCAAAGCGGCGGGAAGCACAGCGATATCCGAGAAAACGAGACCAGCGAGCGGACCCATCAGTCCAGCCATCACAACGCCGAGCGGAGCCACGATGCGGTCCGGCCAACGAATGATTCCCACCAACAAGGCCGCCGCGGCACTGAGGCCCGCCACAAGAACCATCTCTTTGACGCCATTGAACCGCGCACTGGCGATCCAACCCGCGCCAAGGCAGTTCAGCAGCACACCGGCAGAGCAGCCAAGAGTGGATTCCAGTCGTTGGGCCTGTCCCGTGCCCCTAATGAGCTGGACGACGAACACAGCCATCACGCCCAGGGCAGCGAACGCCGGTGTACCGTCCAGGAATCCGGGCGCCGGGCTGTAGGCAGCAGTGACAGCCGATCCCGCGCCTGCAAGACCAATGACAGCGGCCAGCGTTTTCTTAGCCGGGACGGCAAGGAAATGCGGCCAGCCGATTCCGACAGCCGCGGAGGCTACGATGCCTACGCCCACCATGGCTTCCCGGGAAACGAAGGTGCTGGCCACGATGGCTGCGAGCGCCACGAGTCCGAATACCCCGATGCTCCAAGACTTCACTGTGTGCCCGACCTCAATCCGATGCGCCTAACGACCTCTCGACAATCCTGCCTTAAGCCGGCCCAATATGTCGTAATTCCAGCGTTGGCCCGTCACGAATCCCTGTGTCGCAGGGCACTGGTGGGTATACTCAGACTTCAACGGCGCACTGTGTTGGCCTTGATCCCGTTACAACGGGCAGAGGCGGCCCGCGCGCTGTGACCGACCGGTGAGACTCCGGTTTCGACGCCCGATGATGCGCGTAAAGCCCATTGGAGGAACTATGTCGCACATCCTGCTCCTAACGAACAGCCCCGGCTCTTCGGTGGACATTTTGCCTGCCTTGGAACTGCTCAACCACCGCGTGCATATCCTCCCGGCAGAACCCACTGCTCTGCTGGAAACTGATCCCACGGATATCGTCTTCCTGGATGCCCGCAAGGATCTGGTGGGCGCCCGCTCATTGACCCAGTTGTTGAAGGCCACCGGCCTGAGCGCACCCCTCATGCTGATCCTCACGGAAGGCGGCATGGCTGCTGTCTCGTCCGCGTGGGCAGTAGATGACATCGTGTTGGACTCCGCCGGCCCCGCGGAAGTCGAGGCCCGCATCAGGCTGGCCATGGCGCGTGCTGTGCCGGGCGAAGAGGAGACGCAGACCGAAATCCGGGCAGCCGGCGTCGTGATTGACGAAGCAAGCTATACCGCCCGGGTCAGCGGCCAGCCCCTGAACCTGACGTTCAAGGAATTCGAACTCCTGAAGTATCTGGCCCAGCACCCGGGGCGCGTATTTACCCGCCAACAACTGCTGACTGAAGTCTGGGGCTACGACTACTACGGAGGCACCCGGACAGTGGACGTCCACATCCGGCGGCTTCGCGCCAAGCTGGGCGTGGACCACGAAAACCTGATCAGCACGGTCCGCAACGTCGGCTACCGGCTCACCCTTGTCCGCCTCCCGGACGATGAGCTGTCCGAGGCCTAAGCGGCCAACAGGGCAAACACAGAAGAGGCCAGGATCCACACGGATCCTGGCCTCTTTCTTCGTTTCTTGGTGGAGGACATACGGGTCGAACGTATCGAGGCCACCCCACTGGTGGATCCCCCCTGTGCTGACTTACGGACAAACCGGAAAGCCGAACGAGATAACGACACTACCTCCCATTTCCAGTGACATCAAATCCCGGGGCTTGCGCCGGGCGTATAGCCTTGCATCATGAGTCACGCGCACCCGGAAAACTGGCCCGTACTGATCATTGCCGGAGCCTTGGACACCGAACTTCTCAGGGACGTCAAGACCCTTGCCGCTGCTGCCGGAGAGTCCGACGGGAATCCTCCCTTCTCCGAGCAGACGTTGGTCACGCTGCGCGGTGCGGACGCGGGGGATCATTCTGTTCTGTCCTTCGTCCTGTACGCCCCGGACGAAGAATCCGATCCCGCCACTGCCGAAGACCTGGCTGGCGTCGCCGTCGTCGTCGAAAATGGCGACGGAAGCGGAGTGCTGGAACTGGCCGTCCACCCGAGCTACCGCAACCAGGGCGTTGCAGGTCGACTGCTGGACGCACTGCAAGGCAAACGGGGCCTCGGCGGATTGAGTGCATGGTCGCACGGCAACCACGAGGCCGCCGCCGAGCTGGCCACGCGCTTCGGCTACGGCCCGGTGCGCGAACTGTGGAAAATGCGGTTGATGTCTTCAACCTCTGCACTGCCCGACGCCGGACTCCCGGACGGCGTTTCACTCCGCGCCTTCGTCCCGGGCCAGGATGAGCAGGCGTGGCTGACAGCCAACAGTGCTGCGTTCTCCCATCACCCCGAGCAGGGTTCCATGACGCGGGCGGACCTAGAGGCGCGCAAGGCTGAAGATTGGTTCGATCCCGAGGGCTTCCTGCTGGCTGTGAATGCCGAGGGTGAGCTTTTGGGTTTCCACTGGACCAAGGTCCACCCCCGGCAAGGGCCGCACCCGGCAATCGGCGAGGTGTATGTGGTTGGCGTGACCCCGGAGGCGCAAGGATTGGGCCTGGGCAAGGCCCTGACGGTTGCCGGCATCAAGCACCTTCAGGACCAGGGCCTGCATGCCGTGATGCTCTACGTAGACGCTGACAACGAGGCAGCAGTAGCCCTATATCAGAAACTTGGCTTTGTTCGCTGGGACACCGATGTGATGTATGGGCCTTTAACCAAAAATTAACCTGACGGGATCAGTTGCCGGAAAGCAGGTGACATCTTGGATTCGAGCGCCGGAATTGCTTGTAATGTGGGAGGAAACCCCGTCCTGAGCTTAGGAGAACCCCATGCAGCCGGACCCCGTCGGCACCGCCGGATCCACCTCGAAGGGCGCAACACTGCCCCCGCGCTTCGGATCATCGGAAGTGCCGGCATCGCGAGCCACCCAGGACCGCATCGACATTCCGGAATTCGCACCGAGCCTGGAGCCCGAGGGCGACATCACCCCGGACCGTTTCCTGGACCGCGAACTGAGCTGGCTGGCCTTCAACTCCCGTGTGCTGGAACTCGCCGAAGATCCTGACCTTTTCCTGCTGGAACGTGTCAATTTTCTTTCCATCTTCGCCTCCAACCTTGACGAGTTCTTCATGGTTCGCGTGGCTGGCCTCAAGCGCCGCATCGCCACCGGGCTCGCCGTGCCCTCCCCTGCGGGCCTGAGCCCCATCGAGGTGCTGGAACAGATCAGCGAAGAAGCCCACAAGCTGCAGGAACGCCACGCACGGGTCTTCGCCGAGCAGATCCGTCCCGCCCTGGCCTACGAGCACATCCACATCATGCACTGGAATGAACTGGATGAGGATGCCCGCCACCGGATCAGCATCATGTTCCAGGAGAAGGTCTTCCCCATCCTGACGCCTCTGGCAGTGGACCCGGCGCACCCCTTCCCCTACATTTCGGGTCTTTCCCTCAACCTTGCCGTGATCGTGAGCAACCCGATCAGCGACAAGGAACTCTTTGCCCGTGTGAAGGTTCCGGATCAGCTACCCCGGCTCATTTCCGTGGACGGACCGCGCGCAGGTGCCATCCCGGGCCGCGTGGCCCGGTTCATTGCCCTGGAAGAAGTCATCGCTGTCCACCTGGACAAGCTCTTCCCCGGCATGGAAGTCCTGGAGCACCACACCTTCCGCGTCACCCGTAACGAGGACCTGGAAGTAGAAGAGGACGACGCCGAGAACCTGCTGCAGGCTCTGGAGAAGGAACTCCTGCGGCGCCGTTTTGGCCCGCCCGTCCGCCTTGAAGTCACCACGGACATCAACCCGAATATCAAGGCCCTGCTGATCCGGGAACTTGGCGTCGAAGAATCCGAGGTGTACTCCGTCCCCGCGCCGTTGGACCTCCGCGGCCTGTCCGCAATCAGCGGCATTGACCGCGCCGACCTTCACTACCCCAAGCACGTGCCACACACGTCCCGGTACCTCAACGAGTCCGAAACGTCCAAGGCCGCCAACGTCTTTGCCGCCATGCGGCGCCGGGACATCCTGCTCCACCACCCCTACGACTCCTTCTCCACCTCCGTTCAGGCCTTCCTGGAGCAGGCCGCAGCGGATCCCAAGGTGCAGGCCATCAAGCAAACGTTGTACCGCACATCCGGTGACTCCCCCATCGTTGATGCCCTGATTGATGCTGCGGAAGCGGGCAAGCAGGTTCTGGCCCTCGTGGAAATCAAGGCCCGCTTTGACGAGCAGGCCAACATTTCCTGGGCGCGAAAGCTAGAGCAAGCAGGCGTCCATGTGGTGTACGGCATTGTTGGTTTGAAAACCCACTGCAAGTTGTCGTTGGTGGTGCGCCAGGAAGTGGACGGGCTGCGCCGCTACTGCCACATCGGCACCGGCAACTACCACCCGCGCACAGCGCGGTATTACGAAGACCTTGGCCTGCTGACCGCCAACGAGCAAGTGGGCGAAGACCTGTCCAAGCTGTTCAACCAGCTCTCCGGCTACGCCCCGAAGTCAACGTTCAAGAGGTTGCTCGTAGCACCGCGCTCGGTACGTGCGGGCCTGGTGGACAGGATCGAAGCCGAAATCCGCAACGCCCGTGCCGGCGTCCCCGGTTTGGTGCAGATCAAGGTCAACTCGATGGTGGACGAAGCCATCATCGACGCCCTCTACCGCGCCTCGCAGGCCGGCGTGAAGGTTGACGTCGTAGTGCGCGGCATCTGCTCGCTGCGCCCGGGAGTGCCGGGCCTCAGCGAGAACATCACGGTCCGCTCCGTGCTGGGCCGCTTCCTGGAACACTCACGCGTCTTTGCCTTTGGCAACGGTGGCGAGCCTGTGGTGTACATCGGCTCCGCCGACATGATGCATCGCAACCTGGACCGCCGGGTGGAGGCACTGGTGCAGCTGGCCAGCAAGGAAGACACGGCCACCGTCATGGACCTGATGCGTCGCTATGTTGACGACGGGACGGCCAGCTGGCATCTGGACAATCACGGACACTGGACCAGGCACCACTTGGACGACGAGGGCAAGCCGTTGCTGGACATGCAGTCCTGGCTCCTGGCTTCCCGCTCCCGCCAGCGCGCTGCGGCCCGGCGGTAAGGACCGAATTGAACAGCGATACCCCCGTGGCGGATCAAACAGACCACCCCGGCGAGCCGGTGGCCGTTGTAGCCGCCGGCGCCATTCCCTGGCGCGTCACCAAAGGCGCTCTTGAGGTCCTCCTGATCCATCGTCCCCGTTACGACGATTGGTCATGGCCCAAAGGAAAACTCGACGCCGGCGAGACAGTTCCGGAGTGCGCCGCACGTGAGGTGTGGGAAGAGATCGGGCTCCAGGCCCCATTGGGCATCCCGCTTCCGGCGATTCACTACCATGTGGCTGCCGGACTGAAGGTGGTCCGCTACTGGGCCGTCAAGGTCAATGGAGCGCAGCTTCGGCCCGACGGCAAAGAAGTGGACAGCGTCATGTGGTGCAGCCCGGACCGGGCAGCCAGCTTCCTGAGCAACCCGTCGGACGTGGAGCCGCTGGAATACCTCGAGAAGGCCCATGTCCGCGGGGAATTGGACACGTGGCCGTTGGTGCTGATCCGCCATGCGAAGGCGAAGCCGCGGTCCTCATGGACCAAAGCCGAGGGCGATCGCCCCTTGGCAGCCACGGGCCAGCGGCAGGCAGTTGCTGTCCAGCGCCTTTTGGAAGTGTGGAAGCCGCAGCGGGTAGTGACCAGTCCCTGGGCCCGTTGTGTGGCCACTATCGCCCCCTACGCCAAGGCCAGCGGCGTCAAGGTGAAACTGGTGGAAGCACTCACCGAGCACACCCATCAGCGCTCCCCCAAGAAGACGGCTGCCGCAGTTGAGGCCTTGTTCGACAAGCAGCTGCCGATCGCCGTGTGCACGCATCGCCCCGCCCTGCCCACGGCGCTGAAGCAGCTGGGTCAGCACATGTCGCAAACCCTGCGTGCCCTACTTCCTTCCGCAGACCCCTACCTGTCGCCGGGTGAGGTCATCGTGTGCCAGGTAGCGCGGGGGTCCGAACGGAAGATTGTGTCCGTGGAGCAGGTCAAGCCTTTCGACGACTAGCTGGGCGGCGGGGAGTTTCGTTCTCCGATGTCGATATGCCGATCTGTTGCAGGCTGTCACGTGGTTTCCCTGCCGCCGAGGCAGTCCTGCAACAGGGTCGGCAAGGTTCGAACACCCGGACGATGGCCTCGGCCGTCCTAGCTGCCGAAGAGTTTCTTGCTGAGATTCGTCCAGAAGCCTGGCTCTTTGGACGGATCGATAATTGTTGGTTCGACGGAGAGGTCCGTTCCGCGCTCCGTCACCGGGCGGCGCCGGTTCTTCCAATCCACGGAGTTGAAGGCAGGGTTGTAGACCGGCGGTGTGACGCCTTCGGCCCGGAAAATATCCCACATCCACGCTGGAATGTTTTCCACGGTCCGGGGGTATTTAAGGAGCTGTTGTGCCCAAGTCTGTGCACCGACGGGCTTGCCGCCGGGGTGCCAACGGCCGTTGCTCATTCGTTCGAGATGTTCCTCATCGAAGACATCCAAGCGGCCAGCCTTGTTAGGAAAAACGTGGATTTCTGCTGTTGTCCAAGATCCAACGCCGCGTGTATATGACCGATCCCTACATTCATCCAGCCAGTGATCGAGGCATTGCGCTGAAAAATCGTCCTCGAAGCTTTGGCCCGCGGCGCGCGTTATCCGAAGCTGTCAGGTCGCCCTGGGTGAAAGCGGTGTTCATCCCGGACTGGCCCTGGACAATCGCGGCCAGGGCGGTGTTCAGTTCAGACGCGACCAGATCCGAGCGGTTCTTGAAGGAGTCGAACGCGGCCTTGCCAGCGCCGCTGAACTTGCCCTCCAACGGGGTCACGGCATCCACGAAACGCCGCACCAACGCGCCGAGGTCCTGATGCGACGCGTCCGTTTGCTTACTCAGATTCCCGAGCGTCTCGGCACCCATATCAAAAATGGCCATTGAATCTCCTAAGTGAAGTGGTCGGTCGTGTGGCGGGCCGAAGCCCCTGCGGCGTGGTCGCCACGCCAGCCCAGATTCCCCCATCAGAAGCCGTCTAGGTGTCAAAAAGAGCAAACTAGGTGCTGTTTTTGCTACGACTAGGGGACAAAATCACCAAAATTGAGTGGTGGCGAAGCGCGTCTAGGTGTTCCGACGGCATGCAAGCGAAGTGGAGACTCTCTGGTGATTGCCGCCGTCGACGAATTGATAGGAATGGCGCGGGAAGCGGGTTTGGGTGACGAAACGCTCATAGATCTGCTTCGCGGCAGGCTGGCAAGTAAGCTGGACTCGTGAGCATCCCCACCCCTTATGAAGACCTTCTGCGCGACGTCATGGCTAACGGCACGCACAAGTCGGACCGCACCGGAACCGGAACGCGCAGCGTTTTCGGCCGCCAGTTGCGGTTCGATCTTGCCGAAAGCTTCCCCCTGATCACCACCAAGCGGGTCCACTTCAAGTCCGTGGCGGTGGAGCTCCTGTGGTTCCTGCGCGGCGATTCGAACGTGAAGTGGATGCAGGACCAGGGCGTCTCCATCTGGGACGAATGGGCGGATGCCGACGGCGAGCTCGGTCCCGTCTATGGCGTGCAGTGGCGAAGCTGGCCCACCCCCGACGGTGGACACATCGACCAGATCTCCGAGCTCATGACCAATCTGGCAGCCAACCCGGATTCCCGCAGGCACATCGTGTCCGCATGGAACGTCTCCGAACTCAAGGACATGGCATTGCCGCCGTGCCATGCGTTCTTCCAGTTCTATGTTGCGGACGGCAAATTGTCCTGCCAGCTGTACCAGCGCTCCGCGGACACCTTTCTGGGCGTCCCCTTCAACATTGCCTCCTACGCCCTGCTCACCCGCATGGTGGCGCAGCAGCTGGGGCTCGAGCCGGGCGAATTCGTCTGGACCGGCGGAGACGTCCACGTCTATGACAACCACGTGGACCAGGTTGCCGAGCAACTCAGCCGGGAACCGTATGAATACCCGCAGCTGAAAATCCTCCGCAAGCCGGACTCCATCTTCGACTACACGCTGGATGACTTCGAGGTTGTGGACTACCGCCACCACCCCACCATCAAGGCTCCGATCGCGGTATGAGCACTTCATCTTCAGACGTTCCGGCTCAGCTTGCCGGAGTTATCTTCACCCAGGAAACCGCGGCCAGCATGACCGGGATCGGGCTGGTCTGGGCGCAGACAAAGTCCGGTGTCATCGGCAAGGACGGCGCCATGCCGTGGCACCTGCCCGAGGATCTCAAGCACTTCAGCCAGCTCACCACAGGGCACCCGGTCATCATGGGCCGCAAAACGTGGTTGTCGTTCCCGGAAAAGTACCGTCCGCTCCCGGGCCGCACCAACATTGTGGTGACCCGCAACGCGGAGTGGGGGTCCACGCCCGAGGCGGAGGGCGCCGTCGTGGTTTCCTCCCTTGACGCCGCGCTGCTGGAATCGCAGTTCGCACCGGGTGGCCAGAAGGTCTGGATCATCGGCGGCGGCGAAATCTTTGAACAATCCATGGGCATCGCCAACCTGGCGGTCATCACCATCATCGACGCAGACCTGGAGGGTGACACCTATGCCCCCGAGCTCGGTGATGATTGGACCTTCGACGCCGTAGCCCCCGCCGACGGCTGGCTCACCGCCAAGAACGGCACCAACTACCGGTTCACCACATGGCGCCGGACAGAAAGCTAGGAAAGCCTGCATGTTGAAGAAACCCGAAACCCTGTTCGTGCTGGGCTACATGCTGCTGCCGCTTTTCGCCCTGATCTCTGCCATCGTGGGGCTCACCATGATCCTGGGTGGCAACAAAATTGCCGGGATCATAGTGCTGATCGTTGTCACACAGGTATTTACCTTTGGGGCGTTCTTCGCCCTGCGCAAGCGCAAGGCCGTACTTCTCCAAGAGCCCGACGCCGGCCACTAGCCCGGGCGGGCGGCTTGCGGGCCGCTGTGGCGAGTTCCGTCGTCGTGCTTGACCTGCGTGACGTAACCAACAGCGGCGGTGTGCTCCGAAAGTTTAGACTTGGTGAATGACTACAGCAGCTAATCCGTCCGTTGGACTGGTCGGTTGGCGTGGCATGGTCGGCTCCGTCCTGATGCAGCGCATGCAGGACGAGAACGACTTCGCCAACATCAACCCGGTATTTTTCTCCACCTCGAACGCAGGAGGTGCCGCCCCGTCCTTCGCTGATGGGGCCGGCAAGCTCGAGGATGCGTTCGATATTGAGACACTGGCCAAGCTGCCGATTATTGTCACCGCCCAAGGTGGCGACTACACCAAGCAGGTCCACGGCGAACTCCGCAACCGCGGCTGGGATGGCCTGTGGATCGATGCTGCTTCCACGCTGCGCATGAACGACGACTCGATCATCGTGCTGGACCCCATCAACCGCGATGTCATCGACGCCGGACTGTCCGGTGGTGTGAAGGACTTCATCGGCGGCAACTGTACGGTTTCCTGCATGCTGATGGGCCTCGGCGGCCTGTTCAAGAACAACCTGGTCGAGTGGGGCACCTCCATGACGTACCAGGCGGCTTCAGGTGGCGGGGCCCGGCACATGCGTGAACTCCTCAACCAGTTCGGCACCCTCAACAACGAGGTCAGCAGCGAACTGGACGATCCCGCGTCCGCCATTCTCGAGATCGACCACAAGGTCCTCGCGGCCCAGCGCACCGGCGTTGACGCCACCCAGTTTGGCGTGCCCCTGGCCGGCTCCCTCATTCCGTGGATCGATGCCGACCTGGGCAACGGCCAGTCCAAGGAAGAGTGGAAAGCCGGAGTAGAGACCAACAAAATTCTCGGCACCGGCAACGGCACCGCAGGTAAGGACCACATCGCCATGGACGGCCTGTGCATCCGCATCGGCGCCATGCGTTCACACTCCCAGGCCCTCACGCTCAAGCTGCGCGAAGACCTGTCCGTGACGGAAATCGAGAACCTCCTGGCCAAGGACAACGAATGGGCCAAGGTTGTTCCCAACACCAAGGAAGCCTCCATGGCGGACCTGACCCCTGTGGCAGCGTCCGGAACCCTGGACATCCCGGTGGGCCGTATCCGCAAGCTCGAAATGGGCCCGGAGTACATCAGCGCCTTCACTGTGGGAGACCAGCTCCTGTGGGGTGCAGCCGAGCCGCTCCGCCGCATGCTCAACATCGTGACGGGCAAGCTCTAGTCCTGCCACGTCTCTAACCCGCTGTTCCGTTGCTACTTGGCCTCGGGACAGCGGGTTTTCCACGATAATAGGGCCTCCGCTCCAACGCCGCTTTTAGCTTCCGTTCCACTTCCCACGGCCGGCTGAGTTGTTCCCAATCAATCCGGACAACTTCCCAGCCAGAGTCCGCAAGGGCCTTTTCCCGACGACGTTCGTTGAAAAGGACCTCGTCAGTAGGTGCGTAGTCGAAATACTTGGCGCGGCCGTCAAACTCAAGAATCACTCGACGGTCCTCCCAGCCGAAGTCTCCCCGGTATCGCCCGAGCGGGGTTTCCACCTCGAGTTGAAGGACGGCGTCCCGGATGCCAAGCCTGCTCAGCAGAATCCGTGTCCGGGTCTCCCCCACCGATTCGGATCTGGCATCCATCGCTTCAAGGACACGGCGCACTCGTCGAACACCCCGCGTGATGCGGCCGCTGTCCACATAGGTTTGAAGCAGCAGCTGATTCGCACCGCGGCGGAGCGCTTGATCTGCGATAACCACAGCCCTTTCCAAGTCCATGGTCCGGGCACAATCAACGACAGTACGCTCCAAACTGGTGACATGTACGGGCCGGGGCCACGACGCCTGTAACTCAACCATTTCCGACGGCTCCAAATGGCCGCCGTGGGCTGTGACGTCCTCACCAGAGCTTGCCTGGGCAGGTGAAAACGGCATGGTGACGTGAACCGTGGAACCCGCACCCCACGGAGAGCACCCATGCAGCCGGGCGGCACTTGCATGACTGTAGACGCTTCTGCGGCCCACATTGGAATGATGTGCCTGTATCCGCAGCAGGTCTTGCTCCCACGGTTTCTGTGTTCGCCAATCCAGTGTCCGAATGTAGGCACCACGCCGGAGCCTGATCAGCATTCCGGAGCGTACGCCCAGGGTCAAAACCCGGTCACTCAGCCCTCTCAATGCGAGATCCGTGGTGGTGGCAATGACGGCGTCCGGCCAATGGCTGGCGATCAATACATCTAGTTTTTTGCGTTGCATCGGCCCATCGTGTGTCCGGGGCGGGCTGTGAAACGAGCTGCCGGGCATCATATGTGGACAAACTCGTTGTGCTGCCGCAATTACGTTGCTGGCCAGCAACGTAATTGCGGGCCGCCAACGCGTTCGTGAGGCTCCAACTCAGCCTGCCATGAACTTCAGGTAGGCCCGTCCCTGAGCTTGGAACGAGCGCTCAGCGGCCGGACCCAACCACCCCGCGAACGGCTCCGGAGCGACGCCTATGGTCTTGCCGCTCACGGTCCTGGCCCACGTTCCCACCACTTCTCCGCCGGACACCATGATCCGTTTGAACACTCCGTTCTTGCCCGGCACCACCAACTCCGCATGCTCCGGAGCCAGCACGAGGCTCCTGTCCTGGTATCCGAGAAGGAATTCGTCGAAACCCGGGAGCGCCAGCAACGAGCGCGAGCCGGGGACGCCGTCGTCGAGCATTGCTGCCGTGTCCGGCGAGAGCCAATAGGCGGTGCCTCCGAACTGCATTTCAACCAGGCGGTCCTGTACCTCCTTGAGGGCGGCACGCGCCTCTGTAAGGGGCACCTGGCTCCACCACGAAAAATCCTTGATGGTGGCAGGGCCGTGGCTCAGGACGTAGCGAAAGAGAAGCTCGGCGATGCCTTCCTCACGTCCCAGTTCCCTCGAGTTCGGAATCCACTCGCCGAACGGCACGAACAGTTGCTGCACACCCACTTTGCCGTTGGACCCCGCCATCGGTCCTTGGACCAACCAGGCGCGCTGGCAAAGGCTGCCCAAGAGGTGGATCCCCCGCTGTGCCTTGGTGATTTGGCCGGCTTCCTCGAACGCCTGGAACAGCTGCTCCCTGCTTGCTCCTGGCGCCCCCTCCGCTTTGAGGACCTCGGCGGTTTTGAAAGCTATGTCCCGGCAATGCCTGATGTCGTCGGGCGTGATGTTGAGTTCGCGGTGTCGGCCCGCCGTCGAATTCATCAATCGGTCACTCGTGATGCCCAGGATCCAGCGAAGATCTTCGGGCGCGAGCAAATGCAGCGTCCCGCGCATGGGCCATGAGCGGACCACCGTCCCGGCGTCAAGGGCGGCCCTGACGTCCGATGCAGCCGTGCCTGGAACGCGCTGCCCAACCGCCCACAAGGCTGAGCCAAGATCCTGCGCCTGCATGGCTGTCATCCACCGGACCGCCTCCGGAACTCCAGGAAAGCCGTCGCCCAACAGGCCTTGGCTGGCGAGCCGCAAGCGGCCCAAGACGCGCGGAGCGGGGTTCGTTCTCTCGGCAGGCATGCTTTATCGTAAAAGGACCAGCGAGCACAGGGAACCTTGCCGAGCCTCCCAGCCGTCACCCAGCAGCAGATCCTAGGATGGATTCATGCTTTTTGGTGATCTTGCTCCGTTTGTGCGGCCGATGAGCCGGTGGTTGGCTACCACCGGTTGGTTCTGCACGCTCGTCGGGCTGGGCGCAGGGCTGATCGTGGCTGTGGGGACGGGCGTCAGCTTGTCCCCTTCAATGCAAGCCATCCAGACAGTCAGCTTGGTGGCAACTGCGGCGGCCGCGCTGCTCATCGGAACCGCTGCCGCCACCCAGCCAGTAGCCGATCGCGACGACGACGCGCCCGAACCTTGGTTTTATCCGGCAGCTGCAGCACAGGTCCGCAGCTTCCTGCTCGGAGCGATCGTCCTGCTCCTGGGTTTGGTCGGCTTCGCCACTGCCGGCCTGTTCATGCCCAGCGGGCCGTCGCCGCAGAGTATCGCGTTCAGCCAGATCTTCTTGTTGGGATCGGTCAGCTGCGGGCTTACGTTCCTGCTGCTCAACAAGGTGTTGCCGATCGCCGAGCGCCGCACACGCTGAGTTGGGTCCCTTCGCCGAGGGGCGACGTCTCGGCCGTATCGCACGCCCAAAGTCGCGAGAGCTAACCCCTCGCGAAGCGGTGAAAGCCAAGCCCGCTAGAGGCTGACGCCAATCAGCAATGGTTCCGGGTGCAGTTCAATGCCAAAACGTTCGACGACGCCGGAACGCACCTCACGCGCGATGGCCACCATGTCGGCGGCGGAAGCTGAACCCCTGTTGGTGATTGCCAGGGTGTGCTTGGTGGACAGGGAAGCCCGTCCGCCGGAGACACTGGATTCCTCGAGCCCGAAGCCCTTACCGAATCCAGCCTGATCGATCAGCCAGGCAGCGGACAATTTCACCAGGCCGTCGTCACCAGCGGGATACTTGGGCGCGTTCTCCGGCAAAACCGACGCACGCTCCGCAGGCACGATCGGGTTGGTGAAGAACGAACCCGTGGAATAGGTGTCGCGGTCTTCTGAGTCCAGGACCATGCCCTTGGACGCGCGGAGCCGGAGGACTTCCCGCCGCACATCGTTGGAGTACGCCCGCTTGCCGGCCTCTACGCCCAGCACGCGGGCCAGCTCACCGTACCTGATGGGGGCACTCATTCGTCCCAGCGGCAACTGGAACTCCACGGTCAGCACAACGTAGCGGGGCGATCCCTCGACGGTGGTCTGCTTCAAGATGGAGTCGCGGTATCCGAACTTGAGCTCGGAGTTGGTGAATGTCTGCACTGCGTTGCGTTCGCGGTCCCATGTGCGGACAGCGGCAATGGTTTGTGAAACATCTGCTCCGTACGCTCCGACGTTCTGCACGGGGGTGGCTCCGGTGGCTCCCGGAATTCCGGACAGTGCTTCCAGTCCGGACCAGGCATGCAGCACGGAGTGTTCTACCAGGGCGTCCCAGTTGTGGCCTGCCTGCACTACCACTGACACGCCTCCGCAGCTGTCTTCGGAGTTCACGGTGAACCCCTCGGAGGCGATCTTCAGGACGGTACCGGGGTAGCCGTCGTCGGAGATCAGCAGGTTGGACCCACCGCCGATGATCAGGAGTTTTTCGCCTGCAGCGTCAGCCGACCGGACGGCGTCGATAATCTCCGCTTCGGTGCGGGCCTCAACATAGTTGCCCGCGGGGCCGCCAACGGCAGCGGTGGTCAGTTCGGAAAGCAGCGTTTGGGTCACCAATCAAGCCTAACGGGCTTCGTTGGGCTGCGCGGACTTCCCCGTCTTTTGGCCGGCCAGGGGTGCCAGGAAGAAGCTGACCACCAGCAGCACCAAGGGCGCCAGCAGCGAATGCAGGATGCCAAAATGTTCAGCCAGCAGCCCCAGGAGCGGAGGACCACACAAGAAAGCACCGTAGCCGATGGTGGATACCACGGACACCCGGGCCGCAGCGTGAACGGGATCATCGGCAGCCGCGGACATCCCCACGGGGAACCCGAGTGAGGCACCCAGGCCCCATACGGCCAACGCCACGAACGCGAGCCACGGGACCGGAGAAAATACGAAAAGCGAAAGACCCACGACGGCGGTAGCCGAGCACCAGCGCATCACCACCACACGCCCAAAACGATCCAAGATGACAGTCCCGGTGAAGCGGCCGATGGTCATGAACGTGACGAAGAGTCCGTAGCCGACAGCGCCCGCCGCGTCAGACTGCCCATAGCCGTCGGCCAGAGCCAGAGCAACCCAGTCCCCGGCGGCTCCTTCGGCCAAGGCCAAGCCGAGGACAAGAACTCCGATGAGCAAAGTCCGGCGGTCACGCCAGGCAAGGGCAACCAGCCGCTTGTTGTCCAGCGGAGCTGTGGCCTCGCTGGCGTCTCGCTGGGCTGATTCGGAGGTGATGATCGGCAGCGGCCCGGTGGAGGGATCCTGGAAGGTATCCGTTTGTACAGGCCGGTAAGTTTGCGTGGCTGCAGCGGTCTTTTCCGCGCGGAACCAGAAACCAGCGGTGACAACCGAAGTAGTCACTACAACGCCCGAGATCAGGAAATGCCAGACCACCGGCATGTGGATGGCGGCTGCCCAGGCGCCGAAGCCTGCAGCGGCCACCGTTCCGAGGCTGAACGCGCCGTGCAGGTGCGGCATGATGTGCCGCTCCAACTCGCGTTCCAGCGACGCCCCTTCCACATTGGACGCAGTGTTCCAGCTGGCGGTGCCCAAGCCAAGGACTACCAAGCCTGCTGCCACCACCAGTGAATTGGCTGCAATCGAGGTGCCAACACCCACGGTGACAAGACCCGCACCCACCATGCAACTGCCGATCCTCGTGGTCAGTTTGGGACCGAGCCGTAGCACAATCAGCCCCGAGGCTGAGATCGAGATGAACGACGCCACCGTCATGCACATGAGCAAGAGGCCGATGCCGCCCGGAGTGAGATCCAGTCCGTCGCGGATGGCGGGCAGGCGCGATACCCAGGTTGCGAACGCGATGCCACTGGCTGCGTAGGAGGCAAGAACAGCGGCGCGCCACCGCGACATTTCAGTCGGTGTGGCGCACGGTTTGCTGCTATGAGTGGTGTTCGGGCGGTTCAAGAGACCTTCACAACCGCCTGCGACTTCATGAGGACCTTCTGTCCGGCCGCAACGACGGTGAGGTCGATGCGAGCTGTGCGAGCATCGTCGTCGAGCGCTCCCACCACACCGGTGACGTCGATGACCGCGCCTGCCTGATCGGTGCCGGTGGTATCCGTGACGAGGACGGGTTTGGTGAAGCGGGTCTGGTAGTCGACGACGGCGGCGGGGTCGCCTGCCCAGTCGCTCACCAACTGCACTGCGGCACCCATGGTGAACATGCCGTGGGCGATGACGCCCGGAAGCTCCACGGAGGTTGCGAACGATTCGTTCCAGTGGATCGGGTTGAAGTCGCCCGAAGCTCCTGCGTACTTGACCAGGTCCTGGCGGGTGACGTCGATGCTCCGGGTGCCGATTTCCTGGCCGACCGTCAGTTCTTCGAATGTAGGGCTCATGGTTACTGTCCCTCTCCGCGGACCAGGATGGACGACGTTGTAGTGGCGACCTTTTCGCCCGCCTCGGTGGAAATCTCGGAACGTGTAGTGATCATGGCTCCCCCGCCCATGGCCCGGACGCCGTCAACGTGCAGTTCTGCCACAAGGCGGTCGCCGGCGACGATCGGCCGGTGGTGCGTGAACCTCTGGTCGGCGTGGACCACCCGGGAGAAGTCGATGCCCGACTCCGGGTCCTGGACCAATTGGGCGTCAGCACGCTGGGCGACGATGATGGCAAACGTAGGCGGGGCGACGAGGTCGCTGTGGCCCAAGGCCTTGGCAGCCTCAACATCGAAGTGCGCGGGGTTGCTGGCTTTCACGGCCTTGGCGAACTCGCGGATCTTTTCTCGGCCGACGTCGTATACCTCTGCGGCAGGGTAGCTTCGGCCCTGCAGGTCCGGATTAATACTCATGCTCCAACCCTATCGGGCCGAGGGAGCGCGGGTGCAGCGCGCTGCTGAGGTGAAGGCGTTACTTCTTGTAGCTCTTGCGGATCTTCTGGCCCCGCACTACGAGCCCTGCAACGTGGAGCAGCAGCCCGACACCAATGATGGGCAACGAAGCAATGGCCAAGCCTTGGTTACCGGACGTGTTCCCCACAATGGACAGGATGAGTCCGACGGCGATCAGCCCCATGGCGCTGAAAACCAACGCTTTGTATGACGTGGAGGCGGTGGCCCAAAATTCTTCTAGCACCGTCCAAGTCTACCGGGGCGTGGTTGGTGGGTTCGCGAGGGGTTAGCTCTCGCGGGAAAGGGGCGAACTTACCCCCGAGATGTCGCCCCTCGCGGGGAAAAGGCTAGAAGAGCGAGTCCTGCAGCGCCGGAATTTCCGTGATGTGGGGGCCGAACTCGATCTTGCGGCCCTTCAACGCGCCCAGGTCAGCCACGAAGCTGCCCTCCACCTCGCTACCCGAAGCGTCCGGCAGGCCCGCCAAGGCCACCGCCCCGGACAGTGAGTGGATCCGCAAACCGTGCCCGCCGCCGTCGAACGTTGCCGGGTACGGATGGCGGCGTCCGCCTTCGGCACCCGCAACACAGAGCCGCTCAGCCAAAGCCGGCCGGTCCCACTCTTCCTCCACAACGGCGTAACCAGTCATGGCCAAGCCACCGAGCAACTCGCGCACCCTACCGGCGTGCTGACGGTTCAACGACAGAAGCTCGACGCCGGCACGCGGCTCCACGAGTCCCGCGGCTTTGGAAGCGGAACGGACCTGCTGGACCAGGCCGAGCTCGCGCGTCACCATGTCCTCGAGAATGCGAACAACACGGCCGTCTTCGGCATGCGCTACATAGGAGGCGTGCACAGCGCCCTGCTCAGCGAGCCTGTTCCACTTGCGGGGGGCAGAGGCGGTCCCCACTTTGGTGGCACCGTTCGCGAACGTGGCCACATAGAGCCAGTGCGGTTGCATCAGGTAGGCCCGGAGACCGGTGGGAACGGACGTGCCCCGGTGGAAATCGTGCATCAGCCGGGAGTCGTCCCGCGCAAAGCAGGCCCCGCACTGCTTTCCACGCTCGGCCGGAGAACCACTACGGCAGGGAACATGGGTGCGCTCCCCCGGACCGTGAACCTTGGTGTGGCCAAGACACCACAAGCCAGGGATAACGCGCAGGCCCAGGGCTGAGCCCCGGGCCAACGCAACATCAGTGAACTCCGCGTCCGGTGTGAAAATTCGCAACGAGGGGGACGTAGAGTCCCAAGCGACTCCGTGGAACAGCATGCTTACAGGGAAGGCTGGACTCCGAAGGCGACTGCGAGCTTCATGATCTTCTCGGCGCGGCCCAAACGCGGGAGGTCGGAACCATCGCGGATGACACGGCCGTTGGCCTCGAAGTCGTTCATGAAGTCCGTGGCCCAGGCGACGTCCGAAGGCGTGGGGCTGATGACCTCATTGATCACGGTGGTCTGGTCGATGGCCAGGCAAAGCTTGCCGGTCATTCCCATGGTCACGGTGATACCGGTCTGCTCACGCAGGATGGGGTGGTTGGTACCCACGGTGGGACCGTCGATGGGGCCCGGCAGGTTACCTACGCGGCTTGCGACAACGAGCTTTGCACGCGGGTACGCCATGGCTTCAGGGGTGGCCGCCATGCCCGTGTCGCGGCGGAAGTCGCCGGAGCCGAAAGCAAGCCGGAAAGCACCCTGCGCGCGTGCGATGTGGTTGGCTTCCTCGATGCCGAGGGCTGACTCCACCAGCGCGATCACCGGGGTCTTGCCGTCCATGCGGTGGTAGGACTCCGTGACTTGGTCAGCGGATTCGGTCTTGGCCAGCATGACGCCGAGCAGGCCCGGGGTACCGCGCAATCCGGCGAGGTCGTCGGCCCAGAACGGGCTGGTGGCGTCATTGATACGGACCCAGGCCTTGCCACCGGCGGTCAACCAGTTGATGACGTTTTCGCGGGCAATGTCCTTCTGGGAAGGGTCAACGGCGTCTTCGATGTCAAGGATGATGGCGTCTGCCCGTGAACCCGCGGATTCGTCAAAAAGCTCCGTCTTCATGGCATTCACAAGAAGCCAGGAACGGGCGATATCGGCGGGAATATTGCGGGTAGGCCGAACTGATTCGGCGGCGATGCTAGACGTCATGTATCTACCGTATCCGGCCAGCGCCCTGCACAGCGAAGAATTCCGCCCGCTTGTGAGGATCAATACGAACTAAACCCCATATGACTGTGGGGTCCCGCAGTATGAACGCCCGACGACGGTACCCGCCAGTCATATCCGGCCCAGTTGTCGCTGTTGTTCACAAGGCTCAACACTGCGTCTTTGTGTCCCCGGGTTGCCGGAAAAGGCCCCGGATTTCGTCCCGTTTCGGGCTGTTTCGCAGCGTTTCCGGGAGTTACCGCGGCACTTCCCAGCCGCCGTCGGAATGGGCTTTCATCGTTCCCAAGCCGTTGCACAGGATCCCAAGCCCTTACGTGAGCCGGCCTTACCCAACACCCTGCAATCCATCGAAAGTAGCTCCCATGAAACTGCACTTGCCCCTGCTGAGCGTCGCGGCCGCCGTCGTACTAGCGCTGACGGTGTCCGGCTGCGGCGGTGCAGCCGAAGCCGGACAAGCCAGCCAGACCGGCAACGAGGTCAAGGAACTCCGGTACCAAGGCTCAGCCAACAACGTGACCTTTCCCGAGCTTGCGGCGGATCTGGGCTACCTCGGCGACCTGAAACTGAACTGGGTGGGCAACACCACCAGTGGCCCGCAGGACATCCAGTCCGCAGCCACCAACCAGACCGACTTCGGAGGCGCGTTCTCCGGTGCGGTGGTCAAGCTCATCGAAGCCGGCGCTCCCGTCAAGGCCGTGACCAACTACTACGGCTCGGACGAGAAAACCTTCAGCGGTTACTACGTGAAGGCCGATAGCACCATCAAGGAACCGCGCGACCTGATCGGCAAGAAGATCGCGGTCAACACCTTGGGCGCGCACCACGAAGCCGTCATCAACACCTGGCTGACCAAGAACGGACTCAGCCAGGACGAAATCAAGCAGGTCCAGCTCGTCCCGCTCGCACCCAACGATACCGAGGAAGCCATCCGCCGCGGACAGGTGGACGCGGGAACGCTCGGTGGCGTACTGCAGGACAGGGCCATCGAAGCAGGCGGACTGCGCTCGCTGTTCAGCGATGTGGAGTTGTTCGGAACGTTCGCGGGCGGCCAGATCGTGCTCCGCAACGAGTTCATTGAAAAGAACCCAAACACCACCCGAACCTTCACCACGGGCGTTGCCAAAGCGATCAAGTGGGCAGCCGAGACGCCCCGCGATGAAGTCATTGCCCGTTTCACCAAGATCATCGAAAGCCGCGGACGCAATGAGAGCACGGCCAACCTGAAGTTCTGGAAGAGCCCTGGCGTCCCGGACGCCGGCGTGATCCAGGACAAGGACTTCACCCGCTGGGAGGCCTGGCTCAGCTCCGCCGGCATCGTCAAGGACAAGCTCACGCCTTCCAAGTACTACACCAACGAGTTCAACGAACTCGCTGCAGCGAAGAAGGGATAGCCATGACCGCGAAAATCAGCCTCCGGAACGTCACCAAAGAGTTCACGGTCCGGGCCACCAAAACCACCAGCGCCACCCGCCTCACTGCCATCGATTCCCTGAGCCTGGACGTCCGCGACGGCGAATTCCTCACCCTGGTGGGGCCCAGCGGGTCAGGAAAGACCACACTCCTGGACCTGCTGGCCGGGCTCTCCACGCCGACTTCCGGTGAGGTCCTGGTGGATGGGAAGGCCGTCACCGGGCCAGGGAAGGACCGGGCCGTGGTGTTCCAGCAGTACGCACTGTTCCACTGGCGGACGGCCTCGGCGAACGTCTCGATCGGGCTTGAAGGCGTAGGGCCGGACGGCAAGAAGCTGAACCGACGGGAACGGGCCGCGAAAGCCAGCGAGTACCTGGCACTGGTGGGGCTGGCGGGCTTTGAGGACCGCTACCCCCATGAGCTGTCCGGCGGCATGAAGCAGCGCGTTGCCATCGCCCGCAGCCTGGCCTACGAGCCGGATGTGTTGCTGATGGATGAACCATTCGCAGCCCTTGACGCCCAGACCCGCGAGCAGCTGCAGGATGAGCTCCTCAGGATCTGGAAGGCCACCGGGAAGACCATCGTCTTCATCACGCACGGCATCGATGAGGCCGTGTACCTCGGCGAGCGCGTGGCTGTGCTGAGCGCCCGCCCCGGCCGGCTCAAGGAAATCGTGGACATCAACATCCCGGACCGCGACGGTGACGAGGACATCCGCTCCAACCCCGCCTTCGTGGAGCACCGCCACCAGGTGTGGACGCTCCTGCACGACGAAGTCCGCCGCGCCCAGGACGCCGGCCACCGCAAGATCCTGCCGGACGGCAGCGCACCGGACGAACCGGCAACCACCACTGAGAGGAGCGCCGCCTGATGACCACCACACTCACGCACGCGGAATCCGTAGCGTCCAAGGCGGGCAGCGCCACTGAACCGGGTGCCGCCGTCGAACCTTCCGATACTCAAGCGGCAGCTGCAGAGCCTACGACGCCGGCACCCGGCATAGCGCGACGCGTCGCCGGGGCCGTGGGGTCAGGTTTGTGGAAGTCCGCGGCGGTCCTGGCTTTCCTGGCGCTGTGGGAGCTCGGACCGACGTATCTGGCCAGCCCGTCCACCCGGGTGTTCCTCCCGCCGCTCCACGAAGTGCTCCTGGCATGGGGCAAGCTGTTCGAAGCCGGAACCATCCAAGGCCACATCGCGGCCAGCCTCACCCGTTCCGTGGCCGGTTTCGGAGCCGCACTGGTGGCAGGTGTCTCGTTGGGCCTGCTGATCGCTTGGTACGGTCGCCTGAACTCGGTCCTGAACCCGCTGCTGGAACTGTTCCGCAATACTGCGGCACTGGCTCTGCTTCCCGTGTTCACACTGCTGTTGGGTATCGGCGAGGAGTCCAAGATCAGCATCGTGGCGTACGCAGCGTTCTTCCCGGTTCTCCTCAACACCATTGCCGGCGTGAAGACCGTGGACCCGCTGTTGATCAGGGCCGCGCGCTCCTTGGGGCTCAACAGCTTCCGACTGTTCCAGAAGGTGATTCTTCCGTCCGCAGTTCCCACCATTTTCACGGGCATCCGCATGGCCGGCACGGCATCCATCCTTGTGCTGATTGCTGCCGAAATGGTGGGCGCCAAGGCTGGCCTGGGTTACTTGATCGTGAATGCGCAGAGCAGCTTCCTGATCCCGGACATGTACGCGGGCATCCTCACGGTGTCCTTGCTGGGCCTTGGCGTGAACTTCCTGCTGGTAGCCCTTGAACGGCACTTTTCCCGCTGGCGGACCGCCGTTGGCGCCGCTGCTTCCTAGACCCACCCCGCGGCCCGTGCCGCAACCATCACAACAAGTAAGGAAAGAACCATGACCGTCATTACCGAAACCAAACTGGAGTTCGCCAAACTCGGCTCCCGCATCGGCGCCGAAATCCGTGGCTTGGACATCAGCGGAGACCTTAGCCAGGAAACCGTCGCCCAGATCCGGGCTGCGTTGAACGAACACAAGGCGCTGGTGTTCCGCGAGGCGAACATCCTCAGCGACGAAGCCCAGGTGAAGTTTGCCAGCCACTTTGGCCCGCTCACCAAGGCCCACCCCACGGTTGCGTCCGTGGAGGGAGAAGAGAATGTCCTGCCCGTGGACAGCGAGAACGGCTCGGCCAACAACTGGCACACGGATGTGACCTTCGTGGTGAACCCGCCGCAGGCTTCCACGCTGCGCAGCATCGACCTCCCGGCCTATGGTGGCGAGACCCTGATCGCTTCCTCTGCCGGCGCGTACCAGGACCTGCCGGAGGAGCTGCGGAACTTCGCGGACACCCTCTGGGCCATCCACACCAATGACTACGACTACTCGGTGCCCAAGAACCTTGAGCACTCCAACGCCGAAGAGCGCCGCAAGGAATTCACCCGCCTGAAGTTCGAAACCGCCCACCCGGTGGTGCGGGTCCACCCGTTGACCGGCGAGCGCGGATTGTTCATTGGGGGCTTCGCGCAGCGGCTCCGGATTGTGGGCCTGTCCAACACTGAGTCCAAGGACATCATCCGCCTGCTGCAGGCATACGTGACCCGTCCGGAGAACGTAGTCCGGGTGAACTGGGAGCCCAACCAGGTGGTCCTGTTCGATAACCGCATCACGCAGCACTACGCACCGGACAACTACGACGGCCAGCCACGCAAGCTCAACCGCGTCACCATCGCGGGCGATATTCCGGTGGGCATCGATGGCAAGCCGAGCCAGGCACTTCAAGGTGATTCGAGCACCTACTCGGTAGTGGCTCCTTTGGCAGCTTCCTAGGAGCGCCCATGTGTTGCTGTTGTAGACCCAACTGAGTCGCAGTTCAGGCCGTTTTAAGTGCTCAAAAGGGCCCGAACTGCGACTCAGTTGGGTTAAAACAGCGTTAGGGGATGTTGCTTCCCCGCGCTGCCACCCACAATCCGTACCACTCGGCACGGGTCATGTCCGCCGCAACCGCTGCGGCATCGGCGCATGCCTTGATGCGCACGGGGTTAGTAGTTCCCACTACCGGGGAGATCCCGGCCGGGTGCTTCATCAGCCAACCCAGCAATACCGATTCCGGCGTGGTGTCCTTATCCGCCGCCAGTTTTTCAAGCATGTCCGCGGTAGCCGACTCAGCCGGCGAGAACTCCGCAGACGGCGCACCTGTATAGCGCCCTTGGGCCAGGGAACCGTACGCCTGCAGTTCAATACCCTTGGCCATGCAGTGCTCAAGAGTCCCGTGCGGGAAGCTGTACTCCAGCCCCTCCGCATGGTTGACGAGCACAGTGCTCTCCAGCCAGTCCCGGCGAAGCAGACTCATTTCCAGTTGGTTCGCCACAATGGGAATCTCCAACTCGTCCTGCAGGAACGCGATCTGCGCGCCGGACATGTTGGACACCCCCACCTGCCGCACCTTGCCTTCCGCCACCAACTGCCCGACGGCGTCAGCCACCTCACGCGGGTCCATCAACGGATCGGGGCGGTGCAGGAGCAGCGTATCCACGTAGTCTGTCTGGAGCCGCTTCAGGCTCTGGTTGACACGTTCGAGGATGGCTTCACGGCTGAGGTCGTAATGCGTATCCAGCCCGCGTTCCCCCAGCCTGATCCCGCACTTGGTCTGAAGCTGAATCTTTTCGCGCAGCCCCTGCGAACGGGCCAGGACTTCCCCAAATACAGCCTCGGACTTTCCGCTGCGATAGATATCTGCATGGTCAAAAAGCTCAACGCCAATCCCCTGTGCAGCTTGGATCACTGCAGCGGCCTGATCGATCTCCGAAGCTCCGTAGGACGTACCGTCCCAACGGCCACCGAGTCCCATACAGCCGTAAATGAGGCGTCCCCGCCCGTTCGCATGAGTCATAACTTCAATATTCTGCCGCAGCGCTTACGCGTTGCTGACAATCCACGCGGTGGTGTCGGAAGGCAGTTTGCCATCCTCCAGCGGGGCGCTGGCCACTACGACGTTTCCTTCCGGAAGTTCCACGGGCTTGCTGCCGAAGTTGGTCACCGTGTGCCAGCCACCGGGCCGGCTGAAGTGCAGCACGTCCTGGTTCCCTGTTTCCACCCACTCGAGTTCCTCGTCGGTCTGGAGTTCGCTGCGCAGGCTCAGTGCCTTTCGGTAGAGCTCCAGGGTGGAGCCTTCCACGTTCTCCTGCCCGGACACTGCATAGTCCTTGAACCATTCCGGCTGCGGCAGGTGTGCTTTGCCCGCACCGAAGCCGTACGACGGACCTTCTGCGGTCCACGGCAGCGGCACGCGGCAACCGTCGCGGCCAATCTCGACGCCCGGGTTACGGAAGAAGGACGGGTCCTGTCGTTCGGAATCAGGAATCTCCGAGACTTCGCGCAGGCCCAGCTCCTCACCCTGGTACAGGTAAGCAGAACCAGGAAGCGCGAGCAGCAAGAGCGTCGCGGCGCGCGCACGACGCAAGCCGAGTTCGACGTCGAGCTCTTCCGCCGGTGCGCCGGCCAGCAGCCAGCCCTTGCCGTCCTGTCCCTTGGGCTTTCCGCCCGTGATGTCCTGTGCCGCATTGGTTCCCTGGGCCACCGAGCCGCCCTTGGGCAGGCCGTACCGGGTGGCATGACGGACTACGTCGTGGTTGGAGAAGACCCAGGTGGAGGATGCGCCCGATTCCTTGGCAGCTACCAGGTTGTCCGTGATGATCTTCTTGAACGATGCAGCATCGAAATCGGACTGCAGCAAATCAAAGTTGAACGCCTGCCCGAGTCCTTCAGGGCTCGCATAGCGGGCACGGCGGGACTCATGGACCCAGGCCTCGGCAACAGCGGTGCGGGGCGGGTTGTACTCGTTGAAGAGCTTGCGCCACTCCGCGTAGACCTCGTGGACTTCATCGCGGTCCCAGAACGGGTGCGATCCATCGGTGAAACCATCCGTGCCATGGGCCTTGGCTTCCAAATCAGCCTTCATGGGCAGCGGCTCGGAAAGGTCCTTGGCCATGCCGTGGGCAACGTCGATGCGGAAACCGTCCACGCCGCGATCGGACCAGAAGCGCAGCGTCTTCAGGAAGTCCTCGCGAATCTCCGGGTTCTCCCAGTTGAAGTCCGGCTGCTCCTTGGCGAAGATGTGCAGGTACCACTGGCCGGGAGTGCCGTCGGGCTCGGTGATGCGGTCCCAGATGGGTCCGCCGAAGACAGAGTCCCAGTCCGACGGCGGCAGCTCACCGTTCTCGCCGCGGCCGTCGCGGAAGATGTAGCGCTCGCGGGCTGCGGAGCCTTTGGGGGACGCCAGCGCTTCCTTGAACCACTCGTGACGATCGGAAGAGTGGTTGGGAACGATGTCCACCACGATCTTGATTCCTGCGGCGTGCAAGGCTGCGGCCATCTCGTCGAAGTCCTCAAGGGTTCCCAACTTCGGGTCCACATTGCGGTAGTCGTCCACGTCGTAGCCGCCGTCTGCGAGCGCCGACGGGTAGAACGGGCTCAGCCAGACGGCGTCGATCCCCAGTTCTTTCAGGTAGGGGACTTTGGCCGTGATGCCCTTGATGTCACCGAGTCCGTCACCGTTCGCGTCGTAGAAGCTGCGCGGGTAGATCTGGTAGACGGCCGCCTGGCGCCACCAGTTCGGATCGGACATGCGGTCGGCGTCGGTTCGGTGTGCCTGAGTGGCGGAAGTGCTCACGAAACTCCTTTGATTTAGTATCTAAATTTATCTCCTGGACCAGTATGAAACGCGGTCCCGGGAAGGTCAACAATGGTTAGCCCTTGACGGCACCCTGTGTCACTCCGGCCATGACCCACCGCTGCGTGAACAGATACGCAATGATCGCCGGTGCCATCGCCATGAGGTAGGACGCGAAGGACACGTGGTAGTTGTTGCTGAACTGCGTCTGGAAAAGGTTCTGCCGCACGGGAAGCGTCTGCAGTGCCGGATCGGAAATAATCAGCGACGGCATCATGAAGTCATTCCATGCATAGAGGAACGCGAAGATCCCCACGGTGGCACTCATCGGTGCCAAGAGCGGGAAAATCAGTTTCCAGAAGGTCTGCCACGTGGTTGCGCCGTCAATCCTGGCGCTCTCTTCAAGTTCCATCGGAATGGAGCGGAGGAAGGCGGTGAAGAGCAGGACGCTGAAGCTCAGTTGGAACATGGTGGCCAACAGGATGACGCCAAACGGATTGTCCAAGCCAAGGCGGCCCGTGAGCTGAATCTGCGGCAACGCAACTACGGGGAAGGGAATGAACATTGCTCCCAGAAGATAGAAGAACGAATACCTGAACAGCCGCCGCTCCCAGTTGCGCACGATCGCATAGGAGGCGAAGGCGGCCAAGACGATGGTGGCAAGGACTGTCCCGGCTGTTACCAGCAAAGACATCGCGGCCCCCACCGGGAAGTTGGTCAGGGTCCAGGCTTGGACAAAGCCGTCCATGCTGAACGGGGCGGGGAAGGAGAAGGCGTTGCCATCCACGGCCTGCCCTTGGGTCTTGAACGCCATGGAGACCGTGACATACAGGGGTAGCAGCACAGTGACCGCGCACAACACGAGGATGGTGGTTGCGGACCAGTTGACCCGCTCCACCTTCGACGCAGCCCGGCGTCGGGTGGTTCCGGCGGCGGCGGTGTCCAAGGGCGAGTTCTCAATAGCGAGGGTGGATTGGTTGGTCATTAGAGTGCGTTCCGTCCGCGAGTCAGCGAGAGCTGTACGAGAGAGATGAGGATGGCGACCACAAAGAAGATCGTCGCGTTGGCCATCTGGTAGGCGTAGTCGCCGCCGTTGAAGCCGGAGATGACAGTCATGGCGATACTCCGGGTAGAGGTCCCCGGGCCGCCGTTCGTCAGCCCGACGATGATGTCGTAGGCGTTGAGGAAGCCTTTGAACCCGAGAATGATGTTGATCACCACGTACCCGGCCACCAGCGGGAGCGTGATCTTCAGCAGCTGTTGGAATTTGCTGGCCCCATCGATTTCCGCAGCCTCGTACACATCACCGGGCACAGCGACAAGGCCCGCGATATAGATGAGCAGGGCCCCCGGAACCGCCTGCCAGGCGGTGACCAGCACGATCGCGATCCACGCGAGGTCGGGGTTGGCCAGCAAGCTGCTCTCCAACCATGGGATCCCGGCCGCAGCCCCCGCCGCCGGCAAGGAATTGGAGAACAGGAAGTTGAAAACGTAGGCGATGATGATGCCGGAAACCACCATCGGGATAACGAAGATGGTTCGCAGTGCCGACTTCATCCGGATGCGCGAGGTAAGCCCGACGGCCAGCAGGAACGCCACAACGTTGACCACGATCACCGTGACGATGGAAAAGCCGAAAGTGAACAGGTAGCTCTGCAGGATGGCGGGATCGCTGAAGATCGCAATGTAGTTGGTCAGGCCAACGAAGTCCCAGTCACCGATTCCAATGGAGTTGGTAAAGCTGAAGAAAATGCCGATGATCCCCGGAATCGTGATGGCCAAGGTGAACAGAATCAGGCTGGGCACCAGGAAGAGGTAGAAGATCGGCTCGACGCGTCTCTTCCCGCGCTGCTTTGGGCTGCCCTGCTTGGATGTGTTTGGGGTGGTGATGGTGGACATGTATCTGACTCCCTATGGTCTGCACTACTGGCGGAACGCCAGGCGCACCCAGTCTGCGTCGAGGGTGCGGAGGGTGGATGCAGGGGACGCGCCGAACACGATTGCCTGCGTGTAGTTCATGATCGGGATGGTGCGGGGAACGAGCACCGAGGGGCCCTGATAGACCTTGGCGTCGTCGTAGTACTGCACCATCCCCTCAATCCGGGGGTCGGGGACGTTCGCAGAGTCCTTGGTGGGAGTGAAGCCCAGCTGTGATTTGTTGTAGGCATCGATCACCTCGGGACGGTACAGATACTCAAGGAACCCACGCGCAGCGTCCTTGTGCTTGGAGGCCTCCGGGATCCAGGCGGCGAGGTCCACGTTGACGCGCACGCGCAAGTCCTCGGGGTTCTCGGTCATCGGCAGCGGAAAGGTGCCGAGCAACAGGCCCGGGGCGGTCTTGGCGATCTCGCTGAACGCCCACGGGCCCTGCAGATACATGGCAGCCTTGCCCTGCGAGAAGGCAAGGTTGCCGTCGCCGTAGGCCCGGCTTGCAGCATCCTTGTTCACGTAGTTCTTTGCCAGCGTCAGCATCTTTTCGACGGGCTGCTCAAAGTCCTTTTGGAATGACACGGAAGACTCCGGCCCAACGTTCACGCCTTCAGCATCGAGCTTCTTGAAGAAGTCGATGGTGTCCACCTGGCCGCCCACAGAGTAGTCGAACCACCCCTGGGCGATGGTCCAGTCATCCTTCCACGTGGCATAAAACGGCGTCACCCCAGCGGCTTTCAGCGCTTCACACGCGGCGATCAATTCGCTCCACGTGGTGGGGACCGCAATGTTGTTGGCGGCGAAGATTTCCTTGTTGTAGATCACGGAGGACGCCATGACCGAGTACGGGAGGGCACTGGTCCGCCCCGGGTATGAACCGTACTGTTCCATCAACGGTTGAAGGTCTTCGCGGATGTGGGACGCTGCCTCCGTACCGGACAAGTCGCTCAGAGCACCGCGCTGGACGAAGCGGGACGTCTCCATGTTGTAGTTGGCAAGCGCGATGTCCGGCGGGTTGCCGCGAACGAAGCTCGCAGATACGACGTCGACGCCGGACGTATCGAGTACCACTTCTGTTTCATCCTGAGAAGCGTTGTAATCAGCAACCAGTTTGGTCATGAAGCCGATGGCCTCCCGCTTGCTGAACGTAAAACGGATGGTCTCTTTACCCGGATCCCCTGATGTGCCCGGTTCCCCGGTGCAGCCGGAGAGAAGGCCGGCAAACAGTGCCAAGCCCAAGCCCATTGCTGCGAAGCGTTTCCTGCGTGTCATTTTCACAGACACCGTAGCCCTTTCGTATTGCGGACCTCAGTGGCCGCATTGCCATCGTGTAGTGGACCGTGTGCATCGCCACCCGAAGTTTAGATAGGAGGTAAATTTACGACCTATCGCTAACCATGGTGAGTGATGTCCGCCACAGGGTCAAGCGTTTGGCGAAATGCGTCGTCATCTAAATTTATGCACTAAATTTAGAGAGACCGTCCTATCGTTCCGATGGACGGCTGAGAAATGGGAGCTCCGAATGCAGACCGGGACTGCACCGTCAACGCAACTGGTACGGCGGGTCAACGCCAGCGCAATGCTCAAGGCCATGCGCGGCGCCGGAGTCGTCACCGGCACCGAGCTGATGGCCGCCACTGGACTCTCCCGCGCCACCGTCATCTCGATTTGCGATGAACTCGTCCGGCTCGGATGGCTCCAGGAACTGGAGAACCAACGAGGAGCCGGTGACTACGTCAAGGGCAGGCCTGCGCGGCGCTTCGTTTTCGACGACAGCGCGGCCAGCGTGATCGGCATCGACATTGGCGCCACCAAGATCACCGCGATAGTGGCTGACATGGCAGGAACGTCCTTGTCCCAGGTCACGATGCCCTTCCGCGCCTACAACGTCCCGGCCGATGAACGCGCAGATGTGCTGGACAAGATCGCCGCCGACGCCTTGGACAAGGCGGGCGTATCCGCCGACTCTGTTCTAGCCGTGTCTGTTGGCGTAGCTGCCCCGGTCAGCCGGGACGGGGAGGTCCTCACTGCCCAGGAATTCTGGAAATCCTTCGATGTCCGCCGGATCGTGTCCGAACGCCATGGTTGGCATGTGCTCCTGGAAAACGATGCCAATCTCGCGGCCCTCGCAGAACGGTGGCAGGGCAGTGCGCAGGGAGTCGACAACCTTGTGGTCATGCTCGCCGGCGACCGTTTGGGGTCCGGAATCCTCGAGTCCGGCCGTTTGCTCCACGGGCAGCTTGGTGGCTTTGGCGAGCTGGGATACCTGGACAACGTGGACGGCGTGGGCGACACCTACGGCATTGCCCACTACGCAACACTGTGGGGACGGGAAGCCCTCGATGCCGGTACGGAAACCAAGCTGACGGCACTGTGCGGCGGTGATCCTGAAGCCCTGACCGCAGAGATGGTATTCAGGGCGGCCGCGGACGGCGACCACTCAGCCCTCGACGTCCTCAACCGCGTGGCGCACCGCATGGCCCGGGCCATTGGCTCCATCAGTACTTTGGTCAACCCTGAGCTGGTGGTCATTGCCGGAGCCGTCGCAGCGTCCGCCAATGCCCTGATCCCCACCATGGAAAAGCAAGTCCGGGACTTCACCTTCACTCCCCCACGCCTGGCAACCTCCGCCCTGGGGGACGGCATTGTTTCCCTCGGCGCGATCCGCCATGCCTTGGACTACGTGGAAGAGCACGCGCTGGATCTTTACCCGGCCTCCCTGTCAAAGCACGTGGCCGCCGGCTGATTCGGCCAGGACCTTACCCGGGGCCTGGCCCGGACCCGGCTCAGCGCTGCCCTAGTCCGGCATGGACATGGTCCGCAGGTCCAGTTGCCGGAGTACCCTGTCAGCCACTTCCGGATCGGTGCCTGGCTCGTTGCGGGCTGCCACCACTTCCTGGCGGGCAGCATCCAGGGCGATGGTCTGAACGGCGATGGATAGTTCCCGTCCACGTTTGCGCTTCTCGGCGACGGATTCGTTCCGCAACGTGCCGTCCAGCAGCTCCGCATGGAGGCGGCGCATCTTTTCCTTGACCAGGGTCACTTTCTCGGCAGGGAGTTCCTTCATGAGGTCGTGGTCTTTCAACGCAGCCACAGCAGCGGACTGGGCGCGCTTGGCAAGGACCTTGGCGGCGTCCTGTTCATGTGATCCGTCCTCGGTCGCATCCAGAACGCGCATGAGCCACGGAAGCGTGAGGCCGGGGAGGACCAATGTGGCCAGGAGTACCGCGCAGGCAATGACCAGGATTTCGTGGCGTGCCGGGAAGTCGCTGCCATCCGGCAGGGTCATGGGGAGGGCCAGTGCCAGCGCCAGGGTGGCCAGGCCGCGCATGCCGCACCACGTCAGGATCAACACTTCCTTGGGCGACGTCGGTTGCAACAGGTTTCTGCGCTTCCGCGCTGTGAGGGCGAGGAGGCCCAGCCATAGGAAACGCACCACGAATACCAGGATGCAGATCACTACGGCCATGCCGATCATCCCGAAAATCGCCGTTCCTTCGTCCCGGATGACGTGCCGGATCTCCAGCCCCACCAAACCGAAGGCCAGGCCAGTAGCAAGCAGTTCCACCACGTCCCAGAAGGCGGTGCGCGTAATGCGTTCAGCGGCGTCCTGCGGCCGCGTATGGCGCTGCAGTTCCAAAGCGGTGACGACGACGGCCACCACACCTGAAGCGTGCAGCTCTTCCGCGAGGATGTAGGCGGCGAAAGGAACCACCAAGGTCACGGCGCTGCGGGCGACCATGGAGGTCACCAGCTTGGTGATGAACTTGGTCAGCCAACCCATCGCGATCCCGATGACGACAGCCAGCGCCGCACCGATGACAAACTGCGGAATGACTTCCGGGCCCACTTCCTTGCCGGACATCGTTGCCGCCACAGCTGCCTGGAAGATCACGATTGCCGCGGCGTCGTTGAAGAGTCCTTCACTTTGAAGGACCGTGATGAGCCGGCGCGGCATGTGGACCCGGCCCGCCACGGACTCCACGGCAACGGGGTCCGGCGGGGCCACCATGGCACCCAAAGCAATGGCCGCCGGGATGCCGATGCCCGGGATCATGAGCCACGCAGCACCGGCTACCACCGCGGTGGACACCACCACCAGAGCCACAGCCATCAACAGGAGGGTCCGCCAACGCACCCGGAAAACCGCCCAAGAGCTCTTCTGCGCCGTAGCGAACAGGAGCGGCGGAAGGAAGATCGGCAGGATCAGTTCGGGCGAAATCTCAAACTCAGGGAAGCCGGGAATGAAGGTGAGCGCAACAGCCAGGATCAGCATCAGGACCGGGTAGGGAAGCCGGAGCCTGTCTCCCAGGCCCACTGCCACCACCGTTGCAAGCAACAACCCGACGATGAGCGCCAACTGATCCATTTTCCTGCTTCCCCTGATGGTGTACGGCACTTCCCCAGGCCAAGCCGAAAAAGTTCCCTACCAACATATCCCGGTCCGCAGGACTGTCCCCGTACGCAGACGGTGCGGGGTCAGTACTCCGCTGGGTCAGTACTCCGTGAGGGCATCCACTACATCCTCGGTTCCATCCTTGAACCTGATAGTTCTGTGGATGGTCCCCGGGAGCTCCAGGACGGCCGCTGTCACCAGGGCAACATTGGCCCTGGAGGTCTCTGTGCCGTTGCCGGGGTTTGCTGGATCCGTTTCGATCAGGCCGGTGGCAGGTTCATCCGTCAGAGTTCCCGGGCCAAGGATCGTCCAGTCGAGGTCAGTGCTGCGCAGGTACTCATCTGCCGCCGCTTTGGCCTCCGCGTAGGCGAAAAACGGGTGGTCCTCGGGAACACCGTGATCTTTGGCAGCGCCGATGTAGGAGACCATCACATACCGTTTGACGCCGGACTCGGCTGCCGCGTCCATAGATCGTATGGCTGCGTCGCGGTCCACGGCATAGGTCCTGGCAGGATTCCCTCCGCCGGCGCCGGCTGACCAGACCACCGCGTCATGGTCGGTGAACGCCTGGGCGAGTTCCGCCGTCGTCGAATTTTCCACGTCCAGCACCTCAGCAGTAGCGCCGGTCTCCGTGACATCTGCCACATGGTCGGGATTTCGGATGAAAGACGTGACGTCGTGACCTTCGCCACTAAGAATGCGGGACAGATGCAGGGCCACTTTCCCGTGGCCGCCAATGATTGCGATTCGGCTCATGGACCCATTCTGTCCCACGGAACGAAAAAAGACCCCGCAGGCGAAGCTGCGGGGTCTTGCTCTGTAGCGGTGGGGAGGCTCGATCTCCCGACCTCACGATTATGAGTCGTGCGCTCTAACCAACTGAGCTACACCGCCACGAATGAGAAAAACCTGTGTCAAGCCGGTCAAAACCGCCTTGACACAGGCCCTCATCCAGAGCCCCCCACCGGAATCGATCCGGTGACCTCGTTCTTACCAAGAACGCGCTCTACCACTGAGCTAGGGGGGCAACGAGTAAATACTCTACCGGACGTTTTCAGAAGCTACAAATCGGCGAAAAAACGCGGAAAAACAGCGCCGACACAATTTGCGAAGACGCGGCCTTCGTGATCTATTTCCGGCTTCGAAGCGGCAGGCTTCAGGGCAGCCGGAGCACCTGCCCGGGATAGATCCGGTCCGGGTTCGGCACGGTGTCCGCATTGGTTGCGATCAGGGCTCCAAGGTCCACGCCGTACTGCGCCGCGATCCCGCTCATGGTGTCGCCCTGCTCCACCACAACCTCCGTGACCCGCGGTGCCACCGGTCCCGGCTGACCCGTCCCTGCCGCGGCCTCAGAGGCGGCCTCCTGCGCTTGCGGCTGGACTTCCGGGGCCTCAGGTTCCAAGCCCTCCTGTTCGGCCTCCTGGGCTGCTGCGGCGTCTGCTGCTGCCTGCTGTTGGGTTGCCTGTGCGGCAGCGGTCTCCGCAGCAGCCTTGTCGGCAGCGGAAACCTCGACGGCGGCGGCATCCTCCGCGGCTTGCCTCTCCGCAGTCCGGTCAAACGGAGCTGCTCCGCTTCTCTCGTCTGCGCCCTTGCCTCCGAAGCCCAAGTTCTTCTTCACGTTGTCCAGCAATCCCATGGAGCACCCTCCTGTTTTCTGCCGACTGTCTTTTCTGCCGACTGTCAGCCGTGCCTCGATCGTACGGCCGGGCACGGCCCCACGGAACCCGCTCCTGTGGGAAATCCCCGCCGCACAACGGCGCGCGCAGCCAACAAGCCCCGGAGGGAAGCAATAAACACATCAGGGGGCCGGCTCGAAAGCCGACCCCCTGACGGGAACTACTTAGTGTTTACCACCAAGGAAGTGTTTACCACTTGCCCTTGCGGTTGAAATCGCGGTTGCTGCCTTCGCCGCCGGTGCGGGGCTTGCGGGCACCGTCACCGTGACCACCGAAGCGGGAACCGCTGGCCTGGCCACGATCGCGGTCGCCGAAGCTGCCTGCGGTGCGCTCTGAACGGTCGCTGTAGGAGCGTCCGCCACGATCAGCAGAGGTACGCTCGCCGTCGGACTTGCGGAAGTCCTTCTTGAAGCCGCCGCTGCCCTTGAAGTTTCCGCCGCCACGGTTTTCGCGGTCGCCGTAACCACCGCGTCCACCAGCGCCGCCACCGGAGTAACCGCCACGGTCGCCGCTGGGCCTGCGTCCGTTATCCAGTTCGAGGTTGATCAGCTCGCCACCGATGCGGGTGCGGGACAGTGCGCGCAGCTGCTCGGGGCTCAGGTCTGCCGGGAGCTCCACCAGGGAGTGGTCCGAGCGGATGTCGATGCCACCGATCTGTGCGGAAGAGATGCCACCTTCGTTGGCAATGGCACCAACGATGGAACCCGGCATGACGCGCTGACGGCGTCCGACGGCGATCCGGTAGGTGGCGTTGCCCTCGGTGAGCGCACGGGTCGGGCCACGGGAACCGAAGCCGTCCTTGGAGCGCTCGCGCTTCTGGTACTCAGGAGCGGCAGGCAGTTCCTTGACCAGCAAAGGCTGTCCACCCTGGGCCATGACGGCCAAGGCTGCAGCGATCTCGGAGGCCGGCACGTTGTGCTCTTCCTCGTAAGAGGAGATGAGGTCGCGGAACGCTGCGACATCCTCGGACTCGAGGGTCTCCGTGATGCGCTCGGCGAACTTGCCAAGGCGCAACGTGTTCACGGTCTCAGCTGTGGGCAGGTGCATCTGCTCCACCGGCTGGCGCGTGGCCTTTTCGATGGAACGCAGCAGGTACTTCTCACGCGGCGTCATGAACAGGATGGCATCGCCGGAACGGCCTGCACGGCCCGTACGGCCAATGCGGTGCACGTAGGACTCGGTGTCGTGGGGGATGTCGTAGTTGATGACGTGGCTGATGCGCTCAACGTCAAGGCCACGGGCCGCGACGTCGGTAGCAACCAGGATGTCGATGCGGCCTTCCTTCAGCGCGTCCACAGTGCGTTCGCGCTGCTGCTGCGGGATGTCGCCGTTGATGGCGGCAGCTTGGAAACCGCGGGCCTTGAGCTTGTCGGCCAGGTCCTCGGTAGCCATCTTGGTGCGCACGAAGGCGATGACGCCGTCGAACTCTTCAACCTCAAGGATGCGGGTCAGGGCGTCCAGCTTGTGCGGGCCCATGACCTGGAGGTAGCGCTGCTTGGTGTTGGCGCCGGTGGTGGTCTTGGACTTCACCGAGATCTCAGCCGGGTTGTTCAGGTACTGCTTGGACATGCGGCGGATCTGGCCCGGCATGGTGGCAGAGAACAAGGCAACCTGGCGGGTTTCAGGAGTCTGCTGGAAGATCTGCTCAACGTCATCGGCAAAGCCCATGCGCAGCATTTCGTCAGCTTCGTCCAGCACCAGGTACTGGAGTTCGGACAGGTCCAGGGAACCCTTGGCGATGTGGTCGATCACGCGGCCGGGGGTACCGACAACAACCTGTGCACCTCGGCGCAGGCCGGCGAGCTGGGGGCCGTAAGCCGAGCCACCGTAAACGGGAAGGACCGTGAAGTCATCAATGTGCTTGGCGTAGGAGGTGAATGCCTCAGCAACCTGGAGGGCCAGTTCACGCGTCGGAGCCAGAACAAGCGCCTGGGTCTTGCGGGACGGGCCGTTGAGGTCGTGAAGTTCAGCCAGGCGGGACAGGGCAGGAACAGCGAAAGCTGCGGTCTTGCCGGTACCGGTCTGTGCGAGGCCTACAACATCGCGGCCTTCGAGGAGGAGCGGGATGGTGGCTGCCTGAATGGGGGACGGCTTTTCGTAGCCGACGTCCTGCAGGGCGGCCAGAACGCGTCCGTCGATGCCAAGATCGACGAAGCGGACGCCTTCTTCTTCCTCTTCTTCTGCCTTCGGGGCAGGAGCTTCGGTGAAGGCGGGGGCTGCAGTCTCAGCTGCAACGGTCTCGACGGGGGCAGCGGCAGCAGCCGGTGCTTCAGCTTCGGCGGGAGCGGAGGTCTCCGCTACATCAGCGGACTCGGTGGTCGCTACATCAGCGGACTCAGCGTCGAAATTTTCGTTGAGATTTTCGGTCATAGGGGGAAATTCCTCATCCATAGGGCAGTCGGCGCGGCCCGGTTGGGCTTGGCCGCATTACTCGTCGCGAGAAACAGGAAAAGGTGCCCTGCTTTTCGCAAGAAGTCCGGCGCTATCGCAATCCCATGGCAGGACTTCCCGCTGCATCTCTTGGCTGCTATCCCAGCAGTCTGTACAGCGTTTTCTTTAGCCGGCTCTCCCTATGAAAATGCCCGCACACATTTGCGGGCCCCAACACTTACCAGTCCTGCCTCAAGAATTGGGCAGGATAAAGGGATTTCCGGAGTGGGGGATATTTCAAGTGTAGGGCACAGAGGCCCATCACCGCGACCCGAGAGCCCCTGAAGCCCGGGTGAGCTTGTTCACACAAGCTCTTCGCTCCCCCGCTAAAGGCCCTGGAGCCCGTTTCTCCGCATGACCTTTTCAAAGACCGGACGGTAGTCCTCCTGCAAACGGATCTCTCCGTCGGCCTCGGCATCCAAGAGAATCTGTACCAGTTCGGGGCTGGGCTCGCTGAACCACTGCCCCACCGTAATGCCGTGCTTGGGGACGAAGGTGCGGTGGATGTGGTCTCCCGCTGAGATGGTGCCTGTCTTGATCACCCTGAGGTAGGTCCCGATACGGCCGGCCTGCGTGAAGCGCTTCACCCATTGGGGCTCACCGATCACCCTTTGGAAGGTTGCGCACGGGACACGCGGTGACGTGACTTCCAGTTCCACATCCAGGCCAATCTTCCAGCGTTCGCCGATCACAGCGCCGGTGGTTTCGATTCCGGCCACGCGCAGGTTTTCCCCGAAGAGACCGGCGGGCAGCTCCCGCTGCAACTCGCCGGACCAGTAGTCCGCATCCGCCTGTGAATATGCGTACAGGGCTTGGTCTTCGCCGCCGTGATCAACCCGGTTGGCCTGCACATCCCCGTGAAGGCCAAGTTTGTGAACCTTGATTGCCCCCTCTACAGGGCGCTTGTCTATGCCGGTGACTCCCACGCTCCCCTGGGGGTCGGGCAGCAACTGGTGGACACGGCAGACGGCAAGGAGGGATGCGGTGTTCATGGACACCAGTGTACGGACGGGCGGAGCCAGGACTAAGGATCAAAACGATAGCCCATGCCGGCTTCCGTGTGCAGGTGGCGTGGTTCAGCGGGATCGCGCTCCAGCTTACGGCGCAGTTGGGCTATATATACGCGCAGGTACTGTGTTTCCTTCGCGTACGCCTGCCCCCACACCTGGGTAAGGATTTGCTGTTGGCTCACCAGCTTCCCCTTATTGCGGACCAGCAGCTCCAGGATGTTCCATTCCGTAGGCGTCAGGCGCACTTCCGAGCCATCCTTGACGATCTTCTTACCGGCCAGGTCAACCATGAAGTCCGTGGTGGCCAGCGTGGGTTCCTCGTGCTCGGTAACCACCCGGCGGGAGGCGACCCGAAGCCGCGCAAGCAGCTCATCCAAACCGAAAGGCTTGGTCACGTAGTCGTCCGCACCGGCGTCGAGCGCTTCAACTTTGTCCTCCGAGGCGTGCCGGGCGGACAGCACAATGATGGGCATACTGCTCCAGCCGCGAATGCGGCGGATGATCTCCACGCCGTCCATGTCCGGCAGGCCGAGGTCCAGCACCACGATTTCCACCGGCTGCTTGGCAGTGGCTTGCAGCGCGTCAGCGCCGGTCCCCACAGTCAGCGCCTGGTAACCGTTGGCTTGAAGGGTGACCTGCATGGCCCGGGCAATGCGGGCCTCGTCCTCAACGATGAGCACCAGCGTCATTGCGGCCCACCGGTCCACAGCGGCAAGGTGACCACCATGGTCAAGCCGCCGCCCGGCGTCGGCTCCGCAGCGAGCCTGCCGCCCATGGCCTCGCTGAAACCCTTTGCGACGGCCAGTCCCAAACCGATCCCGCCACCGGCACTGATTCCGGCCCCGGGCGCAGGCGACGTCGAATCACCAAAACGCTGGAACGGCTGGAAAATATCCACCACTTCCTTATGCCCTACTCCCCTGCCGTGATCGACGATTCTCAGTTCGCTGGCGGGCCGGTCCCCCAAGGTGATGCCGGCGCCGGTGCGGGCAGTCAGGACCACATCGGAGTCGGGCGCATACTTCACGGCGTTCTCCACAATGTTGGCCACCACCCGCTCAAGCATTCCGGCGTCGGCCTGCACAGGTGGAAGGTTGGGCGGCAGTTCATTGCGCAGCCGTTCCTTGGAAACTCCCCTCAACGCCTGCGGCAGCACCTCAGCCCACACAATGCCGGTCAACAGCGGATTGACTGCATCCGCCGTGATTCGCGACATGTCCAGGAGGTTGTCCACCAAATGGTCCAGGCGGTCCGCATACTCCTCGATGGTCTCCAGCAACTCCCGTTCCACGTCCGGCGGGAAACTCACGTCCTCCTGGCGCAGGCTGCTGACAGCGAGCTTGATCCCGGCCAACGGAGTCCGGAGGTCATGCGAAACAGCGCGCAGGATGGACGTTCGCATCTTGTTGCCCTCGGCCAACCTCACGTTGTCCCGCCGGCTCTTCACCAGCTGCTGCCTCTCCCGGACGGCCACCACGAAAGCACCGAAGGCGGCCAGCATCCGCTGGTGCTGGGCTGACAAAGGACCGCCGCGCAGCAGCAGCGTGTAGTGAGGATCGACGACGGCGGCATGGTCGGCGGCGGCATGGGTCACCGGCGGATTCGGCCCGGCACTCGCCAGGACACGCCACTCGGTCTGGGCGCCGGCTGTTGCTGCCAATCCGGGGGCGACCGGCGACTGGGAACCCAGCAGCGACACCGCTTCCATGCCCAGGTTGCTGCGCACTTTCTCAAGGAAGGTTTCCAGGCTTCCATCCGAGCTAAGGATGCGCAGGGCGAGCTCACTGAGCGCCGTGGCCTCCGCCCCGGAGCGTGCGGCTTCCTGTGCCCGGCGGCTGGCAAGCCCCACTGCGAGCGCCACACCACAGGCCACAGCAAGGAAAACCACCACGGTAAACAAAGTGGTGGGGTCGGCGATGGAGAGGGAACCCACAGGGTCCGCGGAGAAATAGTTCAGGAGGACGCTGCCCAGCACGGCGGCCACCACTGCCGGCCACAAACCGCCGATGGCAGCCACCGCAACAGCCACAGCCAGTTGCAACAGCATGATCATGGCGAAGTTGCGGAAGCCGAGGACCGTGACCACCAGTTCAATGCCCGGCGGCAACAGGACTGCCAGCACCAGGCCCGTGACCACCCGGCCGGTGCCAATGCCGCGAACCGGGGGAAGCCGCAGCAGCACGCCGTCGTCGCCGCTGTTATGTGCTTCAGGTCCCGCCATGGCTACATCCTTACACGGTTCCGAATATGGGGAGTTATCCCCATATAACGCTGTCACCCGTGCCTGCACCGCGCACAACGACTAGGCTTGCTCTGAGCATTCTGGTCCGGCGTGCCGCCGGACATTTCAACGGTCTATCCAGGGGGATACCATGGGCCCGAAAGACAGCCCTGACGCAGCCGGCAACAACGGCGGCAGCAGGGACAACAACGCCGACTTCGGAGCGGGCAATAATCAGCCCAAGCCTCCTCCCTGGCAGGTGCCCAAGCCGGAGCTCCATCCTGAGCTGTTCACGCCCGTGGAAAACGACCCCGCCCAAAGCAGCTCCGGGAAGAGGAAGAAATCCCCCGCCGGGGCACCCCCTGCCGGGGCAGGCGCACCCCAGCCCGGCCAGCCCCTCCCCGTGGTTGACCCCTTCGCGAAAGAACGCGAACGCGGCGAGGCCGAGGCAGCAAAGAAGAAGAAGCGCTCGCATCGCCGCACCTTGGTGGTGGGCCTGGGCGTGACCGCCCTTCTGGCCGGAACCATTACGGCGATCGTGGCCAGCAATGAGCAGGAAGCCGACTACGCACAAGTCTGTTTCAATGACGAAACCGGCGAACGCGTTGACGACACCCAGTGCGACAACAGCAGCTCGGCGGGCCGCAGCTCAGGGATATACGCCTGGTACTTCTATTCCCGGGGTGCCAGTGTGCCTGCCGTGGGGCAGAACCGCAGCGCCTACCCGAGCTACACCAAGACCGTGCCTACGGGGGCAAAGTCCTCCACGGGGTACAGCACCAAGGGCGGCACGGTCAGCCGAGGCGGCTTCGGCAGCAGTTCCAAAAGCGGCGGAAGCTCGGGAGGTTAGGCGTGCGTCGACTGCCCTCCGCGCCCAGGCCGGACTGGAAGCAAAAGATCGAAGAACAGGGCCTGGTATTTTCCACTACCACCATGCCCGATGGCCGGAAAATCGAATACTGGAACGAATCGGCCTACTACGAATTCACCGAGGACGAGGTGGAGACCCTCGAGAAGACGGCCGAGGACATGCACATCATGTGCTTGGAGGCCGCGAAGTACTTGGCCACCGGGGCCATGGGCGATATCGGCATCGGGCAGCAGGCCTTGGAACTCGCTGCCGAGTCGTTGATGGCCGCGGACATGGACATTTACGGTCGCTTCGACTTCATCTATGACGGCAACGGCGGTCCGGCGAAAATGCTGGAGTACAACGCCGATACCCCCACGGGCCTGATCGAAGCCTCTGTGGCCCAGTGGTTCTGGCTCCAGGACGTCTTCCCGGAAAAGGACCAGTGGAACGGAATCCATGAGGCCCTGATCCGCCAATGGAAGAAGCTGCAGTTCCGCACCGGCATGAGCACCCTGCACGTTGCCCACTCGGAGGCGGAGGAATCCGGCGAGGATTGGATGACTGCCGCCTACATGCGGGACGTCGCGAGCCAGGGCGGCTGGACCACCATCGGCATCAACATGTCCGATATCGGCTGGGACCCCAACCTGAACCGGTTTGTGGACCTGGACAACTTCATGATCAGCACCATGTTCAAGCTGTACCCGTGGGAGCTCATGATGAAGGAACCGTTCGGGCAACGGCTTCTGCAACGTGCCCACAACCCCCGCTGGGTTGAGCCGGCATGGAAGATGCTGCTGTCCAACAAAGCCTTGCTGGCTGCGCTATGGCACCTCTACCCCAACCATGAGAACCTGCTGCCTGCCTACCTCGGCGATCCGGGTCCCCTCAAGGAATGGGTGGCCAAGCCGCTGCACGGGCGGGAGGGCGACAACATCCGAATTCACGCCCCCGGCATCGAGATCCAACAGCCAGGTGGTTACGGCCGTGAAGGCTGGTGCTTTCAGCAGTACCACGCCCTCCCCGACTTCGACGGGAACCACCCTGTCCTGGGTCTTTGGGTAGTGGATGGCGAATCCGTGGGCTGTGGCATCCGCGAATCCGACGGACCCATCACGGACTACTTTTGCCGCTTTGTTCCCAATACCATCGACGCCCCGGCGCCTGTCGCGCCCCCTGCTACTTCCTACGGAGCTGCACTATGAGCACTGAAACCTCGACGCCGGGTGGCGGCCCAGCGGGCGGCGACCGTACCGCCGTCGTACCTCCCAAAGGCCTCCACGCCGGGATCCTGGACCTTGGCGACTCCGTCATGCTGGGCCTTGCATCCACCGCGCCCGTCTACTCGCTGGCGGCAACGCTGGGGCTCATTGTGGCCGTTAATGGGAACTACACTCCCCTGATCCTGATCCTCGGCTTCATCCCGGTGCTGTTCATTGCCTACGCGTTCCGTGAGCTCAACAGCGCCATGCCGGACTGCGGCACCACGTTCTTCTGGGCCCGCAAGACCTTCGGGCCGTGGGCCGGTTGGCTGGGTGGCTGGGGCGTGGCACTCGCGGGAGTGGTGGTGCTGGCCAACCTGGCGCAGATCGCGGGCAAGTATTTGTGGCTGCTGATCGGTGACGGTTCCCTGGCCGACAACACGTGGCTGGTGACGGCTACTGGTGTGTTGTTCATCGTGTTCATGACGTACGTGAACCATCGTGGCATCCGGCTGGGCGAGCATGTCCAGCGCACGCTGACTTACATTCAGTACATTTCGTTGGGCATCTTCGCGGTGGCCATCATCTTCCGGATCGCCGGGGGCGCGCCTGAGGGCCAGGCCTTCGACTTCGAGTGGTTCAACCCCGCCGGCGCCTTTGCCGATCCCGGCGCCGTGGTTCACGGCGTGCTGCTTGCCCTGTTCATCTACTGGGGCTGGGATACCTGCCTGGCGCTGAACGAGGAGACGGAGAACCCTGCCAAGACGCCTGGACGTGGCGCCGTCATCTCAGCCTCTGTTCTGGTGGCGATCTATGTTTCCGTGGCGCTGCTGGTGATGATGTATGCCACGATCGGTACGGACGGTATCGGTCTGGGCAACGAAGCAAACCAGGATGACGTGTTCCTGGCTATGAAGGACGTGGTGTTGGGTCCTTGGGGCTGGCTGATCATCGTGGCTGTGCTTGCGTCCGTCCTGTCCTCCACACAGACCACCATCCTGCCGACAGCCCGCGGAACCCTGTCCATGGGTGTCCACGGTGCACTGCCTCCCCGGTTTGGCAAGGTCCACGAGCGCTTCATGACCCCGGGCTTCTCCACCCAGGTGATGGGTGCGGTGGCCGTGGTGTACTACGTGGCCATGAGCTTCTTGAGCGAGAACCTCCTCTCGGACTCCATCAGCGCCATCAGCTTGTTCATCGCCTTCTACTACGCACTGACCGGCTTCTCCTGTGTGTGGTTCTTCCGTTCCACGCTCCGGGATTCCGCCCGGAACCTGTGGTTCCGTGGCATCCTGCCGTTCCTCGGCGCACTGTCCCTCACAGCGGCGTTCTTCATTTCCGCAGTCCAGATGTGGGACCCGGCGTACGGGGACACCCAAATCTTCGGCATCGGCGGGGCGTTCGTCAGCGGAGTGCTGCTGCTGGCCTTGGGCGTTGTTTTGGCCGTCGTGTGCCGCTTCGCCCCCTCCACTCGGGGCTACTTCACGGGTGACCGGGCCGAGGTTGGGGTGGTCCGCGGCGAGTAACCGCGACGGAAGGCAGTGTTCGGCGCCTAGGATGCTGGAATGAGCGATTCAATGACGAACACCTCCGACGTCCTTGCCCTCGATTCTCTGCTGACCGCGGACGAGCTTGCCCTGCGCGACCGGGTCCGCGACTACACCGCGCAACGGATCCGACCCAACATCGCCCGGTGGTACGAGGACGCTCATTTCCCGCGCGAGCTCGCCCCGGAGTTGGGCGAGCTCGGTGTCCTGGGCATGCACCTGGACGGTTACGGCTGTCCCGGCCGGACCGCCGTTGAATATGGTCTTGCAGCGATGGAACTGGAGGCGGGTGATTCGGGGATCCGCACCTTCGTTTCGGTGCAGGGCTCCCTTGCCATGACGGCGATCCACAAGTGGGGCTCGGAGGCGCAGAAAGAGCAGTGGCTGCCACGGATGGCGGCCGGCGAACTGATTGGTTGCTTCGCCCTTACGGAGCCGACGGCGGGGTCGGACCCGTCATCCATGACCACCTTTGCCCGCGAAACGGCCGACGGTTGGGTCCTGGAAGGTGTCAAACGTTGGATCGGCCTCGCGTCCATCGCGGACGTCATGGTGGTGTGGGCCAAAACCGAGGACGGAATCCGCGGGTTCCTGGTTCCCGCCGGAACATCCGGGGTGACCGCGACGCCTATCGAGCCGAAGCTCTCCATGCGTGCGTCCATTCAGTGCGATGTGAAGTTCGACGGCGTGAGGCTGGGTCCTGAGGCCGTCCTCCCGGGTGCCATGGGACTTAAGGGACCGTTCTCGTGCCTCAACGAGGCACGCTACGGCATCGCGTGGGGAGCCATGGGAGCTGCCCGGGACTCCTACGAAGCTGCGCTGGAGTACGCAGGGAACCGACTCCAGTTCGGCCGCCCCTTGGCCGGTTACCAGCTGACGCAGGAGAAACTGGTGAACATGCTGGTGGAGATCCAGAAGGGCACCATGCTGGCCCTTCACCTGGGCCGGTTGAAGGACGCCGGTCATCTTCAACCCCAGCAGATTTCCTTGGGCAAGCTGAACAACGTCCGCGAGGCCATCAAGATCGCCCGTGAGGCCCGCACCATCCTGGGCGGCAACGGTGTCACGCTGGATTACTCACCGCTGCGCCACGCCAACAACCTTGAGTCGGTGCGGACGTACGAGGGCACAGATGAGGTGCACACCCTGATCCTGGGGCAACACATCACGGGCATCGGGGCTTTCCGCGGCTAGCCAGACTGAGTCCCGGGCTGTCCCTCGTTGGGTCCGGGTTCCGGGAGCACCAGCAGCTTGAAATAGCCACGCAGGCCCTTGACCACGTCCACCTCGCCGGGGGCCAGCAGCCATTGCGTTTGAAGCCCGTCCCACAGGGCAACCAGGGACATGGCAGCTTCACCAGGATCGACCCCGGGGCGGAGCCTGCCCTCTGCGGCCAGCTCGGCAAACCGCCGCGCGTAGCTCTTTCGGAGACGTTCGAATCGTTCGGTGAAGTAGACCCGTCCTGGGTGCGAATCGGTGACCGACTCCGCGGACAGAACGGTGTACAACTCAACCACGCCCGGGATGTTTTCGTTGAAGAGCGCCGTCCGGATCACCGAGTCAACCAGGCCTTCTTCCATGTCGTCCGGAAAGGCGTCGCCCGTGATTTCGTCGCGGCGCTCCAGGACTGCCATCAGGAGATCGCGTTTGGAAGGGAAATAGTGCAGCAGGCTGGTTTGGCTTAGCCCCACCCGATCGGCAACGTCCTGCAGTGATCCACCACGGTAGCCGTGGGCAGCAAACACCTCATGGGCGGCGTCCAGAATGGTCCGGCGCCGTTCTTCGGATTTCGCGTACGGACCCCGCCTCGCTGCGCGGCCCACGTCCTTTGTGGTCATGGCAAGCCAGTGTACATGCGTCTTGGAACCCTCTTTGCGAAATTCGAGTACCCACTCGAATTTTCTGTTACCGTTGTCACACTTGCCACGGCCGGACCTACGAATCCAAGCGCGCGGCATCGTCAACCTGACACGAAGAGGTGAAGGCTAATGACCCCATTCACGCGAAGACAACTCCTGGGCGCAGGCCTGGGAACAGCAGCCATGGGCCTGCTGACCGGGTGCGCAACTCCAGGAACACAGTCCGTCAACGCTGCGCCGACCATCCCCGCCGCCGGCGAGCCCGTGCGACTTACCTACTGGGCTTGGCTCAAGGATTTCCAGAAAGTTGCCGACGTCTGGAATGCAGCCAATCCGAACATCCACGTGGACGTGGTGTGGATTCCGGGCGGCAACTCCGGCGGATATCAGAAGCTCTACTCGGCCCTGGCAGCAGGAGGCGGACCGGACCTGGCCCAGGTGGAGTTCCGCTCCATCCCGGAGTTCATGCTCGTAAATGGCCTGGTTGATGTGTCCCGCTACGGCGCCGATGATCACGCCCACTTATACGACCCCACCTTGTGGAAGCAGGTCAGTTACACCGGGGGTGTCTACGGCATCCCCCAGGACGCCGGCCCCATGGGCATGTTCTACCAACCGGCCATCCTGGACAAGGTGGGCGGAGCCGCTCCTAAAACCTGGGACGAATGGGCTGCGCTGGCCGTCGAACTTCGCTCCGTGGACAGCTACCTGGACTGCTTCCCCATCAGTGACGCCTCTCCGTTTGCCTCTTTCGCGGCGCAGGCCGGCGCGCAGTGGCTGCGCCCCGAGGAAGACGGCTGGGTCATCAACATGACGGACGACGCCACGCTCAACACCGCGCGTTTCTTCGACAAAGCGATCGACGACGACCTCGTCACCACAGCGTACGGCGCCTTCTCCCCGGGCTGGTTTGCAGCTGCCAGCAAGGGCGGCATTGCCTCGACCATAACCGGCAGCTGGGGTGATGCTCTGGTTCAGGGTGTCAGCGGCTCCGAAGGAAAGTGGCTCGCAGCACCGATGCCCACCTGGGGTGATACTGGCTTCGGCTCAAGCTACCTCGGCGGTTCCACGGCAGCAGTCCTGGCCAACAGCAAACACCCCAAAGAAGCAGTCGAATTCGCTGTGTGGCTGACCACGTCCACAGAAGGAATCGACGCCCAGATCAAACACAGCGGCATCGGCTGGTCACCCAACCCCGATTTCATCGGCACGGAGCGGCAGCAACCCTCGGCATTTTTCGGCGGCCAACGCTACAACGAGGAAGTTTTCGTCCCCGCTACCAAACAGCAGAACCCTGACTGGTCCTGGTGGCCGGTAACCCAGCAGTCCTTCAACATCCTCAGCGACGGCTTCCGCAAGAAGGCCTTCGGGACCACATTGGTGGACTCCGTTGCTGATTCGGAGCAGCAGATCATGACCGTTTTCAAGAACAAGGGCCTCAGCATCCGGAAGGAAACGGCATGACGACCACCCGCACCGAACCCACCGTGCAGCGCCCCGCCGCACCAGGCCGCCCCGGCAAGCGAAACGGCGCTGCCGCACGCGCACCTTGGCTCCTGCTCGCCCCATTCCTGGGACTCTTCGTCCTCACCTTCCTGCTGCCCATTGTTGTGGCCATCATGTCCAGCTTCACCAAGGTGACCCGCAGCGGACTGTTCGGCGAGGCCGGGGTGACCAGCGAATTCGCAGGGTTCAGCAACTACGCCCAGGCCCTGGCCGACGGCAGCTTCGTGGCATCCATTGGCCGAATGCTGTTGTTCGGTGTGGTCCAGGTGCCCGTCATGATCGTCCTGTGCACCGCGTTGGCTCTCATGCTCGAATCGGCGTCGGCAAAATGGCCGGGCTTCTTCCGTGCCGCCTACTTCCTCCCCTACGGCGTACCGGGAGTTATCGCCACCATCCTCTGGTCCTTCCTGTACGTGCCCGGGCTCAGCCCGTTGTTTGACGTCGCGAAGGTTGTGGGCCTGACCCCGGATTTCCTCGGCGCGAACAGCGTGCTGTGGTCCATCGCGAACATCGTCACATGGAGTTACACGGGCTACAACATGCTGATTATCGTGGCCCAGCTGAAAGCCATCCCGGTGGAACTCTACGAGGCCGCCAAGGTGGATGGTGCCTCCACCTGGCGCGTTGCCCGGAGCATCCAACTCCCCCTGATCCGTCCGGCCCTCATGCTCACCACGGTGTTCTCCATCATCGGAACGCTGCAGCTCTTCGCTGAGGCCCAGGTCCTCAAGACGGTGGCGCCGGCAATCGACAGCCAATACACGCCGAACCTCAGCGCCTACACAACTGCTTTTGCCTACAACGACTACAACGTCGCGGCAGCCCAGTCGGTCATCATCGCCGTGGCCGCGTTTGCCCTTTCCTTCGCCTTCCTCGCACTGACGAACAGGAAGTCCTCATGACCGCCACAGCCACGAAGCCAACCACCACGCCCGTCCGCAGCAAAGCTTCGGCAGGCCCGGACCGCTCAGCCGGACGACGGCGGTCGTCCACCATCATTGTCACCGCACTGTTGGTGGTGGTCGCCTTGTACTTCCTGATCCCCGTGTATTGGGTCTTCGTTGCCTCCACGAAGTCCACGGAAGACCTCTTCTCCACCAATGGCTTCTGGTTCGCCCCCACGTTCTCTTTGTGGGAAAACATCGGCCGTGTGGTCAGCTACGACGACGGCATTTTTGGCCGTTGGTTCCTGAATTCGGCGATCTACGCCGGCGTCGGCGCGCTTCTGGCCACGTATTTTGCGGCGGCCGGTGGCTATGCCTTGGCCAAGTATGAGTTCAAGGGACGCAATCTGGTGTTCGGCACCATCCTGGGCGGCGTGCTGGTTCCCGGCACAGCCACGGCCTTGCCGCTTTTCCTGCTGTTCAGCCAGATGGGCCTGGCCAACACGTACTGGAGTGTCCTGCTCCCCTCGCTTGTCTCGCCGTTCGGCCTGTTCCTCTGCCGCATCTACGCCCAGGCCACTGTGGATACCTCGCTGATCGAGGCCGCCAGGATCGACGGCGCGGGAGAGCTCCGCATCTTCCACACCATTGGGCTCAAGGTTCTGACGCCGGCGCTGGTCACCGTGTTCCTGTTCCAGCTGGTGGGCATCTGGAACAACTACTTCCTGCCGCTGGTCATGCTGTCCGATTCCGAGCTTTACCCCATCACCCTCGGCCTGAACAACTGGCTCAGCCAGGTTGACCGTTTGCCCGAATTCTATGAACTGACTACCGGCGGCGTGCTGCTTTCCATTATTCCGCTCAGCATCGCCATGGTTGTCCTGCAGCGCTTCTGGCGCGGTGGACTGACAGAAGGAGCCGTTAAGTAATGACCATCAACTCCCACTACATCAAAGACACCGGTCCCGGCACCGGAAAGAGACTCCCGGCCCGTTCCTGGCTGCACACAGACGCGCCAACATCCTCCCTCAACGGCCAGTGGCGTTTCCGGCTTCTCCCCGGCGCTCCCGGAACCCCGGGCGGTCGCGGCGTCCTTCCCGCCGGTGAGGCCGTGGAAGGCGTCGCCGAGGAAGCCTTGGACGATTCCAGCTGGGAGCAGATCCCGGTTCCGGCGCACTGGGTCCTGGAGGGTGAGGGCCGCTACGGGCGCCCCATTTACACCAACGTCCAGTTCCCCTTCCCTACCGACGCACCACATGTCCCGGACCAGAACCCCACCGGCGACTACCGCCGAAGCTTCGATCTTCCCGGGGACTGGGACGACGCAGAGCGCATCGTGCTGAGGTTCGACGGCGTCGAATCCCGCTACAAGGTATGGCTTAACGGCAACGAAATCGGCGTGGGAACCGGTAGCCGGCTGGCCCAGGAATTCGACGTCACCGAGGCCGTGCGCCCCGGACATAACGTGCTGGCTGTCCGCGTCCACCAGTGGTCAGCCTCAAGCTACGTCGAGGACCAGGACCAATGGTGGATGCCGGGCATCTTCCGCGACGTCACGCTCCAGGCACGCCCCAAGAAGGGTCTCGATGACGTCTGGTTGCGTACGTCTTACACCGCCGGTTCAGGCGTCATTGACCCCGAGATCACGGCCGACGAGGCCGCCTACCCGGTTCGGCTGTCAGTTCCGGAACTCGACGTCGACGTCGTCTGGAACACCCCTGCCGACGTCGCCCCGGTGGCGATTACCGGCGTCGAACCTTGGTCCGCGGAGGTTCCACGCCTGTATAACGCAACAGTGGCAAGTGAAGGCGAGACCGTTTCGCTGCGCTTGGGTTTCCGAACGGTGGAGATCAAGGGTGACCAGTTCCTGGTGAACGGCCGCCGCGTGGTGTTCCACGGCGTGAACCGGCACGAGACACATCCGGACCGCGGGCGTGTGTTTGACGAGGACTTCGCCCGCGCAGACCTCGCCTTGATGAAGCAGTTCAACGTCAACGCGATCCGCACTAGCCACTACCCTCCGCATCCCCGTTTGCTGGACATCGCGGACGAGCTGGGCTTCTGGGTGATCCTGGAATGCGACCTGGAAACGCACGGCTTTGAACGGCACGGCTGGGTGGGCAATCCCAGCGACGATCCCGCGTGGCGTGAAGCTCTGGTTGACCGCATGGAGCGGACGGTGGAGAGGGACAAGAACCACCCGTCCATCGTCATGTGGTCGCTCGGCAACGAGTCCGGCACGGGCTCCAACCTCGCCGCGATGTCCGCATGGACGCACGCCCGCGACGCCGGCCGGCCCGTCCACTACGAGGGCGACTACACGGGTGCCTACACGGACGTTTACTCGCGGATGTACTCGTCGGTTCCGGAAACCGAGGCGATCGGTCGGGACGACTCCGGCTCGCTGCTGCTCGGCTGCTCCGCGGCGGAGTCCGCACGGCAGCGCAGCAAACCGTTCATCCTGTGCGAATACGTCCACGCCATGGGTAACGGTCCCGGCGCCATCGATCAGTACGAGGAGCTGGTGGACCGCTACCCGCGGCTACACGGAGGGTTCGTCTGGGAGTGGCGGGACCACGGCATCCGCACCACCACGGCCGACGGCACGGAGTTCTTCGCCTACGGCGGCGACTTCGGGGAGGTGGTCCACGACGGCAACTTCGTGATGGACGGCATGGTCCTGTCCGATTCCACGCCCAGCCCGGGGCTTTTCGAGTACAAGCAGATCGTCGCTCCCCTGCGTTTGGGCTTCAGCACTGAAACCCACGACGGCGGCACGCGCCGTTTCGTCTCCGTAGCCAACCTGCGGCACACGGCTGATGCATCGGACGTCGTACTGCGCTGGCGTACGGAAGTGGATGGCGTCCTTGGTTCCTCCGGAGAGCTCGACGTCGTGACTCAAGCAGGCGCGTCGCTCGCAGCAGGGGCCTCGGCGCTTGTCGAGTTGCCGGAGTTCGCTGTGGCCAGTGGCGAACACTGGCTGACCGTGGAGGCGGTGCTCCGCAAGGACACCGTATGGGCCGAAGCCGGGCATGTCATCTCTGCCGCGCAACTGGAACTGGAATCGCGTCCGCGCCTTGCAGTCCCGCGCCCCGTGGCATTCGTGGGGCAGGCCGCTTCATCGGGGGCCGGGACAGTATCGCTGGGCCCTGGCGTCTTCGAGGACGGCCGGCTGGTCTCGCTCGGCGGGCTTCCGGTGTCCGGGCCGCGGCTGGAGTTGTGGCGGGCCCCCACGGACAACGACGCCGGCGCCGGCCGCGGCAGCTACGACCTCGCAGATCCTTGGCTCAACAACGGCAACGGCACTCCCGCTCCGTCCATGGAAACTGTCTGGCGGGCCGCTGGATTGGACCGGCTCACGGCACGGGTAGAGAAAGTCTCAGCCAGTGACAGCGGCGTAGTGACCCGTACCCGATACGCCGCGGCCGACGCCGCACACTGGGTCTCTGTGGAGGAGACCTGGCAACTATCGGGCGGTGAGCTGTGGCTCCGCCTGGACATCGTTCCGAGCGCGGGATGGGACATCATCTGGCCCCGGGTCGGGGTGCGTTTTGACCTGCCCGGATCAGTGGACGGTGCGTCCTGGTTCGGCGCCGGCCCCCGTGAGTCGTACCCGGACAGCATGCACGCAACGCTTGTGGGCCGCTACGCAGCCGGCATCGATGAGCTTTCGGTGGAATACGCCAATCCGCAGGAATCGGGACACCGAAGTGCTGTCCGTTCCCTGGATCTTCACACGGCCGGCGCTCCTTGGCTGCAGCTCGATGCCGTCCCGGACTCCCGCGGTCGCCTGCCCGGTTTCACGCTCTCCCGGCACACAGCGCAGGAGATCTCGGCGGCCGCACACCCGCACGAATTGCCAACCAGTCAGGGCAGCTTCCTGTACCTCGATGCCTCCCAGCACGGGCTCGGGTCCAGGGCGTGCGGACCGGACGTCTGGCCGGAGTACGCGCTGCGTCCGGAAGCGCGAACGCTCACGTTCCGGATCAGCGAAACCAGCTAGGCTCCCCCGTTGCGGGGCCTGCTCTGCGCGCTTCCGAGCACGAATAGCGCGCAGAGCGGGCCACGCAACCGCCGTCAGGCAACCGCCACGGGCTCCTTCTTCGCTGCGTCCTTGCGGATGGTGGCGCTGATCACCGCGGCTACCGTGCACATGGCAGCTGCGCCCAGCCAAGCGTAGTTGTAGTGCCCGGTGGCATCGCGGATGAAGCCGGCCAGGAGTGCCGCCACGGCAGCCCCGAGCTGGTGGGCTGCGAATACCCAGCCGAACACCACGGAACCATCGGCACCGAATACCGAGCGGCAGATAGCTGCGGTGGGAGGGACGGTGGCAACCCAGTCGAGCCCGTAGACCACAACAAAGATGATCATGCTCGGCTCCACGGACGAGCCCAGCAGCAGCGGCAGCACCAGCAGTCCGATCCCCCTGAACTGGTAGTACACAGCAAGCAGCACTTTGGGGTTGAAACGGTCAGTCAGCCAACCCGACGCGATGGTCCCCACGATGTCGAAGATTCCGACGACGGCCAGCAAACCTGCCGCCGTGGTTTCGGGCATGCCGTGATCGTGCGCCGACGGAATGAAGTGCGTGCCGATCAGTCCGTTGGTGGTGGCTCCACAGATTGCGAAACCCGCAGCCAGCGCCCAGAACGTCCGGACTTTGCTGGCACGCTTGAGGACCTGCAGGGCACGGATCGCGGCGTTGGCGGAATCTCCTGAGCCTGGCGAGGCAACCACAGCGGCGGTCTTGCCTGGCGTCGTCGCGGTAGTTCCGGCGTCGGCGGCTTTGGTGCCAGGTTCATCTTTGGCGCCAGGTTCAGCAGCTGCAGCTTCTTCGGCACCGTAAGGCAACACCCCGACGTCGGCCGGTGAGTTCCGCAGCCAGCGCAGCACCAGCGGGACTACTGCGAGCGCACCCGCTGCGATGAGCAAAGATGCACCGCGCCAGCCCGGGTTCTGGGCAAGCGCCGCAATAAAGGGCAGGAACACCAACTGGCCGGCTGCACTACCGGCGGTCAGGATGCCGATCACCAGGCCACGGCTCTTGGCGAACCAGGTGTTGGCGATGGTCGCGGCGAAGACCAAGGCCATGGAACCGGTGCCCAGTCCAATGAGCAGCCCCCACGTGAGCAGGATCTGCCAGGACTGGTTCACGAAGACCGTCAGTGCTGAGCCGAGCCCGATCAGGCACAGAGCCAACGAGGTGACCTTGCGGATGCCGAAGCGTTCCATCAGGGCCGCGGCGAACGGAGCCGTCAAGCCGAACAGGACCAGGTTGATGCTGACGGCCAAGGACAGCACCGTGGTTGACCAGCCGAATTCCTCCTGCAGCGGGACCATGAGCACACCGGGGGCTGCACGGAATCCTGCCGCTCCAACCAAGGCAAGGAAGGCAACCGCGGCCACGATCCAGGCGGGGTGGAGGCGTGGGCGCTTGCCCGTCTTTACCGAAGGGGTCCGTGTTTCTTCGGGCGGGGTCCCTGTGACGTCGGGAGCGGTCATGCGGGGATCTCCATTTCGGGGGGAGCTGTTGTTCGGGTCTCAGCTGTTGTTCGGGTTTCAAGGGGTGCAACGGCGAGTGGGAGTGGATGGTCGCTGCGTGTGAAGCTGTGCCAGCTGGTGTTGGCCGCGGTGAGTCGGGTGCCGCAGTTGGTGCACGTGTCAGCAGACGACGTGGCTTGTCCGCAGTCCGTGTGAATGACACGCATATGCGAGACCTCGTTGGGAGCGTTCAGGTGTTTCTCGGCCCAGATGATGATGGCGTTCAGCACGGGCAGCGCGTCCTCGCCTTTGGGCGTGAGGACGTATTCCTGTCGTGTCCTGGCGCCGTCCTGGTACGGCCTCTGGGCGAGCAGTCCGGCGTCGAGGAGCCAACCCAAGCGTTTGCTCAGGACGTTGTCGGCCACTTCGAGGCGTTGCTTAATGGCGTCGAATCGGCCGTTGCCGAAGAAGATTTCGCGCAGGACCAGGCTTCCCCAAGGGTCGCCGAGGACATCCAGGCCACGGGCGAGGCTGCACGAGCGGGCGGACCAGTCGGAACGAAGAGGCATGCGCTCAAAAGTAGCTGACTTCTCTAAAGAAAGCTAGATGCTACTTCCACGGCCACCGAACGACACACCCCTCTGGTTTGCCGCAGTGTCATCAGCGGTTCACCCTCCATGCCTACGCTTGCCCAGTCAACTCTGACCACGAAAGGCACCCCTGAATGTCATCGAACAACCCTGAATTGGTGAATCGTTCAACCAATAGGAGCGGCGGTCTTTCCCGTCGCCGCTTCCTCGGTACCGCGGCTGCAGCGACGGCGCTTGCGGCCACGGGATCCCTGCTGCCACCCTCAGTGCAGGCTGCGATGGCCAAGCCGGTCCCGCCGGGTAGCCTACAGTCCATCAAGCACGTGATTGTGCTGATGCAGGAAAACCGGTCCTTCGACCACTACTTCGGCTCGCTCCGAGGCGTCCGGGGATACGGCGATAAGTCCTTCACTCGGCTACCCAACGGCAAGTCGATGTTCGAACAGCCCCGCGCGACCGGGGAGACCGTACTGCCGTTCTCACTTCGCAAGGCCGCGGAACTGGCCGGCCGGCCGGGCTCCGACATCCAGTACCTGGGCGATCTGGACCACTCCTTCAACGGCACCACGACGGCATGGAACAACGGCTGGTGTGACAAATGGATTCCCGCGAAGAGCGCCTCCACCATGACCTTCTACGAGCGCCAGGACATCCCTCTGCAGTACGAGCTTGCAGATACGTTCACCATCTGCGACGCCTACCACTGCTCCGTTAACGGCTCCACCAATCCCAACCGCAACTACCTCTGGAGCGGAACCACGGGCAACGAGCCGGGCAGCACCAAGCGCGCCGTGACCAACGCGGCCTATGGCTACGATCACGGCGGCTACGGCTGGACCACCTACCCTGAGCGCCTGGAACAGTCAGGCGTCTCGTGGAAGATCTACCAGGACTGGGACAACTTCACCGATAACGCAGTGGAGTACTTCCAAACATTCAAAGCGATCGGACGCAAGATGCTCGCATCGGTGGAGGGAAACCTTCGCACCACCGAGGAGTTCTACGACCAGCTCTCCGGGAAATCCCCTGCCGAACAGGATCGCCTCCTCGCCCAGCTGGAGCAGGGCCGCGCCGCCCTCACGGATACCGAGAGGGCGCTCTTCGACAAAGCCATGTGGCGAGGGCGTCCCGACACCCTCCTGGAGCGCCTCAGCGCAGACATCACCGGCGGTACTTTGCCGCAGGTCAGCTGGCTGGTGCCGTCCGCGGCCGATTCCGAGCACCCTGGCGCCTCCACCCCGGTGGGCAGTGCCAACTTCGTCTACCGACTCCTGGACACTGTGGCCAGCAACCCGGACACCTGGGACAGCACCGCCATCTTCCTGAACTTCGACGAGAATGACGGCTACTTCGACCACGTCCCACCGCCCGTCCAGCCGCGACCAACGTCAGGCGAGTCCACTGACTGGACCACGGCGCGGCCCATTGGCCTGGGGCCCCGGGTGCCCATGACCGTCGTTTCACCATGGACCGTGGGCGGCTATGTAAGCTCCGAAATTTTCGACCACACCTCGGTGCTCCGCTTCCTGGAACGCTGGACGGGCGTGGAGGAACCGAACATCTCGCCGTGGCGCAGGGAAGTCTGCGGTGACCTGACGGGCGTCTTCAACTTCGCTTCGCCCGGCACTCCGCCGACGCTGGACCACCCGGCCGCTGTTCCCGCCAAGATCAGCCGCTGGCGCCCGAATCCCCCGGCCGTCCAGGTAGCTCCCCTCCAGGAACAAGGAACCCGTCCGGCCCGCCCTCTCCCCTACAGGCCGCAGGTCTCGGCCAAGGTTCAGCGCGGAAGCATTGCCCTGGCATTGGCTAACAGCGGCACCAGCTCCACGCACTTCACCATCTACGGCTACGCGGGGGAGGTCACCGAGCCACGGCACGCCGATGTCCTCGGCAACCAGACCGTGGACCTCCCCGTCGCAGCTTCCGGCGCCTTCGACGTCGTCGTCACCGGCCCTAACCGGTACCAGTACGAACTGAAGGGCACGACGGCGGGCGCAGCGTCCGGCGTCGACGTCACCGTGAACGGTCGCCGCGGCAACAAGGCCGTGGAGCTGGAAGTGCGGAATAACGGCACCGAACCCGTGACCCTGAAGCTGGAGTCACTGCAGTACGCGGACAGCCAGGACAACGTGAAGCTCAAGCCGGGGCACACTAAGAAGATCGGCTGGGAAACCCTGAACGGTTGGTACGACCTGGAAGTCACGTCTGCCGAAGACACCACGTTCCGCCGCCGCCTGACCGGCCGTGAAGAAGACGGACGCGAAGGAATCTCCGGCTAGCCAAGAGGACCGGCATGAAGAAATCCGGCCCTTGTCCGCCCCACTCGCCGTAGAGCGGTGAGGAGAGCGGACAAGGGCCGGATTCGTTGGTGCTAGCCGATCTTGGCGAAAGCCTGTTCCAGGTCTGCGATCAGGTCTTCGGCTTCTTCGATGCCGCAGGACAGACGCAACAGGTTGACTGGAACAGCCAACTCGGTACCCTTCACCGAAGCGTGGGTCATCTCCGAGGGGTAGTTCATGAGGGACTCAATGCCGCCCAGGGACTCCGCAAGCGTGAACACCGACGTCGATTCAGCAACGGTGCGTGCCGCGGCCTCGCCGCCCTTGAACTGCACGGACACCATGCCGCCGAACTTCTTCATCTGCTTGGCGGCGAGCCCGTGCCCGGGGTGGTCCGGGAGGCCCGGGTACAGCACGGCTTCAACCTCGGGACGCTGCAGCAGCCATTCAGCCACAGCCTGGCCGTTCTCGCTGTGGCGGTCCATGCGGACGCCCAAAGTCTTCAAACCACGGGTGGTCAGGAAGGCGTCCATCGGGCCGGACACGGCGCCCACGGCGAACTGGATGAACCCGATCTTCTCGGCAAGCTCAGCGTCCTTGACCACAATGGCACCGCCAACCACATCGGAGTGGCCGCCGATGTACTTCGTAGTGGAGTGGACCACAACATCGGCACCCAAGGCGAGCGGGGTCTGCAAGTAGGGGGACGCGAAAGTGTTGTCCACCACCAGAAGGGCACCGGCGTCGTGCGCTACGGCGGCGAGTGCCTCGATGTCCGTGATCTTCATCATCGGGTTGGACGGCGTCTCCACCCACACGATGCGCGTTTTGTTGGCTGCAACAGCGGAGGCTACGGCGTCGAGGTCGGCCATGTCCACGGGAGTGTTGCCGATGCCCCAGTCGCCCAGGACGCGGTTGATGAGGCGGTAGGTGCCACCGTAGGCGTCGTTGCCCAGCACGATGTGGTCGCCGGGGCGCGCGATGGCACGGATCAGGGAATCCTCGGCTGCGAGGCCCGAACCAAAGGAGAACGCAGCGGTACCGCCTTCGAGGGCGGCGAGCTGCTCCTGGAGGGCGTCGCGAGTCGGGTTGCCGCCGCGGCCGTATTCATATCCTGAGCGCAGGTTCCCGATGCCATCCTGCGCGTATGTAGAGCTGAAGTGCAGCGGGGGCACCACAGCACCGGTCACCGGCTCGAAGGCCTGTCCGGCGTGGACGGCGCGCGTGTTGAACCCGGCGTTGTTGCTGGCAGACATGGAAGCTCCTCTAGGTTCGTTCAAGGTTGGTTCGGTTGAATGTTTGATCAAGCGCGCGGGCTTAGTTGCTCAAGTACGCCAGGAGGTCATGGCGCGTCAGGATGCCCACCGGAGCACCCAAGAAGGTCACCATGACGGTATCGACGTCGGATAGCAGCTCCCGCGCGGCGGAAATGGTTTCCAGGGAGCCGATCACGGGGAGCCGGTCCCCCATGTGTTCGGAGATCTTGTCTGACAGCTTGGCTTCGCCACGGAACAGTTTGCTGGTGAGGCTCCGCTCGTCCACGGCTCCCATGACCTCGCCCATCACCACGGGCGGCTCCTGTGAAAGGACCGGGATGTGGGAGACGCCGAACTCGTTCATGATGTTGATGACATCGCGGACGGTCTCGTTCGGGTGGATGTGCACCAGGTCCGGCATCTCGCCGGTCTTGGACTTGAGGACCTCGCCCACGGACGCCTCTTCGCCGCCGGAAAGGAAGCCATAGGAACGCATCCACTGGTCGTTGAAAATCTTGGCGAGGTAGCCGCGGCCGGAATCCGGCAGGATCACCACTACGACGGCGGATTCGTCCAGGTCCTTGGCTGCCTGCAGTGCGGCAACCACGGCCATCCCCGAGGAACCGCCCACCAGGAGACCCTCTTCCCGCGCGAGGCGACGGGTCATTGAGAAGGAGTCAGCGTCGGATACGGCGATGACGTCGTCCGGTACGGAGGGATCGTAGTTGTCGGGCCACATGTCCTCGCCGACGCCCTCAACGAAATACGGCCTGCCGGTGCCGCCTGAGTAGACCGAACCTTCCGGATCGGCGCCGATGACCTTGACCCGGCCGCCGTCGGACTCTGCGCGGTCAGCGGAAACCTGCTTGAGGAAGCGGCCGGTGCCGGTGATGGTGCCACCGGTTCCGGCGCCGATGACCACATGCGTGACCCTGCCGTCGGTGTCCTGCCAGATTTCCGGACCCGTCGATTCGAAGTGGCTGCCGGGGGCGGCAGGGTTGGAGAACTGGTCCGGCTTGAAGGCGCCCGGGATTTCCCTGACCAGTCGGTCGGAAACGCCGTAGTAGCTCTGCGGGCTGTCGGGAGGCACAGACGTGGGCGTCACCACAACCTCGGCACCGTAGGCCTGCAGGACTGCGCGCTTGTCCTCGCCCACTTTGTCCGGCACCACGAAAACGCACTTATAGCCCTTTTGCTGGGCCACGAGCGCCAGGCCCACTCCGGTGTTGCCCGAGGTGGGCTCAACGATGGTTCCGCCGGGCTTGAGCCTGCCGTCCTTTTCCGCTTCTTCGATCATCTTCACGGCGATCCGGTCCTTGATGGATCCGCCGGGGTTGACGTATTCGAGCTTCACGAGGACGGTGGCTTTGATCCCCTCCGTGACGTGGTTGAGCTTGATGAGCGGCGTATTGCCGATGAGGTCCAACACGGACTGGGCGTACTTCATAGGTACAAAGTTACCGCGTGGTCGCTATGGGACTTGACCCGAGTCAGTCCGGGCTCAGGTCCCTGCGGAGGTGTCGTTCTGCCACACACCCAAAACATTGCCCTCGGTGTCCTTGAAGTAGGCGTACCAGCCCATGGTGGGTACAGCGTCCTTGGCCTGGACCACACTGCCACCTGCCGACTCGATCTGTCCGAGCGCAGCATCAATATCGTCCACATCGATGGTGAGGATGGGGGTCTTCAGATTATCCGTGCGCGGGAACAGGGCTCCGTTGATGGCTCCGGGTTCCTTGGGCGTACCCGTTTGCTCATCCGAAGGTGCCGTAAGGGCGATGGTGTAGTCCATCCCCTGCATAGGGCTCAGGTTCCAGCCGAACGCACTCTCGTAGAAAGTGTTGGCCCTGTCTGTGTTGTCCGTCGGAATCTCGAAATGCACTATGGCGGCCATGATTCGCGCTCCTTGTTCCTGGGATTTGTCCTGGGATATGGCGCGGCCCACCCACGCCACATCACGGAGTCTAGACCCGGCCGGCGCCTGCCGTAAGGGGTTCTGTCTGCAGATTGTCAGCCGGGCGTGGGACCATAAAAACATGACCATCGCAGACGCCCCGCCCGTTGTTGCGGCCGCGGCGGATGCGGCCGTCCGGTGGCATCCGGGCGGTTCCTTCCGCCTGGACCAGACCATGTTTCCGCTCATGCGCGGCAACGCGGATCCGTCCTTCGCAGCGCACACCAGCGGATTTTGGATGGCTTTCACTACTCCTTCCGGCCCGGTGACCCTCCGCCTCTCGGGAGGTGGCCTGGGGGTGGATTCCTTCGTGGACGCCCAGGCATGGGGACCCGGAGCGGAGGACGCCGTGGCCGGCGTGCCCAGGCTGCTGGGCGCCGAGGACGATTGGTCGTCTTTCGACGAGCCTGCCTTCCATGCCACTCTTCCGCGGCTGGTTACAGAGGCACGACGCCGGAACCTGGCTCTGCGGCTGCCCTCCACCGGGCGGGTGGTTGATTCCTTGGTGCCCACCATTTTGGAGCAAAAGGTCACCACCTTGGAGGCAAGGCGCGGCTACCGGTATTTGATGTACCGCTTCGGAACGCCTGCCCCGGGCAAGGCCCCTGCCGGGCTCCTCGTTCCTCCCACCGCCAGGCAGTGGCTGTCCGTCCCTTCGTGGGAGTGGCACAAGGCCGGGGTTGGACCACAACGATCGGCCACAGTCATGCGGGCGCTGCAATCCGCCGTCGCGCTTGAACGTCTTGCTGAGCTGGACCCGGCGAAGGCCGGCGCCAAACTGCAGACCATTCCGGGCATCGGCATCTGGACCGCCGCTGAAGTTGTCCAACGGACCCACGGCTGCCCTGATTCGATTTCCGTGGGCGACTACCACCTGGCCGCCTATGTGGGGTACGCCCTGACTGGGCAAAAAACAGACGACGCCGGCATGATCGAGTTGCTGGAACCGTGGCGCGGTCAGAGGCAGCGACTGGTCCGCATGCTGTATTTGAGCGGCTTCCGCAAACCCACGTTCGGGCCGCGCATGACTGTTCAGGATCACCGCGGACACTGAGTTTTTATTGCGGACGGGAGCTGTCCGCAGGGGCATGGACGGTCATTTCCGGCGGGTATACCGTGGCGCTTAGGAGCCATCACAAGCCGTCCCTGGAGTGACCGTGATCCACACCAACAAGCTCACTAAGACCTTCACCGTTAAGAAGGAAACCGTCGAGGCCGTGAAGGGCGTGGACATCCACGTCGCCCCGGGCGAACTGGTTGCCTTCCTTGGCCCGAACGGCGCCGGCAAGTCCACCACCCTGCGGATGCTGACCACTTTGTTGAAACCAACGTCGGGATCGGCCACTGTGGCCGGCGTCGACGTCGAAAAGGACCCCGCCGGCGTGCGTGCCCGGATCGGTTACATCGGCCAAGGCAATGGCGGCGGGCACAGCTACCGGGTGATCGACGAACTGATCATGCAGGGCCGCTTCTACGGTATGAACACCACAGACGCCAAAGCCCGCGCCGAGACCCTCATGGCATCTTTAGACCTCAGCGACCTGGCCAAGCGCACAGTAATCAAACTTTCCGGCGGGCAACGACGACGCATGGACGTGGCCCTCGGGCTGATGCACTCCCCTGGCTTGCTGTTCCTCGATGAACCTTCCACCGGCATGGATCCACAGAACCGTGCAAACCTCTGGGAGCACATCATGCGCATGCGCGAGGAACACGGGACCACCATTGTGCTGACCACCCATTACATGGATGAGGCCGACTCCATGTCCGAGCGCGTGATCGTGATCGACCACGGGACCATCATCGCCGACGACACCGCCTCACGGCTCAAAGCGAACCTCGCCGGTGACCTCCTGGCAGTGGAGGTCGCCGCCGGTTCGGCGTCGGAAGTGCGTGGCCTGCTGGGCCGCGCCGCCGCCGAGGGCGACATGGAGGAAAACGCGTACGACGGCGTGGTCCGCTTCCGCCTCCGGCTGGCCCAAGGCGCCCAACTGGCTCCCGGGTTGCTGAAGGAAATGCACGACGCCGGCGCTCCCGCCCAGTCACTGGAGTTGAAACCGCCCACGCTGGACGACGTTTTCCTGGAATTGACCGGCCGCAGCCTGCGGGAAGGAGCTGAAGTCTGATGATCGAACAAGCCGTTGCCCCGGGTGTCACTGCCCAAAAACGCGGACCGCGCAGCGTAGTGACCGATACATGGTTCGTGTTCTGGCGCGAGATGCTGCTGCCGATGCGGGATCCGTTCTCACTGATCTTCTCCCTCATCCAACCGCTGGTGTTCCTGGGTTTGTTTGGGCCGTTGCTGGGCTCTGCAGTAGGTGCTCCGGCCTTCGGTGGGCAGTCCACGCTGCAATGGTTCCTTCCCGGAGTGGTGGTGATGATCGCACTGTTCGGCACCTCCATGACCGGTTCAAACCTGCAGTACGAACTCATGACCGGTTCCTATGAAAGGATCCTGGCCACACCACTGTCCCGTTCCTCGCTGATGATTGGCAGGGCGCTGAAGGAGTGGGCTCCCCTGGTGTTGCAAGGCTTGCTGATCTCCGTGGTCTGCATCCCCTTTGGTTTCGTTTTCTACCCCTTGCACGTGGTGTTGGGGCTGGTGATCCTGGGCGTCTTCGGCATTGGGCTGGGGGCTTTGTCCTATGCACTGGCCTTGGTCTCGCAGAACAAGGAATGGATCTTCTGGGGCGTGCAGCAAACCCTGCTGTTCCCGCTGATGATCCTGTCCGGCATCATGCTCCCCATTGAGGCCGGTCCGGGGTGGATGAAGGTGGCCAGCCTGTTCAATCCGCTGACCTACTTGGTCAATGCTGAACGGGAGTTGTTTGCCGGGCGCATCGGCATGGACACGCTGTGGGGACTCGTGGCCGCAGTGGTGACGGCCGCCGTCGGACTTGTAGTGGGTATCCGGACCATCAGCCGCAACACGAACTAGTTAGAGGTGGAGCCGGGAGACCGCTTCCTGCCGCATGTCCACCTTCCGCACCTTGCCGGACACCGTCATGGGGAAGGACTCGCGGACGTCAACGTAGCGCGGGATTTTGTAGTGGGCCAGCTTTCCGCGACAGTACTCCGCCAGCTCCTCGGCGGTCAGGGCAGGAGACCCGGGCTTGAGAATGATGCACGCCATCAGTTCTTCGCCGTACTTCTCGTCCGGGACGCCGATGACCTGCACATCCTGGATGGACGGGTGGAGGTACAGGAATTCCTCGATCTCGCGCGGGTAGATGTTCTCCCCGCCGCGGATCACCATGTCCTTGATGCGGCCCTCGATCACCAGGTAGCCGTCCTCATCCATGCGGGCAAGGTCACCGGTGTGCATCCAGCCTTCGGCGTCGATCGCCTCCGCGGTTTTGTCCGGTTGGCCCCAGTAGCCCTGCATCACCGAGTAGCCCCGTGTGCAGAGCTCGCCGATGACACCGCGCTCCACAACTTCCATGGAGCCGGGGTCAATAATGCGGCTCTCAAGGTGCGGCATGGTCCGGCCTACCGTGCTGGTCCGCTGCTCCAGCGTGTCCCCCGCACGGGTCATGGTGGACACGGGCGAGGTCTCCGTCATGCCGTAGCAAATGGCAACATCCACCATGTGCATCTCATCGATGACCCGGCGCATCACTTCGATGGGACACAGGGAACCGGCCATCACTCCTGTCCGCAGCGTGGAGAGATCGTAGGAAGCGAAATCCGGTAACGCGAGCTCAGCGATGAACATGGTGGGCACGCCGTACAACGATGTCCCGCCGAAGTCCTGCACCGCTTCCAACGCCGCCGACGCGTTGAACCCGCGGCCCGGAATGATGGTGGCCGCACCGAAACTCAGCGCGTTGAGATTCCCGATCACCATGCCGAAGCAGTGGTAGAACGGTACCGGGATCACCACCCGGTCATGTTCGGTGTAGTTCAGGAGCCGGCCGATCGAATGACCGTTGTTGAGGATGTTGTGGTGCGTCAGGGTGGCCCCCTTGGGGAACCCCGTGGTGCCCGAGGTGTACTGCAGGTTGATGGGATCGTACGGGTCAAGTTCGCCCATGCGGTCCCGCAGGGCTGAAGTCCCGACGCCGTCCGCCCGGGTCAGGAGTTCGGCATACGTGAGTTCATGGTCGACTTCCGGGACGCCCAAGGTGAGGCCCAGTTCCGGCGCCCCCGGAAGGAAGACGATCTCCCGGAGCTCGGGACAGTTGCTGGCCGCATCCCTGGCCATGCCCACATAGTCGCTGTTCTTGTCGCTTGGTGCGGCCACCAGCATTCTCATGCCGTTCTGCTTCACCACGAACTCCAGCTCGTGAGTCCTGTACGCCGGGTTCACGTTGACCAGCACAGCGCCGATCTTGGCCGTGGCGTACTGAAGGATGGTCCACTCGGCACAGTTGGGACTCCAGATGCCGATCCTCTCACCCTTGGCCACGCCCATGGCGAGCAGCGCGCGGGCGAGGCGATCGACGTCGTCGTTCAGCTTCTGGTAGCTCCACCTGCGGGCGTCACCGCCTGGAGTAGCAGCGGCCTCGATCAGCGCATCCCGCAAGGGAAACCGGGACGCGATGCGCTCAAAATTAGCGCCAATGGTCTCTTCGAGCAGCGGGACGTCAGTGTCTCCGGCGGTATAGGACAACATGACGGAACGCTACCAAGGGACTGCTCGCAACAGAACCGTAACCACCTCCAGCAGCACCGTGTCCTGCCGGTAGGGTTGGAGCCATGAGTGCACCCATTGACCTGCAGGCCACGTTCATCCCCAACGAAGGCGAATTCTTCCGCGTGAAGCTCGCTCTGGAAATCGCCATCGACGAGGTCGTCAACGAGCCCGGCTGCATCCGTTACGAACTGACCGAAGCCACCGAGGAAAAGCTCGTCCTCACGGAACGCTGGGAATCCGAAGAGCTCCTGGAGAAGCACTCCAAGGGCATCGCCGTCCAGGACCTGAACGAGTCCCTCAGCGCACTGCTCGCCGAGCCGGTCAAGCTCGAACGGCTCTGATCGCCGCAAGACTGCCAGAACACCTTAAACACGTCGAGGTCGCCGGAATTTTCCGGCGACCTCGATGCTTTCCGGCGACCTTGATGATTCGGGCCCGCCGTTTGTTCTTAGTTTTCCTGGGCCTCGGCGCGCGCCTTGGCAACGTGGGCGTGGACCTCTTCCATGTCCAGGCCCTTCACGGCCTCGATGACCTGCTCAAGCTGCGGACCGTTGAGGGCTCCCGGCTGCGAGAAGACCAGAACCTTTTCGCGGAATGCCATGAGCGTCGGTATGGACGTGATCCCGGCTTCGGCGGCGAGTTGCTGCTCGGCCTCGGTGTCTACCTTCGCGAACACGACGTCGGTGTGCTTCTCCGAGGCTGCCCCGTACGTGGGGGCGAACTGGCGGCACGGGCTGCACCAGGCAGCCCAGAAATCCACCAGGACAATGTCGTTGTCCTCGATGGTCGATGCGAACTGTTCTCCAGTGATGTCAACTGTAGCCATGCTTCCACGGTACGCGACACCGCTTGCTAAGTCCCGTGGAGGGGCGCCCTGTTCGCTTCCCGCGTCAACGGGAATAAACGCGCACCGTGCACTCTCTTGATCCGGACTGAACAGCTGTTTAGTCTATGAAACATGCGTTCAAACGCAGCGGATCTCACCACGCGGGCCCGCATCCGCGACGCCGCAATCGGGCTGTTCGGCCGCGACGGATTCTCCCGCGCCACAGTCAGGGCGGTGGCCGCAGTTGCCGGTGTCAGTCCGGGCCTGGTCATTCACCATTTCGGCAACAAAGCCGGGCTCCGTGAGGCTTGTGATCAGCACGTCCTCGCCCAAACAGCAACCCAAGGCCGCGAGAAAACGGACCCGGGATCCACACGGCAGTTGATCCAGGACTACCTGAAGCACCCGGACCAGTACTCCGACGAAATTGCCTACATCCGCCGCGTCCTGAGCGATGAGTCGGAAGCCGGCGACGCCTTTTTCGACACCGTCGTGCGGCAGACCCAGGACATCATCCACGCCGGAATCGAGGCCGGCACCATCCGGAAGTTCGACGACGTCCGGTCCACCGCCGTCGTCATCGCCTCCAACAGCCTGTCGATCCTCATGCTGGGCAGGCACCTCTCCCGGACACTGAGAACTGCAGCCCCCGAGCCCCACGGCATCGGCCCCGAGCTTCTCCGGCAGCTCACCTTGCCCGCCCTGGAGATTTACACACACGGCTTTTACACGGACTCGCGATTCCTGGACGCGGCCCGCGACGTATTACAGCAAAGCACCAGCAACGCCGGAAGGGAGCATGCCCTGTGACCCAGGCAATCGTCGTCGAGGGTTTGCGCAAGAAGTTCGGACCCCGGGAAGTCCTGCACGGACTGGATTTCGCGGTGGAATCAGGGACTGTATTCGGCGTCATCGGGCCGAACGGTGCGGGCAAGACCACCACCATGCGCTGCCTGCTGGACATCATCCGGCCCAGCGCGGGGTCCATCTCGGTGCTCGGACAGGATCCCCGGCAGGCAGGTACGGCCCTCCGCCGCAGGATCGGTTACCTTCCCGGCGAACTGCATTTGGAAAACCGGACCACCGGCCGCCGCGTGCTGGAACACTTCGCGGCGATCAGCGGCCCCGTGGACCCTCAGCATGTCAAGCAGCTCGCTGAGCGGCTGGACCTTGATCTTGATCGCCAGACCCGGAAGCTCTCCAAAGGGAACAAACAGAAGCTGGGACTGCTGCAGGCCTTCATGCACAAACCTGAACTCCTGGTGCTCGACGAACCCACCAGCGGACTGGATCCGTTAGTCCAGCAGGTGTTCCATGCGATGGTTCGCGAGGCCGTGGATGATGGCGCTACAGTGTTCCTCAGCTCGCACGTTCTCAGCGAAGTACAACAAGCCGCCGACGCAGTGGCCATCCTCCGCGACGGTGAAATCGTCACCGTTTCCACGGTGGAGGAGCTCAGGACGGCAGCGGTCCGGCAGCTACGGTTCAATAGCACCGGGACGGAACCGCACGACGTCGGCGCGCTGCTGGCCAGGGTGCCGGGAGTCGCCAATGTGGCAGTACGGGAGCTCAAGGCCGACGGGCACACTGCCGGAACAGTCGAGGCGGTGGCGACGCTGTCCGGCCACGTCCAGCCGCTGGTCCAGGAACTGGCCAAGTTGAACCTCACGGACCTGGTCCTCGAAGAACCCGATTTGGAGGAAGCCGTGTTGACTCTCTATGCCGGCCAGCCGCCAGGGCTTGGTCAGCCTCCAAGGCTTGGCCAGTCCGCCGAAAATGGCCAGTCCGCTGGGAATGGCAGGACACCCGGCCGCCACACGGAAGGAGCGCACCGTGCCTAGGATTCTGCCCCTGTTCACCAAGGCCCTGACCGACTCGTGGCGTTCAACGTTGGCGTGGGCGCTGGGTTTGTCGGCGGCGTGCATGCTGTACCTGCCGCTGTATCCCTCGATCGGAGGCAGCGCACAGATGCAGGACCTGATCAATGCGCTGCCGCCCGAAATGACCAAAGCCCTGAACTACGACCAAATCGCGTCCGGGCCCGGCTACACCCAAGCCACCATGTTCGGGCTGATCGGATTCCTGTTGATGTCCATGGCCTCGATCGGCTGGGGCGCCGCTGCTGTGGGTGGCGACGAGGAATCCGGATTGCTTGAACTGACGCTCGCGCACAGCGTCACACGAGTGCAGGTAGTCCTCGAACGCGCTTTGGCCATCCTGGTTCGTATTGCCCTGCTTTCGGTGCTCGTCTTCCTGCTGGTGCTGGGACTCAACGGACCCTCTCAACTCAGCATCGACGTCGGTCATCTCGCCGGAGCGATACTGCTGTTCGCCGCACTGGCGCTGCTCAGCGGGACAGCCGCGCTCTGCGCCGGTGCGCTCAGCGGCCGGAAGGTGTACGGGATCGCGGCCGGCGCCGCCGTGGCCGTTCTCGGATATGTCTTCAACGCGGTGGGACGGCAAAGTCCCGACGTCGAATGGCTGCTGAACTTGTCGCCCTACCACTGGGCGTACGGCAACTCCCCAGTGGCCAACGGTGCTGAGTGGGGAGCCGCCGCGGGCCTGTACGGCATCTCGGCAGCACTCATTGTGCTCGGAGCCGTGGCGCTGCAGCGACGCGACGTAGGGGTTTAGCTCCAGACGTGCGGGGCGGGACGACGCGCTCCGGGGAGGGCGTTGTTCTCCCGCCACTCGTGGATCCACTCGGGCAATTCCAGGTCAACCGGCGGCGCTCCGAACTCAGCGATGATTTCTTCCTGCGTGACGGGTTTGCCCTTATGGACCAGGCGGGTGGCGATGTGCGCCCGGGCATAGATTTCACCGTCCACCACCATGCGCTGCTCAAAGTAGATGGCCTTGGTATCCAGCCCGATGATGCGGCTTTCGATGGTGTATTGCTGCCACAGTTGCAGGGACTTGCGGAAGGCGATGGTCTCCCCTGCTGCCACCGGACTCCACCCCCGCTTGCGCATCCTTGTCCAGATGCCGCTGCGGACCATGAGGTCGAAACGGCCGAGGTCCATCAAGGAGAAATACATGCCGTTATTGACGTGCATGGCGATGTCGATGTCGGTGGGCAGAACTCGCAAGGGCAGCGATGATTCTTCCCAGACGCCCAATTTTGAGCGCTTGGATGACGTGAACAGCAGCATGAGGGTACGAAGAAGCAGGTGCATGATCCAATGTTACCCGCCGGTAACTTTGGAGGGAATATGGCGCCCGCATTGTGGACCCGGCTCTTAGCGCAACGGCCGTTTATGTCCAACGATTGCACTAACGTTTACCGCCGGTTCATGAAAGCCATGCACAATATCTGAAACTCATATTGATCGAACACCTAAAGGGGGAACCTTTGAGCACACTGCAAACCACCAGGCCGCAAGGCGACGTTTGGCCGGAACTCTCCCGCCACCAGGACGTGGTCCTCCAGGATGCCCGCGGCAACCGCATCGAGGGAACCATCGATGGCATGACCGATGACCGCAGCACGCTGTGGATCCAACTCAAGGGTGGCCTGGGCCGCCAACTGATTCACCACTTGGACGGCTACTGGCTGGAGACGCCGGCCGCCTGATCCACTCCAGTAAAGGCAGGGCCTTCGCGGTAGCTAGTATTCCCCTATGACTCAAGCGCGATACCGGGACCTCGTCGAATGGCCCCTGATGGCCACGGCACTGATTTTCCTCACGGCTTACGCGTGGCAGGTTATCGGTCGCATCAGCGGCGCCGAGGCAACCCCCTTCGAGGTTGTCCTCTGGATCACGTGGGGAATCTTCGCATTGGACTACTTCGTCAACCTCTGGCTTGCCGAAGACCGGATGCGGTGGTTCCTCTGGAACCTGCACGAACTCCTGATCGTGGTGCTCCCCTTCTTCCGGCCACTCCGGTTGCTGAGGCTGGTCACTTTGCTGTCCGTCCTGCAACGCACCGTTGGTGAAACCCTCCGCGGACGCGTCGCCACCTACGTTGCAGGCGCGGCAGCGATGTTGATCCTCATCGGGGCTCTGGCCGTGCTGGACGTGGAGCAGAACGCCCCCGACGCCAAGATCGTCACCTTCGGGGACGCCGCGTGGTGGGCCATCACCACCATCACCACCGTGGGTTATGGCGACCTCTACCCCGTGACTCCCATCGGCAGGATCGTCGCAGCAGCCCTCATGATGAGCGGGATCGCGGTTCTGGGTATTGTCACAGCGTCCATCGCTTCCTGGCTCCTGCAGCGAATCGAAGAGAATGCCGAAGGCGTGGCAGCGGCAGCAGAAGTCAAGGCTGTCGCAGCGGAGGAACCAGTCAGGGCCGAGCTGGCCGATCTGGTAACGGAGATCGCGGCGCTGCGGATGGAGATCGCGGAACTTAGGCAAGCCACCGCGCCCAGGCAGGGGCACGAGGCTTAGTCCAGCGTCCCGTAACGGGTTGCCAGGCGACATCTGGTTTGGCCGTACGCTCACCACCAACTTCGAGGACTCACGTGGCGTGACACGCCGTGGCTTCCGGCGTGTCACCCGGCTTGCAGGATCAAAGTGGGTGACAGCCACCACTCCCGCGGACATGAAGCTCCCGTCGCCGCCACGCGCGTCCCTAGGGACAAAAAAATCCCCGGAACCAGTGGTTCCGGGGATTTTCCTTGGGTGGCAGATGAGGGATTCGAACCCCCGTAGGCGTTGCCAGCTGATTTACAGTCAGCCCCCTTTGGCCGCTCGGGTAATCTGCCGAACTTCAAAAGAAGATCACTTCCGGAGACCGTTTCTTTTAGATCCGGTAACCGAAGGCAGAGATAACCTTACAGAAGTTTCTGCGAAGAATCTAATCGGGGCGGGATGCCCGGGATGTCGCGGTATTTCAGGCTTCCCCGAGGATCCTGCCGGCAAGTTTCGCTTCGAACTTTTCGGCCTGCTCGGCAGTGATCTGGTTGAGTTGCACGGCCCGCAGCAAATCTGCGTGCACACCGTCCATTCGCGAGGTGGCATCGGGAACAGGGCTGAGGACGATCGACGCCGCCACCGCCGCGGCCGCCACGGCACTCGCTGCGGCAACTGCTGCCGTGCCAATGGAGCCGGCTGCTGCAGACGCGGATTTACTGATGGACTGGACGGCCTTGCTGCTCATGCTGATCCTCCGACGAAGCGTTCTTCCAACTGGTACAACTCTCAACCTGCTGCCTCAGTTCCAACCCTGCGTGTGCTGTGAGCGAACTGTGAAAGTCCTCCACAGTCCCAAGTGGCGCCTTCCGTACTAGGCTGGATGCCAGACCACCCCGCCCTCACAGGGCCCCCAACCTAAGGAGAGTCATGGCAGGCGAATCCACATTCGACGTCGTCAGCAAGGTAGACAAGCAAGAGGTCGCCAACGCGCTGAACCAGTCCCAGAAGGAAATCGCGCAGCGATACGACTTCAAGGGCGTCGGCGCAGAGATCGACTTCAGCGGCGAAAAGATCCTCATGAAGGCCAACTCCGAGGACCGCGTCCTGGCTGTCTTGGATGTCTTCCAGTCCAAGCTCATCAAGCGCGGCATCTCGCTGAAGTCGCTGGACCAGGGAGAGCCTTTCCCCTCCGGCAAAGAATTCCGCTTGGAGTGCTCCATCAAGGAGGGCATCGCCCAGGACATCGCCAAGAAGATCAACAAGATCATCCGCGATGAAGCCCCAAAGTCCGTCAAGTCCCAGATCCAGGGCGACGAACTCCGCGTCACGTCCAAGTCCCGCGATGACCTGCAGGAGACCATGAACATCCTCAAGAAGTTCGAAGAGGCCGATCTGCAGTTCGTTAACTTCCGCAGCTAGTCCACGCTTAAGCGTCGCTGGCCCGCTTTTCCGTGGTTGTTCAACCACGGAAAAGCGGGCCAGGGACGTTTAAGCCAGTTACAACAGCGGGCGCCCGGCCATCCGTTCCAATCGGCTGATTCGTTCTTTCATGGGCGGATGCGTGGAGAACATGCGCCGTATGCCGCCGCCGCGGAACGGGTTGGCGATCATCAGGTGCGAGGCATTGACCAGCCGCTGGTCCGGCGGGAGCGGCAGCTGGCTGACGCCGGATTCGATCTTGCGCAGGGCTGAGGCGAGCGCCAACGGATCGCCGGTCAGCTCCGCGCCGTCTTCATCGGCGTCGAATTCACGGGTGCGGGAGATGGCCATCTGAATCAGTGACGCCGCGAAGGGCGCGAGCAAGGCCATCGCGATGGTGGCCAGCGGGTTGGCGTTGCGCCGGTCGCCGCTGCCGAAGATCAGCAGCATCTGCCCCACGGAGGTGATGACACCGGCCACGGCAGCTGCAACGGACGACGTCAGGATGTCGCGGTTGTACACGTGCATCAGCTCATGCCCCAGGACGCCCCTGAGTTCGCGGGCGTCGAGCAGGTGGAGGATGCCCTCGGTGCAGCACACGGCAGCATTCTTGGGGTTGCGTCCGGTGGCGAAAGCGTTGGGTGTCATGGTGGGTGAGAGGTAGATCCGCGGCATGGGCTTGTTGGCACGCACGGACAGTTCTCGAACGATCTGGTACAGCTGCGGTGCCTGCGCCTCGGTGACCGGGTACGCGGCCATTGAACGGATGGCGATCTTGTCGCTGTTCCAGTAGCCATACGCCGTGGTGGCCACACCGATCAAGGCCATGATCCAGATGGGCGTGGTGCTGCGCGTTCCGGCCGCGATGATGGCGCCCAAACCCAACAACACCGCCCACAGCACACCGAAGAGCGCCGCGGTCTTGAGTCCATTGTTGTGTTTATGCACGGTTGTTCTTGTCGCTTTCCTCGGCTTTTGCAGGGGTTCTGTACGGATTAACGCCGACGCCGACCATACTGTTCCGTTGTCAGCCTACGTTGGCGGGGGCCGGCAGAGTCATGGCACCGGGTGCTTGGCATCGTACGCGACGAATCCGGGCTGCAGGCGGGAGGCAAGCCACGCCATCACAATGCACAACAGGCCGCCCAGCAGCAGCACGCCGCCTTCGCTCAGGAACTGGGTGACGCCCCCGGCCAACATGTCCCCTACCCGGGGCCCTCCGGCCACCACCACAATGAACACGCCCTGAAGCCGCCCCCTCATGTGGTCCGGCGTAGCTGCCTGGAGAATGGTGGTGCGGAAGACGGCACTGACGGAGTCGGAGATACCGGCAAGGGCGCAGCACAGCGCGGCAGGGATCAGCCAGAGCGTCACACCGTCGCGGCCGGCATCCCCGGCCAGCAGCACCACCAGACCAAAGCCGGCAATCGATGCGCCCCAGCCGATCACCGACCACACCACGGCGCTGCCCTGCTTGCGAACCCGGCCCAAGGGCCCGGAAAAGAGGCCGGCCAGGAAAGCGCCCACGGCTGTGGACGCGAGCAGCACACCTACGGTGGTTTCGCCTCCGCCGATCATCACCGCCCCAATGGCCGGCATCAGTGCGCGGGGCTGGGCACAGATCATGGCAATGAGGTCGATGATGAAGGTCATGCGCACGTTGGGCCGGGTGCCGAGGAACCGGAAGCCCTCCACCACGGAGCGCAGCCCTGGCCGCACGGCGTCTTTGGACGGTGGGAGGGGTGGAAGTTTGAAGAGGCCCCACAGTGCGAATGTGAAGCTGATGACGTCAATGGTGTAGGTCCACCCGAAGCCGATGGTGGCTACGAGCACGCCGGCCAGGAGTGGCCCGGCCGTCATGGACAGGCCAAACGTCAGCATGCTCAGGGCGTTGGCCGCGGGAAGCAGATCCTTGCGGACCAGGAGCGGGATGATGGCACTGCGGGCGGGACCGTTGATGCCTTGGGCTCCACTTTGGATGGCCACCAATGCGTAGAGGAGCCAGATGTTGCCGATCTCCAGCCATGCCTGCAAAGCCAGCCCGGCCGTGGTCGCCCAGAGGACAAGCGAGGCGATGAGGGCAACCTTGCGGCGATCGTAGGCATCCGAAATGGAACCACCGTAGAGCCCGGCGAACACCAAGGGAACCAGCGCGAAGATTCCCAAGAGGCCCACATAGAAGCTCTCCTGCGTGAGCCGATAGACCTCCAGGCTGACAGCCACCAGCGTCAACTGCGTGCCGATGGCGGCTACTGATGCCCCCAACCAGAGTCGCCTGAATGCGGGACTCTCCTTCAAGGGGGTGATGTCAGCCAGTAGTTTCGCCACCGTCCTACCTTAACGAGCATTGCAGCAACCTCCCGCAACCTCCCTACGTGCGACTACGGCTTGGTAGGCTCACCCCGGGGAAGGAGTTGACATGGGCTTGGAGCGTCGCTTGCTGTACCGTTCGGGGTTTTGGGAAATCGCACGGCCACGTCATCCCCTCACGGCCGGGCACATCCTGATCAGGCTGTCCGACCCGTCCACGGAATTCGCACAAGCTTCGGCGTCCGACTGGCTTTTCTGCCACAACCTTGTGCGCGCCGCGCTCCACGACGTCCTGGGTTCAACCCGCTGCGCCGTGATGTTTGCCCACCGCTGGCACCCACTGGGCTCCGCCATTGGCGAGCCAGTGGCCGAGTCCTCAACACCTACGTTCCACTTCTTCGGGCGCTGGGACGGAGAAACCACGACGCCGGGACTCCAGTTGGCGCTGCCTGCCCACCGCCGTATTGGGGAGCCGGACCACGATCTGGAAGCTACCGATGCAGCGATCCGTGAGGCGCTGCAACGGCGCCGGCCCGAGGCCGCCGTGAGTTCCCTACCCGGGGCGCGCACCGCCGTCGAGCCCTCTTCTGACGTTGGTCCGTTGGTGCGGGCAGTGGAAACGGGACCGCGTCATACGGTGATCGAACCTGTCCGGTCTGTGGCGTCCGTTCGTGACATCCTGCCGGCGGAGCTGCTGGCGATGGGGTCGGTTCTGGCAGGGCTCCCCATGACTGGCGGTCTCAGTGGATTCAGTTGCGTGGCCCTTGAATCGGAGACAACAGGCACCCCGCTGCGGGTCCATGCCCTGGGCCGTTCTGCCGCCGAGGACGTAAATCCCATGGAGGATCTGCTCCGTTCACCAGAAGTTAGCCTTGCCTTATTGTGAACTCCTCAAAATAAGTGTTTCAATGAATGCATGACAGATCACAGCACCGAGCAAGCAGAATGGGCAGCTGCCCTGCATGCCCATGGCCGGCGTGTGACCAAACAGCGGCTGGCAGTGCTCGCCGCAGTCCAGCACCATCCGCACTCTCCGGCAGAAGGCATTCTTGCCGCTGCCCGCAAAGAGCTTCCTGAACTGACGGCGCAGTCCGTTTATGTAGTGCTCAGCGACCTCACGGACCTGCAGATGTTGCGCCGATTCGAACCCCCGCACTCCCCGGCGCTGTACGAAACCCGGGTGGGTGACAACCACCATCACGCCGTCTGTATCAGCTGCGGCAAGGTGGAGGACGTGGATTGCGCCGTGGGACACGCACCGTGCCTCACGCCGCACTGGGATGAGAATTCCAAGCCCATGACCATCCAGATCGCGGACGTCCTTTACCAAGGCATCTGCCAGGACTGCCAGTCCAAACAACAGCTTCCCGTAACTTCCGTAACTCAGAAATAAGAAAAAAGGAGAACAATGACTGCCATTTCAACAACTCAGTCAGGTGCCCCCGTTACCTCCGACGCGCACTCGAAGTCCGTCGGCGCTGACGGTGCCATCATCCTCACCGACCACTACCTGGTGGAAAAGCTTGCGCAGTTCAACCGCGAGCGGGTTCCGGAGCGTGTAGTGCACGCCAAGGGCGGCGGCGCATTCGGTACGTTCAAGACCACCTCGGACGTTTCGGCTTACACCAAGGCAGCCTTCCTGCAGCCGGGCGTTGAGACGGACATGCTGATCCGTTTCTCTTCCGTCGCAGGCGAGAACGGTTCTCCCGACACCTGGCGCGACCCCCGCGGTTTCGCCGTGAAGTTCTACACCTCCGAGGGCAACTACGACCTCGTTGGCAACAACACGCCCGTCTTCTTCATCCGTGACGGCATCAAGTTCCCGGACTTCATCCACTCCCAGAAGCGCCTCCCGGGCAGCCACCTGCGTGACGCTGACATGCAGTGGGACTTCTGGACCCTCTCCCCCGAATCCGCTCACCAAGTCACCTGGCTAATGGGCGATCGCGGCCTCCCGGCCTCCTGGCGTGAAATGCAGGGCTACGGCTCGCACACCTACCAGTGGATCAACGCCGCCGGTGAGCGCTTCTGGGTCAAGTACCACTTCAAGTCCAACCAGGGCGTCAAGACCATCACCGGTGACCAGGCTGAGCAGCTTGCCGGCTCGGACGCGGACTTCTACATCCGCGACCTCCAGGAGAACATTGCCGATGGCAACTTCCCCTCCTGGGAACTGCACGTCCAGGTCATGCCCTACGAGGACGCCAAGACGTACCGCTTCAACCCGTTCGACCTCACCAAGGTCTGGCCGCACGGGGACTACCCGCTGATCCACGTGGGCACCATGGAGCTGAACAAGAACCCGGAGAACTACTTCGCGCAGATCGAGCAGGCCACCTTCGCGCCGTCGAACTTCGTACCGGGCATCGCCGCTTCCCCGGACAAGATGCTGCAGGCCCGCATCTTCTCCTACGCAGATGCACACCGCTACCGCGTGGGCACCAACCACGCACAGATCCCGGTGAACCAGCCTAAGAACCAGGTCAACAACTACAGCCAGGACGGCCAGGGTCGTTACCTGTTCAACTCCCCCTCCACCCCGGTCTACGCACCGAACTCGGTAGGTGGCCCGGCTGCTGTTGAGCCCACCTCACCGGCCGGTGGCTGGGAAAACGACGGCGAGCTCACCCTCTCCGCCCACACCCTGCACGCTCAGGACGACGACTTCGGCCAGGCCGGTACCCTGTACCGCGAGGTTTACGATGACGCCGCCAAGGCCCGCCTCCTGGACACCATCACCGGTGCCGTTGGCGGCGTGAAGAACGCCGACATCAAGGAACGCGCCATCCAGTACTGGACCAACGTTGACTCCGAGCTCGGCGCCAAGCTCCGCGCCAACCTCGGTGCAGGCCAGACCGAGTCCGACGCCGAAGCAGCCAACAAGCTCTAAGCGTCATTGATTCACTGCATTTCCAGGAACACCCCGTTGCGGCTTCTCCGCGGCGGGGTGTTCCTTTTGTTTTCCACATAGCCCTCCTCGGCTATGGCTGAGCCTGTATCGCCGTCCCTAGGATCCTTCTATGAGCACATTCGAGGGCATTCCTACTGCCGCATTCCGTTTCTACGCAGAGCTTGAAGACAACAACAACCGGGAGTGGTGGCTGGAGCACAAAACAACGTACGACGCCGAGGTAAAGGAACCGCTTGCAGCTCTCCTTTCGGAGCTGGAACCGCAGTTCGGGCCGGCGAAGATCTTCCGGCCCAACAGGGACATCCGTTTCTCCCAGGACAAGTCACCCTACAAAACAGCGCAAGGCGCCTTCGCCGCCAGCCAGGAGGGTGTTGGCTACTACCTCCAAATCAGTGCCGACGGCCTTCTGATTGGTGGCGGATACCACTCCCACACCCCCGCCCAGCTGGCACGTTTCCGGGCCGCAGTGGATGCTCCTGACAGTGGATTGGAGTTGCAGAAGATTGTTGAAGCTGTCGCTGCCGAAGGGTTCGCTATTGAGGGCGAGAAGCTCAAGACCGTTCCGCGTGGTTTCGACCAAGACCATCCGCGCGCTGAGCTGCTCAAGCACAAATCCTTGTCCGCCGGCGTTGAGGTGGGCCAGCCTGACTGGTTGTCCACGCCTGCAGCCAAGGACCGGATCGCTGCCAGGTGGGAGGTGCTAAGGCCACTGGTTGGGTGGGTCAGTGACCATGCGGCGCCTTAGCCGGGCTCATGCCGGCGCAGGCGGTGGTGCTGGTGCTGGTGCTGGTGCTGGTGCTGGTGCGAACACGCAAAAGCGCCCGGAAACCGATGGTTCCCGGGCGCCGATACAGCAATATTGTGCAGCTGTCTGACAAGCTGCTCACATTGTCTACACCTTGGTGAACGTGTCTTCGTCCTCGTCGCCCCTGGGCTGCGTGCTCGTGGTGCCGCCATTGACGGAGGCCCTCGCAGCGGCGAACTTCTCGTTTAGCCGTGAGTGGCGCTGGCCGTAGGAGAAGTAGATGACCATGCCGATGACAAGCCAGATCGCGAAGAAGATCCAAGTTTCCACAGCCAGGTTGGTCATGAGGTAGAAGCAGAGGACTGCGGAGACCCACGGCAGGACCTTGCCGAACGGGACACGGAAAGCAGGCTTGAGGTCCGGGCGCTTCTTGCGGAGAACCAAGATGCCAAGGCTCACCATCACGAACGCGGACAGCGTTCCGATGTTGATCATTTCCTCGAGAAGATCCACCTTGGTGACGCCGGCAACTACGGCCACTGCCGCACCGCAGATGATCTGGAGCCGGGCCGGGGTGGAACGCTTCTCACTGGTCTTGGAGAGCGAACGTGGGAGCAGCCCATCACGGCTCATGGCCAGGACCACGCGGGACAGCCCCATGAGGAGCACCATGATCACGGTGGTCAAGCCAACCAAAGAACCGAAGGCAATGACCTTCGCGGCGTCAGTGTTGCCCACGGCTTCAAAAGCTGTGGTCAGCGTGGGGTTCTTGACCTCGGCCAGCTGAGTGTAGGACACCATGCCGGTCAGCGCGAGGGAGACCAGGATGTAGAGCAAGGTAACCAAGGCCAGGCCACCGAAGATGCCGCGGGGCAGGGTCTTCTGCGGGTTCTTGACCTCTTCGGCGGACGTTGCCACCACATCGAAGCCAATGAAGGCGAAGAACACCAGGGCGGCACCAGCGAAGACACCCAAGGTGCCGTACTGGGCCGGGGCAGCCCCGGTCAGGAAGCCGAAGAAGGACTGCTTCATGACGTCGGCAGCACCGGAGTCGGTGGGCTCAGAGGCAGGAATGAAGGGGGTGTAGTTGGAGAACTTCACGTAGCTGAAGCCAACAACAATCACGAACAGAACCACGCCGATCTTGATCAGCGTGAAGACGTTACCGACGCGGGCAGACAACTTTGTCCCCAGCACCAGCAGCACGGTGAAGATCGCGACGATCAGGAAAGCGCCCCAGTAGAGGTCAATGCCGAACACACTGACTGACGGCGGCATTTCAACACCCATCAAGCCGAAGACCGTACTGAGGTAGATGCCCCAGTACTTGGCGATCACGGCTGCGGCGGTGAAAAGTTCAAGGATGAGGTTCCAGCCGATGATCCATGCCAGGACCTCGCCCATGGTGGCGTACGTGAACACGTAGGCGGAGCCTGCCACGGGGATCGCCGTGGCGAATTCGGCGTAGCACATGATGGCCAGCGCACATGTGACAGCGGCGATGGCAAAGGAGATGGTGACGGCGGGGCCGGCAAAGTTTGCAGCAGCCTTGGCACCCACGGAGAAGATCCCGGCACCGACAGCAACGGCGACGCCCATGATCATGAGGTCCCAGGTGCTCAGGCTACGTTTGAGCTTGCGACCGGGTTCGTCGGCATCGGCGATCGACTGCTCGATCGACTTGGTCCTGAAAATGTTCATAAAAATGCCACATTCTGGATGGGAGTGGTATAGGACTCATCAAGAATAGTGTCCGGCCAATGGACGGCCATATTTATCCCAGATAGTGAGACGAGTCCCTGATCCCCGTTACGGCTGTGACTGGTGTGACGAATGCGAGTAGCCTCCATCACACCAGCCCAACCACCTAATTGCTCGGAACGTCCCAGTCCATAAGTGTGGATCGGATCAGGAAACGCTTCCCTTCCGGCGACTCAACCGAGAAGCCACTGCCCCTGCCGGGAACCACATCAATGGTGAGGTGGGTGTGGGACCAGTAGTTGAATTGCTCCTTGGACATCCAGAACTCCAAGGGCTGCGGCTGTACTCCGGCTCCGATATCGAAGCGGCCCAGGAGGACATCGGAGTCACCGGTCAGGAACTCCCCCGCCGGGTAGCACATGGGTGCGGAGCCATCGCAGCAACCACCGGACTGGTGGAACATGAGCGGCCCGTGCTGATCCCAGAGCTTTCGAAGAAGTTCCACGGACACCGCGGTGAGCGCCACACGGGAAAAATCTTCCCCGGGCAGCGTCACCGCGGCTTCCAGGCTGATGTTGTTCATCAGAACTTCAGGACCACTCGGCCGTCGATCTTGGCGTGCTTCATCTCGTCAAGGACCGCGTTGACTTCGGAGAGCTCACGGGTAGAGACCGTCGGCTTGATCTTTCCCTGGGCGTAGAACTCCAGTGCTTCCTCGAGGTCCTGCCGCGTTCCCACGATCGAGCCGCGGACCGTAAGGCCCTTGAGGACGATCTCGAAAATCGGCGCGGGAAAGTCTCCCGGGGGCAAACCGTTGAACACGATGGTTCCGCCGCGGCGCGCCATGCCGATCGCCTGCCCGAAAGCCGAGGGGTGGACAGCGGTCACCAAGACACCGTGGCAGCCGCCTGTTTCACGTTGGATGACCTCCGCCGGGTCCTCATGCAAGGCGTTGACCGTCAGTTCCGCGCCGTGTTCCTTGGCCAACGCCAGCTTGTCGTCGGCAATGTCCACTGCCGCCACGCGCAGACCCATTGCCACGGCATACTGCACGGCGATGTGCCCCAGTCCCCCGATGCCGGAGATCGTGACCCACTGACCGGGCCTGGCCTCGGTCATCTTCAGTCCCTTGTAGACCGTGACCCCGGCACACAGAACCGGCGCGACTTCCACCGGGTCCGAGCCTTCCGGGATGCGGGCAGCAAAGCGCGTGTCAACCAGCATGTACTCGCCGAACGAGCCGTCAACGCTGTAACCACCGTTCTGCTGAGACTCGCACAGGGTTTCCCAACCAGTACGGCAGTACTGGCAGTCTCCGCAGGCGGACCACAGCCAGGCGTTTCCCACAAGATCGCCCACGGCAACGTCCGTGACGCCCTCACCGAGGGCGACCACTTCACCGACACCTTCGTGTCCGGGAATGAAAGGCGGCGTGGGCTTGACCGGCCAGTCGCCTTCGGCGGCATGGAGGTCGGTATGACATACCCCGGAGGTGATGAGGCGGACCAGCGCCTGGCCGGGACCCGGCGTCGGCCTTTCCACTTCCTTGACCGTAAGGTCGGTTCCGAATTCCGTAACTACTGCAGCTTGCATGGTTGTGGACATTGACGATCTCCTTTGATCGATGAACAGGACGGGTTTAGAAGAAACCGAGCTTGTTCTCGTTGTAGCTGACCAGGAGGTTCTTGGTCTGCTGGTAGTGGTCCAGCATCATGGCGTGGTTCTCACGGCCAATACCTGAGGACTTGTAGCCACCAAAGGCGGCACCGGCCGGGTAGGCGTGGTAATTGTTGACCCACACACGGCCGGCCTGGATTTCCCGGCCTGCGCGGTAGGCGACATTTCCATTGCGAGACCAAACCCCGGCACCGAGCCCGTAAAGGGTGTCGTTGGCGATTCCGATGGCGTCGTTGTAGTCGCTGAACTTGGTCACGGACACTACCGGGCCGAAGATCTCCTCCTGGAAGACCCGCATCCGGTTATGGCCTTCGAAGATGGTGGGCTGTACGTAGTAGCCGCCAGCCAGGTCACCGGAAAGCTCAGCCCGGGCACCGCCGGTGAGCACCTTGGCGCCTTCCTGCTTTCCGATGTCGATGTAGGACAGGATCTTCTCCAGCTGGTCATTCGAAGCCTGGGCGCCAACCTGGGTATCAGTGTCCAACGGGTTTCCCTGGATGATCTTGTTGGTTCGGGCCACGACGTCCGTCATGAAGGAGTCGTAGATGCCTTCCTGGACCAAGGCGCGGGACGGGCACGTGCAGACTTCGCCCTGGTTGAAAGCAAAGAGCGTGAACCCTTCCTGGGCTTTGTCGTAGAAGGCATCGTTCTGGGCGGCGACGTCGTCGAAGAAGATGTTGGGGCTCTTGCCGCCAAGTTCAAGGGTGACGGGAATGAGGTTGTTGGACGCGTACTGGCTGATCAGCCGGCCCGTAGTGGTCTCACCTGTGAACGCGATCTTGCGGATGCGTGAGCTGGACGCGAGCGGCTTGCCGGCCTCCACACCGAAGCCGTTGACGACGTTCACCACGCCTGCCGGCAGGAGATCGCCGATGAGTTCCATGAGGACCAAGATGGACGTGGGCGTCTGCTCTGCGGGCTTGAGCACCACGGCATTGCCGGCCGCGAGCGCCGGAGCCAGCTTCCACACGGCCATGAGGATGGGGAAGTTCCACGGGATGATCTGGCCGACAACGCCCAGCGGCTCCTTGAAGTGGTAGGCCGTGGTGTCCTCGTCCAGCTGGGAGAGGTGGCCTTCCTGCGCACGAACGGCGGAGGCGAAGTAGCGGAAGTGGTCTGCGGCCAACGGGATGTCGGCGTTGAGGGTTTCGCGGACGGGCTTGCCGTTGTCCCACGTTTCAGCGACCGCGAGGAGCTCAACATTCTCGTCAATACGGTCGGCGATCTTGTTCAGGATGGCTGCGCGTTCCGTGGCCGACGTCTTGCCCCATGATGGTGCGACCTTGTGGGCGGCGTCCAGGGCCAGCTCGATGTCCTCGGAAGTGCCGCGGGCAACTTCGCAGAAAGCCTTGCCCGTAACGGGGGTGATGTTCTCGAAGTAGGCACCCTTGACCGGGGCAACCCATTCGCCGCCGATCCAATTCTCGTAACGGTCCTTGAACGTGACCTTCGAACCCTCGGCACCCGGCTGTGCGTAAACAGTCATTGCTAGCTCCTTTGCTGCGAATCACGGTGGCTGTCGCCATTGATCCGAGCCTAGGAGCTGGGAGGTTGCAGCTACGTTGCAACCATGTGAGTCAGCTCACGCTTTCAGTTCCGTTTCGATCCGCTCAAGGTCTGCCACGACGGCGGCGCGCTTGGGTGAGCGAGGCGGCAGCAGCTTCAGGAGCGCAAGGCGGAGGTCGACGTCGTACTTCGCCTCGGGCAGCTCAGCGTACTTGAGGAGCGAATCAACGCTGCCGTCGCTAAGCAGCGCCTCGCGCAGCAGGTGAGAGACGCGCTCGCGCAACTGCACGACGCCGGGCGCCTCCGAACGTGGCAAGAGCGCACCTTTGTAGATTTCCAAGGCGATACGGTGGGCGCCGCGCTGAAGGCAGCTAAGCACCTGGCCGGAATCGGGCAAGAGCTCAACCGGCAAGCGGTACGGACGGGACCCGGGAACCGCGTCCGGGCTGAGCTCGTGGATGACCTTGCGGAGCCGCACCATCTCCGCGCGGAGGGTGACGGCAGAACCGTCGCCCGGATACAGCTGGGCGCACAGGTCATCAGCACTCAGCCCGGCGGGATGGCTGCTGAGGATCGCCAGGATCTCGCTGTGCCTGGCAGACAGGGAAACCGTCCGGCCCTCGATGCTGAGCAGGGCTTGGTCTCGGCCCAACAGTTGGAGACTGTTCCGGTACAGCGCGTGGCTGGAGGCGGCAGCCGCGCTCCGGCGTCGAGGCTTGTCCCTGACCGCAGCGGCAAGCTGAAGACGCTCGATCCGCAACTGTGCCTGCGCGGCCGCAACGGTTGCCTCCACCAGGGAAAGGGTGTGCGGGGCAACGGCTGTTTCCGTGCCGGTGATGTCCACGACGCCCAGCACCGCACCGGAATCGGGGTCGTGGAAGGGAACCGCCGTGCAACTCCATGGGTGGACGGACCGTTTGAAGTGTTCGGCGCCGGAGATCTGGATGCTCCGGTCAAGAGCCAAAGCGGTACCGGGTGCGCTGGTACCCACGGAAGCCTCGGACCAGTCAGCACCGGCCACGAACATCATGCCTTCAGCGCGCCGTTGCATCACAGGATCGCCGTCCACCCACAGGAGCCGTCCGACGTCGTCGCCCACTGCCACCAACAGACCACTGTCGTGGCTGGGCTGAACCAGGAGTTTCTTAATAACCGGCATGATGGTGGCCAAAGGGTGCTGCCTGCGGTACTCCTCCAGCTCATCCCGGTCCATCGCAAGCGGCGCCTCGGCGACATCTGGGTTGGCCTGCAGGCTTGCCGAGCGTTGCCAGGATTCACGAACCAAGCGGCGTAATCCGACCATGTCCTCCGGTGCCCCAAGACGCAGGGAGTCCAGCCGTTCGTGGCCAACCAGGGCATGCTTCTGCAGCAGCTCCGCGGCATCGCTGCCTGGAACCGGCGGATGGATTGGATTCCTCATCGAACTCCCTGGCGTCCTGCGCATGTGGTGGGCGGCATGTGATGGGCGGCACAGTACCCTGCAGTCTAGTTCGCGTTGAGGAGATTGTCAGCCGCGGGAGATCCGGATCATTTCCTCTCGCGGAACAACCTTGATGCGCTCGCGGACCACACCATTGCCGTTACCGTCGCTGGAGGTCCAGGCAGTACCCAGGGCAGCCTCGTGGGCATCGAGCCTGTTCCAGCCCTCCCACGTGGTGTATTCCACCCCGCGTTCTTCGAGGAGGTCGATGATCGCCTGCGGGTCCGGGTTCTCCGCCGGGGGCAGATTGAGTCGGTCTTCGAGGAGGAAGCCTATGGTCTCCAAAGCATCGCCCTTGGTGTGGCCGATCAGCCCCACGGGTCCGCGCTTGATCCAGCCCGTGGCGTAGATTCCCGGCACGGGTTTGCCGTCGGCATCCAGGACGCGACCGCCGTCGTTCGGTATGACACCGCGGCGAGCATCGTATTCCAGTTCCTCCAGCGGGGAACCGTGGTAGCCGATGGCGCGGTACACGGATTGGACCGGATATTCGATGAACTCTCCGGTGCCCTTCACGTTGCCCGTTCCGTCCAACTGCATGCGCTCAAACTTGATGCCTGAGACCTTGCCGGGAGCCTCAGGCGAGTCGAGGATCTCCACGGGACTGTGCAGGAAGTGCAGGTGCAGGCGCCGTGACGAGGGCTGCTCCGACTCCGCATGCTCCTCCACCAGCCAGTTGGTCATGGTGTTGACCATGGTCTTGATCTGGTTATTTGTCTTGATGGCTTCATCCGAAGCGTCGTCGAACTCGAAGTCCTCCGGGTACAGGACGATGTCAACGTCCTTGCAGTGGGACAACTCGCGCAACTCCAACGGGGTGAACTTCACCTGGGCCGGGCCGCGGCGGCCGAAGACGTGGACGTCGGTGACCGGGGACTTTTTCAGCCCCGCGAAAACGTTGTCCGGAATCTCCGTGACCAAGAGTTCCTCGGGGTGTTTGACCAGCATCCGGGCGACGTCCAGGGCCACGTTGCCGTTGCCGATCACGGCGATTTCCTTGGCATCCAGTGACCAGTCACGGGGGACGTCCGGGTGCCCGTCGTACCAGGAAACGAAGTCGGCTCCCCCGAAGGAACCCTCCAGTTCGACGCCGGGGATCCTCAGGTCGGCGTCTTTGATGGCACCCGTAGAGAAGATCACGGCATCATAGAAAGCGCGGAAATCGTGGAGCGTGAGGTCTTTGCCGTAGGTCACGTTGCCGAGGAAGCGGATATCGCCGCGGTCCAAAACCTTGTGCAGCGCGTTCACGATGCCCTTGATCCGTGGGTGATCCGGCGCCACGCCGTAGCGGATCAGGCCGTATGGCGCCGGATATGCCTCGAAGAGATCGATGCTTACCTCCACGTGTCCGTCTTTGACCTCGTTGGATTTGGTCAGGATGTCCGCGGCGTAGACGCCTGCAGGTCCCGCGCCAACGATTGCAACGCGAAGCGGACGATTGGGGGTTGTTGCGGCTGAGTTGGACACCGTTAGCCCTTCCGAAGCAGTGAGCCACGCCATTGTTGGGGCGCGCAGATTCCAATTCTAAATGTCCACCCTGCGCCCAGCTGCCTATATGGCAGGAGTCACAGAAATTGATAAAGATTGCGGAATATTGCGGGCTCAAGCGGCGTTGGCGACAATGTGTCGACACCGGAACAGATCACTGCTAACTCTCCCGCTTCAAGCCAGCCAACGACGGCGACAGTCGGGGGCGGCGGTGGAAGTACCGGCGGTTCCGGTAAGGCCGGCAGCAAGCCCGTGAGGAGCGAGTCGACGGCGGGAATCCTGTTCGGCATCGGCGCCTACGGTCTGTGGGGCCTGCTTCCGCTGTACTTCTTCGTCCTGATGCCCGCCAGTGCCATGGAAATTGTGGCCAACCGCATCGTCTGGTCCTTGCTCTTCTGTGCGCTGCTCATCACGGTCACGCGGGCCTGGAAGACATTGTGGGCGGCGGTGAAGGATCGTTCGGTGTTCGGTCCCCTCGCTTTGGCTGCGGTCCTGATCGCCATCAACTGGCTCACGTACACTTTCGGCGTCACCACGGGCCATGCGGTTGAGACGTCCCTGGGTTACTTCATCAACCCGTTGGTTTCGGTGTTGCTCGGCGTTTTCGTCCTGAAGGAGAAGCTGCGTCCCCTGCAGTGGGCAGCTGTGGGCATTGGCTTCGTTGCTGTAGGTGTGCTGACGTTCTCCTACGGTCAACTCCCGTGGATCGCCCTGATCCTTGCGTTCAGCTTCGGACTGTACGGCTTCGTGAAAAAGCGTGTGGGTCCCAAGGTTGACGCCCTCACCAGCCTCAGCGTCGAGACCGTGGTCTTGGCTCCCTTCGCCGGCATCACCATGGTGGTCCTCGGAGTGACAGGCGTCCAGACTCTCACCACCCTGGGCGCAGGACACTTCTGGCTGCTGGTGGCCTCCGGTGTCATTACTGCTGTACCACTGCTGTTCTTTGGCGCCTCAGCCCGCCGCCTTCCCATGACCACCATCGGCTTGCTGCAGTACTTCGCGCCGGTCCTTCAGTTCATCGTGGCCTTGACGGTGTTCAACGAGACCATGACCACTGCCCGTTGGATCGGCTTCTGCGTGGTGTGGTTGGCACTGGTGTTGCTGACCATCGACATGCTTCGCACCACCCGGAAGAACTCCGTGATGAAGAAGAAGGCGCGCCTGGCAGCTGCCGGCGCCTAGGCCTGGCCCTTCGAAATCGCGGGAGAGGTGCGGGGGCGCGGGAAAGCTGCGAGGACGCCGAAACTATCCCTGCGGTTTGGCAGCCTTCCCGCGAATTCAGCGTGAAGAGCTGCTCAACTACGCCTGAGCAGTTTTGTTCATTTCTGTTGAGGGGTCCCGGAAGCGGACATAAGGTTGCGGAAACTTTCACCGCAATCTCGTCCCCCCACCCCCTGCCACCCAAGTAACTGGCAGTAGTGGGGGGGGGGGGGGGGGGGGGGGGGGGGAGGGA
>NZ_JBXALT010000008.1:22766-66906 GCF_058799755.1 Arthrobacter sp. GW822-FHT05G07 | reverse complement strand
CACCCACTCCACGCGATGGGCCTTCCCCCCCCCCCCCCCCACCCCCCCACTACTGCCAGCCAGTTGGGTTGCACGAACGGAGCAGTTTTGAACTTCACTGGACCCACCATGAGCCGCAGGACCCTTTTCCGCACGACAGGGGCTGCCGCCCTTGCCGGAGTCCTGCTTTCCCAAGCAGGACCATCCTTTGCCTCGACCGACGCCAGCTTGCAGGAACTGATAGATCGACGGCGGTTGGTTCTCACCGGGGGCCGGAGCGCCGCGGACATACCGGAACTGGCGGCCCAGCTTGAGGGAATGGGCAAGACCGCCGAGAAATGGTGGACGTCCATGGATAAGACCACGGCCAGGACGTCATTGTGGAGCGATATTCCGCTGACGGGCATCGGACAGTCCACGGCCGCTACCGGAAACATGGGCCTCCACTTCAACCGGCTCTACGACATGGCGCTTGGATATGCAGTACCGGGCAATCCCTTTGCGGGCAATCCTGCACTGGCGGCTGACATTGTGGCGGGCCTGCAACTTCTGAGCAGCACGGCGTATAAGCCTTCCACCAAGGCGGCGGGCAACTGGTGGTTCTGGGAGATCGGCGTCCCCCGCAAGACCGTGGACATCCTGACACTCCTGCATGCTGAAGTTCCCGAAGCCCTGCGGACGTCCTTGCTGGCAGCTGTCCGCTGGTTCGCTCCCAATCCGAACTGGCGTGGCCGTGCTACATCCCTTGCAGAGACCGGGGCCAACCGGGTGGATAAGTCCCTGGCGTGCTGCATGCGGGGCATCCTGGACAACAATGTTGGTGACATTGCCTTGGGCAGGGACGCCCTGAGCGACACCGTCCGCGGCGGGACCAACAGCGTTTTCACCTACGTGAGCAGTGGTGACGGTTTCTACGCCGACGGCTCCTACGTTCAGCACTCATACCTCCCCTACGCGGGCACTTACGGCGTGGTGGCTTTAGCAGGCATCGCTGAGATCATCGCCATGCTCGGAGGGAGCAGCTGGGCGATCAACGACCCCAAGCGCACTGTACTCCTGGACGCGGTGGAGGACACTTACGCCCCGTTCGTGTGGGACGGGCGGATCATGGACACCATTCGTGGCCGGGCCGTCTCCCGTCAGCGGGAACCGGACTATGTCAGCGGCTTCGGGCTGATCTCAGCTGTCCTGCTATTGGCGCCGGGCTGCGAGGAGCCGTATCGTTCCCGGTTCTTGGCGTTGGCCAAGGGCTGGCTGGAACGCTGCGCGGACCAAAAACTCGTGGGGCATCCAACCCAGAGCCTGGCCAAGTCCTTGCTGTCCCTTGGGGTTCTCTCCGATTCCGCCGTGGTTGCCGCCCCGGCGCCGGTGTACAGCCGGATGTTCGCCGACCAAGACCGCCTGGTGCACCACCGTCCTCAGTGGGGTTGCACAGTGAACCTCTCCTCAAAGCGCATCGGCCGCTACGAATGGGGCAACAGCGAGAACAACCTGGGCTGGTACCAGGGTGATGGCATGACGTTCCTCTACACCCGCCAGGACCCCTCCCAGTTCAGTGCCGACTTCTGGCCAACCGTGGATCCCTATGCTCTCCCTGGCACTACCGTCACTGACCAGGTCAGGGCCAGCGGGGCTGGTGCCGCGGGAACCGGCATCCCCCGCGCATTCCAAGCCTTCGCCGGTGGGCTTACCGTCGATGGTCGCTGGGGCCTTGTTGGCATGGACCATCTGAACCACAACAAGACACTGTCTGGAAGAAAGTCGTGGTTCTTCCTGGACGACGCCGTGGTCTGCCTGGGCGCAGGAATCATCGGCACGGGAGGCGCCGCAGTCCTGACAACTGTCGAGAACAGATCCTTCGCGGCAGGAACCGTGCCTGCGTTGCGGACCGATTCCAGGAATCGCCGCATGGCACCCGGGGACGCGGCCGTGCAGCTCAAGCGGTCCCTGCACCTTGAAGGGCACGGGGGCTATGTTTTCCTTGACGCTCCAGGCGTGTCAGGGACAGCTGAAGTTTCGGTGGTCCGCCGCACGGGCAGCTGGTTCGACATCAATTCAGGGGCAGATACCGGCGGCACCACGGATGCGACCACAAGGGACTATGTGACTGTCACCCACCGCCACGGCGTAGATCCGGCGGGGTCCGGCTACGCGTACATGATCCTGCCGGCAGCCGGCCATTCAACAACGTTCTCCCAGTCCGCCAGCCCAGACGTGATGGTCTTGGCCAACTCGGCGGAGGTCCAGATGGTGGAGGTAGCCAAGGAGAAGCTGGTCATGGCCAACTTCTTCGCAGTCGGTACCGCGGGCGGATACACGAGCTCAGGGCCGTGTACCTTGGCCGCGCACCAGACCGGGGACAAACTCACCTTGTCCGTGGCTGATCCGTCCCGGACACAGCCATCTGTGCGCATTACGGTGGACGGCTCGTGGGCAACGCTTGTGGACTCCGATCCTGGAGTTGCCCTCGTCAGCGCCAATCCCCTGGTCCTTGAGGTCCAGCTCGACGGCCACGGCCACCAGAAGAACCTGACGCTGGGCACCTAGGCGCGTTCCGCCGTCGAGATCGCGGGAAAACTGCCAGATCGCAGGGAAACCTCCGGCGAATTCGATGGGTTCCCGCGAACTCAGCGGAAACAAAAGGAGGGCCGGGTCCACAAGTGAACCCGGCCCTCCTTGTCTGCAGCGTTGAGAGTTACGCGTGGGCCTTGATGGCTGCGGCGAGGACCTCGAGGCCATCGATGAGCAGTTCGTCGCTGATGACCAGCGGCGGGAGCAGGCGGATCACGTTGCCGTAGGTGCCACAGGTCAGGATGATGACGCCTTCCTTGAGGCAAGCGGCGGCAACTGCCTTGGTGAGCTCGGCGTTCGGTTCCTTGGAGCCGGGCTGAACGAGTTCGATGGCCAGCATTGCGCCGCGGCCGCGGATGTCGCCAACCACGGAACCCCCGCCTGCGGAAAGCTCGGCTGCCAATTCGCGGAGCTTGCCCAGGGCGAGCTCTTCGATGTGGCGGGCGCGGCCGTTAAGGTCGTGCTGCTCCATGGTGTCGATCGCTGCGAGTGCTGCTGCGCAAGCAACCGGGTTGCCACCGTAGGTGCCGCCAAGGCCGCCCGGGTGGACGGCGTCGAGCAGGTCGGCGCGGCCGGTGATTGCGGACAGCGGCAGGCCGCCGGCGATGCCCTTGGCCATGGTGATGATGTCCGGGACAACACCTTCGTGGTCAACGGCGAACCACTCGCCCGTGCGGCAGAAGCCGGACTGGACCTCATCAGCGATGAAGACGATGCCCTTCTCCTTGGCCCACTCGGACAGTGCCGGGAGGAAGCCTTCGGCCGGAACGATGAAGCCGCCCTCACCCTGGATGGGTTCGATGATGATCGCGGCAACCTGGTCGCCACCGATCTGCTTCTCGATCATGGTGATGGCACGCTTGGCGGCCTCGGCACCGGTGATTTCCGGGTTCTCTTCACGGAACGGGTAGCTCATGGGCATGCGGTAAACCTCGGGCGCGAACGGGCCGAAGTTGGTCTTGTACGGCATGGCCTTGGCAGTCAGCGCCATGGTCAGGTTGGTGCGGCCGTGGTAGGCGTGGTCGAAAGCTACGACGGCGTCGCGGCCGGTAGCCAGGCGTGCAACCTTGACAGCGTTCTCCACGGCTTCAGCGCCGGAGTTGAACAGCACGGTGCGCTTGGCGTGATCGCCCGGGGTGAGGCGGTTGAGCTGCTCGGCAACTGCAACATAGCCCTCGTACGGGGTGACCATGAAGCAGGTGTGCGTGAAGTGCGCAGCAGCTTCCTGGACAGCGGCGACGACAGCGGGGTCGGACGCGCCGACGCTGGTCACGGCGATGCCGGAGCCGAGGTCGATGAAAGAGTTGCCGTCCACGTCGCGGATGATGCCGCCGTCGGCGTCTTCAACGTAGACGGGGACGCCCGAGGCGACGCCGGCAGCAACGACGGCGGAGCGGCGCTCAGCCAGTGCCTGCGACTTGGGGCCGGGGAAGGCGCCGTTGATGTTGCGCTTCTGCTCGATGCGGTACGAGAGTTCGTTCGCGGTGGTGGTCATGAGGTGGTTGCCTTTCTGGGAAATTCGTACGGGTTACGCGAACGCGTTATGCAACTGAGTTATGCATCCAATGCACTCATCACGTGCTTGATGCGCGTGTAGTCCTCGACGCCGTACATGGAGAGGTCCTTGCCGTAGCCGGACTGCTTGAAGCCACCGTGCGGCATCTCTGCCGTCAGGAGGATGTGGGTGTTGATCCAGACCGCACCGAAGTCAAGGTCGCGGCTCATGCGCATGGCCGTGCCGTGGTCGGTGGTCCAGACGCTGGACGCCAAAGCGTATTCGACGTCGTTGGCCAGCTCGAGCGCTTCTTCTTCAGTGCTGAACTTCTGAACGGTGATGACCGGACCGAAGGTTTCCTTCTGCACAATGTCGTCGCTCTGCTTGGCGCCGGAGATGATGGTGGGCTCGAAGAAGAAGCCCTTCTCGCCTGCGCGGTGCCCACCGGTTTCGATCTTGCAGTTCGCCGGGAGGTTCTCCACCACGGAGGTGACGGCGTTGAAGTGGTTCACGTTGTTGAGCGGGCCGAAGTAGTTGTCTTCGTCGTTCTGGGAACCGGTCTGCAGGGTCTTGGTGTGCTCCACCATGGCTGCCACAACGTCGTCGTGGACCGAGTCCTCGATGAGCACGCGGGTGATGGCCGTGCAGTCCTGGCCGGCGTTGAAGAAGGCGAACTCGGCGATGGCCGCTGCGCTCTTCTTGATGTCGGCGTCCTTGAAGACGATGGCCGGAGCCTTGCCGCCAAGTTCCAGGTGTGCACGCTTGAGGCCCTTGGCTGCACCGCTGGCCACGGCGATGCCTGCCCGGACGGAGCCGGTGATGGAAACCAGGCCGGGAACCTTGTGGTCAACCATCATGGCGCCGGTTTCGCCGGTACCGAGGACAACGTTGAGGACACCGGCCGGGAAGATCTCGCCGGCAAGGCGGGCCAGGACCAAGGTGGATTCGGGGGTGGTGTCAGAGGGCTTCAGGACAACGGTGTTGCCTGCTGCCAGGGCGGGGCCGATCTTCCAGATGGCCATGAGGAACGGGTAGTTCCACGGCGCAACCTGGGCTACGACGCCGATCGGTTCGCGGCGCACGTAGGATGTGTGGCCCTCGAAGTATTCACCGGCGGACTTGCCTTCAATGATGCGTGCTGCACCGGCGAAGAAGCGGAGCTGGTCGGCGCCCGCGGCAACTTCCTCGGAGGCGATCAGGGAACGGACCTGTCCGGTGTTGCGGTGCTGGGCTTCCACGAGTTCGTCGCTGTTGGCCTCGACGGCGTCGGCGAGCTTGAGGAGCATCAGCTGGCGCTGGCCCGGGGTGGCCTTTTTCCACGACTTGAAGGCCTGGTTGGCCGCGGTCATGGCGGCGTCCACATCGGCCTGCACCGAAATGGGCGACTTGGCAACGATTTCCCCGGTGGCGGGGTTCACGATGTCCAGGAGACCCGTACCTGCCGGCGTAACGAATTCGCCGTTGATGAAGTTCTGCAAGGTTTGAACCACGGTGTGCAACCCTCTTTCGGAGTCTGGGCATGGATTTAGCTGATCAGAGCCTATGCCAGGGAGGGGGTCCAAGGAATAGCCAGCTGCACACACAACGACCCCCCACTTAGTGCGCTTGACCAATGCCGGGTTACGCTTTAAGCATGGCAATGTCCCTCGCTTCGCTCGTCGCTGTCCCCTCCCTGAAACTCCGCCAATCCGGCCTCGCCGAGACCACATGGAACCAGGACATCAGCTGGGTTGCCGTGACTGAGCTGGAAGATCCCCAGCGCTTCCTCAGCGGCGGAGAACTGGTCCTCACCACCGGGCTGCGCCTCAAGAGCGCTGCCGACCAGCGCCGTTTCGTCCGCCAGGCCCAGCGCGCCGGAGCAGTCGGGATCGGCTTCGGCATCGGCCTCACCCACGAGTCCGTTCCGGAAGCGCTCATCGCAGAAGCCAACCGCTGGGGGTTGCCGCTTGTTGAAGTCCCCTACGAGATCCCCTTCATCGCCATCGGAAAACTCGTGGCAGAGTCGCATTCCGCCGACCATTACTCCAACTTGGAGCGGCTCCTCGCGGGACACCAGATCCTGGCTCGCTCCCTCCTCACCGGTGGCGGCCTGAACGAACTACTCAAGCAACTGGGCAGCATGCTCCGTACCGATGTGGTGCTCACCCAGTTCAGCGCGCAGCTCTACAACAGCGTGGCCGGCAAACCGGCTCCGACGGCGGAGGGCTGGGCTTCGTATCCGATTCCCACCGGCCGCAGGGACGCCTGCACGCTCTGGCTCCGGCAACCGTTCGTGGACTCAGGAATCGTGAGCTACGCGCAAAACCTCATCAGCGTTGAGCTCAACAACATGGTCAAGCAGCGCCAGTCCCAGCGAGCCATGGCCGGTCAGGTGCTGGACGACGTCATTCACGGCACCTTGGAAACCATTGAAGCCGCCCGGCGTTTGGCTGGCGTCGGCATCAACAGCACCCGGAAGAACGTGGTGCTCGTTGCGGAGTCCGTGGCACACCACAAGCAGCTGGTCAGCATTTCTCTGCCCCAAGCGCTGGAAGCCGGCGTCAGCGCCGTCGTCGGAAAGGACCTGGTCACCGTCATCAGCGACGACGGCAGTTCGGCCACCGCCTTGGCGAAGAGCCTCAGCGACCACCTGCAGGAGGCCGGCATCCACGCCGTCATTGGTATCGGCGGCGCCTACACGAAGCCGAACGGCTTGCGTTGGAGCTACTTTGAAGCGCGCGACGCCGTGGCGCACGGCTTGCCGGTCAACGAGCCGGAACGCCTGAGCCTGACGTCACTGTTGCTCGCCAGCGAGGATGTTCCTTTGGCGGACATGGCCAGCGAGTCCCTCACGCCGCTGCGGAAGTTCGATGCCGCCCACGGGGCCGAACTGGTGGCCACGCTGGAAAGCTACCTGAACCACAACGGGTCAGTGGCCGCCGTCGCCGAGGCACTGACCCTGCACCGAAATACGGTGCGTTACCGTTTGGCGCAGATCACCGAACTGACGGGCTACGACCCCTCGCAAACGCAGGACCGCGTGCAGCTTTGGCTCGCCCTGGCTGTGCAGCGACTGGGCTCCCGCAACCCGCGGTAAACCCCTCCCGAAGTGAGCGCGGAGAGCTTCGCCACAAAACTCTAGACATTAGACGTCAAACGTCTAACCTTTAGATATGGCCGCGACGACTCCTCTTACCCCCAGCACCGGAAACATCCCTACAGTTAGCCCAGCCCAGGCTGCCCCTGCGCTTTCGGCAAGTTCCGCAGTCCCCAAGACGCGCGTCGTAGCCGTCGTCGGCATTATTGCCGTAGTGCTCATCGGCCTGAATCTCCGCGCCGGCATCACCAGTGCCGCCGCCCTCTTCCACGAGCTGCAGCAGGTGCTCGGCTATGGAGCATTGGTGGCCTCGATCCTGCCCTCCATCCCGCTGCTGTGCTTTGCAGTTGCGGGCATGGGAACGTCATGGCTGACGCGCCTGGTGGGTGTGGAGAAAGCAATCGCGATCGCACTGGCACTGCTTGCTGGCGGCCTGCTGCTGCGCGGTGTTCCGGTGACGGGCGCCCTCCTCGGAGGCACCGTCCTGGCCATGTCCGGCCTGGCCGTGTGCAACGTTGCCATGCCGTCGTTCATCCGTGAGCACTACTCCGAGCGCACGTCCATGATGACCGGCCTGTACACGTTCACCATGTCCGGCGGAGCCACCTTCGCGGCAGTTGTCAGCGTACCCCTGGCCCAGGAGCTCGGCTCGCCGTCCATGGGTCTGGCCGCGTGGGGCCTGTTGGGCGTTGCTGCGCTTCTCGGCTTCCTGCCGGTGGTCCTGCACACGCACCGGAACACCACCAAAACTGACCGCCCCCGCGTTTCCATGTGGCCCCTCCTGCGCACCCGCTTGGGCCTTCTGATCACCGCGATCTTCACCTTCCAGGCTTTTCTCGCCTACGCCGTGATGAGCTGGTTCGCCTACATCCTGACGTCTCAAGGTCTCAGTCCCTCCGAGAGCGGCCTGCAGTTCGGCGTGATGCAACTGGTTTCCGTCGCTGCCGGCATGATCCTGCTCGCCTTCGGCTCAAGGCCCGGCATGCTCCGCCCCGCGCTGTATCTCGCCAGCAGCTCCACCTTGCTGGCCATCGCCGCGATGGTCTGGTTGCCGACGTCGTTGGCGGTTGTGCCTGCCGTGCTGTTCGGCTTCGGATTGGGCATCTTCCCGCTGGTCCTGGTGATCATCAGCCGCAGCGGACGTTCGACGGCGGAAACCACCGCGCTTTCCACCATCGCCCAATCGCTGGGATACTTGATTGCGGCAATTGGCCCCTTCGGCATGGGACTTCTCCACAGCGCCACTGGCGGCTGGGTGCTGCCCCTGAGCTTGCTGTCCATCGTGGCCGTGGCGCTCATGGTCACTTGCCATCTGCTCACGAGTAAGCGCACTGCCACCAAAACCGGACCGAGGACAGCATGACCCTGACCCCTTCGCATCGCCCGGCCCTTGCCGAGGAGATCACCGCCAAGCTGCGGGACATGATCAAGTCCGGTGAATGGCCGCTTCAGGAGCGAATTCCTGCCGAGCCCGAGCTCATGTCCTCGCTGGGCGTTTCGCGGGGAACCCTGCGCGAAGCCATCAAAGCACTGGCCCACTCGGGCATGCTGGAGGTCCGGCGCGGGGATGGCACGTACGTCAGGGCCAACAGCGAGATGTCCGGGGCTGCACAGCGAATGTACCTGGAGCACACCCAAGAGCACATCGTGGAAGTACGGCTCGGCCTGGACACCCAGGCGGCCCGCCTGGCCACCAAGCACGCCACAGTGGATGACCTCGCCGAAATGCGCCGACTCCTTGCCCTAAGGCACGACGCCTGGCAGGCCGAGGACTACCCCACGTGGGCCAGCGCCGACTGGGAGTTCCACGAACGCGTTGCCTTGGCGTCAGGGAATCCGCTGCTGCACCAGCTGTATGTTTCCTTCGGCGGCGTCTTCCACAACGACCTCCTGCGGCAGCAGCGCAAGGGCGGCTTCAACGGCATCCCCCGTGAAGGCCACGACGAACTGGTGGACGCCCTGGAGGCCCATGATCCCGATGCCGCCGTGGCCAGCGTGTACCGGAATCTGGACTACTGCTCGGACCAGGGCCCGCGGTAACGTCTGCTGGGCTATGACGTTGCAAACCCGCAACACCGTTGTTGCCCCACCACGGTTCAGCGGGGCGGCAACGTCTTACGGCACCGTTTCAATTCCGGTCCCGGCCGCATCCCTGAATCTCGCATTGATCAGCACCACCTTGCGCCCTGCCCGGTTCAGGAGACTCGCTGCCACGCTCGCCCTGTATCCCGTGGCACAGTGCACCCAGATCCTGGTGTCCGGCAGCTCAGTGATCCTGCCGAGCAGCTCGTAAACCGGAATGTTAAGCGCTCCCTTGATATGGGAGGCCATGTATTCGTCCGGTCGGCGAACATCCAGCACCACGTCTGCCGGTTCCCGTTCCCTGAGCAACAAGCTCCAGTCCCCGTGCCCGTAGCTTGCCCGCGGATGGTCGGGGGCCAACGCGCCAACGTTCAGAACCGTGGATTCAGGCCCGACGGCGGCATCCGGGCTGTCGATTCCGATCCTCGCCAGGTCACGGATCGCCTTTTCAACCTCGCTGAGCGGGCCCAGTAGCGTGAGCGGCTGGTCCCAGGGGATCACCCAGCCGAGGTAGCTGGTGAAATTCTCCCCATGGCCGTACTCGAAACTCACGCTGCCCTGGAGGTGGCTGTCTGCGAACGCCACGCGATGCCTCAGATCCACCACCCACTCCCCTGACCTCAAGCGCCGGCCCAGCTCTTCCGCGTCCACGGAGTCCGGAACCTGCAAGGCTGCCGGGCCAACACCCGCCGCATTGAGTGGGCTCATGTGGGCGTAGTACGCCGGGTAGGCGGTGATGTTCGCCAGCAACTCAGAAACGAAATGGTCCTCGTTGGGATCCGTCAGGGCGTGGTTGGACTTTGCTTGCTCGCCGATCGTCGATGATTCCTGATGGCTCGCGGGGCCGATGGAACAAAATGATCCGAAGCCGTGGGTCGGGTAGAGGGCCGCTTCAGGATGCGCCGAGTCCACCAGTCGCCGGACCGACGAGTATTGATCATGGGCCAACGTCGCCGTGTCGTGGGGCGAGACCAGGTCCGTGCGCCCCACTGAACCGTAGAGCAAGCTGCCGCCGGAAAACACAGCTTCCGTGCCGCCGTCGTGAGTGTCATCCCGCACCACATATGAGAGGTGCGTGTGGGTGTGGCCCGGAGTGGCCACCACGCTGACCAAGAGGCGGCCGACGCGGAGGACCTGGCCATCGGAAACGGGGACTCGGGCAAACGAAACCTCGTCGGCAGCGTTCACCAGATACTCAGCACCGTGCTTTTCCGCCAGAATGAGCCCGCCGGTGACGTAGTCATTATGAAGGTGCGTTTCTGCCACATGTGTGATCCGGACACCGGCCTTCAATGCCGCGCCCTCTACACGGTCGATGTCACGTTGGGGGTCGATTACCAACGCAACGCTGCCGTCGTGCACCAAGTAGCTCCGGTCCCCCAACTGGGGCGTTTCGATGACGACGACATCCATGCTTCAGGGTACCGCCGGGCGCTAAACCCAGGGGTTAAAGCACAGCGGGGCCACTCTAATGAGTGACCCCGCCCTGCAAGGGAACGACTAGACCTGCGCGGCTACGCCATCACGGGAAATGTTGACCATGTCCTCGCGCGGCACAACCTTGATGCGCTCACGCTTGACCTCAACACCATGGGAGGTGCCGGCCTCGGTTGCTGCTGCGCCGAGTGCGAGCTCGTGGGCGTCCAGTGCCAGCCAGCCTTCCCAGCTGGTGAACTTCACGCCGCGGGAGTCAAGGAGTTCAACTACTGCGTCGGCTGCGGGAACCTCGGCAACCGGCAGGTTCTCGCGGTCTTCCAGGAGGTAGGTGACGGTTTCCAAGGCATCGCCCTTGGTGTGGCCGATGAGGCCAACCGGACCACGCTTGATCCAGCCCGTTGCGTAGAGGCCCGGCACGTGCTGGCCGTCGGCGTCCAGGACGCGGCCGCCGTCGTTGGTGATAACGCCCTTCTTGTGGTCGAACTCGACGTCCGGCAGGGCCGAGCCGAAGTAGCCGATGGCGCGGTACACGGCCTGGACCGGGTAGTCGATGAACTCGCCGGTGCCGCGGGCGTTGCCCGTGCCGTCCAGTTCAGTGCGCTCGAACTTGATGCCCGCAACCTTGCCCGGGGTTTCGGCGGAGTCAACGATCTCCACAGGGCTGTGCAGGAAGTGCAGGTGCAGGCGACGGGATGCCTTGAGCTCGGAGAGGTCCTCGGGCTGTTCGGCGATCCAGTTGGTAAGCGTGCCAACCATGGTCTTGATCTGGTTGTTCGTCTGGACCTGGCGGTCGGACTCTTCGTCGAACTCGAAGTCCTCGGCGTAGAGGATGATGTCTACGTCCTTGGAGTGCGAGAGTTCGCGGAGTTCCAACGGGGTGAACTTCACCTGGGCCGGACCGCGGCGACCGAAAACGTGCACGTCAGTGACCGGTGAGCTCTTGAGCCCGGCGTAAACGTTGTCCGGGATTTCGGTGACCAGCAGGTCATCGGCGTGCTTGGAGAGAACACGGGCTACGTCCAGGGCTACGTTGCCGTTGCCGAGGACAGCGATTTCGGTGGCCTCCAGCGGCCATTCGCGGGGAACGTCCGGGTGTCCGTCGAACCAGGAGACGAAGTCGGCACCGCCGAAGGAGCCCTCGAGTTCGATGCCCGGGATGTTCAGGTCCGCGTCCTTGATGGCGCCGGTGGCGAAGATGATGGCGTCGTAGTGCTTGCGGAGGTCCTCGATGGAGATGTCCGTGCCGTAGTCCACGTTGCCGAAGAAGCGGATGTCGCCGCGGTCCAGGACCTTGTGCAGGGCGTTGACGATGCCCTTGATGCGGGGGTGGTCCGGAGCAACGCCGTAGCGGATGAGGCCGTACGGTGCCGGGTAACGGTCAAAGAGGTCGATGCTGACGGTGAGTTCGCCGCTCTTGACGGCCTCGCTCTTGGTCAAGATGTCCGCTGCGTACACGCCGGCCGGGCCGGAGCCGATGACGGCGACGCGAAGCGGACGGTCCGCAGAACCTACGGGGGTGCTAATTGACACGGCTGTGTTCCTTCTTCTTCTCAGTTACTGCGGACGCGGGGACGATTTGGGGTAATAGTGCTGTAGTCAGCGGTCTTGAAGTGTTGCGGGGCAAAGGGGCTGACACGGACCACATCGCCGATCACGATGACCGCCGGGTTGGCCACGCCGACGGCTTCCGCCTGGTCCGCGATGGTTCCCAGTGTGCCGATGGTGACGCGCTGATCCGGCAAATACCCGTTCTCTACGATACCTACTGGTGTGTCCAAAGGCAGACCGGAGCCTGCCAGCTCAGCCGCGGAATCGCGCAATTGCGCCACTCCCATGAGCAACACCACAGTGTGATCAGGGCGTGCGGGGACTTCGGACAGCTCTTCGTGGCCGGTCACTACGCTGAAGCCTTTGGCCAGCCCGCGGTGCGTCACCGGGATGCCCGCAGCGGCAGGAACCGAGATTGCCGATGTCACACCGGACACGACTTCAACCTCGACGCCGTTCTGCCGGCAGAATTCTGCTTCCTCGCCACCGCGACCCAGAACGTAGGGGTCGCCGCCTTTGAGGCGCACCACGCGGTTACCCTTCAGGGCTTCGTCCACGAGGATTTGGTTGATCTCCAGCTGCGGCACCGGGTGGTGGCCGGGTGTCTTGCCCACCTCAATGACGCGGACGTCCGGGGCAAGCTCTTTCAGCAGCTCACGCGGGCCAAGACGGTCAGCAACCACGACGTCGGCCTGGCCCAGCAGGCGTCGGCCACGAACTGTGATGAGTCCCGAGTCGCCAGGGCCTCCACCTACCAAAGCGACAGAGCCTGCGGGCGTCTTGCCGGCAGCATCCGGCTTGCGGTGGCGGCGGAGCGGAAGGTCCCCGGTTTCGAGGGCCGTGGCGACGGCGTTGCGAAGGGCCATGGCACGGCGCGGGTCTCCTCCGGCGTTGATGGCGATCTTCACGTCGTCCACCACGGCCACGGCGGGTGTCCAGGCGGCTGATGCTTCGTGATCCGAGGCGTTGACGCACCAGATACGCTGGGCCTCGGCGTCGGCCGCTACCTGGGTATCCACAGCGGCAGTGCCTGTGGCGGTCTGAACGAACCAGACGCCGTCGACGTCTGACGTGCGGTACTCGCGCTGCTCCCACGTGAGGAGGCCGGAGGCGGCGAGTCCGCGAAGTGCCTCAGTGGCAACGGGAGCGACCACGGTGACTTTCGCCCCGGCGTCGAGCAGTCCCTTGGCGCGGCGCTCCGCGACGGGCCCGCCGCCCACAACCAGCACCGGGCGGCCGAGAAGGCGCAGTGCGGTGGGGTAAATGTCCTGTATTGCCATGAAAAAACTGTAGGGCGGCTCCGTAACATGCTTCAAAGGCTCGGAAACACCCGGTAACGCTGGGTAATCCAACGTCACATAATTCCCCGATTACTTCGGAGAAACACTGTCCCTAAGCCTCAGGTAATAGGCCCGCTGCTCCTTGCCCAAGTGCTCAATCGCGTAACGAAGCGCCGTCCGCGGCATGGTGGCGGCGTGTTCGTCCAAGAAAGCCAGCAAACGTTCGCGGCTGCTGCGCCCTGCATCGCGGACCCAACCGCCCACCGCTTTGTGGATGAGGTCTTCTTTGTCGTGCAGCAGGATCTCGGCAATAGCGAAGGTGTCGTCCAGCTGGCCCTCTCGGATGAACGCCGACGTCGCGACGATGGCTGTCCGGCGCTCCCACATGTTCTCCGACCGGGCCAGGTCATACAGCGGGTCTCGCGGCTTATCCATCAGCCAACCGCCCACCACGCGCCCCGCACCCAAATCCACCAGGTCCCAATTGTTGATGCGGTCGTGCCTGCGCAGATAGAGCTCGTACAGTTCCCTGCGGCGATCTTCCGTGGTCTTCTTTTTCTGCGCTTGAAGGGCCATGATCTTTACGGCACCAGCCCTTGCCTCGTGGATGTCCTGCTCCAGGAGCTTCTCGATCTCATCCAGGGGCATGGCCGCGAACTCCTTGCCGAGAGTGAAAACCTCGCCCATGCGGACGCCCAAAAAGAAGTCACCCTCGGCGTAGTCGCCTTGGCCGGTCTTGAAGTACCGCTGGTACTTGGCCTGCTCGACGTCCGACTGCCGCACGTGGAGCCGTGCCAGGAACTCGACGGCGGTGGGCTGGGTTCCCGGTGCCAGCGCGGCTTTGGGTGCCTTGGCTGTCTTGTCCGGTTTAGGCGCCTTCGCTGGCTTGTCCGGCTTTGGTGTCTTTCCAACCTTGGGGGTCATCCCTCAATAATGCGCCTAAAAGACCGACCAGCCAGTACGCGTAGTGAATTCGTCCAGCGCGGCCACGCCTGCCACGGAATTCCCGGACCTTCCCAGGCCAGGGCTCCACACGCTGATGGCGCACTTGTTGGGAACCACGGCCACGATCCCCCCGCCCACGCCGCTCTTGCCCGGAAGGCCCACGCGATACGCGAATTCTCCCGCGGCATCGTACGTTCCGCAGGTGAGCATCACGGCGTTGATCCGCTTGGTCTGCGCCGGTGACAGCAACAGGGTTCCGTCTCCCCCCAAACCGTTGGAGGCCAGGAACCGGGTTGCGAGCGCCAGGTCTTCACAGGTCATGGCCAGGGCGCACTGCTTTGCGTAGGAGTCCAGAACGTCGTCCACCGGATTTTCCAGGTTGCCGCAACTTGCCAGGAAATGCGCCAGCGAGGCATTGCGGTGACCGTTGGCCAGCTCCGAGCCGGCAACGTGGTGATCAGTGTCAACGCCTGCGTTGCCTGTCTCTTGGCGCATCAAGTCCCGCACGGCATGGGCGGCGTTGCCTGTCAGGCTAAGGAGCCGGTCCGTCACCACGATCGCACCGGCGTTGATGAACGGGTTGCGGGGTATGCCTTCCTCACTCTCCAACTGGACCAAGGAATTGAACGGATTACCCGAGGGTTCGCGGAACACCCGCTTCCAGATGCGGTCGCCATCGGAAGCCAGCACCAAGGCGAGGGCGAAGACCTTGGAGATGCTTTGGATGGAGAACTCCACGTGGGCGTCCCCGGCCGAAAACACGTCGCCATCCCGGGTGACTACCGAGATCCCGAACTGGTGAGCGTCCACCGCCCCGAGCTGGGGAATGTAATTAGCCACGGATCCTTGGCCGATGTGGGGTTGAACTGCTCCGACAATGTCCTCAAGTAGGTTCTGAATGTCCACGGTCAACCCCTGTTTCGGCGTGAGTCCCGTCCTCGTTGAAGGGACTCCGCAAGTGTTCCTGTCTCCTGCGCGTAATCACGCACAGCCAGCAACATTACCTGCCCTACTGAGGCTCCGTGTTCGCTGCATGAAACTGGACCAGGCGTCGAGTGTGGCTCATCTGCCTTGCTCGGGGCGGGCATCGGACCACCCGGCACTCTTCGTCTTCGGGTCTTCACACCGGCGAGTTGGCGATCCGGACGCAGTCGGCCCGTAAGGCCGACAGTTCTGGGAGGGCTGCCGGGTTACCCAAAATGTTGAAGAGTGGCAGGTGCTTACGAAGAAGAGCCCGCTCCTCTGCCTTATGGTCGCGGGTCAACACGATCCAGTTCACGAGAAGGTTCTGATTCATCCAGGCGATGATCGCCACTTCGTCGACGGGGGCGAAAGTGTAGTTCCGGGTGTTCGCTTTCCCCATAAGGCTGCCGGCTACAGGACGATAGCCAAGGACCGCACCAACGCTTCGGAAGAACGTACCGTGCCCCTTCGCCCGAAGTTCCTGGCCAAGGAGACGAGTCTTCAGGCTCGTCCGAGCGATTCCGACATACAGCAAGTCATGGGCGCTACGCTCGCTCAGACCTGCAAATGGCGCGGGGAGTGCTGATCTATCCCGGATTCGGATGGCATACAGCCCAGCACGATCGGGGACCTTAGGGTCAATTTCCCCGGCCGGCTTGAAGCCATCGGAACTGAGTAGTTCTTCTTCGATCGCGGAAGAAACCACGGACGCATCAACCGAGGGCTCCAAAATTGACAATCTCGGCTCGTTCCTTAGGTCCCCGGACGATCCGAGCCATTCCGCAAGACTGATAGTGCTTCCCGACTGAATGAACAGTTTCGGGTAGTTCTTGGTTCGTCCGTGAACTTGGAATGGGGTGACCGGAGAACGGTCCCGTTTCACGTACGACTTGCCTGCGTTGACCTGTGTTGCAATCGCGGTGGTTGTCATTGGCTGGCCACACTCGAGGAGGATCGCCCGAATGGCCTCGTGAAGCGTCATTGCTCGTCCTTTGGTCCGTCATGGTGCGGTAAACATCGGTACGGCACGTCGGTTGAGCCGCACTTTAGCCCCGAGCCTAATCGAACGGGACCTGAAGCGACTTTTGGTCGTTGGCGCTCCACCCGAAAGCCGGGGCAACGTGTTTCGCGACGTTCCCCAACAGCTTGGCGTTGTAGTCCACGCCCAGCTGGTTCGGCACTGTGAGCAGGATAGTGTCGGCTGCCTGGACTGCCGCGTCTTTGGCCAGCTCCTCGGCCAAAGCGTCCGGCTCGCCGATGTAGCTTTTCCCGAAACGGGACAACGCGCCGTCGAGAATGCCTACCTGGTCCTGGCTGTCTGCCTGGGCACGGAGGCCGAAGTAGTGGTTGTCGATGTCGTCCACGATGGGGATCACGCTGCGGCTCACAGAGATTCGCGGTTCGAAGTCATGCCCGGCAGCGGCCCAGGCCTCGCGGAACATATGGATCTGCTCGGCCTGCAGCTCGTCAAAGGGCACACCCGTGTCCTCCGTGAGAAGAGTGGAGCTCATGAGGTTCATGCCTTGCTCGGCTGCCCAGACGGCCGTCTTCCGGGTTCCGGCGCCCCACCAGATCCGCTGTGGCAGGCCTGGTGACTGGGGCTGGATAGGCAGCAAACCTGTGGCCCCTCCGGCGTAATGGGGATCCGCCTCGGCGACACCGTGCCCTGCGATGGCTTTGCGGAACAGGGCGGTGTGGCGGCGGGCCATGTCGCCGCCGTCCTCGCCGTCGGCTGGGACGTACCCGAAGTTCGCGGCACCATTCCGGGCGGGCTCGGGTGAACCACGGCTCACGCCAAGCTGGAGCCTGCCGTCACTGATGAGGTCCGTAGCCGCGGCTTCCTCGGCCATGTAGAGCGGGTTCTCGTAGCGCATGTCGATCACGCCGGTACCCATTTCGATGCGGCTGGTCCGCGCGGCGATCGCGCTCAAGAGCGGGAAGGGCGAGGCCTGTTGCCGGGCGAAGTGGTGGACACGGAAGAAGGCGCCATCTATGCCCAGCTCCTCCGCGGCAACTGCTAGCTCGATTCCTTGCTTGAGCGCTTCGCCAGCCGTTGGGACGAGCGAGCCAGGGACCCGCGCCCAGTGGCCGAAGGACAGGAAGCCGATCCGTTTCTTGTGCATGTCCGGAACAACGCTGACCCGTGCCGGCTCATTCCTCAATCAGCGCGTCGATAGTGCATTGCCACCACGCCGTTGCTGAGCGGCGTCGCAGAGATCAGATCGAGGTGCCGGGTGCCGGGCAGTCCGCCTTGGTACAGGGTGGGGCCGTGGCCGGTGATCATGGGGTGGATAAGGAATTTGTAGTCGTCGATCAGATCCAATCGGTCCAACTCTGTGGCGAGTTTGCCGCTGCCCACGAGCACCCCGTTGGGAGTCCTGTCCTTGAGTTCCTGCACCGCCGTGCGCAGCTCCTCGGCGACATGATGACTGTTGGTCCAAGGGAAGTCGCTCCGCGTCGCCGAGACGACGTACTTCGGCTTGGCTTCGAGTTTGACCGCCCACTCGCGCAACGCCTGGGGCGCGTCCACTTCCCCGCGGGCCACCAAGGGCCAGTAGACTTCCATCATTTCGTAGGTGGTGCGGCCCCAGAGCATTGCGCCGTTCTGGTCCAGGAGTCGTGTGAAGTGGGCGTGCGTCTCGTCATCGGCGATGCCCTCCTGGTGGTCAACACAACCATCCAAAGTGACGTTGATGCTGAACGTTAGACGGCCCATTCGACGATTCTAGGCCGCCGAGGGCAATAGCGCAGCGTATGGACGAGGGCATACAGACGGGCGAAATGGTGCAGCCGAAAAGCCGAATCCTTGATGGCTATACCCTCCGGGGGTATGCTGCTGTTGGACGAAAAGGAGGTGGAAGAGCATCGTGAACAGGCTAGTGTTCCCTCGAGCTCTTTCCACCATCTCCGGACGGGTCTCGCTCCTGCTTCTGGTGGCAGCTGTGATTGCGGGCATTTTTGGCATGCATGTGGTCAGCGGATCCCATGGCGTTCACTCGGCCGACTCTGTGTCTCCGGAAGTAGCCCCTGATTCATCACCTCACGCGCACGCCTCTTCGCAGCTTCTCCATGGGCCTTCGCCTGCGGAAACGGACAGGTGCACGTCTGGAAGCTGCTCCTGCGTCCAAGCCGACAACGCCAACTGCATCCCTTCCTTGAAAACCGGCTCCTTGGCTGCGCCGCCTCCAGGTACCGCCGTTGCCATCATCTCCGCAACCCAGGGACACCAAGAACCCCCGCCTTTCTGGTCCTATCGGCCAGACGCGCCCACACCCGGGCAACTCAGCATCAGCAGGACGTAAGCATTGGAACGGGCCAACGGCATGCAGGCCCGACTTCGCCATACCTGGTCCCACGTTTTCGGGGCCCATCTGCTTACCCTTGGCGGCCGACCACCGTGCCGCCTGAATTGGCAAAGGACCATTCACTGATGAACAAAAAGCGCTTCATTGTCCCAGGGGCCGCTCTTGCAGGCCTGATCGCATTGGCCAGCTGTGCTTCGAATCCCGCTTCCGATTCGATGCCGGGCATGGATCACGGCAACACCACCGCGTCTGCCAACAGCAGCACCTCCGAGCACAATGCGGCGGACACAATGTTCGCCCAAATGATGATTCCCCACCACGCCCAAGCAGTGGAAATGTCCGACGCGATGCTGGCCAAGAAGGACATCCCTGCGTCTGTCATCGCTCTGGCAACAAAGATCAAAGCAGCGCAGGCACCGGAAATAGACAAGATGACGGCTTGGCTCAAGAGCTGGAACGAGTCGTCCACCATGTCCGGCCACGGTGGTCACAGCATGGACGGCATGCTGAGCGACGCCGAGCTGCTGAAACTCGATGGCTCCCAAGGCATGGAGGCGGCCAAGCTCTTCCTGAGCCAAATGATCGCCCACCATGAAGGCGCCGTCACCATGGCCAAGACCGAGACAAGCCAAGGCAAGAACCCCGACGCCGTCCAGCTCAGCAAGGACATCGTGACCTCACAGGAGCAGGAGATCCAGGAAATGAAGGACCTCCTGGCCGGTCTCTAGCGCCGCGGTACCGTGACGCAAAAGCCCGACGGCGGGAGGTCGCCGTCGGGCTTTTGCGTTGCGTTTGCGTGACTCGCAGCGTTTCCCGCCAAACGCCCCCGTAACCACTGGTGCGAACGGCGCGAAAGCACGCGGACCCGACGCCGAAAGGGTGCGCTACTTCGCGTGGGCCTCGCCCGCTGCTGCTTCACTTCGTGGATCAACGACTGTGGTGGGAGGCATTGGCTCCGGGTTGGTTGGTCCCGCGCTCTCGATTCTCCACTCGCTTCCCACCCTCACTAACTCAAACTTCTGCTCGTAGACGTAACCCTCGTCAGGTCCCGTCACCCCAGCCACAGGTGCATGCGACAAATGAGTCAGCTCCGACGCGATGGCGTGCGCCCCACCATCAACGAGCGTCAACTCCGTGATGGTTACTTCCGATCTGCTGTCCGTGAAGGCAACCCCATGGCGAAGAAGGTCTTCGGCCTTCCTGCGAAGCTTCAGATATTCCTGTTCCGTTGCAGCCACGGCAGACGGGGCGAAGTAGTGGTCAATCTCGTCGGTGCTTGGCGCCAGCCCGGAAACAATCTGATGATTCCTACGATCGATGGCTTGCTCGATGACGGCCTGTATGGAGGCCACGGATTCGGGATCCGGTTTCGCGGACGGACTCCCGCACGCGGAGACCGCCATGAGGCCAACTGCTGCGCTTGTTACCAGGAGCCTCCGGGACACGAGCATCAGGCCGCCTCTCACATGAACCCTAAAACCGCCTCCCCCAATTGAAGGCTCTCCGAAAAGTAACAGCCCGCCCTCAGGAGCACCAGACCTCGGTAAGAAAAGGCTCGACGGCGGGAGGTCGCCGTCGGACGTTTGAGTCGCGCCCCATGCCGCTCGCTACGGGTTCCGCCAAGCGCACCTGTAACCACTGGTGCAAACGGCGCGAAAGCACGCGGACCCGACGCCGAAAGGGTGCGCCCGGCGCGAAGGAGTGCTGGTGGCGCGAAGGGGTGGAACCCGCCAAGGTCTAGCGGCTGCTGCCCGCCAGCAAACCCCGGCGCTGCAGCAAGCGCTTTTCGATCGGTCCGAACACCAGGAGCTCGATCAAGATTCCCACGAACAGGATCAGAAGGATCGCGGACATCACAATGGTCATGTCGGACAAGAGTCGGCCTTGATCCAACAACGAGCCCAGCCCAAAGCCGATGGTGCCGCCCACCGCGATGATTTCAGCGGCCATGAGGGATCGCCAAGAGAAAGCCCAGCCCTGCTTCAGACCGCCGATGTAACCGGGAAGTGCGGCCGGCAGGACAATCTGCAGCGCCATCTGGAGACGGTTGGCCCCAAGGACCGTGCCCACGCTGCGGTACTGCGGCGGGATCTGGTCCACACCGGAGATGAGCCCGTTGATGATGGACGGGATGGCGCCCATGAAAACAACGAAGTATACGGTGGCGTCGGTGAGGCCGAACCAGATGATCGCAGCAGGAACCCAAGCCACAGACGGTAGAACCTGCAAACCGGAAATCAGCGGCCCGAACGCACGGCGCAAAGGAGCCACCTGAGCCAGGATCAGCCCTACAGGCGTCGCGATGACCACCGAAATCAGGAAGCCGATCACACCACGCTGCAGAGACGTCCACACTGCTTCCTGGACTTTACCTTCGCCCCACATCGTGACGAACTGGGTGAGGACGTCCAAGGGTCCGGGAACGAGGTCGCGCCGCTTGAATTCGAGCGAAACGTAGAACTGCCACGCCAGGATGAGGACCACCAGGGCGGCAACGGGCAGCAGCACCCGCTTCCATTCGATGCCGGCCTTGCGCCCGCTATCCGACTGGAGGTTGTCCAGGCCGGCTTCGAGGTCGCGTAGTTCCGAGGCGTTGCCCTTCAGCGACGGCGAGGTGATGTGCTCTTTGGAATCTGTCACGGGAAGGGTCCGCTCTTCGGTGGTGATGGGGTTACTTGGCATGGCGGCGGATCTCCTCGCGAAGGCGGCGCGTGATGGTTCCGGTGAGCTCCCCAGCACGTCCCGGATCAGTGCGATGCTCCTCGGTGACGTCCCATTCGGCCACAACGCGGCCGGGACGCGAGGACAGCAGCAACACCCGCTGGCCGAGACGGACGGCCTCGCGCACGTTGTGGGTAACGAACACGATGGTCCGGCCGGTTTCCTTCCAGATCCGCTCAAGCTCGTCGTGGAGGAGGTCGCGGGTGATGGCGTCGAGGGCGGCGAACGGCTCGTCCATCAACAGCAGTTGCCGGTCCTGTGCCAAGGAACGGGCCAAAGCCACGCGTTGCCGCATGCCGCCTGACAGCTCGTGGGGACGCTTGTCCCCCGCGCCGCCCAAGTGCACCAGTTCCAGCAGTTCGGTTGCGCGGGCACGCCGGCTCGCCTTGGTGCTGGACTTGTCCGCCAGCTGCAAAGCCAACTCGATGTTGCCCCGCGCCGTCAGCCAAGGGAACAGGGCCGCGTCCTGGAACATGAAGGCTGCGCCGTCGCTGGGCACTTCAAGAGCGCCCGACGTCGGCGGTTCCAGTCCCGCCATGATGTTCAGCAGGGTGGACTTACCGCAGCCGGACGCACCGAGGAGGGCGACGAATTCGCCTTGAGCGATGGTGGCGTTGACGTCGTCCAGCACCGGGGCGCCATCGCCGAAGCGCTTGCCCAGGTTCTCGAGTACGACTGGCATGGTCCCGTCCTTCGTGTTGATTGGTAGAGCTGATGTGGCCAAAGGCCGGCCCGCTCCCCCATGAAGAAGAGGGGAAGCGGACCAGCCCGTTACTGCTTAGTCTTGGCCAAGACCTGCAGCTGAGGTCTTCTTGCCTTCAACCTCGTTCAAGGTGCGGAGATCGAAGATGCCGTTGATGTCAGCCTGCTGGGTGGTTCCGGCTTTCACACCGTCTTCCAGCAGCTTGTTGTACGTTCCGGCCAGCGGGTCGGTGGTGAACTTGATGTTCTGCAGAGCGCGTTCAATCACGTTGGCCGGCAGCGGCTTGCCTGCCGTGTCCTTGAGAACCGCGTTGATGGTGGTTGCCTTCTCCTCAGCAGAAGCCGAGTTGAGCCAGTTCACGGATTCAACGTGACCCTTCAGAAGAGCCTTTACGGTCTCGGGGTGTTCGGCGGCGAACTTCTTGTTCACGATCAGGATGGTGGTGGTGAAGTCACCGTTCTCCCACAAGTCCTTCTCATCAACCAGGACCTTCGCCCCGGCTTCGAGCACCAGGCGGGAGGCCCAAGGCTCAGGCAACCACGCGCCGTCGAGCTTTCCGTCCTGGAAGAGCTTCAGCGACTGGGCGTTTTCGGTGGGGTTGATGTTCACATCGCCGCTGCCATCGGTGTTGGTCTTGAATCCTTGGTCGCCCAACCAAGCGCGGAGGGCCACGTCCTGGGTTCCGCCAAGCTGCGGGGAGCTGAGGATCTTGCCCTTGAGGTCGGCCGCGGAGTTGATCTCCGGCTTGACCACCAGCTGGGCGCCGCCCGATGCTGCGCCGGCGATGATGCTGATGGACTCGCCCTTGCTCTTGACGAAGGAGTTGATGGCCGGGTTCGGGCCAATGTACGTGGCGTCGATGGCGCCGGCGTTCAGGGCTTCGATCGCGGCGGGGCCAGCGTTGAAGACCTGGGTGCTGAGCTTGGTGTCGCCCAGTTCCTTGGCGATCAGGCCCTTACTGGTGCCTACCAGCGCCGGGCCGTGGGTGACGTTGCTGAAGTAGCCGAGCTTGAGCTCAGCCGCGGGCGTGGTGGTGGGAGCCGGTGCAGCTTGGTTGTTCTGCGAAACAGCGGAAGCGACTGCGGCGCCTGCACCGATCAGCAGCACCAGGCCGACTGCCAAGCCGATTTCCAGGGTGCGGCGGCGCTTGGGCTTGGGTGCGGTCTCACCGGCGACAATGCGAGTGGTACCGGAATCAGGTTTGTGTGACTCGGGGGTGTTCGACATGAGGGGGTCCTAAGGAGATGTTGGATGCGAGTTGGGGCGAAGATCAGGCCCCGTGACATCGCCCGTCGAGGGCAAGCAAGGACCATTCCGGAGAGGTCATGCATTCACAGTAGGGACTGTCATATTTCCGCTTCAATCCCGCAGAAACCAAGGTTCACGCAGGTTCACGTGGCGTCATATTCGCTGCCAGGCCTTCAATGTCGCGCGGAGTTGTGCGGCAGCAGCCACCTATGAGACGGGCGCCGCGATCCTGCCAATCCGGGGCGTTGCCCGCCAAGGTTCCACTGCCCTGAACGCCCGCCGATGGAGCCCACGTCTTGGTCACGGCATCGTAGCTCTCCCCCGAATTCGGATACGCGACCAGTGGCTTGTTCGAGAAGCGCTGCAGAGTGCCGAGCGCGTCCGTTACGAGCTCCAGCGGCACACAGTTAACGCCGACGGCGGTCACGCGCGGTTCCGCGCTGAGCAGCACAGCCACGTCGCCGATCGGTGTTCCGTCGCTGATGTGGCCGCTGTCCCGCAGCGTAAACGTAAACCAGGATTCGACGTCGAACTCCGCTACGAGCGCCACCAGCGCCTCCGCTTCGGCGTATGACGGCAGCGTCTCACATGCCAGGAAATCCGCGCCGGCTTCCACCAGCGCAGCAATGCGAGGCCGGTGGAAGTCCCTGAATTCCGCGGCAGAAAGCGTGTAATCACCGCGGTACTCTGAACCGTCAGCGAGGTAAGCGCCGTATGGGCCAACGGATCCGGCCACCAAAAGCGGCCCATTCGCGGTGCCATCTGCCAAAGCTTCCCGGCGCGCTTCATCGGCCAAGCGGACACTCAACGCCACCAACTCCAGCGACTCTTCAGCGCCCAGCCCACGCCGTGCGAAACCCTGCGGAGTCGCCTGGTAGCTGGCTGTGATGGCAACGGAGGCACCGGCGTCGAAGTAGTCCCTGTGGACCTGTTTGATCAGGTGCGGCTGCTCCAGCAGGACCTTGGCCGACCACAACGGATCCTCAAGATCGCAACCGTGGGCCTCCAGTTCCGTGGCAAGTGCGCCGTCCAAAACCAGGTCCTTGCCGGTAGCCAGATGGGTGCTGAGCGTGGTGTTCTGTGGCATGGGTCCTTCCCCAAAAAGAAAACCGCAGCTTGCTCGCTGATCCCGCCGTACAACGTTAGGAGTCGCGAACAAGCTGCGGTTTTGTGACTACGTGTGACCCTAGATGACGTAACGTTCGTCTTCGTGGTCGCCCGGGTGGTCCTTCACCAAACCAGCGGCAAGGGTGTTGCCGTCGATGGGGTCGATCACCAGGAAGGCGCCTGTGCGCCGGTGGTGAAGGTAGTTCTCCAGCGGCAACGGAGCGGACAAGCGAAGCTGCGCGTGTCCGATGTCGTTGAGCTCCAGGTTGGAAGCCGGCTCCACGTTGAACGTAGCCAGGTCCAGCTTGCCGGTGACGTTCCGGACCAGCGCCTGAACGGTGCGCGTTCCGTGCTTCACCAGGACCTTCTGGCCTTCGCGGAGCGGCTTCGGCGAGAGCCATGCCAGCGATGCGTACAGGTCAGCGGTGCTTTCGCGGACCGTCCCGGCTGCAGCGATGGTGTCGCCGCGGGCGATGTCGATCTCGTCGGCCAAACGGACAGCCACCGATTGCGGGGCAGCGGCCTCTTCCAGCGACTGGCCGGCAAAGTCGATGCCAACAACCGTGGTGGTGCGCGGCTCGTGACCTGGGCTGATGACGGATACTTCGTCGCCGAGCTTCACGGAGCCCTCGGTGATTTGGCCGGCGTAGGCACGGTAATCGCGGTACGCCTCTACATCGAGCCCGGCAGCAACAGCATCCGGAGCAAGGGCGCCCTGCGGCCGGATGACCAGCTGGACCGGGAAGCGGAAGCTTTCCAGTTCTGCCTCAAGCTCATCAGCGGCAGGGAGGGTTTCGAGGACCTCCAGCAGTGCAGGACCGGTGTACCAAGGGGTGCGCTCGGAGCGATCCACAACGTTGTCGCCGTCGAGCGCCGAAACGGGAACCACCAGCAGATCAGCAACGCCATCGGAACCCAGGCCGAGCTCGCGGGCAACCTTCTGAACATCAGTTTCGATGTCGCGGAACACCTGCTCGCTGAAGTCCACCAGGTCGATCTTGTTCACCGCCACGATGACGTGGGCCACACGCAGCAACTGCAGCACGGACAGGTGCCGGCGGGTCTGCTCCAGCACACCCTTACGGGCGTCAATGAGTACGACGACGGCATCCGCAGTGGACGCGCCGGTCACCGTGTTCTTGGTGTACTGAACGTGGCCGGGGCAGTCCGCCAGAATGAAGCTGCGGCGGTCCGTAGCGAAATAGCGGTAGGCGACATCGATGGTGATGCCCTGCTCGCGCTCGGCACGCAGGCCGTCGGTCAGGAGGGCCAGGTCAATCCCGCCCTTTTCCCCGCCGAAGCCGCGGTCCGCAGAGGTGCGGGCAACGGCGTCGAGCGTGTCAGCAAGAATAGCCTTGGAATCGTGAAGGAGGCGGCCCACCAAAGTGGACTTGCCGTCGTCCACCGAGCCGGCAGTCGCGAAACGGAAGAGGGTTGTGGGCAGGGCTGTCTCCAGCCCGGCAGCCAATGTTTCGGTGCTCATTTAGAAGTAGCCGTCCTTCTTGCGGTCTTCCATGGCTGCCTCGGAGATGCGGTCATCTGCTCGGGTGGCGCCACGTTCGGTCAGGGTGGAGGCAGCGACTTCAACAACGACGTCGGCCACAGTGCGGGCGTCTGACTCGACGGCACCTGTGCAGGACATGTCTCCCACCGTGCGGTAGCGCACCAGCTTGGTGATGACATCCTCGTTGGGCAGCGGCTGGGAAACCTCGCCCACAGCACGCCACATGCCGTCGCGGGCGAAAACTTCGCGCTCGTGAGCGTAGTAGAGGCTGGGGAGCTCGATGTTCTCACGCTCGATGTAGCGCCAGATGTCCAGCTCGGTCCAGTTGCTGATGGGGAACGCGCGGACGTGCTGGCCCACCGTGTGGCGGCCGTTGTACAGGTTCCACAGTTCGGGGCGCTGGTTGCGCGGGTCCCACTGGCCGAACTCGTCGCGGAGGCTGAGGATGCGCTCCTTGGCACGGGCCTTATCCTCGTCACGGCGGCCGCCGCCGAACACGGCGTCGAACTTGTTGCGCTGGATGGCGTCCAACAGCGGAACGGTCTGCAGCGGGTTGCGAGTGCCGTCGGCGCGCTCGGCAAGCTCGCCGCGGTCGATGAACTCCTGCACGGAGCCAACAACCAACTTCAGGCCCAGGCGCTCAACGGTGCGGTCGCGGAAGTCGATGACCTCCGGGAAGTTGTGGCCCGTGTCCACGTGAAGGACGGGGAAGGGAACCTTGCCCGGCCAGAACGCCTTGGTGGCCAGGTGCAGCATGACCACGGAATCCTTGCCGCCGGAGAACAGCAGCGCGGGCTTCTCGAACTCGGCAACAACCTCGCGGATGATGTGAATGGCTTCGGACTCGAGGGTGTCCAAGCTGGAGAGGCGCTCGGCTGAGGGGGCGTCAACTGCCGCTGCAACTTCCACCGTGGACTCCTCTGTTGTGTACGTGCTCATGTGTGTAGTCCGCATTCTGTCTTGTCGGATCCTGCCCAGCGGCCGGCGCGGGGGTCTTCACCCGGGGCCACTTTGCGGGTGCAGGGCTGGCAGCCGATGGAGGGGTAGCCCTGGCTCAGGAGGGGGTTGACGGGAAGGATGTTGTCCTCGGAGTACTCGATCAGCTGATCGAAGGTCCAGTCGACCATCGGGTTCACCTTGACCAGGCCGAAGCCTTCATCCCAGGTGACCACGGGAGTATTCGTGCGGGTGGGGGCTTCATCGCGTCGGACACCGGTGAACCACACCTCGTAGCCGGCAAGCGAGCGGCGCAGCGGCTGAACCTTGCGCAGCGCGCAGCACTGGGCGGGGTCCCGGGCGAACAGGTCCTTGCCCAGAAGGCGGTCCTGCTGTTCCACGGTGCTTTCCGGAAGGACGTCCACCACGTTGACGCGCAGGTTGGCCGCAACTTCGTCGCGGGTCTGGTGCGTTTCCTTGAAGTGGTAGCCGGTTTCCAGGAACAAGACGTCGACGCCGGGAAGCTGGTCCGCGACCAAAGCCGGCAGGACGGCATCGGCCATGGAGCAGGCGACTGTCACCGTGGGCAGTTCGAAGTTGCGGGCCACCCAGGCGATGACGTCCCGAGCCGGCGCGTTCCAGCCCAGCTCAGCAGCACCTGATTCAGCTAAGGCCTTGAGCTCTTCATGGGAGCGCAGCAACGGACGGGCTGCTGCGCTGGCGAGGTTGGTAATGGTGACGGGATCTGTCATTGGAGATCTCCTTCATCTGCCGAGTGTGCCCACTCTGCAAAGGTCTGGCCCTCTGCGCCCACGGCGACGAACTTCCGGACCACGCGCTCCACATAATCGGGCAGGTCTTCCACCGTGACTTTGAGGCCGCGGACGGTGCGTCCCAAACCGGCTTCCTCGCGCTCGTTGTTAGCCAGCCCGCCACCGAGGTGGACCTGGAAACCCGGGGTGGGATCGCCGTCGGGCGTTGGCAGTATCATGCCCTTCAGGCCGATATCAGCCGTCTGGATACGTGCGCAGGAGTTCGGGCAACCGTTGATGTGGAGGGACAGTGCCGACGGCAGCTGCTTGGTCTCCACGAGGTCGGCCAAGCGGCGCTCCAGCTCAGCGATGGCCGTAGCCGCCGTGACCTTGGTTTCCACGATGGCCAACTTGCAGAACTCGATGCCCGTGCAGGCGATGGTGCCGCGGCGGAACACGGACGGACGAGCCGAGAGGCCCAAGGTATCCAGTTCGGCGATGAGCGGCTCCACCTGCTCCTTGGCCACGTCCAGGATGACCAGCTTCTGGTGAGGAGTGGTACGGAGGCGGTAGCTTCCGTGCTTCTCCAGCGTGTCAGCCAGCGTAACCAGTGCCTCGCCGGAGGTGCGACCCACAGTCGGGGTCACGCCGATGAAGAACTTGCCGTCCTTCTGCTCATGAACGCCGATGTGGTCACCGGGAGCCGTGGGCTTGGGAGCTGCAGGGCCATCGGGAAGCTTGAATCCGAGGTATTCGTCTTCAAGGATCTGGCGGAACTTGGCAGGACCCCAATCGTTCATGAGGAACTTCAGGCGGGCCTTGGTGCGCATACGGCGGTAACCGTAGTCGCGGAAGATGCTGGTGACGCCCAGCCATACTTCAGCGGCAACGTCAGCGGAGACGAACACACCCAGGCGTTCGGCCAAGCGGGGGTTGGTGGACAGGCCGCCGCCAACCCAGAGGTCGTAGCCCGCGCCGAGTTCGGGGTGGACGACGCCAACCAAGGCGAAGTCGTTGATCTCGTGCACCACGTCCTGGGACGGGTGGCCCGTGATGGCGGTCTTGTATTTGCGCGGCAGGTTAGCCAGCTCGGGGTCGCCGATGAAACGCTCGGCCAGCTCGTGGATCAGCGGCGTGGGATCGATGATCTCGTCCTTGGCGATGCCCGCGACCGGGGATCCGAGGATGACGCGGGGAACGTCGCCGCAAGCCTCAGTAGTAGACAGTCCGATGCCTTCGAGGCGGCGCCAGATTTCCGGCACGTCCTCAACACGGATCCAGTGCAGCTGGATGTTCTGGCGGTCCGTGAGGTCGGCCGAGCCGCGGGCGAAGTCCACGGAGATCTGGCCAATAACGCGAAGCTGCTCGGTGGTCAGCGCACCGCCGTCGATGCGCACACGCAGCATGAAGTACTTGTCTTCGAGCTCGTGCGGTTCAAGCGTTGCGGTCTTGCCGCCGTCGATCCCGGGCTTGCGCTGGGTGTAGAGACCCCACCACCGGAAGCGGCCATGAAGGTCTGTGCCGTCGATCGAATCGAAGCCCTCTTTGGAGTAGACAGACTCAATCCGCTCACGGACGTTCAGCCCGTTGTCTTCCTGTTTCCAGGTCTCGTTGGCATTGAGGGGCGCGGTGCCGTCAACCTTCCACTGGCCGTGGGGCTTGGCGGCAGGGCGGGTGCGTGCCGGACGCTTGGTGGTCTCAGCCGACGCACCGGCTACAGCTGTATCTGTCATACATCGACTGTAGGTCTGGCCAGTTTTCGCCAGCAAAGGTCCGGAAACGCGAAGTCACCTAGGGAAACATTTCGTCACGAAGGCTTCATCGGCCTTGTTGCAGCGGGCTTCTTGTGCAGGTTCTTATTGTGGCTTTGTGGCCCCTTTCGTGACGCTCCTCTGTGGGATTGAACGTGTGACAAGACGGATTCGTCCAATCGTTGTAGCGTCATTGAGGTACCGGCCGAGTCCGAGGACGCTATTTGGGGGAACGATGACGCTCAACTGGAATATTGACACCGCAGGCACCCACGCTGTGCTCACCACGGCGGCTTCTAATATCGACGCGCAGAACGAAGCGGCTAGGGCAGTGGGGACCGCCATTTCCGATGCTGGGGCCACACTCGGCACCGGTCTCGTAGCTCAGGCGCTCAAATTCGTAGAGCAGTCACTGGCACTCAAGGTCAAGTTCATTGCCGGCAGGTCCGCAGCAATCGTCCAAGGAACCAACGACGCCCTCATGGCGTACGTTCAGGCAGACGGCGTCATGGCGCAGCAGGCCCAGGCCTCGGCCATCGCGGCCGGCAACAGCGCGTCCGGTAACAGCGCGTCCGACGGCGGCGCCATGCCACTGCGGGCAGGTCACCGCCCGGCGGAGCTTGGCTAAAGGGACAACATGACTACCTTCAACGAGATTTGTGTAGCACCAGGGGTGGGGTCCCGGGCCTCGACCTCACAGCGTTGCCCGTGATACCCAACCCGGAAGCTTTGGACGCACAAGCTGCTGCCCTTTCAACTGCCGGGGCGAAGTATGAGGCATCAGTTCAGGTCACTGCCTCGGGCTGGAACGCCTTGGCCGGGACATTCGATACACCCGAGAAGCCACAGCTTCTGGCGGCCTTTTCCCCAGTTACCACCATGGCGGATGATCTCAATAGCGGCGTTTCAATGGTCGCTTCTGCCCTGTCGGTTTTCGCTTCCGCTTGCCGCGACATCAAAACGAGAAGCGACGCCCTGAGGAGCGATTCCGGAAACCTCAGTTCACGCATTGAGCTCAAGGGCGACGAGTGGGCCACCGCTCCTGAGCTCGTTAGTGAGCAGAACCGGCTGCTCGCTGAACTTAACAACATCAAGGCTCGGTTGATGGAAGCCGAGCAGGACTGTGCTAATAAAATTACGGCCCAGTACGGCGGAACACATTATGTGAACATCAACGATTCGCAGGCGAAGCCGGATGGATCCAATGTTCATGCTGTTGATGCCGGGACTTTGGATGCATTGGGCGCACAAGGTGATCTCCCCTGGGGCGCACCCGTGGATCGGGCCAGACTTCGGGGCTTGATGGGTGCTGGGCAGGGCCTGTTGGACTCGGGGTGGGAGTTGGTGGGCGGCGCCTACTCATTGACTCCGTTGTCGCTGGCGTGGAAACCCGAGATTAAGGAATTGGGCCTCACCACCCAAAATTTCGGTGACGCCTGGAGTGGTGTGGGCAGCATGCTCTGGAACGTGGGCATGTTTGTAGCCCCTGGCATCTGGCTGGACCGGGCAATCACAGGGAAGCAGGAGGAGCAGGACGCTGCGGCTGAGCAGTTGGGAAAGGTCCTTCCGGACTTATTCCAGGCGGACGCATGGTCAAAGGGCGAATGGGAATATGCCCTGACCCGCAACTCAGCGGATGTTGGCGCCTTCGTTGTCTCCTTCGGTACGGCTGGCGTCCTGAAAGCCGGATCCCTCGCTGAACGACTGGGTCTGCGTCTCGCCAGTGCGGGTAACCTAGCAAGTCTGCCCGGCACACTGCCAGGCCTTGCCAAAGTAGGAGAACTCCGTTCAGTGACGGTAGCAAAAATCACTGACGTGATGACTACGGTCAAGGTTGTCACCTGGGAGAGCCTGATCAAACCACCGTTGCAGGGATCCGCGAACCTCCTCAACCACCTCGACGACGGTGCTGGCGCAATCCGTGTAGCGGATGGCATCTCCGGGGTGGGCCGTGGTCCTTTGGGCGGTCTGGCAGAGGAGGTTCTTCACGGCATCGACCGCCTGGACCAGGCCGCCTACCGTCCCCCGGCGATGGGCACCCTCGGCAGAGCCGCGGAGCATCACGAAGTCATCGCCCAACTCAAACCTTCGCCGCTCCACGATGCCTCGAACCCTGCAGTGCAGCAAGTGGTTCGTGTCCCCGATTCCATGGTTCCCGGACCCAGGACTCCCTGGACCAAAGTCACCGAAGGCTTCGCACCCAACACCGAATACCGGGTGCCCGGCCGCGGTACCTTCATTACGGATGCGAACGGGACCATCAAAGAAGCTGTCATCACCAAGGTCAAGGACAAACTGAACCCTGACCTGAACAACCCGCTGCCGGACATGACGTACAAGGTGGAGGGCCTCAAAGGTGACGTGACGTTCAAGACCAATGGAGAAGGACATACGGAACACGTCAAGGTGGAGGGGCTCGAACTCGGGGACGGCCAAAGGTCCCCATACATCCAAGGACAGGTCGGCAGGGAATCAATGGCCGAGCTAGGCGACTGGGATCCCGACGTCGTTCCACCCGGCTACGACGGCGGCCACCTCATCGCGCGACTCTTCGACGGAATCGGCGAACGCATCAACACCGTTGGCATGCTAAAGGAACTGAACCGAAGCTCCGTTAACCGGAAGAACTTCTACAGGATAGAGATGCAGCTCCGCGACAAGTTGCTCGAAGTACCGCCGCCTAAGATCGATTTGGAAATAGACATTATTCGCACACCGGGACTGAAGACTCCCTCACTGTTTGAAGTCAATGCATGGGAAAACGGGGAAGGCCTGATAAGCAGGGAATTCCCCAACCTGATAGGAAAGAAGCGATCATGACGGCAGGGAGAGAGAGCCAAAAAGATTTCGAAACAACTCGAGCACTCGAGAGAACCATTGCGGAAGGACTTTGGACGGCACGGCCTTTGGACATTGAGTGGGACACCTTCGCATACGTCCGCTCAGAAGTAGGCGGAACAGCAAGTGCCATCGCTAAGGCCTACTTGGATGGCGCCGAGATAAAGCGCAAGCACATCGACAAGAGCGTTGTCATCGCGGCGCGGACGCTACGGGAGTTGATGTACAGGCCAGGCAAAGGCACCTGGTTTTCTATGACTCTGAGCATCACGCCAGCCGGCGATGGCTGGGAAGCCAGTTACAACTACACGGAGAAGCCCCTCTGGGAGCTAGGTGATCCCGTCAACGACACTTTTGCCCAGGAGCTGTACCTCTTCCCCCGCGACGAGGAACACATCCCTGACTGGTTCAAAGAAGAAATGAAGGGTGCCACCTGGACCCCGGATTCCGACTAGGGCTTCCAGAATGACGCAAGGAACCACTTCACAGGACACTTTCGAATCGACTCGAGAACTCGAGAGAACCATTGCCGAGACGATGTGGTCTATTCGTCCGACAGATGTGTCCTGGGATTCACTGGTATATGTCCACAATCAAATAGGTGGGCTGGGCAGCTCCATCACCAAGATCTTCCATCAGGGAGCCGTGATCGATCGTAGGAGCATCGTCAAAGAAGTCGCATTCACAGTCGACGATCTTCGAGAAGCAATGTACAAGCCTGGCAAGGGCTCTTGGCTTTCCATGACCCTGACCGTCACGCCAGCCGGAAATGGCTGGGAAGCCGACTATAACTACACAGAAAAGCCCGTTTGGGAACTCGGCGAACCGGTCAACGACACGTACGCCCAAGAGCTATACCTCTTCCCCCGCGACGAGGAGCACATCCCCGACTGGTTCCGCGAAGAAGTCAAGAAGGCCACTTGGACCCCGGAGGATGCCTAACCGCTGTGGTCAGCGGCTAGCCAACACTGCGTCGTACCGTTCCAGCGCGATCTCCGCCAACACAGGAGACGGCAAAAGCGGTGCAGCCACAATGTCCGCGCCCGCTTTGGCCAACTGGTCGTGGAAATAGCCGGTTGCCAGCAGGTAGGAGGCAATGAAAACCCTGCCTGTCCCACCGTCTTCGGCGAGTTCGGCACGCAAGGAGGCGACGCCGTCGGGCACTGTTGGCTGGGCACTGGCGCCATAGGCGACGCGCACCTTGTTCGGCAGCAGCTCGGCGAGGAGTCGCGCCTGCTCTTCTGAATCCACCGAGCCGTCCGGAAGCGAGGATCCAGCGGCAGCCAGCAGCACGCCGTCGTTCTCGGTCAGTCCAGCCGCCCGCAAATGCGTGGCCAACAGCTCAGCCAGCCGCGGGTCAGGGCCCAACGGCCTTGCGGCCACTACCTCGGGCCGGGTCTTGATCGCTTTGGGCACGTCCACCTTGATGTGGAAGCCGGTAGAGAGCAAAAGCGGCACGACGACGGCGGCAGTCCCCTCCGGCAGGCCCTCCACCACTCCGCCCAGCTCCGGTTCCTGCACGTCAACGTACGCCTCAACCACGCGCAAGCCGGGGCGGAGGGTCTCAATTTCTGCCATCACACGGCGGATGGCAGCTTGGCCTTCGGCATTGCGGGTTCCGTGGGCGCAAGCGATCAAAACAGGGCTGTTCATGGGAGCTAGCGTAACGTTGAGCCAGCACCTGTTGTTAAGCACGTTAAGAAAGAACCAGTCCACTTGATTTCCTTTGACATTGTTCTTCTTTGGCTTGACCTCATCGGCGTGTTCTTTTTTGCAGTGTCGGGCTCGTTGTTGGCCGCCCGGAAGCAGTTCGACTTCGTGGGTTCCATACTTCTCGCGTCCATCGCGGCGCTGGGCGGTGGCGTGATCCGTGACATCGTGATCAACGCCGGTCCTCCTATCGCTTTCACCAACCCCGCGTACTTGGCCCCGCCGTTGCTGGCTGCGCTGCTGGTTTATTACCTTTTCTCGTCGGTGCAGCGTTTCACATCCCTTTTGACGCTGTTCGACGCCGGCGGCTTGGCGTTGTTCTGCATCACCGGCACCCTGAAGGCCATCAGTGCGGGCATGAACCCGGTGGCCGCAATCCTGTTGGGCGTCACCACGGGAGTGGGCGGCGGTCTGCTCCGTGACATCACGGCCAACGAGATTCCCACCCTGTTCAACAACCGCGATATCTATGCGCTGCCCGCCTTCGTGGGCGCGGGGCTGACCACGTTGCTGTGGCACCTTGGCCTGTTCAGCGGGCTTACGGCCTGTGTCATTGCCGGTGTTGTCTTCACTTTCCGGGTGACCGCCTGGCGCCGCGGCTGGTATGTCCCCCTGGCTGTGCGCGGATGGCATCGCGCAGGCACAGGTGGGGGCGCAATTTCGGGTGCCCGGGATTAGCTAGGATAAGAGCATGACTGACATGTTCCTCGAGAAGTTCCGCGCGCTGGTCCCAAAGTATCTCGAGGATGAATGGCAGGAAGAAGACGGCCTCACGCCGGCCGAGCTGGACGACGCCCTGGCCGATCACTCCTTCACCATCCCGCTGGTTCTGCGCGAGTTCTACCTTGCAATCGGTGGCTGCGAGGACCTCATGGAGGCTTACCACTACTTCTGGGACCCTGAGGAACTCGAAGTTGATGACGAAGGCTTCCTCATGTTCCTCGAAGACGAGGACGAGCAATTCACGTGGGGCTTCCGCACCGCCGATCTCAGCATCCCGGACCCCATCGTCTGGCGCCGCAACAACGCCCGCGGCCAGTGGAAGAGCGAAGAGGGCACGTTCTCCGAGTTCGTGTTCGACATGTTCGAGTGGGCATTTAACGACGAAGACTAACTTTCCAGGTTCGAGCAGCCTCTTCTCACCCATTCCGGGTTGGGAAGGGGCTGTTTTTGTTCCCCTCTCGCGAAGGATTACGACGGCGGTCGGCCGGCTATGTATCGGAACGGGCCGAAACGGCCGGTCTCCCGGTTGCGCAGAACCACCAGGACTTCGTCCACCATCCGCTGAGGGTGATGCACTACGTCTGCATAGTAGTAGTGCAGGGTCATGATTCCGCCGAGGATGCCTGCATTGTTCCGGTATTGGTCCTTCTTGACCTGTTTCCCCTCCAGGTGGGTGCCGCCGTCGAGTTCTACAATCAGGCAGTCTTCGATCAGACAGTCCACTTCTCCCACACCTGGTACGTCCACATGCATACGGACTCTGAGACCTGCCCGGGTGAAGTGTGTATGGGCCAACACCTCCAAGAGGGAGTCGGCACGAGGGAGAACCCAACCCACGATCTCGCGGACCTTGCCATTCCGGTTGCCGGGAAGCTTCGATCTCAGGAAATCCGTAGACAGGAGTGCTTGGCTAACTGCGCTCTGCACCATGACCAGTGCTTCAAGTTCCGGTAGGCACCTGAGGGAGTGGATCAGGACATCGGCTACCCCTGCAACTGGTAGATACGAGTGTGCCGGGTGCAGGCAGGCTCCGTGGTGGACTACACCACGTCTCGCTTGGCCCGTACTGCAGCTCAAATGGAGAGAGCCGGGGTCGCCAAGGGTCCAAAGCCGATAGAAGCGAGCTGCTGAAACGCAGGTAAGTAGGCCATCGGCTCGAAAGGCGGCAACGACGTCGGGGTCCGCTCTTCTTGACGTGTAGACGCCACGATGAAGGCGGGTCACTCGGCCGTCCCTGACTGCATTCGTGAGCATGCGGCGAGTAAAGCCTGCAGTTGTTGAGAAGTTCCTTATGTGGACAACTCCCGCGGGCCGCCACCACCTACTTTGAGGTCTTGAATGCAGCGACACACCCTGCGGCAGGCGTGTCCCGGGCTTCCCAAAGTCTGAGTAGGTGATGGAGGACCAACGCCGTCCTGTAAATCACGCTGCGTGAACGAAAAAACCATTGACGTGGAAAGTTGCATATATGACAGGATTGTCATAAGCTTTTCACGGATCCACTAAATGCCTCCGGTGGGTCTGATGCGAACGGAGATTGTGGTCCCGGTTCGGTGCAGCGTATGACTCGTAACGTTGCAACGAACCGGGGCCATTCCTTTTTAAACCAGGGTGGCGCCGAAACGGCTGTGCGGCCACCACCCACTTTGAAGCCAAGAAAGCCGGACACGCCGTAAAACGAGGGCCATGCAGTCCCCATTCCACCCAAAGTAGGTAGCAGCGGTGCACGAGTAGCCAACAAAAACAGGCGCCCAGCCCCTCAAGGGCCGGACGCCTGCGGCACAGCAAAGAGAAAACTAGCTGCTGCGGTCTACCACCGCGTGGGCGAAGTTGGTCAGGGACGCCTTCACAACGCCCTCGGGCAGCGGCTCCAGAGCCGCAACGGCCTCGGCGGACCACTGGCGGGCGATCTTCCACGATTCCTCGGTGACGGGGTGTTCGCGCAGACCGGCAACAACTTCAGCCAGGGCCTCGTCGGAGCTCAAGTCGCCGTCAACGAGTTCCAGCAAAGCAATCGCGGAGGCATCCCCTGCAGCAGCATCGCGGCGGAGTAGCAGGACAGGCAGCGTAGGAACACCTTCGCGGAGGTCGGTGCCCGGGGACTTGCCGGATTTGACCTTGACGCCGGTCACATCGATGACGTCGTCGGCAAGCTGGAACGCCACGCCAACCTTCTCGCCGTATTCCACCAGCAGGTCCTCGTAGGACTCGTCGGCACCGGCGAAGATCGCACCCAACTGACCGGATGCTGCTACCAGCGAGCCGGTCTTGTCTGCGATGACGGACAGGTAGTGCTCTACGGGATCTTCGTCTTCCCGCGGTCCAACAGTTTCGTGGAGTTGGCCAAGGCACAGGCGCTCGAAGGTACGCGCCTGAATACCCAGAGCACGGGAACCGAGCTCTGACACCAGGATAGAGGCGCGGGCAAAGATGAGGTCGCCGGTAAGGATGGCCACCGAGTTGCCCCATACTTCGTGGGCAGTGGGAGCGCCGCGGCGGAACGGAGCGGAGTCCATCACATCGTCGTGGTACAGCGTGGCAAGGTGTGTCAGTTCCACTACAACAGCGGCCTGAACAACTTCGGGGCGTGAAGCATCACCAAGGTGGGCGCACAGCAGGGTGAGCAGCGGACGGATGCGCTTACCACCAGCTTCCACCAGGTGGCGCGACGTCGCGTCAGCCAGGGGGTCCGAGTTGGAGATGGCTTCGCGGAGCTTCTTTTCCACCCGGGCAAGGTTGGTGGTGATGGCAGGGCCGAGCTCGGCATCACCGGCAATGGCGGCAAAACCGGCGGGCAGCTGGAGCCCCGTTGCGATCGCAGTGGTGTTGGGAGCAGGCTCAACAGTCTGCGGCAAGCCGTGTCCGGCATGCGTCCAGCTGTGTTCGGCAGAGTTCGTCACGGGTTAACCCTAACTAGTTGTTGCGGAAACCGCGGAGTCGGTGCCTACCGGCGTAAGGGCGCTGGCAGGGGAAGTGTTGGAGGTGGCCGGAACCAGCATCTCGAGGACCCGGATCACGCGGTCTTCGAAGCCTTTCGCGGACGGATCCGTGAGGTTCGCGAGCATTCGAACCACAAAACGCATAAGGACAGGAATGGGCATACCCGTGCGCAGTGCCAGTTTCATCACGGCGGGCTTCCCAATCAAGGAAGCGAATAGACGGCCAAGCGTGAAGTGCGATCCCCACTGGTCCCGAACATAGTCCGCATACCGCGAAAGGTGGGCATCGGCGTCGTGCGTGGACCAACCGGCGGAAGCCGAGCGCGACGAAGCGTCAATCAGGAACTCGGCCGCGAACCGGGCCGATTCCATAGCGTAGGAAATGCCCTCGCCGTTGAACGGGGACACCATGCCGCCGGCGTCGCCCAGCAGGAGCAGTCCGGGCGAGTAGTGCGGCGTGCGGTTGAAGCCCATGGGCAGCGCGGCGCCGCGGATCTCCCCCACCTGGTTTTCCGGCGTGAATCCCCACTCGGCAGGCATGCCGGCGGTCCATTCGCGCAGGACCTGCTTGTAGTCGAGCTTGCCGAACTCCTTGGACGAGTTCAGGATGCCCAGGCCAACATTGGACGTGCCGTCACCGACGCCGAACACCCACCCGTATCCGGGCAGCGGCTTACCGGACTTGCCGGGAAGTTCCAGCCAGCCTTCCATCCAGTCGTCGTCGTGACGCGGCGACGTGAAGTAAGTACGGACGGCGACGCCCAACGGACGGTCGTCGCGCTTGTGCATGCCCAGCGACACAGCGGTTCGCGTCGAATTGCCGTCCGCAGCGAGCACGACGTCGGCGTGGAAGTCGCGCGTTTCGCCCGTCTTTCGCCCGGACTCGTCCAGGATGGAAGCCCGGGCGCCAATGACGCGGCCGTCGTCCGCAGTCAACGCGGAGGTGACACTGTGGCGTTCAAGCACGACGGCGCCCGCGGACTGGGCGTGACGGGCCAGATCCTCGTCGAAACCGAGGCGGGTCCGGATCAGTCCGTACGTGGGAAAGTCGGCTACCTCGGGCCAGGGCAGCTCGATGGTGCGACCACCGGCAATGAGGCGAAGGCCCTTGTTGCGCCTCCACCCTTCCGAAACAGCGTGGGGCAGTCCGAGCTTCTGAATTTCGCGGACAGCGCGCGGAGTAAGCCCATCGCCACAGACTTTTTCACGGGGAAAAGAGGTCTTTTCCAGCACCGTGACATCGACGCCCGCTTGGGCGAGGTAATACGCGGCGGTGGACCCTGCCGGGCCCGCGCCAACAATCAGTACTTTCACGTCGTCCTAAATAAGCAGGCAGTACGAGGTCAGCCGGCCTGGTGGCGCGGCTTGATCTGGCGGCGAAGCTTTGCCACTGGAACACTTTCGCGGTGCTCGTCGGGCTTCTGCGCACGGTGCACGGCAACGATGCCGCCACTGAGATTGCGGTAAGTGATGTCCGTCCAGCCGGCATCGCTGAGCCACTGGGCCAGGTGGTCCTGGTCCGGCCAGGCGCGGATGGACTCGGCAAGGTACACGTAGGCGTCCGGGTTGGAGGACACCTTGGTGGCGATGGCGGGGAGGGCGCGCATCAGGTACTCGGTGTAGAGGTTGCGCCACAGGGGAACCACGGGGTGCGAGAACTCGGCAATGACCAGGCGGCCGCCGGGCTTGGTGACGCGCAGCATTTCCTCAAGGGCCTTGCGGGGTTCCACCACGTTGCGGAGGCCGAAGGAAATGGTGGAAGCGTCGAAGCTGTTGTCAGCGAACGGCAGGTTGGTTGCGTCACCGGCAATGAAGTCGATGTCCGGGCGGCGGCGCTTGCCCACCTTGAGCATGCCCAGGGAGAAGTCGCAGGCCACTACGTCCACGCCCGCGTCGGCGTAGGGTTCGCTGGAAGTTCCCGTTCCGGCGGCGAGGTCCAGGACCTTCTGGCCTACCTTCACATCCATGGCATCAACCACGATCCGGCGCCAACGCCGCGTCTGCCCCATGGACAGGACATCATTGACGACATCGTATTTTGGGGCGACATCATCAAACATCGTCGCAACTTCGTCCGGACGCTTTTCCAAGGATGCTCGGTTCACCCTGTAATTGTCTCAGACATTCAGCCGACTTTGCTGCGCTGTAGAAGTCGGCTCAGATTCTGGCTGCGCGCGGGAGTACTGTTGTTCCATCATGACGAGCACGCTCCGTACCTTGACAGTCCCCCTCGATGTCGAATCATCCTCCGGGGGGCTGCCGTCGTTTCTGGTGCGGGACGACGTCCTCTGCTGGTCCCGCCGCGAGGCCGGCCTGGTGGGCTATGGCGAACTGACCCGCTTCAACACCACAGGCCCCGAACGATTCCTTGAAGCCGACATTTGGTGGCGGCACCTCATTCTTGAGGCGGAAATCACGGATCATGTGGATGTTCCAGGCACTGGTCCGGTGGCTTTCGGCTCGTTCGCCTTCTCCAAAACCTCCCCCCACGTTTCCCGCCTGATCCTCCCCGAGCTTGTGGTTGGCATCCGCGACGGCCGCGCCTGGGCCACCCAGCTAACGTTCGACGACGGCCCCCTCACCGAGGCAAGCGTTCTCGCCTCGGTGGACCGCTGGCTGACCGAGCCCGAGCCTAACGGCGACGGTTCAGCGAGCGGAGGGCCCGACGTCGGACTCTCACCGGACGCTATTGCGGCGGACGGTTCCGCCGGTCACCTCAGCCGTGGCTCCTTGAGTGAGGCCGCTTGGATGCAGGCCGTGTCCAACGGTGTGGAGGAAATCCGCGCCGGGAAGCTGGAGAAGCTCGTGTTGGCGCGGGACGTCGTGGCCAACCTTCCCGAGGGCGTCAACGCCGCGGAGGTGCTTCGTCAGCTCGCCGCAAGGTACCGCGAATGCTGGACCTACGGCGTCGACGGACTGGTGGGTGCCACACCGGAAATGCTGATTCAGGTGGAGGGGCGCACCGCACAAGCGCGTGTGTTGGCAGGAACCTTGGATCGCCGTGATGCGGACGGTATGGACGGCTCCCCCATGGAATATGCGGAACGAGTCCTGGCCGGTTCGGAGAAGCAGCGGCACGAACATGAGATCGCCATTGATTCTCTGACGCGGCAACTGGCTCCTTTCTCCGAAGCGATGAATTCCCATAGCGAGCCCTTCATCCTTGAGCTGCCCAATGTGTGGCATCTGGCCTCCGATGTGAAGGCTGAGCTCGCGGACATCGAGGGTCACGTGCCCACGTGCCTGGCCTTGATCAATGCTTTGCATCCCACCGCGGCGGTCTGCGGAACGCCCACCTTGGTGGCCGGGGCTTTGATCCGCAAACTGGAACATCTGGATCGCGGACCCTACGCCGGGCCAGTCGGCTGGCTCGATGCTGCGGGGAACGGCGAATGGGGCATCGCACTGCGTGGCGCGGTCATCGAAGACGCCAACACGGTGCGCCTGTACGCAGGTTGCGGCATCGTTGAGGGCTCACAGCCCGAGGCGGAATTGGCCGAAACGTGGGCCAAATTCAGGCCGATGCTTGAAGCGCTGGGCATCAAGCGCTGAATCTGGGATTCCAGACAGGGCCGCTGCTTGCGGGGTTGATAAGTGGGTAAACTTGTTATCCAATAGTGAAACTTCGTTTCCTGTGATGCACATCTCACGTTCGGCGCTACACTAAAACCGACTCAGTTCAGCATCCACCGCAACAAAAGGTAAACAACATGCAGATCTCCCGTTCGGTTCTGTCCGGCACCAAGATTGCCGCCGTGCTCGCAGCAGGCGCACTGGCCCTGACCGCCTGTGGTGGTTCCTCCACCCCGGCCGCGTCCTCTGAGTCGGGCCTCAAGCTCATCAACGCCGGCAAGCTCACCGTATGCTCGGACGTTCCCTACGAGCCCTTCGAATTCCAGAAGGACGGCAAGATCGTTGGCTTCGACATGGACATCGCCGCCGAGCTCGCCAAGGACGTCAAGGCCGAACTCAACGTAGTGGACAGCTCCTTCGAAGCAATCGAGACCGGCACCGCACTGACCGGTTGCGACGTCTCCATCTCCTCGATCTCCATCACGGACGTCCGCAAGAACGTCATGGACTTCTCCACCCCGTACTTGGACGACGACCTGACCCTCGTGGCCACGTCCGCCTCCGGCATCGACAACCTCGATGGCGCAAAGGGCAAGAAGGTTGGCGTCCAGCAGGCCACCACCGGCGCCCAGTACGCCAAGGACAAGGGAATCGACGCCCAGCAGTTCGAAGACTCCGGCCTCCTGGTCCAGGCCCTCAAGGCTGGCACCATTGACGCCGCCGTCGGCAACCAGTCCGTACTTGGCTACGCCATCAAGGACGACTCCAACCTCAAGCGCGTTGAAGACTACGCAACGGGCGAGAAGCTGGGCATCTCCATCAAGAAGGGCAACACCGCCATGGCGGATGCCGTGAACGCCACGCTGAAGCGCATCACCGACGACGGCACGCTGAAGAAATTCGAGACCACCTGGTTCGGCGAAGCCACCAAGTAGTCCGAGCCCCGGCTCCTCCAAGATCCACGCAGGCGGGCCCCGAAACGATCTGTTGAAACGGTCCTTTCGGGGCCCCACCTGCGCAACATGAATGTGAGAACCCCATGGCAATGACTGCACGTCAACGAGCCAAAGTCAGTTTGTACGTCCAGGCCGGAATCTTTGTTGTGGCCGTGGCCGCCGTGATTATTGCCGTGGACTGGAAGACGGTTGGCACCAGCGTCTTCAACTTCGCCAAGATCGGCCCCATGTTCCCGGATATCTTCCTGGTGGGCCTCAAGAACACCCTTATCTACACTTTCCTGGGCTTTGTGGTGGGCCTCTCCGGCGGCCTCCTGCTCGCCCTGATGAAGCTTTCCTCCTTCCCGCTGTACCGCTGGCTTGCCACGGGCTACATCGAGTTCTTCCGCGGCGTTCCGGCACTGCTGGTCTTCATCGCGTTCGGCTACGGTGTTCCCTTGGCCTTCGGAATCCAGTGGGACGTCAACATCATCGTGATGGTTTCACTGGGTATGGTTGCCGCCGCTTACATCGCTGAAACCCTGCGCGCCGGCCTCCAGGCCGTGCCCAAGGGCCAGATGGAAGCCGCGCGTTCGCTGGGCATGCCTCACTGGCGGGCAATGGTGTCAATCGTCATCCCCCAGGCGTTCAAGATCGTTCTTCCCCCACTGACCAACGAGATCATCCTGCTCACCAAGGACTCCTCGCTGATCTACGTCCTGGGCCTCACCGCCTCCCAGTACGAGCTCACCAAGTTTGGCCGCGACGGCATCTCCAGCCTCGGCGCAGGCCTCACGCCGCTGCTTGTGGCCGGTGCCTTCTACCTGGTCATCACCATCCCCTTGAGCCTCCTGGCACGGAAGTTCGAAAGCCGCTCCGCGCGGACCAAGCGATAGGCAGGACAGTCATGAATAACTCCAATGGGAGCACGGCCACCGTTCGCGCCGCCGGCGTCAATATCAAGGATCTGCGCAAGTCCTACGGCAGCAACGAAGTTCTCAAAGGCATCTCGCTGACGGTCGAACCGGGCCAGGTTGTTTGCTTGATCGGACCTTCGGGTTCGGGCAAGTCCACCCTCCTGCGCTGCGTCAATCTGCTGGAGCAGCCCAACGCAGGAACCATCAACGTGGGCAAGTTCGAGGCCACTGACCCCGATGTGGACCTCAACCGGATGCGCCAGAGCGTCGGCATGGTGTTCCAGCACTTCAACCTTTTCCCGCACCTCAGCGTCCTGGACAACTGCACCATCTCCCAGATGAAGGTGCTCAAGCGGTCCAAGTCAGAGGCCGGGGACGTCGCGCGCCGCAACCTGGAACGCGTCGGCCTGGGCCATTTGGCAGACCGTTACCCGGACCAGCTCTCCGGTGGCCAGCAGCAGCGCGTCGCCATTGCCCGGGCACTGTCCATGGACCCGCAGCTCATGCTCTTCGATGAGCCGACGTCTGCCCTCGACCCCGAAACCGTGGGCGATGTCCTCGCCGTCATGCGCAAGCTGGCCCAGGAAGGCATGACCATGTTGGTGGTCACGCACGAGATGGGCTTCGCCCGCGAAGTTGCCGACCGCGTGGTGTTCATGGACGCCGGCGTTGTGGTGGAAGAAGGGCCTGCGGAGAACGTCATCAGCGCTCCCACCCAGCCGCGCACCAAGGAATTCCTGCGCCGCGTCCTCGACCCCACGCACATCGACGTGGTGGACGAGTAACCCTTTGTGGCACTAGCCGCGCACAGTCGTTAGCGCCACCGAAACGGGAGGGTGACACCCATATGGGGGTGTCACCCTCCCGTTTTTGCGTTCGACGCCCTTTCGCGCGCCCGGCGCACCCTTTCGCGCCCGGCGCACCCCTTCGCGCCATTCGCACCAGCGGCAACGGGTGCGAACAGCGGCAACGGGTGCGACCAACACACAACACACGCCCCGCACCACCCCGCACCCGCACACGCCCGGCGCACCCCTCGTTCAACCACGGCGCACCCCTTCGCGCCATTCGCACCAGCGGGAACGGGTGCAAACAGCGGCAA
>NZ_JBXALT010000008.1:719-22669 GCF_058799755.1 Arthrobacter sp. GW822-FHT05G07 | reverse complement strand
CCCCTCGTTCAACCACGGCGCACCCCTTCGCGCCATTCGCACCAGCGGGAACGGGTGCAAACAGCGGCAACGGGTGCGGGTAGGGCGGAGCGGGGGCTAGCCGGCCGTAAGGACTTGGCCCACTGCGGCCGAGACGGCTTCCTTGATCCGGGCATGGAGTGCCCGCAAGCCCGAGCGGTCTACGCGGACTTCCACAATGGTGCGTCCCTTCAGCGGCGACTTGAGGGCCGCGGCGAGTTCCGCCGTCGTGCTCACCGTCTGATGCCCGACGCCGTACGCCGCCGCGAGTGCCCCGATGCCCACTGAGTGCGGGGTACCAAAGAGGCGCTCGACGGCGGTGCCATAGGCGCCTGAGTCCTCCACCGCACCGTGTTCGAGGAGGCTGAAGATGGCACCGCCGGAATCGTTGAGCACCACGATGCGGAGATCCGGCACGGGCTCGCCGTCGCCGAGGAGCAGTCCGCCGGCGTCATGGAGGAAAGTGACGTCGCCCAGAAGGACCGTGGTTTCGCGTCCGCTGCCCAAGGCGATTCCTGTGGCTGTGGCGATGGTGCCGTCAATACCGGCCAGGCCGCGGTTGGCGTACACGGTGGCGATGGGTTCGGGGTGGGGTTGGCCGGCGAGGTCGACGTCGCGGATCCCGTTGGAGGAACCGAGCACCAACTGCCCGCGGGAATGCTCCCAGACCGTGGCCCCAACGGACGGGCCGTTGGCGAGGTCTTCCCCCGCGAGCACACCATCGAGGCCATGCTGGGCGGCAGCACCAGCGAGGAGCCAGGAATCGAGCCATTCGGCGGAGCCACGGCCGGCGAAGTCGGCGAGCTCGGGAAGAGTTTCGATAGGGGTTTCGCGACGTCGGCCCGCTTCGTACCAAGCAACGGGGACGGGCTGGTAGATAGCAGACACAACAGACTCACGCGCCAGAAGGGAAGCCACCGGGCGGGAGAGAGTAGCGCGACCAAACAGGACCACACGTTCGATCGGCGTCGGGGAATCAGGACCGAAGTGTGCCAACAATACCCGGTAAGGCCCTACTGCGTTCGGCCCGAAGCGCGCGTTGGACGAAGGTTCGGCCAGCAGGGGCAGGCCATGGGCGCGGGCAAAGGCCTCGGCTACGGGACCGGCGTCATGGCCCGCGAGGACCACGGTGCGTCGCTCAGCGAGTTCGCCGGATGCTGCCGGAAGGTTCAGTGCTTGGGGACCGGCGTCGTAGTGGAACACGCCGTGTCCCGCGGCGGCCGGAAGGGCGTCGCCGTCAGCCGGTACCAAGGGATCACGGAAGGCGAGATTCACTTGGACAGGGCCCGGAGGTGTATCTTCGAGGGCCCCGGTGGCAGCGTAGAGCGCGGTGGCAACAGCCTTCTGCGGGTGGTCACCGGCCGGGACGTCGACGGCGAATCTGACGTGATCGCCGAAAAGGTCCAGTTGGATGGTGGTCTGGTTCGCCCCGGTCCCGTGAAGTTCTTCCGGCCGGTCTGCGGAGATGACGACCACCGGGACAGCTGAATGGTTGGCCTCCATGACTGCCGGCAGAAGATTGCCCACCGCCGTGCCGGAGGTTGTCACCACGGCAACCGGCGCCTCAGTGGAGAGGGCAAGGCCCAGCGCGGTGAACCCTGCGTCGCGCTCATCGATGCGGACGTGGAGCCGGACGCGGCCCGCAGCTTCCGCTTCCGCCAAGGCGTAGGCCATGGGTGCTGAGCGCGAACCCGGCGCTACCACCACGTGCCGCACACCGCCGTCGAGCAGTGCTGTAACAGCGATCCGTGCGGCGCCGATGGATGTCAGAGAGTCCTGGGAAGTCACCGTTCCAGTCTATTGGCGCCGCCCGGCCCCTCATCCCTCTCTCACATCCCTAGCCCTTCCGGCCAACCCTCTCTCACATCCCTAGCCCTTCAGGCCAACCCTCTCTCACATCCCTAGCCCTTCAGGCCAACCCTCTCTCACATCCCTAGCCCTTCCGGCCAACGGTCTCTCACCCCGGTACCGTTAGGGTTCCTTCACGTCCAGAACTACCTCGTTGTGGCGGAGGAACCAAGGCTTGAAGGGAGGGTCGAAACGCGCGAACCTGGGCGAACCGATGGGTGTCAGATCAGCCAGCTGAAGGGCCTCCGTCAGCGCTACAGTATGGCGTTGAAAGGCCGCGGCTGATCCGTTGCCTGTGAATCGGGCTACAGCAGATAACGCCCCAGGCACCTCACGGATTTTGACCCTGGACTCGTCAGGTACAGGAGCAGTCTCTACTGTCAGTCCGGCTGGCAGGACAAAGGCAACGACGTAGTCCTGATCGGCCCCCGGAATGGGGCCGCTCTGTAGGACCGGTGCCGTCATGACCAGTTCCTCCGACGTTCCACTCTCCTGAATGACCGGCGCAGTCATGGACAGCTTCTGTCTACTGGTGTTGCTGCCGCTGATGTAGTTGAAAAGATAACGGAAGGCCTCGTTCCCGGCACGATCAAACGCGGCGTGGACTTGCACCTCCGCGAGTACATGCGCGGGATAGCGGCGCAGCTCGAAGTGTGGATACTGCTGGACCAGATCGTACGGCTGCTGTTCAGTCATGGTCCAACCGACCCTACGCCGCCAAGGCGCAGGCCACCATAGAACCCGATGTGAGAGAGCGTCACGGCACAAGCACGTGGGATGTGAGAGAGGGTCACGCCACAAGCACGTGGGATGTGAGAGAGGGTCGGCAAGACGAAATGCTCTCCCTCCCGGGGAGCCCGGGTGGGAGAGCATTCGTCAGAAACGGGAGGGCCAGGCGTTACTTCCGGAAGACCTGGACCACCGAGGGGCGAGGTGCCCGTGCGGCACCGGCAGCGGGGGTGGCGCCAGCCGGGACGTAGTCCGGGAAGAAGGAGTTCTGCGCGGCGAAGGAGCCGTCCTCACCAGGGTGCTGGACTGATACGAACACAGTGCGCTCTTCGTCGTGAATGATCGGGCCACAAGTCTCGGCGTCGCGCGGGACAGCAAGGAACTGCTCCACCTTGCCGCGCTCGGGACCTTCGAGGGTGACCTTGAACAGGCCGTCCGCGTAGCCAATGGTGCCGGGGGCGCCGTCCGTGGAAATCCAGAGATTGCCGACGGAGTCGAAGGCCACGTTGTCCGGGCAGGAGATGGGCGAGACCTTGTCGGCCGGGAATCCGGAGAAGTACGCGGAGGTGTTCTTGCTGGGATCGCCGGCTACCAACAGGAGGTTCCAGTTGAACTTGGTGCCCGTCTGCTCGCGTCCTTCAGTGATCTCCACAACGTGACCGTCACGGTTGAGCGTGCGGGGGTTGACCTCCGTGGCGCCTTCCTTGCCCGGCTTGCCGCGGTCCGTGTTGTTGGTGCAGGCGACATAGACCTTGCCCGTACGCGGGTTGGGCTCAACGTCTTCGCAACGGTCCATCTTGGTGGGGCCAACCTTGTCGGCAGCCAAACGGGTGTAAACAAGGACCTCGGGAACGGTCATGCCCGGCACAGCGGAGGTGCCGTTGACCACCAGGGGCAGCCATTCACCGGTGCCGTCGAATGCACCGTCTGCGGGGAGCTTGCCCGTGCCGTCAATGTCCGCAGGCGAGTCCCCTGTGAACTTCGCAACATACAGGTCACCCTCGGAGAGGAGGTTCATGTTGTTCTTGCGGGCTTCCTTGGAGTCGCCGGCCTGGTACTTGCCCTTGGAAACGAACTTGTAGAGGTAATCGAAGCGCTCGTCGTCACCCATGTACGCCACTACCCGTCCGGAGGGAGAGACGATGACGTTGGCGCCCTCGTGCTTGAAGCGTCCCATGGCGGAGTGCTTCTTGGGGGTGGAGGTGGGATCGAACGGGTCTACTTCCACGATCCAGCCGAAGCGGTTGGTTTCGTTGGCGTAGCCGGAGTTGCGGGTGTCGAAGCGCGGCTCGTCAAGTTCCCACTGACGGGTGGTTGCCTTCGAGGTGATTCCGTAGCGCTTGTCTCCGTCGCTGGTGCCAGGGGCTGCGAAGTAGCCGTTGAAGTTCTCTTCTCCGGAGAGGATGGTTCCCCATGGGGTGGTTCCGCCTGCGCAGTTGCCCAGCGTGCCCTTGATCCAGCGGCCGGCGGGGTCGTCGATGGTCTTGACCAGGTTGGTGCCTGCTGCGGGTCCGGTGAGCTCGTAGACAGTGTCGGTGAGGAAGCGACGGTTCAGGGGTGCGCCCTGAACGTAGCTCCACGGCTTGTTCTTGTTCTTGCGCTCGAGTTCCACCACGGCGAGGCCATGCCCGGCACGGCCGATGGCGCGTGCCTCTGCGGGGTCGAAGCCCTCGGGCAGCATGATGTTCTCGTTGGTGTACTCGTGGTTGGTGAACAGGACGGCACGGCGATCCTTAGAGCCCGGGATAGGCAGGATGTCCGTGTAGTCGTTGTTGTAACCGAACTGGCGGGCCTGTGCTGCAGCAGTCTGCGCGTTCAGGTTGAAAGCCGGGGAGTCGGCAAAGAGGGGGTCGCCCCAGCGAATGATCGGCTTCCAGTCGAACCCCTCCGGAACAGTGAAGGCATCCACTGCTGCGTCTACCGGCTTGATGGCGGTGAACTTGAGCTTGGACTTGTCGAAGCCCTTCTTTGCAGCGTCAGAGAGTCCGTTGCCCGAGTCAGCCACGGCGGCGTCGCCACCAGTCACGGCACCACCGAGTACGACGGCGAGCGCACCTGCGGCACCGAGCCCCAGGGCGGCGCGGCGGGACATGGCCGTTGAAGCGATGTCGCGGAAGTAGCCGTTGGCGCTGGTGTTGCAGACATCGCCCGAGCAGGCGTTGTCGCACTTCAAAGCACAGGTAACGGCGCTGCGCTTGCCTTTGGTGCGGCCGAGCATGGGGAGCAGCGGAAACGTGCGTCCGGTGGTTTCAGACATGGGGGAAGACCTTCCAGAGGATGTACGGGGTTCCCGCTGAGCCTTTCAGCGGAAACCAAATCTGAGAGGTCTCTCTGGTTAAGACCCGGTGAACAAACCGTGCTGGTTTCTCGCCAATACGGTGTGCACTCGGCGGAGTCGGTCCAGCCACCAGTCCCGGCGCTCCCCCGGTGCCGCGTACTGCTCAAGCAGCCCGGGATCGGCGACTGTATCGCGTAACTGAATGGCGCCGTCGTCGGCCACCAGCGGGTCCAGTGTGATGTCCGAAGCGAACAGCGAGACGGTGCCAAGACCGCAGGCGTAGGGAAGGGATGGCAGGGCGGCCGCCAGTGCCAGCCCCGCACGGATGCCCACCGAGGTGTCCAAGGCAGAACTCACGACGGCGGGCAGCCCGGCCTGGTTCACGATGTCCAGTGCCCGTGCCACTCCCCCGAGTGGTGCGACCTTGACCACGATGAGGTCAGCGGCGCCTGCCCGGGCAACACGCAGGGGGTCCTCTTCTTTGCGTACGCTCTCGTCCGCGGCGATGAGTACTGGCGTGCCGGCGGCGGCGAGCCGACGGCGGACCTTGGCCAGGCCGTCGATGGTGGGGACGGGTTGTTCGGCATACTCGAGTTCAACCGTGGAAAGTTTGCCCAAGGCTTCCACGGCCTGGTCCGTGTCCCATCCCCCGTTGGCATCCACCCGGATTGCGGCGTCGGGAAGGGCCTCGCGCACTGCATTGACCCGGGCGACGTCGTCCGCTAATTCCTGGCCCCGCTCGGCAACTTTGATCTTGACGGCGTCCACCCTGCCGTAGCGCGCCAGCACCTCCGGTACGCGCTCTGCCGGGACAGCGGGAACCGTGGCATTGACCGGTATTCTGTCCCGCAATGGCGCGGGGAAACCTAGCCAACCAGCTTCCAAGGCGGCGGCCAGCCAGCGGGAGGATTCGTCGTCGTCGTATTCGGGAAACGGACAGAACTCACCCCAGCCGAGCGGTCCCCTTAAAAGGAGTGTCTCGCGCTCCATGATGCCGCGGAACTTCACGCGCATGGGCAGCGAGACTACGTGGGCGGAATCGAGGAGTTCTTCGAGGGAGGGAAGTGCAGGCATATTGCCACTGTACCGGCGGCCTCCCGCCCCCAATCCAGGCCAATCCGGCTATGTGGAAAACTTACTCAGTCCAGTACTTGCGCACACTTTCCAGCGCTTGGGCCAGGTCCGGTCCGGGCAGGACGAGTGAGCCTTCCGGAATCCCCAGCGCATCCCACTGAGCCACCAACGTCGTATCCCCCTCCACGGGCAGCGGCCACAGCCAGTATCGGCCCGTGAACTGGACAAACTCGGCGTTATTGCTTCCTCCGCCACCTCCAAGGGTTGTCAGCACGGGCCCGGTGAAATCGTCAGTATCTTCGAAGGCCGACGGTCCGTGGACAGCAGCCACGGCCTTTCGTCCATCTGCCATGGCGACACCCAGTTGGAGTCCCGTCCTGGTGTCCAGGCTTGATCGCGGATGGTTGTAGCTCTCCTCCACGATCTCCCGCCATTCCTGGTCCGATTCGTTGCCGCGCAGCACGGACCACACCACGTCCAACACGCAACCCGTGGAGTACACCTCCACCAGTTTCAGCACAATCACCGTGCGAGCGCTCTTGTGAACAAACCCGCCGTGCGCGATGCCGGGCAACTCGTCCGACGGCGGACCGAACCACCCGGGTCGGATCGGTTGCGGTTGACGCGGCTGGGCTGGCGGCTCGGGGAAGTCGTCGAAGAAGCTCATGTTCAATCCATACACCGCCACGCGACGTCTGTGGAGGGGCTTGTGGCAAGCGAGAGACCGCAATCGCGATATTCTCAGAATCACGACTCATTGCGGGGGAATTATGACTCAATCAATGCCAGGTTCGACGACGCCTCCCGGCTGGTACCCGGACCCTTCGGATCCGCGCAGCGTCCGGTGGTGGGATGGACACGCGTGGACGGCGCACCAGGCGCCCGCCCAGTTCCAACAGCCGGGTCAGTTCCAGGCGCCCGGTCAGTTCCAGGCGCCCGCCCAGTTCCAACAACCGGTCCAACCGCCGCGCCCTGAGCTCAACCCACAAACTCCGGTGTACAACCCGTTCATCTGGGCGATCACTTTGATGCCGCTGGTCTCCGTCCTGCTGTTGTTCACCTGGCAGCCGGAGTTCAGGATGATCACCACCACGGAGGGCGTTACCACAGTTGACCCCTTTGCGATGTACACCCCCGGATACTTCCTCCTGATGGGTTCAGGCTTCCTGTTCTATGGCCTCTCGGTTTTCTTCGCGTACCTGGACCGTCAGCGCCTCCTCAAGTCCGGCGTCGTCCGTCCTTTCCACTGGGCGTGGGCGTTCCTTAGCGCGCTTGTGTACGTGATCGGCCGCTCAGTGATTGTGAACAAGGTGGCGCCTAAGCGCGGGCTTTGGCCGGTTTGGGCCACCATTGCCGTGTTTGTTATCAGCATGGTCATTACCGGGATTTGGACGGCCAACTTCATGCAGTCCGTGTATTCCCATCTGGGGTATTCGGTCCAGACGTGACAGTACCCGGGTGGTATGCAGATGCTCGGGACCCCCACAGCCTCCGATGGTGGAACGGTACCGAGTGGGTAGACAACGTGGTACCTGCAGGGGTCCCACGTCCAGCGATTTAGCGCCCGATGCTTCGCCAAGGCCAGAGCGTTATGAATCCGTACATCTGGCTTCTTGCCGTCCTGCCTTTCCTGCCGGGGCTACTCATGCTGACGTGGCATATCGAGATCCGTACCTACACCCGGAACGGCACCCTCACTCTGGACCCCGCCACGATCATCAGTACTGGCTACTTCCTGATCTGGGGTGGATTGGTCTTCACCTATTGCTCCACGGTGGTGCTGGCCCTGCTTGATACCCGACGCTTGCTAAGAACGGGCGTCGTGCGACCATTCCACTGGGCATGGTCCTTTCTGGGAGGGATCCCCTATGTCATTGGACGGTCGGTGGTAATCCACAAGGTGGCTCCACGGCGGGGTTTGTGGCCACTGGTGGTCATCCTCGCGGCATGGGGACTCTATTTCGTCGCAGGGACTATCAAGGCTTTGGATTTCATGGGGGCCGCGTTGCGTGAGTTGGGTTACCCGGCTTGACCCCACCGGATCCTCACACGCGTTAGGTAGACTGCTGACAATAAAGGACGGAAGGACTTCCATGAACCGCAAGGCCACTGCACTGGACGTCGCCAAGAGGGCGGGTGTGTCCAGGAGCGCGGTCTCGCTGGTTCTGAATGGACGTGGCGACGGGAACGTGGCCAAGGAAAGTCAGGACCGGATCCGGCAGGCTGCACTGGAATTGAACTACTCCCCCAACGCTATTGCCCTGAGCCTGCGGAACCAGCGCTCTCGTGTGATCGGCATCCTGTCCGACGAAGTAGTGGTCAGCCCCTTTGACGGCAACATCATTGGTGGCGCAGACGATGTTGCCCGTAGTCGGGGATTCGTCACTGTGGTCATGGACACGGAGCGCGACGCCGCCAGGGATGCGAGCGCCGTTGAGACCCTCCTGGACCGGCAGGTTGACGGGCTCATGTATGTGACCGTTGGCCTGAAGCCCATCGAGGTTCCTCAAGGGATGCTCCGTGTCCCGTCCGTCCTGGCCAACTGCTACGACGACCATCCCCAGCCGCAGCTGCATCACGTCATCCCGGACGAGGTCACCGGCGGCAGGCAGGCCACGGAACACCTGTTGCAGTTGGGCCATCGGGACATCGCACTGCTTGCCGGTTCGGAGGATTCGCCCGCAGCCCCGCTGCGCGTTCAGGGCTACAGGGACGCGCACACCGCGGCCGACGCCCCGATCCGTGAGGACCGAATCTTCATGGCCGGCTGGGATATCGACGCCGGCTACCGCGGCACCATGAAACTGCTCGACGGCGCGTCCCCGGCTGATCGGCCCACGGCCATCATGTGCGCGAACGACCGCCTGGCCATCGGAGTTGCCCTCGCTGCCGCGCGTCTGGGACTCAGTGTTCCCGAGGACCTGTCCATCATGGGCTACGACGACGAAACCCGGATCGCCGACACCATGATCCCCGCCCTCACCACCATGGCGTTGCCCCTGCGGGAGATCGGCCGTGCCGCCATGACCACGCTGTTGGACGCGATCGAGGGCGCGGGCGAGGGCACCCACACAGCAGGAAAGGGAACCACCGTCGAAACGATGGTTCCCTGCCGCTTAGTGGTGCGCGAGTCCACAGGACCCGCCCCCACCCGCTAACACCTCGTTGCGAGGCCCGCTCTACACCCCTCGACACACCCATAACCTGCAAAGCAGGCCTCGCAACGGACGCACGACGACGGCCTGCCGCCTAGGCGGGGAGCGTCAACTCCCATACGTCGGCAGTCGTGCCGGCGGGCAAGGTAAGCTGCCATTCCTCCCCCGGAGCCGGGTAGGCCCGGAGGGTCGTAGCCACGGAACCGGCGCGGTAAACCTCCACGAGGGAAGCATCGAGGAAAATCCGCAGCTCCTCCCCCGCGGCCAAGGAACCCGAGTAGACCACCTGCGCATCGGTGCCGGAACCGAGCAGCAGTTCCACGGCTCCGGATACTGAATTGGCATCACCGCGAACCAGGACCTCGGCGAACCCCGGCAACGCAACAGAACCAGCAGCACCCGTAACCACGGAAGCACCCCGGTACGCCTCAACCTCGGGCGCAGGAGAAACGGCGAGCGCCCCGTCCACCACGGACAAAACGCGGGGATGCGTCAACACACCCGACCACCCGGCGTCGTCAATTTCTTCTTGAGTGCGGCCCCGGCGACCGTCGCGACCGGGACCTTCGTTGGCCCACCCCCACAGCAACGCAGCAGGCGCAGAGCCAGGCGCAGCGTCAGCCGAACCATAAGAGAGCTGCACGATCTGCGGGGCATAGAAGTCGCGGCCAAGATCGGACTTTCCCCCGGAAGAGGGCATAAACACAGGCAGCCCGGTCGCGGGATCCGAGGTCAGGGACCCAATCAAATGCCCTACCCCGTTGGCGTGCTCGTGGTCGTCGCCGGACAGCCATAGGGAGAACATCATGACCCATTCGCCGGAAGGTACCTGCACCAGCTGCGGGCACTCCCAGATCTCGGCGGGCGTGTGCTGAGCTGCCACGGGATCAGCAGTGGTCAGCCAAATCCCTTGGTACTGCCAGGAATCCATGTCCTCAACCGTGTACAACAGCAAGGCCGCGCGCCCGTCGGAGAGGCCCGCTCCCTGCATGGCGTATCGGGCGCCGTTGAAGCGGAAAATGAAGGGATCGCGCACAGCGGTGACCAGCGGATCAGCGGGCATCGACGCAGCAACGTGCCCGTCCTGCTTCCACGTCACAAGGTCGGAGGAACCGCGGGCAATCACCACCTGGGAATGGCCGCCATGGTCCTTGATCCCGGAGTAGGCCGCGGTGGGCACGCCATCATCGGAGGTCACCACGCCCGTCCAGCATCCAGCGGAGTCCGGCCCGCCTGCCTGAGGCGAAAGCGCTACGGAGTGCTCTTCCCAACGCACCAGGTCCGGAGAGCTCACATGCCCCCACTGGATCTGCGAGTGCCGGGCGGAGTCCGGGTTGTATTGGAAGAACACGTGATAGCGGCCGTTGATGTAGCTGATGCCGTTGGGATCGTTGATCCAGCCCTGTGCCGGACGCGGGTGGAAGCGCGGGAACGCGGGATCCGGGTGCGTCGAGGCAGCCAACAGGGAATCAAACAGTGCAAGGTCCGTCAACGGAACCCCTTTCAAAAGAGCGGAAAGTTACTTGCCCGTGCCTGCGGTGAGTCCGTCCTGCAGCGCGCGCTGGCCGAACATGAACACCACCAGCGCGGGAATCATGGAGAGGACAACGCCGGCCAGGACCACGGAGATGCTTCCGGTGCCGAGGTTGCCTTGGAGTGAGACCAGGCCCAGCGGAAGGGTGAAGTTCTGCTCGGAAATGGTCATGATGAGTGGCCTGAAGAACTCGTTCCAGTGGAAGTTGAACGCCAGGATGCCCACGATCGCCAGGCCCGGCATGGCCAGCGGTGCGTACACGGAACGGAACGTCCGCCACGGCGAGGCGCCGTCGATCGCGGCCGCTTCAGCGAGCTCGCCCGGCAACCCCATGAAGTACTGGCGCATCAGGAAGGTGCCGAACGCCGTCGGGATGGCCGGGATGATCAGCGCGAGCAGTGTGTCGGAGAGTCCGACGCCGCGGATCAGCATGAACACGGGAACGATCGTGACCTGCGCGGGCACCATCATGGTGGCCAGCACGATCGAGAACAGCGCGCCGCGTCCCCGGAACTTGAGGTGGGCGAAGGCGTACCCTGCCAGTGCTGCGGTAATCATCTGCCCTACCGCGATCAGACCCGTCACCAGCGCACTGTTCACTACCAGTGCCACGATGTTGAGCTGCTTGAACACTTGCTCATAGGAGGTCAGGTCCGGGTTCAGCGGCAGGAAGGCGGGCGGCAGCTGGAAGGATTCCGACGGCGGACGCAGCGAGGTGGACAGCGTCCACAGCACAGGGCCCAGGACGAAGACGGACGCGATCAGCAAGACGACGACGCGGACGGCCACTGACCAGTCGCGCTTCTTCCGCGTGACTACAGGCGCCGTGGTGGTGACACGTTCTTGAATGGTGGTCATGGCGGGCCTTACTGGTAGAAGACGAATCGTTTGCTGAGCCGGAACTGTGCGGCGGTGATGGCCATGATGATGAGCGTCAGGATCACGCCGATCGCCGATGCCTGACCGAACTCAAGGCGCTGGAACGCGGACTCGAAAATCACCATGACGGCTGTGCGGGTCGAGTCGCCGGGGCCACCGCGGGTGAGCACGTAGGGCTGGTCGAACACTTGCAGAGCGTTGATGATCGCCATCACCGAGGCCACCAGGGTGGTGGGGCTCAGCAGCGGCAGGGTGACGAACCAGTGCTTGCGCCAGCCCGTGGCGCCGTCGATCGATGCGGCCTCGTACGTCTCCACCGGAATGGAGGCCAGCCCACCGATGAACAGCAGGAACGAGAACCCGAAGTTCTGCCACACGTACACAAGAATGACGACGGCGGCGGACCCGGTTGGCGTCGTCAGCCACGGAACCGCTGGGATGCCAACAATGGACAGCAACCAGTTCACGACGCCGAATTGCTCGTTGAAGAGGTAGCGCATGAAGATCGATACCGATGCCGCGGACAGGATCAGCGGGAAGAAGAAAGCGGAGCGGAAGAACACCCTCAGCCAAGCCGGGAGTTTCTCCTGCACCATGATCGCCAGGCCGAGTGCCAGTCCGAGTTGGAGTGCCACAGCCACAATCACAAACACGATCGTGTTGATGAACGACACCCTGACAGTGGGGTCCTGGACTACCTCGGCAAAGTTGTCGAAGCCCACGAATGTTGGTGCCGAGATGATGTCCCAGCGGAAGAATGCCAACGCGATCGAGGCGATAATCGGCAACAGGGTGAAGATGCCCATGCCCACGATGGTGGGCGCCAAGAAGGCCCAAGGCAGCCACCGTTGCTGCATCCGGCCGCGCTTGGACGGCTGCGTGTGTTTGTGGATCGGCTTCCGTCCCGGCTCGCTCCCCGTCCCTGTGGGCGTACTGGTTGCGGTGCTCATGGCTGCCTCCTCAGGGCCAGTTCAAGGTCGCGCTGCATGGAACTGAGGGCGTCCTTGAGTTGACGCTCGTCTCCACTCACAGCCAGGCTTACGTTTTTCATGAGGGCGGTTTCGACGGCGGCCTGCTGGGGTGGCGCTGGAATGGGACCTGTGGTGGGGAACCTGTCCAAGGTGTCGTAGAAGACCTTCCAGTTCCGCGGACCTGTTCCCGCGTAGAGCTGCTCGTTGACCATTGAACGACGCGCAGGCGTGGTGTTCGGTGTGGGGAACACGATTTGCATGGCTTCACGGCTGGAGCTGAACTTCACCCATTCCCAGGCGGCGTCCTTGTCCTTGGCGGTTCTCATGATCGCGTACCCTGCCGTGCCGAACTGGTGGCGCTGGGTCCGCCACTTCGGGAAGAACTGGACGTCGAAATCGCTCTCTGTCATCCCCGCCTCGTGGAGGCCTTGGACCCAATAGCCGCCTGCCGGCGTCGTACCTATCCTGTTGGACGCAAAGAGGCCGATCAGCGCGCTGCCGCCGCCTTCCTCGGGCCGCACACCCAGTCCGTCTTTGACCAGTCCGCGGAGGTAGTCGAAGGATTCGAAGACCCGGGGATCATCGGCGTTGGGTTCAAGCCACTGGTAGCCGCCGGAGCGGAGGCTGCGCGTGGGGTCGTTGGCATAGAAGCCGTCCCACAACCATTCGCCGCCCGGGGACTTGGTTTCCTTGAGGAAGCTGGTGTCGTTCGCGTAGAGCCACGGCACCACTCCGCCGAAGAGACGGTTGGTCCAGTAGTAAGGGGTGAAGTCGGCCGGCTTGGCCTTCTTCATTGCAGCGAGTGTGCTGCGGAAGTCCGTGTGCGTCCAGTTGTCGGATGGCCGTTCCAGCCCCGCCGAACGGAGTGACGCCGTGTTGTAGTACATGTTGGCCGCGTTCCAGTCGATGGGGAGCTGGAACAGGCTGCCTTTGTACATGAACGCTTCCACCAGGCTGGGGTGGACGTCCGCGAAGTACTCCTTCATATGGTCGGCGTCGCGGCGCAGGAATTCGTCCAGCGGGTGGGCCAGTTTCTCGGCGAAGAGCTGGGCGCCTTCCGTTGCCACGTACACGACGTCCGGCGGGGTGCCTGCTGCCACCATGGTGAGGATCTTGGTGAAGAAGTCCTTCCAGTCCACGGCTTGGATCGCTTGGACCTTCACCTTGATTTCGGGGTGGACCTTGGCGAAGGCGTCGATGACCTTCTGGCGGGCGGCGGCGTCTGCGGCGGTGCCCATGATGGCGATGCTGAGGCTGTTGTCTCCCCGGCCTGGAATGTCGGCCCCGGTCAGGCGCGGCCACGACGCCGCGGCGACTCCAACAATTCCGGCGCCGAGGGCTGTGAGGGCACTTCTACGTGTGAATTCACGCAAAGCTCCATTGGTTCCCGACATGTAGATTTCCTTCCCTAACACGTGTTAGGAAGCCTAAACCTGCCACCTAACACGTGTCAAGCATCACAGGAATGTTGCGAGGGTCTCACTTCCGGCCGCCACGCGCCGAGCGAACTCACACGGGCCACCCAGAGAACTGTGGCAGTCTAGTCAGAATGAGTTCCCAGCAATTCCGCACCAGCGGGAGGTCGAGCAAACGGCCGCTTCAAGGACACGACGCAGGCGCCGGCACAGGCTTTCTGTTCTGCCTCGCCACCATTGCCAGCGCCGTGGGCCTGGCGGCGACGTACTACTTCTTTGTGCGCACCACCGCTGGCCAGTTCATTGACGAGTCCGCACTGGTTGAAGCAACCGTGCTGGGCGGAACAGCCGGCAGGGCCTCCACCGAATTCCTGGACATGCTCCCCATGCTCTCGCTGGCCATCGCGGCCATCATGGTGCTCTTCGTGACAGTCGCCCGCCGCCGCTGGACCGCCGCCGGAATCGCAGTGGCAGCATGCATTGCCGCCAACGCGGCGACACAAATCCTCAAGCTCCTCATCCCGGACAGGCCCGACCGTGGGGTCCAAACCTTGGAGCTGAACTCACTCCCGTCCGGTCACACCACGCTCGCCGCATCCGCCGCAGCTGCGGTATTCCTCATGGTTTCGCCCCGCTGGCGACCCTTGGCCGGCTTCCTTGGCAGCACCTTCGCCGTGGCCACGGGCGTCTCCACGCTCATCAACCAGTGGCACCGCCCGGCCGACGTCGTAGCCGCTTTCCTGGTGGTTGCCGCCGTCATGCTCCCGGCGGGCTGGCTCATCCTCCGCACCGGCAACAGCTGGAATGTATGGAAGGGGTACGGCGAGCACTGGGCCGCTTCCCGGTTGTGGGTGTGGCTCACCGTGGCGGCACTCGTGATCGCCGGCTTAGTGGCGGCATACTCGCTGCTGCAGGTGCCCGACCTCAGCACAGACAGCACCATCGACTACTTCTGGGCCGGCACCGCCTTCATTGTGATCGCCGGATACTTGTCAGCACTTGGCGGCACGTGGCTGTTCGGCCTGGCGGCGCGTAAGGGCTAACGCTGTCTGGTGCGGTGCCGGCGGCGGCGTGCCGGCGGCGGCGCACCCGTACCCGCCCCACGCACCACACACACGACCCCGGCGCACCCATACCCGCCCCACGCACCAGTAATTACGGGAGCAATCGGCGCTAAAGGGCGCGAACGTCCGAGAGCCTAGTCCTCCGGACCAACCGAGTCGAAGAACTTGGGTTCTTCCGCAAACACAGCCTGCCGCGCGCGGGCTTGCTCGTGGATGAAGTGTCGATCCTCGTCCGTGAGGTGCGTGCCACCATGCGCGTCAACACCTTCACTCTCCCCCGTCTCCCCGTTGATGATCGCGGTAACGGTCCGCGGCACAATCATGGTTCCCGGATTGTCCATGAGCCATTGCTGAGTGTGCGGAGAAAGCTGGTCCCAGAATTCTTTGATGTGCATAACAATCAGCACTGCCCTTCATTGGTGGGGGTGGATTCATGGAATGCGCCATGTGCGCCGGAAAGAGACTCAGGATGAGGTTCTCTTCAAAGGCTACGCCCGACCATGCCTATCCTGACCCGGATGCAGCAACGTTTCTGAGAATGACGTCGACTGCCCGTTCTTCATGCGCTACAGTTATTCCAATCGATGGATAAACACTGTTGAGCCTCAGGAGATTCCATGTCATCAACGCTTAGGTCCGCTTCGCGCGGGAGCAACGCCCCTATTGTCGCCGTCCCCGCTTCCCGCGATTTGGTGGTGGATTTCATCCGCGTCGTCTGCATGTTTGCCGTGGTAGCTGTTCACCTGCTCATGATGGGGATCAGCGTGGACGAGTCCGGCATCGGCGTGGGCAATCCCCTGACGTCCTTAAGCTGGTTTGCGCAAGGAACTTGGTTCGGCCAGGTCATGCCGCTTTTCTTCATCGTGGGCGGTTTCGCCTCGCTCACGTCGTGGCGCAGCCTGCAACGCAAGGGCGGCGACGCCGGCGATTACCTCCGGAACCGGGTGCTGCGACTGGTCCGGCCCACGGTTGCGTTGTACATCTTCCTTGCGATTGCCCTGTGGAGCGCGACGGCGGCCGGTGTCCCTGCCGACTTGCTTGCCGTTATCGCCGCGGGCGCCGGAGTGCAGCTGTGGTTCCTTGCCGCGTACCTGATCTGCCAGGCCATGGTTCCCACTATGGCGAAGCTCCACGAAGCAGCGCCATACCGGACCATTGCAGCGCTGGCCGCGAGCGCCGTCGTCGTTGATGTTCTTCGCTTGGGCTTGGAGCGCAACCCGTGGGGCTTCGACTCGAACCCGATCGGGCTGCTGAACATGGTGTTCGTGTGGGGGCTGCTGCAACAGCTGGGCTTCTTCTACGCCGACGGCTTCTTTGACCGCTTCGCCAAGTGGCAGCTCGTTCTTGCCGCTGCCGGCTGTTACGCCGCGATGGTTCCGCTCACGCATGCCGGGCCGTATCCCGTGGACATGCTGACCAGCCAGAACCCGCCCATGTTCCCCCTGATCCTGGTAGGTCTGGCACACATTCTTTTGGTGAAGGCCGCCTATCCTGTGCTGCAGCGATGTGTCCGTGTCGGCTGGGTACAGAAGGTTATGTTCGTGGTGGGTAGCCGGGCGATGACCATTTATCTGTGGCACCTGCCGTTGATCATCGCCATGTTTGGGATTGCGCTGGTCCTTCGCCTGCCCTTCCCCGAGCCCGCCGGCACCGAGTGGTGGCTCACCCGGCCTCTGTTTTATGTAGCTGCTTGGACGCTGGTGCTGTTGGTCTCAACCCCGCTGGTTCGGCTGGAACTGGCCAGCACTGCGCTGGCACCGGGTGCGGTCCGGCCGGCTATGTGGCGCATTGCTGCCGGAACTGTCTTGGCCATCGTCCCCCCGTTCGTGGTGATGAGGTCTGCGCTGGACGTTGCGAATGCGACCTGGGGGCTGGTGCTGCTGGTGATTGCCGTGGCACTGGTTACCGGCAAGGTTCCTGACCGGGCTTGGAAGACCCCGCGCAGTGTTTCAACGGGAGCCGTGGCTTCCTGATCCTCTTTGAAAGAAGAACGGCCGCAGAACAACCTCACGGGGTCATTCTGCGGCCGTTCTTTGTTCACAGGGGGTTACTCACCAGCAACCCGGCCGAGCACCTATGGCAAGCGGTACAGGAATGCTGCCATGGCGTCGCGGTTGATGGGCTCCATCGGCTGGTACCAGTAGTTGTTCTCCCCTAGCTGCCAGCCGGAGGAAATCCCCGCAACGCTCATCCAGACCATTTCCTTATAGAACAGCTGGCCTGAATCGAGGTCCTTGAAAGGTGGATTCATCGGTGCTTCATAGTCGGGCTTGTTGACCAACCTGTACAGGAAGGCAGCCATCGCGTCGCGTTTGATGGGGGTCAGCGGTTTGTAGTAACGCGCCCCGTTCTCAGTCCATCCGGATGAAATGCCGGTTTCTGCCAACCATGCCATCTCCTTGTAGAACTGCTGCGTGGTTGCAACGTCCTTGAATGGGGATTGCGCGGGAGGTGTGTAGTCCGGCGAGCCGGCCGCACGGTAAAGGAATGCTGCCATTGCGTCACGGTTGATGGGTGTCACCGGCCGGTATGAGACGGATTTGTCCGCCTCTACCCAACCGGTAGAGATCTTACGGTCTGCAAGCCAGGACATTTCCTTATAGAACTGCTGGGTGGTCGCCACATCCCGGAAGGGTGAAACAGCAGGCGCCGTAAATTCCGGCCCCTTTGCGCTGAAGTAGGCCTTCCACTCTGAAGTCGCCCCGTTGAGCACTGCATAACCGCTCTTCGGAACGGCTGTAATTTTGGCCTGTCCTCGAGCGGGGTGAGTTCCGGCTTGGAGCGTTTTGTCATCTACCTGGTAGTCCATGGTCTCTGACTCCGGAATAGTGTAGCGATCGTTGCCCATGTACGGAGCTTCGGTGAACACTACGGCTTCAGGCGTAACAGCCTTGTCAGCGGCAACTACAACAGGCGTTGGCTTGCTGGACATCTCCAGCAGCCGGTATGGGGTCTTGTTACCCATGACATGTAGCGAAAGCGTGCTGCCAATGTCCTCGCTCGTCAAGGTGTAGGTAGAGGCACTGGAGACGTGCTCACCAGTGGTGCCTGGCTTGTTGCGGGTCCACCGATAGGTCAAGTCCACAGGGGCCGGGCCCCACGTACCCGGGTTGGCCGTTAGGGTGCTTCCCTCGTAGGCCGAGCCCGTGATAACAGGCACGCTACCAAACAAGGTTCCGGGAGCCACTTGAACTGTCGGCTCCGAGGTTGCGGAGACGGCCGGTACGAACTTCTTGGTGGCAGTAACAGTGACCGTGATGGTGGCTTGGTGATCATCCTCTGTCAACCAGTAACCGTTTCCGGTTGCTCCGGGGATGGGTGTTCCCCACCGGTTCCACTGATAATTCCAGGTGGCTTCGTAGGTGTTACCCCAGTTGCCAGGTTCAGCAATCAACAACTTGCCAACAGCAGCCTCACCGGAAATTGTGGGAGTGCCCGCCGTGATTGGCGCAGCCTCGGCTGCCACCTTGGTGAGAGTGGCGTTGGCGTCAACCAAACCGGCGCCGCAGCCACAGCCGTTGATCGGCCGAGCCGAGGCCTTTAGCCTCTGCTCAACATCCGCGGGGGTCAAAGCAGGCAGTTTTGAATACATCATGGCTGCTACTGCCGCTACCTGAGGAGCGGCCATTGAACTGCCCTCCATAACGGAGTATCCCTCGGAACCTAGGGAATCCGTTCCGTCGTTGAGGGTGGACAAAATTCCGTCGAGGCCCGAGTTGGTCATGTCGCCGCCCGGGGCGGCGACATCGACGTTGATTCCGAAGTTGGAGTACGACGCTTTGAGGCCATTGCGTGTGCTCGCACCGACCACCAGCACGTTCTTACAGTTGGCAGGGCTGACCTTGGATGCGTCGATGCCTTCGTTACCTGCAGCCACCACCACTGAGGCGCCCTTGCTTCGTGCAAAATCTGCAGCGTTTTGGTAGATCGTGGAGCAAGGCGCCAGGCCTCCGAGGCTCAGGTTGATGACGTTCGCTGGATTCGCGTTCGCTGGGGCTCCCGTAACTGTTCCGCCCGCCGCCCAAACGATCGAATCTGCGATGTCGGAAGCGTATCCGCCACAGATGCCCAGCGCACGCACCGGAACGACCTTTGCCTTGGGAGCAACGCCTGCCACGCCCTTGCTGTTTCCTGCAACAGCAGCCACAAGACCGGCCACATGTGTCCCGTGCCACGAAGATGAATAACCGGGCCATCCGGGCTCGCACTCCCCGTAGTAGGTGGCGTCGCCCTCATCTGCCGGATTCGAATCGCGTCCGTTGGAGTCACCTGCAACGAGGGGATCATGAATCATGTCAAAGCCAGGCAGAATGTTGGCGTTCAAGTCGGTGTGGTCAGTAATGCCGGTATCGATGACCGCAACCACGCTCCCGGCTCCCTGGCTCACGTCCCATGCCCCCAGGACACGCATCCCGCCACTGTCGGTGCTACTGTGTGCCCACTGATATGAGTACAAAGGATCGTTGGGCGCGGAAGCGAATGGCCTCATGATGACATCTGGCTCGGCATACTCAACGCTGGGGTCTGCGGCCAAGGCGGAAACCAGTTCACCGGCTTCTTCGCCACCGAGCTTCTTTTCCGTCTTCACCACTTCTTCACCCGTGGCTAGCGTACGGACAGCTTCAATAGGGACGCCAAGGGTCCCAGCGGCCCGATTCAAGGACGACTTCCGGTCCAGTGATTGGATACTTGCCCGGTCCTTGAACTTCACAATGAATTGGTCCGTAGGGAGGACCGAGGACTCGGTGGACATTGTCCGTGGTGCCGCGCTGGGTACAGGCACCGGAGTCTCATTCGCTACAGCAGGAAGGGCCGGGAGGGCAGCTCCTACCATTGCGATAATGCCGGCAAAAATTACTTGAGAGCGCACACTGGCTCTCCGTCGGATCTGCATAAACAGCGCCCTCTGCTCAAACGCCCCCAAGAGCGCGGAAAAATGGCCGCGATACTGCGGCCAGCATGAGTTTAGCCAAAGTTTGGACTTTCCTGCGAATTCCCTGTGAATCTATCTCAGCAGTTAGGTCAACACGAAGGGTAAAAGCTAATAGTTACGCCGGTGCTTCAGCCGCGGAATTGCGACGGCGAACACCACAGCCGCTGCGAACCCCAGTACGCCTGTGGCCCAGACGCCCGCCGACAACGAGATTGCAGCCGTCAACCCGGACAGCAGCACGGGCCCTCCGGTGGCGCCGGAATCGGCAATGAAGCGCCATATCCCGAGGAAGTGACTCCGGCCGTTGTCCGGTGAGAAGTCAGCTCCGAGCGTCATGATGAGCCCCGAACTGATGCCGTTGCCGAACCCGATCAGCAGGGCGACCAAGAGCAATGGTACGAATCCGGCGGTGAAGGGAATCAGAATCAATGCCGTCCCCATGATGAGCGTGGAGGGAATGGCCACCCATTGCCGGCCCTTCCTGTCCATCAGCTTCCCGGCAGGATAGAACACCAGCATGTCGATTGCCCCGGACAAGCCGAAGAGCAAGGACGCATGGGTGGCATCGAGCCCCAGGTGGTCCGCCCACAGCGGGATGACCACTTGTCGTGATGCACGCAGAGCACTGAGAAGCAGGATCCCGAATCCCACAGAAAGGAACACCCCCGCGTGGGAGACCGCGACGCTCCGCAACGTCGACGCCGGAGGGCGAGGGCCGCCGTCGGGCGTTTCCGGGGCTACGAGGTCCGGGATGGTGAGAGACAAAGCAGCGGCCGCCATCATGCCCGCGAAGCCCACCCAGTAAGCACCACTGATTCCGGCGAACTGCATGACGCCGGCGCCCACGAATGGCCCGATGAAGATGCCGATCCTGGTCACGCCACCCAGTGTTGAAAGAGCTCGCGCGCGGAACATGACCGGGACGGCCTCGGTAAGGAACTTTTGACGGGCTAGGTTGAAGACGCTGGCCGACATGCCCACCAAGGTCATGGACGCAGCCAGCAGCCAGAGTCCGTGGTCGACCTGCGGCGCGAACGCGGCTGCGCCGAGGGCAACCGCGCCCAAAGCTCCGGCTCCAACGATCGACCATCGTTCGCCGAACTTCTCCGTGATGATCGACGCCGGGATGTTGAAGATCCAGGAGCCCAGCCCGATCAGTGTCACGATCAACGCTGAAACCGCCACCGAAGCGCCAAGCTCGCGCGCCGAGAGCGCAATAACCGGCAGGACCGCCCCTTCGCCGATACAGAACAGCAGCGCGGGTCCGAAGGCCGGAAGGGCGACGCTGCGAAGGGTGAAGTTTTTGTCTGCTTGGGTGGTGGTCATCCCTTTCATCCTATGACCGTCGCGGCTGGTGGTCGGGTCGGATGACGTTTCGCGTTCCCGGTTGTGGTCGGGCGCGAGCCCTGTGCCGCCGGGCGCACCCTTTCGTGGTCGGGCGCGCGCCCTGTGCCGCCAACCGCACCAGAGGTAACAGGGGCGGTCAGCGCTAACGGGTGCGCCGGTTCGTGGGTTAGTGGGTTACTGGGACGGGTGGCTGGTACTGGCTGAGGGGGTAACTGGTGAGCTTTTGGAACGAGCTGGCTCGCACCACTTCGCGCCATGCGCACACTTCGCCGCCCGGCGCACCCTTTCGTGGTCAGGCCCGCACCCGCTTCCGCCAACCGCACCAGAGGTAACAGGGGCGATCGGCGCTAACGGGTGCGCCGGTTCGTGGGTTAGTGGGTTACTGGGACGCGTGGCTAGTACCGGCTGCGTGGGTAACTGGTGAGCGCTTGGAACGAGCTGGCTCGCACCACTTCGCGCCATGCGCACACTTCGCCGCCCGGCGCTCCCCTTCGTGACCAAGCCCGCACCCACTTCCGCCAACCGCACCAGAGGTAACAGGGGCGATCGGCGCTAACGGGTGCGCCGACGAACGTGGTGCTAGGTGGGTTACTGGGACGGGTGGCTGGTACTGGCTGCGTGGGACGGGCTGAGTGGTAGCTGGTGAGCTTTTGGAACGAGCTGGCTCGCAGTTGTTGTGGGGCCCAGGGGACAAAGCACCAACAA
>NZ_JBXALT010000008.1:0-711 GCF_058799755.1 Arthrobacter sp. GW822-FHT05G07 | reverse complement strand
CCCCCCCTCCCCTCTCCCCCCCCTCCCCCCCCCCCCCCCCCCCCCCCCCCCCAACAACTGCATGCGAAGTGAGATTGCTTCCCTGGCTTAGCGGCGGTTAGCTACTGCCTTGCGGCGACCGACTGCTGCGAGCACCAACCCCATCAGGAGCATGGCGCCTGCCCAGAGAACCCACTGACCGTTGAGTCCAGTGTTGGCCAAGGTGTTGGCACTTCCGACGGCGGTGGAGGCTGCCGCGGTCAACGCACCCTGCGTGGCACTCGGGACCACTACGCTGCTGGCTTGGGTGCCAACCGAGGCATACGTGGTGTTTGTGGTGCCTGCGACGGGAGTGTTGATGCCAGTTTCTCCACCAGCGTCAAGGCCACCACCTGCAGGCGGGTTCACAACCGGCGGGTTTACGACGGGAGGGTTCACAACCGGCGGGTTTACGACGGGAGGGTTCACAACCGGCGGGTTCACAGTGCCGGTAGAGCCACCACCGATTCCCACGGAGGTGGAACCAACGGTAACAGGGGCCGTGATCGGGATGATCACCTGAGTGCCGGAAAGAAGTCCGTCGTTCCCGGAAGTGGTGCTGTCTGGCGTCGTACCCGTCGGGGCAGTTCCGCCCGTGGTGCCAGTGTTCGCGGCGGACGAGTCACCCAGCAGACCAGCCGAGGTCGAACCAAGGTTTACCGGAGCCGTGATCGGAGCAACAACCTGGGTTCC
>NZ_JBXALT010000007.1:0-353994 GCF_058799755.1 Arthrobacter sp. GW822-FHT05G07 | reverse complement strand
TCCAGCATAAATTCAACCAATTGATAAAACAATCGGTATCAACAAACTTGGCACACTATTGAGTTCTCAAACAACAGGTCGCTAATCCAAAGCAGTACCACCAGCCTCAGCTAGATCGCTCCGGAGCAACTTTTCAAACTTACCGGCTGTCTCCCTTCGAGTCAAATCGGCAAGCGTGACTTGATTTTTCCTTGCGGTTTCTTGTCAGCTTGCGATCTCTACTCGTGGAGCAGCGCGGGTACTAACTATACCCCTACTTCCGCGGGATGGCAAAACCCCTCAGCGACACAGTCCATCTCCCGGGCAAAATCCCCGGGAGCCAAGGGAAGAGGGCCCGGAAGCCAAGGCTCCGGACCCTCCTGTCCACAGTGGCTACTCAGCCGGCGCGAACCAGGAAGCGCCGAGCGGAGGGAGCGTGACGGTCAGCGCTGCAGGCTGGCCATCAGTCCCGGGAGTCGAAGCCTTCAACGATCCCGGGTTACCGACCCCCGAGCCGCCATATGTCTCCGAATCGGTGTTCAGGACTTCCGTCCACTCCCCTGCGGCGGGCACACCCAGGATGTAGTCCTTGTGGGGACCGCCCGAGAAGTTCACGGCGCAAACCAACGGCTTGCCATCGCCATCCCATCGGATGAAAGTCAGAACATTGTGGTCGGCATCTCCGCCATTGATCCACTGGAAACCGCCGGGCTCGTTGTCCCGCTGGTACAGGGCAGGCGTCGACGTGTATAGCTCGTTGAGATCCTTGACCAGGAGTTGCAGTCCGCGGTGCGCAGGAATCTCAGCAAGGAACCAGTCCAGTCCGTATTGCTCGGACCACTCTGCTTCCTGACCGAACTCCGTGCCCATGAAGATCAGCTGCTTGCCCGGATGCGCCCACTGATAAGCAAAGAACGCCCGCAGGTTTGCCAGCTGCTGCCAGCGGTCACCGGGCATCTTGCGCAGCATGGATCCCTTGCCGTGAACTACTTCGTCGTGGCTAATGGGCAGCAGGAAGTTCTCCGTGAAGGCGTAGACCAGGGAGAACGTGATGGTGCCGTGGTGCCATTTGCGGTTGATGGGGTCTTCGGAGATGTACTTGAGCGAGTCGTGCATCCAGCCCATGTTCCACTTGAGACCGAAGCCGAGTCCGCCGTGGTTGGTGGGCGCCGTGACACCGGGGAATGCCGTTGATTCCTCGGCGATGATGATGGCGCCGGGGTGGGACTTGTAGACGGTGGCGTTGACTTCCTGCATGAAGGAGATGGCTTCAAGGTTCTCGCGGCCGCCGAACTTATTGGGCCTCCACTGTCCTTCCTCACGGGAGTAGTCCAGGTAGATCATGGAGGCCACGGCATCCACGCGCAGGCCATCGATGTGGAACTCCTCCAGCCAGTACAGCGCGTTGGCAACAAGGAAGTTGCGGACCTCGCTGCGTCCGAAGTCGAAGATCAGCGTTCCCCAGTCGGGGTGCTCACCCAGGGCGGGGTCCGAGTGCTCGTACAGAGGCTGGCCGTCGAACTGCGCCAGCGCCCAGGAATCCTTAGGGAAGTGTGCGGGGACCCAGTCGAGGAGTACGCCGATGCCCGCTTGGTGCAGTGAATCCACCAGGAACCGGAACTCGTCCGGGTGTCCGAACCGCGACGTCGGGGCGAAGTAGGACGTCACTTGGTAGCCCCACGATCCACCGAAGGGGTGCTCCGCGACCGGCATGAACTCAACATGGGAGAACCCAAGCCACTTCACGTAGTCCACAAGTTCCTTGGCGAGTTCCTTGTAGCCAAGGCCCAACCGCCAGGAGCCCAAATGGACTTCGTAAACGCTCATGGGCGAGTTGTGCGGGTCCCTCTGGGCACGGGCATTCATCCATTCCGCGTCCTTGAACCGGTAACTGGCGTCCACCACACGGGAGGCTGTGAGCGGCGGGACCTCGGTGCCGAAGGCCATCGGGTCGGCTTTCTCCACCCACTGACCCGCCTTGGTCAGGATCTCGTATTTGTAGCACGCCCCTGCTACAACCCCGGGAATGAAGAGTTCCCACACACCGGAGGAGCCCAAGGAACGCATCCCGTGCTGGCGGCCATCCCACCCGTTGAAGTCGCCCTTAACGCGAACAGCCTGAGCATTTGGAGCCCAAACAGCGAACGAGACCCCGTCCACCTCGCTCAAGGCCGAGCGATAGTGCTGGACGTGCGCGCCGAGGACATCCCAGAGGCGTTCGTGGCGTCCTTCGCCGATCAGGTGCAGGTCCACCTCACCCACGGTGGGCAGGTAGTGGTAGGGGTCATCGATGGTGACGGGTTCGGCGTCGTACACCACTTCCAAACGGTAGTCCGGCACATGGCCTGCCTGCAGCGGTTCCAGGACCGCTACCCAGACCCCGTGGGCCTCATGGGTCATGTCAGTACGGCCGGCTTCCGTCACCACAACGACGGACTTCGCGAGGTGCTTCACGGTGCGGATGGTGACGTGGCCATGATCGTCCAAGTGGGCACCAAGAACTGAGTGCGGCGCGTGGTAAGCGCCGGCCGCCACGCGTTCCAAGGTCTCGGAGTCCACGTGCAGGGGTACTCGGGGCCGTTCGGTGCGTGCAGAGCCAGTCATGTCATTACCTTCCGCTGTAGCTGCCGCATGCTTGCCGCGGCTTGTGTTGTCGAGGATTCGTCGGGATGCATTCACCGGAATTGACAGCCAGTCGGGCCGGTTCCGCAACTCGTAAACAACCTCGTATAAGGCCTTGTCCAGCCACAATGCCACAAAGAGCGGCGAGCGGCGGTCTATGGTTCCCGGGGTGACTTCGCTGTAACCCTCAAGGAACGCGGCGGCGCAATCATCCACCCAGGTCTCGGGCACGTTGGCGTGGGCGTTTTCGCGCGTAGCGGCACCCGCTGCATAGTCGAACGACCGCAGCATGCCTGTGACATCCCGCAGGGGAAGATCGGGGCTGTTACGTTCATCGATGGTCCGGAGCGGCTCGCCCTCGAAGTCGAGGATGGCCCACCGTCCCGGCTGCCCCTCAGCGCCGGGAACCAGAAGGATCTGTCCCAGGTGGAGGTCGCCGTGAACGCGTTGCAACTGGCCGACGTCCCGGGGATCCAGAGCCGACAACAGCTCATCGAGCTCGTGGTCGTAGGGCCCGACGGCGGCCGAGGCTTCGGCCCATGAGCCGCGGACACGCCGGGCCACAGTCGCGATGATGTCCGGGCCCTGTTCCTGGCCGTCGTGGGTTCCGAACGTCTCCGCGAGCCTCGCGTGAACCGTGGCAGTAGCAGCCCCGAGCCCGCGGGCCTCTGCCGTGAAATCCTTGCCGGCTGCGGCTGCCTCCACTGCCCGTCTCCAGGCATCGAGGCCTCCGAGAAGGAATTCGTGGGCGACGGTCAGCTCACCCGTGGCCGCTGCGGAACCGTTCGACGCCGGCCCGTCCCACGAGCCGGTTATCCAACCGAGCGTCGCGGGAACCTCGGTAGTCCCGGCCGCCGTCAGGGCGGCACCAAGTTCGACTTCGGGATTTTTACCTGCCGCAAGCACACGGAAAATTTTGACGATCGCTGCCGAATCGCCGTCGTCGATAATGACGGACGTGTTGGACTGCTCGCCGGACAGGACCTTGACCGAGGTGGGATTTTTTGGAAGCGCGACGCGGCCACGGGTGAGATGCCCCCGGGCGCCGGCCACGGTTCCTTCACTGCGCATGAGTTCCAGCCACGCCGTCACAAAATCCGCATCGTAGACGGCGTCGTATACCAGCCGCAGGCCAAGGTCAGGATCCGTGAACTCGCCCAACAACGCACTGGGAGCATCCGTGAGCGGCTGGCTCCGGTAACTCAACGGAACCTGGACGACGTCGGTCCGCGAACCGCCGTCGGCAGTTCGGTGGGTTACCGCCAGCAGCACAACTTCCAATCCGGCCTCCGCGCCGGTACCCGGGAGGCTGAATCTGCCCACCTGCTCGAGCGCGAAGTCGGGGCTCTTGACGGGGAACCAGCGCTTGCCTGGCAGCCAGTTCCGGAGAAGTCCTTCAATGGAGGGGTTCAAGTTTGCCTTGCTCATCTCATCCTTTGGAGGTCACCACGGGAATCGCCTGGGTAAAAGGCGACGAGGGGTTGGAAAATGCCGAGCGGACCCGCAGCCAATAGAAGCTGTGGCTGCCCAGCATCACGGTCAAGTGACCGTTGTCGCCGACCGCCGGGAAAGGCTGGCCGCCGAAAATATCGCGCAGGCCACGGCCTGCAAACTCAGGTACGTCCAGCGTGGCTGCCACGGGGTGCTGTGAGAGGTTGAAGACGCACAGAATGGTTTCTGCGTCCTCCCCTTCCGGGTTGCCCGTCGGCAGTTCCCGGACGTAGGCCAGCACCACCTCATGGTCCGCCTCGATGTGCCGGAAGCCGCCCAGGCCAAACACCGGGTGGTTCTTCCGGACGCTGAGGATCTGGCGGGTCCAGCGCAGCAGCGAACCTGAGTGCGCGGCCTGGGCCTCAACGTTGGCCATGCTGTAGTTGTAAACCAGCGACTGTATGACCGGAAGGTAAAGCTTGCCCGGATCGGCCCCGGAGAAGCCCGCGTTACGATCGGGGTTCCACTGCATAGGGGTACGGACGGCGTCGCGGTCATCGAGCCAGATGTTGTCTCCCATGCCGATCTCATCCCCGTAGTACAGGAAGGGACTGCCCGGCAGGGAAAGCAGCAAGGCGTTGATGAGCTCGATCTCGGAGCGGGAGTTATCCAGCAGCGGCGCCAAACGTCGTCGGATACCAATGTTGGCCCGCATCCGGGGATCCGGGGCGTACCAGCCGAGCATGGCGGCACGCTCTTCCGCGGGCACCATCTCCAGGGTCAGTTCGTCGTGGTTCCTCAGGAAGGTCCCCCACTGCGCCCCCTTGGGGATCTCCGGGGTGTTCCGCAACGTCTCGATAATGGGGGCGGCCTTCTGGTCCCGCAAGGCGTAGTACAGCCGCGGCATGATGGGGAAGTGGAAGGCCATGTGGCATTCGGGGGCTTCCTCGGTGCCAAAGTACTCCACCACCTCATGCGGAGGTTGGTTTGCCTCGGCAATGATCACCCTGCCCGGATAGTTGGAGTCCACCATCCGGCGAAGGTCCTGAAGGAAGGCGTGTGTGGCCGGCAGGTTCTCGCAGTTGGTGCCATCCTCTTCGAACAGGTAAGGGATGGCATCGGCGCGGAAGCCATCTATCCCTTGGTCCAGCCAGAAGCGGACTACGTCATAGAGCGCCTCGATGACGGCGGGATTCTCGAAGTTCAAGTCTGGCTGGTGACTGAAAAAGCGGTGCCAGAAGAACTGGCGGCGGATGGGATCGAAGGTCCAATTGGATTCTTCGGTGTCAACGAAGATGATGCGTGCGTCCTGGTATTTCTCATCCGTATCGCTCCACACGTAGAAATCGCCGTAGGGACCCGTTGGATCCTTGCGTGACTCCTGGAACCAAGGATGTTGGTCCGAGGTGTGGTTCAACGGCAGATCGATGATCACCCGGACGCCACGGGCGTGGGCCTCGGCAACCAGTCGCTTGAAATCGCTGATGGTGCCGAACTCGTCCAGCACGGACGTGTAGTCCGCGATGTCGTAACCGCCATCGCGCAACGGGGAATGGAAGAACGGGGGCAACCACAAGCAGTCGACACCCAGCCACTGGAGGTAGTCCAGTTTCTCGATCAGGCCGTGGAAGTCGCCGGAACCATCCCCGTTGGCATCCGCAAAGGCCCGCACCAGTACCTCATAGAAGACTGCCTTGCGGTACCAGTGCGGATCGTGCTGGAGACCTGGGGCGTTCAACTCGAAGGTGTTCTTCGGAGTGAAGTACTGGCTGGGGTTCTGCGGAGAAAAACTCACTAAGGCTGCCTCCGGATGCTCAGTATGTGTGCCGGTTCAACGTGGGCGTCCAGCCTGACGTAGTTGTGCTCGCCCCACTCCCAGCTCTGGCCACTGATCAAATCGTCCACGCGGAACCGGCCGTCCTCGTTGAAGTCAGAGGGGTCCAGTTGCAGGGCCCCCAAGTCCAGGGACACCGTGCTTTCGCGGGTGCTGTGGGGATCCACATTGACCACAATGATCAAGGTGTCCTTGGTGCCGTCCGGGAGCGTTTTGTGCTTGGAGTAGACGATCGTGGCGTCGTCCGTGCTGCTGTGCAGCGTCAAGTTCTGCAGATCGCCCAGGGCCAGGTGGTTCTTCCGGATGGTGTTGAGCCTGGTGATGTACGGCGCCAGGGTCCGCCCCGACTCAGCCGCGCCCTCCCAGTCCCGCGCCTTGTACTCGTACTTCTCGTTGTCGATGTACTCCTCGGCTCCCGGACGGGCCACGTGCTCGTACAACTCGTAACCGGCGTAGACGCCCCACAGCGGGCTGGCCGTTGCGGCCAACGCGGCCCGGATGCGGAACGCTGCCGGGCCGCCGTACTGCAGGTACTCGGTGAGGATGTCCGGGGTGTTCACGAAAAAGTTCGGACGGAAGAACGCGGCGGTCTCATGGCTGACCTCGTGGAAGTACTGCTCCAGCTCAGTCTTGGTGTTCCGCCAGGTGAAGTAGGTGTAGGACTGCTGGAATCCTGCGCGGCCCAAAGCATGCATCATTGGCGGGCGTGTGAAGGCCTCCGCCAGGAAGACAACCTCGGGGTTCTTCTTGTTAATCTTGCCGATCAGCCATTCCCAAAACCACACAGGCTTGGTGTGGGGATTGTCCACGCGGAAGACCTTGACGCCGTGGCTGATCCACAGTTGCACGATCCGCAGGATTTCCTTGGAAAGGCCGGCCGGGTCATTGTCGAAGTTCAGGGGATAAATGTCCTGGTACTTCTTCGGCGGGTTCTCTGCGTAGGCAATGGAACCGTCCACGCGTGTGGTGAACCATTCAGGGTTGGACGTCACCCAAGGGTGGTCCGGAGCTGCTTGCAACGCCAGGTCCAGGGCAACTTCGAGTCCCAGCTCGTTAGCGCGCGCCACGAACGCATCAAAGTCCTCAAACGTACCCAGTTCCGGATGGATGGCGTCATGTCCACCGTCCTTGGAACCGATGGCCCACGGCGAACCTGGATCCTGCGGCCCCGGCGTCAGCGTGTTGTTGCGCCCCTTGCGGTGCTGGTAACCGATCGGGTGGATGGGCGGCAGGTAAATGATGTCGAAGCCCATGTCCGCTACGGCGTCGAGCCTCCTGGCTGCCGTGCGGAAGTTGCCGGAGGTCCACACGCCGGTGGAGTGATCCAACACGGCACCCTCTGAACGGGGGAAGAACTCGTACCAAGAACCGCGGCCCGCGAGGTCGCGTTCCACCTGCAGCGGGAAACGTTCCGAAACGGTTACCAACTCACGGATCGGAACGCGTCCGACGGCGGCCAGCACCTCGGGGCTGAAACCGGCACCAAGGCGCTCCTCGGCAGTCTTGGTGGTGTCGGCCAGAACCACGGAAGCGGCACGCAAGGTGCGCTTCTCCGCAGCGCTGCGCCCGGCGTCGTCGTCAGCGGCTTCCGCGAGGAGGGCAGCGCCTTCGGCGAGCATCAGCTCGACGTCAATGCCGGCCCCTACCTTGACCTCGGCGTTGTGATGCCAAGTGCCGTACCGGTCATGCCAGGCCTCAATGACGAAGGACCAGGCACCGGTGCCGGTGGGCGTGATCAGGCCCTCCCAGCGATCCAGGCCCTTCCATTGCTCGCCCTGGGCCGGGGTCAGGCGTACTCGCTGACGCTCCTTGCCCCGGGGATCGAGCAGCACAGCGGAGACGCCCAGCTGGTCATGGCCTTCACGGAAGACCGTGGCGCCGACAACCAGGTCCTCGCCTGGCAAAGCCTTCGCCGGGAAACGGCCACCCTCAACCACCGGCTGCACGGCCGTGATGGGGAACCGGCCGAAGCGAAGTCCCTCGGTGATGTCCGTAGTCGTCTTGGATTTCAGAGCGGTGATGGTTCGCGCGGTTTTCGTCACAACCACGACGTTAGCGACAAAAATCACAGAATGCTAAGCACACGACCTATCTCCTTGACGCAAGATGACTTTTACCTAAAAGAAACCCAATCCAGTTCCGGCTGCCATGCGAGTCCGTTAGTGTGGCGCTCGTGAAGGCTATTCGAAGGTTTACAGTCCGTACCGTCCTCCCCGAGCCCATCAGGCCCCTGGCCCGTCTGGCAACCAATTTGCGCTGGTCCTGGCACCGGCCCACACGGGAACTTTTTGCGAGCCTTAACCCGGCTCTCTGGGAGGAATCGCAGCACGACCCCATAGCCCTGCTGGGGTCGATCAGCCGCGAGCAGTTACAGGATCTGGCCAATGACGGCGAGCTGGTGAACCGGGTCCAGGGCGCCGCAGCAGACCTGGACCGATACCTGAGCGAACCGCGCTGGTATCAAGGCCTCGGCGAAGACGCTCCGGCCTGCATCGCGTACTTCTCGCCCGAATTCGGTATCACCGAAGTACTCCCGCAGTACTCCGGCGGCCTCGGCATCCTGGCCGGTGACCACCTCAAGGCTGCCTCCGACCTCGGCGTGCCGTTGATCGGCGTCGGGCTTCTGTACCAGGCCGGATACTTCAAGCAGTCGCTCTCCCGCGACGCCTGGCAGCAGGAAACCTACCCCGTACTGGATCCGGACGGCCTGCCGCTCACGCTGCTCCGCCACCCTGCCAAGGATGGCGCCCAGGGCAAGCCGGTCCACATTTCCCTTCCGCTGCCCAACGGCCGCGAGCTCCACGCACACGTGTGGCGTGCCGACGTCGGACGCGTTCCGCTGCTGCTGCTGGACTCGAACGTCCCCTCCAACGACGAAGCCGCGCGCGGCATCACCGACCGCCTGTACGGAGGCGGCGGCGACCACCGGCTCCAGCAGGAACTTCTCCTGGGCATGGGCGGCGTCAAGGCGCTGCGCGTCTACCAGGAACTCACCGGTACACCCGCGCCGGAAGTGTTCCACACCAACGAAGGCCACGCAGGGTTCCTGGGGATCGAACGCATCCAGGAAGCCATGTCCGACGCCCATGAGCCCCTCAGCTGGGACGAGGCCCTCGCCGCCGGCCGCGCGTCCACCGTCTTCACCACGCACACGCCCGTCCCCGCCGGCATCGACCGCTTCGAGACCGTGCAGATCAAGCACTTCTTCGAAGCCGGGCTGGCACCTGCTGTGCCCACCGAGCGCATCCTGGAACTCGGCCGCGAAAACTTCGACGGCGGCAACCCCTCCGTGTTCAACATGGCGGTGATGGGCCTGCGCCTGGCGCAACGTGCCAACGGTGTGGCCAAGCTGCACGGCGTGGTGTCCCGCGAAATGTTCGCCGGACTCTGGCCAGGGTTCGACCATTCCGAAATCCCCATCACCTCCGTCACCAACGGCGTCCACGTGCCCACCTGGGTGGACCCCCGCATTTCGTCCCTGGCCCGGAACCAGTTCGGCGCGGAGGCCGAAGCACTCGGACGCTGGGACCTGGCCTACAACGTCAGCGACGAAGACGTCTGGGCCCTCCGGCGGGAACTCCGCGCCCAACTCATTGACGACGTCCGACGCCGGCTCCGGGCCTCGTGGAAGAAACGCGGCGCCGCCGACGCCGAACTCGGGTGGACCGACTCCGTCCTGGACCCTGACGTCCTCACCATCGGATTCGCACGCCGCGTGCCCACCTACAAGCGCCTCACGCTCATGCTGCGCGACCCTGCACGTTTGAAGGCCCTGCTGCTTGACCCCAAACACCCCATCCAGCTGGTCATCGCAGGCAAGTCCCACCCCGCAGACGATGCCGGCAAGAAAATGATCCAGGACCTGGTCAAGTTCACGGACGACCCCCAAGTCCGGCACAGGATCGTGTTCCTGCCCAACTACGACATCGCCATGGCACGGACACTGTTCCCCGGCTGCGACGTCTGGCTCAACAACCCGCTCCGCCCGCTGGAAGCCTGCGGCACCTCCGGCATGAAGGCCGCCATCAACGGCTCGCTCAACCTCTCCGTCCTGGACGGCTGGTGGGACGAAATGTACGACGGCGAAAACGGCTGGGCAATCCCCACAGCCAACAACAACGCATCCTCCGAGGAACGCGACGACATTGAGGCCTCAGCACTCTACGAGCTGCTGGAGACCCAGGTAGCCCCGCGCTTCTACGGCACCACCGTTGCCCAGGGCGCCGGAGCAGCAGGACCGTCCGAATCCAGCCGTGAAACCGTACCCACACACTGGGTGTCCATGATCAAGCACACGCTTGCCAACCTGGGCCCTGCCGTTTCGGCAGAACGCATGCTCCACGACTACGTCAACAACCTCTACTGCCCGGCCGCTGTGTCCGGACGCCGCGCTGTTGCCGAGTCGTTCAAGGAAGCCAAGGAACTCGCGGCCTGGACCTCCAAGGTTCGCAGTGCGTGGCCCGAGGTTGTAGTGGAACACGTAGACTCCGTTGGCGTCTCCGAAGAACCCCAAGTGGGCGACACGCTCCAAGTCAACGCCTACGTGGCCCTCAACAACCTCACCCCGGACGACGTCTCCGTGGAGGTAGCCTTCGGCCGCGCCGAGGAATCCGACGAGCTCGAAGACATCGTGGTGGCCGAACTGGATTCCCTGGAGGACCTCGGCGGCGGACGCCACCTGTTCAGCGGCTCACTGGTGATCAACCGGTCCGGCTCCTTCGGCTACACCGTCCGGGTGTTCCCGAAGCACAGCGCACTGGCATCAAAAGCTGAACTGGGGTTGATCGCGAACGCCTAAGCCTGGCTTCGCCCGCTGGGCGACCGTAACCCTCTGCGCGCTGCTCCTTCGTCGCTTTGACGCGCGCTGCCGGGTCACGGTGGCCCATTGGGGCGCCGTTAGGTGTGGCCGGTTCGCGATTTAGTTCTGGAAGACGGCGATGACTGCGAGGTCACGGCCGGCGTAGCGCTCTGCGTCTTGGAGGATCTCGCAGACCACGCCGAAGGAACGGTCCGTGCGGTAGGCCGCAGGGACTTGCCAGATCATGGTGACCGGGCTGCCGTCGTCCTCTGAGAGGGCATCGGCGTAGTCATGCAGGGAATCGTTGAGGGCGTCGAGGTTCACGCCATAGTACTCAGGGAAATCGAGGACCTGGCCGAAGACCTCAAGGACCCCTTGCTTGGTGCTTGCGGGTGGGACCAGAAGCGTTCGCCGGCCCGCGTCGGAGATCTGCTCTTGGAGTTCTTCGAGCGTCCAGGTGTCTGCGGAATAGATCTTCATGGGCTCCTACTTGTCTTCGACAATGAATTTGAACGACTCGTAATGGTCCGGGGTGTAGTACTTCGCTGAGTCCTTGCCCACGATGATTCGTCGCGCGCCGCGGTCCGACTCCCCCGGTGTGGGCACGGTGTACTCCTTGTAGAAACCACCGGACTTCTTCGGCAGCAATCCCTCGAAGTTGCCGAAGTTCACGCCGTCGCGGTCGTACGGGTACGGGCCGCCTTGGGCAATCAGCGCAAGGGTCTGGCGCGCTTCCTTGGGTAACTGAGAAGCATTGATGGTGGGCAGCGAAGAGGGGTTGGCGACGGCGGGAGTGGCGCCTGCGGTGGCTGCCGCCGTTGGTGACGTCGATGTGGAGCCAGGTTCCGGCGTCGTGGTTTGCGCGGTCAGTGAGCCTCCACCCACCATGGCAACCACCAGCACGACGACGGCGATCACCAGACCCGCGAATGCCACCAGTTTGCTGCGGCTGCGGTTCATGCTGAGAGACTCCTGTTAGTTGGCGCTTCTAGGCAGCGACTATGTGCGGTAGATGTTGATGGTGTTGGCTTGCAGGATATCCCGCTCGCCCGAAGCCACCAACGCGCCCTTCCTTCGCTCATGCAGCACCGAGGTGGTGAAGCGGAGTTCAAACATGCGCTTTCCGATGCCTGACTCGCTCAAGATCTCCGGCAGGACCATTTTCACGTCCTGGTTGCTGCCGTTCACTGAGATCAACCCGCGGATCTCACTGTCCTCGTGACCCATCAGGAGCTGGACGGAGCGGACACTGGGATCGTTCCAGCGCGCCGGAGTCATCCGCTTTCCCTTGTCGTCGAACCATTGCAGGCTGGAATCGTTCGCGTTGCCGGGGAAGCTTTCAGGCTGGTGCCTCAAGAACCAACGGCGCAGCCTGACCAGTTCACGCGTGGTCCTGAACATGGCGTTGGCTTCCTGGGTCCGGCTCCAGTCAAGCCAGGCCGTGGGATTGTCCTGGCAGTAGGCGTTGTTGTTGCCTTGTTGGGTGCGCCCGATCTCGTCGCCGGCAGTGATCATGGGAACGCCGAAAGACAGGAGCAAGGTGGCCATCAGGTTGCGGACGGACAGGGCGCGGGCGGCGACGATTGCCTCGTTCTCGCTCCTTCCCTCCACGCCGTGGTTGTAGCTCCGGTTGTCTCCGTGGCCGTCGCGGTTCTGCTCCCCGTTGGCCTCGTTGTGTTTGCGGTCGTAGCTGACCAGGTCCTTGAGGGTGAAACCGTCGTGGGCGGTGATGAAGTTGACGCTGGCCAGGCGGGTGCGGCCCGATGATGCGAAGAGGTTGGCGGAGCCGGCCATGAGCTCAGCCAACGACGCCACCGAGCCGCCTTGGCCGCCGGCCTCGATCGCGGCCCGGTCAGACAGCCAGAAGCTACGGACTCCGTCACGGAAGTGGTCATTCCAGTCCGACCATCCGTGCGGGAACCGCCCCGTCTGCCACCCTCCATAGCCAACATCCCAAGGCTCGGCGATCAGCTTGACCGCTGAGAGTACGGGGTCCTCGGCAATCGCCTGCAGGAAAGGGTGCTGGGGATCGAAGGTGTTACTGGCATCCCGGCACAGCGTCACCGCGAGGTCGAAGCGGAACCCGTCCACATGGAAATCGTTCACCCAGTAACGCAAGGAATCCAGGGCGAGATCAACCACTACGGGATCACTGAAATCCAAGGTGTTGCCGCATCCGGTGGTGTCCAGGTAGCGCCCATGGGCGTCGTGCCGGTAGTAACGTTTCTCTGCCAAACCCCGGAAGCTCAGCGGCGGTCCGTCGGGCCCCGCTTCGGCCGTGTGGTTATACACGACGTCGAGAATGACTTCGATCCCCGCCGCATGGAGCAGTTTGATCATGCCCTTGAGCTCATCCTGCACCGCGTGGGGCCCGGCATTGCGAGCCGCCTCTGTGGCGTAGTCAGCGTGGGGAGCAAAGAAGGCAGCCGTGTTGTAGCCCCAGTAATTGGTCATGCCCAAGTCCTGGAGGTGGGACTCATCCAAGTGGAAATGAATGGGCAGAAGCTGGACGGCCGTGATGCCCAGTTCAGTGAGGTGCTGGATCATCACAGGATGCGCCATGCCCGCGTAGGTCCCGCGGAGGTGCTCAGGGATGTCCGGGTGCAGCATGGTTTGGCCACGAACGTGTGCCTCATAGATCACCGAGGTGCGCATGGGCGTTCGTGGCGGGCGGTCGTCGCCCCAATCAAAGCCTGTATCCACGTGGACGCTTGTGAGGAACTCGCCCCGCTGGTCTACGGCGCGGCCGTAAGGATCGAGCAGCAGTGGCTGGCCGCCGTCGTCGTCCAGGTCCACAGCCGGGATGGACAGCGGAAGCCCGCCCTCACCGGGGGCCTCACGGAAGCCATAGCGGGTGCCCGGCGGCATGCCGTTGACGAGGCTGAAGTGGACGCCGTTCTCAACGTTGGACAGAATGTGGGACTGCCACGGTTCGCCGGGTGCTTGGAACACCACCTCCACGCGGTCCAGATCCGGTGCGAAGACGGCCACGTTCACCGAATCGTTGGGTGCGGTTTGGGCGTCGAAAACTCCGGGCTGGGGCGCGCTCAGTCCGAGGGGCCTGGGCTGCGACGCATCCAGGGCAGCTGCTGTGTCAAAAATCGGCATAACCATTGCTTGCAAGTTTAGTTCCACGCAAAGTATGTACCGCGCGGGCCCGCCATGTGACGACGTTCAGCATCTCGATTTCATTACTTGCCCTAATATGGCGGGATTTGAACAGCCGCTCACGTGCTGGAACGCTCCCTCGGGGCGTGCTCGTTTGAGGTCTCAGGCCCCGATTGTGTCGCGACCCGCCGCCTCCGGGCCACCCGCTTGGCATACTGGGACGGAGACAACTGGAGGTTTTATCGTGCGAGTAGCACTTGCCCAAGTCATCACCGGCCGGGATCTGGCCGACAACCTGCGGCTCCTGGAGGAGAACGCCCGCCGGGCCAAGGACGGCGGCGCCGAATTGGTGGTTTTCCCCGAGGCGATGATGCGCGCGTTCGGAAATTCGCTGCTGGACATCGCTGAGCCCTTGGACGGGCCGTGGGCCAGCCGGGTGCGATCCCTCGCCGAGGAACTTCAGCTGGTGATCGTGGCCGGCATGTTCACCCCGGGCAGCCCCTCCGAGTCCGGATCCCCGCGGGTGCGGAACACGCTTCTGGCCACGGGACCTGGCGTGGAAACGAGCTACGACAAAATCCACCTCTTTGATGCGTTTGGTTTCGCGGAATCGGACACCGTTGAGGCGGGTACGGATCCGGTAACGTTCGACGCCGGTGGCCTCACCTTTGCTTTGGCTACCTGCTACGACATCCGTTTCCCCGCCTTGTTCACGGCCAATGCCCAGCGCGGAGCCGTGGTGAATATCGTGTCCGCGTCCTGGGGTTCCGGGCCGGGCAAGGCCGATCAGTGGCAGCTCCTCGCCCGCGCCCGCGCCGTGGACACCACCACGTTCGTGCTCGCCTGCGGCCAAGGCGATCCTGCCACCCAAGGTGTAGAGGCCAAAGGTGCCGCACCCACGGGCGTGGGGTACTCCGCCGTCGTCTCCCCGTTCGGCCAGGTACTGGAAGCCCTCACCGGCGAGCCGGGCCTCATTTTCTACGACCTCGATCCTGCTGTGGTGGAAGACGCCCGCCAAAAACTCCCGGTCCTTGCCAACCGCCGCGACATCTAACGCTCTCTCACATCCCCAGCCCTTCCAGCCATCCCTCTCTCACATCCCCAGCCCTCCCAGCCATCCCTCTCTCACATCCCCAGCCCTTCCAGCCATCCCTCTCTCACATCCCCAGCCCTTCCAGCCATCCCTCTCGGTGAGGCGATCGAGGTCGCGGAAAGCGCCCTAGGAAACTGGCTCTCGCGGGCCCGGAAGCGTTCTTCTGGCGGTCCGGCGCTGGCCCCGGTGCCCGTTCGTGGGCCCTTGGCATGGGAGTAGCATCAGTAGGCGCTGGCCGAGAGCGTGCGGATGAAAGCCGAGGTTGAGTTCCTGGGAAAGTAGAGGACTTCCAAGAGCGACGTGAGAGAGCGACCCGCCCAAACCCGAGGGACATGAGAGAGCGTCCGGCCCAAACCCGAGGAATGTGCGAGAGCGACCCGCCCAAACCCGAGGAATGTGCGAGAGCGACCCGCCCAAACCCGAGGGACATGAGAGAGCGACCCGCCCAAACCCGAGGGACATGAGAGAGCGACCCGCCCAAACCCGAGGGATGTGAGAGAGCGTCGGGACACCGTGCTGGGCATGCGAAAAGGCGCCGCAAGGGCCATCCGGAAGCGTGCGTCTAAGCGAAGAACGAGCGAGCACGCGGAGGATGGCGCTTGCGGCGCCTTCATGAGGACTGCTTGGCGCTTGCGGCGCCTTGGCAAGGGTTACTTAACGGCCCGCTGCCTCGACACTTCGTACAGCGAGATTCCAACGGCCATGGAGGCATTGAGCGACTCCATGGCGGAGTCGATGGGGATCGAGACGATCTGGTCGCAGTTTTCGCGGACGAGCCTGCTCAGGCCCTTGCCTTCGGAACCGACCACGATGCAGACGGGCTCGGTTGCAACAGTAAGGTCAGGCAGTGAGACATCGCCGTCGCCGTCCAGGCCTAGGACGTAGATGCCCATGTTCTTGAACTGCTTGAGTGCGTTGTTGAGGTTCGCGGCACGGGCTACCGGGACGCGGACAGCAGCACCGGCACTGGTCTTCCATGCGGACGCCGTGACGCCGACGGAGCGACGCTCGGGGACGATGACGCCGTGGCCGCTGAACGCGGAGACGGAGCGGATGATCGCGCCGAGGTTGCGGGGGTCGGTGATGCCGTCCAGTGCAACGAAGATGGGGGCGTTGGAGATGTGCCCCTTCTTCCACTTGGCGAGGGTTTCCTCGGCGAGGTCGTAAGCGTCCTCGTATTCGTACGGCGGGATTTGCAGTACGAGACCCTGGTGAACGGCGTCCTCGGTCATGCGGTCCAGCTCAACCTTGCCCGTTTCGAGCAGCGGAATACCGCGCTCGGCAGCGAGTTTGAGGGATTCCTTGACGCGGTCGTCCATCTCGATGCGGATGGCGACGTGCAAAGCCTTGGCCGGGATCCCGGCGCGGAGAGCCTCGACCACCGAGTTACGGCCCGTCACCAGCTCTTCAGTTGCACGGCCCTTGGGACCCGAGCGGGCGCCGGCGCCACCGGGACGGGTGCCCGATCCGCGCTTGGCAGCGGAGCGCTCAGCCAGCTGTTTGTTCTTGTATGCCTTGTGGTAGGTGCGTTCCTCCGCCTTGGGCGTGGGACCCTTGCCCTCCAGGGCCTTGCGGCCGTGGCCACCGGTTCCGGTGGTGGGGCCCTTCTTCTGCTTGACCGACCGGCGACCATTATTGGCCATGAGATTCCATCCTTGATTTTGTGAGTAAGTCTGGAATCAAGTCTACTGACCCGATGCAATTCGGCCGTCGCGCCGGTTTGTCAGTCGCGCTTGAGGCTCCAGGTGGCGCCGTCCGCACCATCTTCGACGACGACGCCGGCGGCGGCGAGTGTGTCGCGGATTGCGTCGGACGCGGCCCAGTCCTTGTTGGCCCGGGCGGCGGCTCGGGCTTCGAGTTGAGCTTCGATCAGCACTTCCAAGGCGGCGTGCTCGCGTCCTTGGACAGCTTCCGGACGCTTGACTGAATCCAGGCCGAGCACCTCGGTCATGGAAAGAACACTGTAGAGGGCCGCTTTGGCGCCTTCAAGGTCACCGGAAGCCAGGGCGGTGTTGCCGGCCCGCACAGTTTCGTGCAGCACACCCAGGGCTTGGGGAACGTTGAGGTCGTCGTCCATGGCTGCGATGAAAGCCGCGGGCATGTTGGCCTGCGGGGAAACGTCTGGCGCGCCCGTGCCCACCTTTGAAGACGCCTTGTGGATGAAGCCGTCAATGCGCTCGACGGCGGCGGCGGCCTCCTGCAGCGAGGTGGGCCGGTAGTCGAGGATGGAGCGGTAATGTGCCTGGCCGAGGTAGTAGCGAACCACGCGGGGTGAGGCGAGTTCGAGCATCTCGGCCGGGCTCACCGTATTGCCGATGGATTTGGACATCTTTTCACCCTCGTAGGTGACCATGCCGTTGTGCATCCAGAAGTTGGCGAACTCGTCGCCGGCGGCCTGGGATTGGGCCATCTCGTTCTCGTGGTGCGGGAAGCGAAGGTCCAGTCCCCCACCGTGGATATCGAACCGTGGGCCCAGGTACTTGGTGACCATGGCGGAGCACTCGAGGTGCCATCCGGGACGACCGGCGCCCCATGGGGACTCCCACTTGGCAGTGACGGGCTCACCGTCTTTGAAACCCTTCCACAACGCGAAGTCGCGCGGATCGCGCTTGCCGCGAGGGTCGGCGTCGGGCGCGCCCTGCATGTCGTCAATATTCTGCCGCGTCAGCGAGCCGTATTTGCTCCAAGAGCGGACGTCGAAGTAGACGTCGCCGGAATCGTCAAGTGCGGGGTAGGCATGGCCGCGATCGATGAGCCGCTGGATGAGCGTATGCATTTCCGGGATGTGGCCAGTGGCACGGGGCTCGTACGTGGGCCGTTGGACGCCCAGGGACTCGTAGGCATTCTCGAATTCCTGCTCGTAGCGGTACGCCAGGGCCCACCACTCTTCGGCTTGGCGCGCTGACGGTTCCGCGTCCCAGTCCGGCCCGAAGGATTGGGCGGACTTGGCCAGTATCTTGTCGTCGATGTCCGTGACGTTGCGCACCACGGTAACCCGGAGGCCGCGGAATTCGAGCCAGCGGGTCAGTTGGTCGAAGGCGATGGCCGACCTGACGTGGCCCACATGCGGCATTCCTTGGACAGTGGCCCCGCAGTAGTACACGCTGGCCTTGCCGTCTTCGAGGGGAACGAAGTCGCGGACTTCGGCGGAGGCGGTGTCATAGAAGCGCAGGGTCACCGCTCCAGATTAGCCGATGACGCGGCGTGACCTGCCTACTTGCAATATTCGCCGATCTTGTTGAACTGCACCTTGAGCTTCTCCTGCTGGTCTTGGGTGGCTGCCCCGAGCGATGAACCCGCTGCTTCGTCCATGATCGCGGCCATTTCCTTGATGGGATTTCCGATCTCCGGAGCGAGTTTGTCCGCGATCTCGTGATAGTGGGCGGCGATTTGCTTGGACTGCTGCTGCTGGTTGCCTTCGGGCTTGAAGGTGTCGTTGTTCAGGAATTCGCAGCTGGCTGTTACATCCATCTTTGGCGTCCCTCCGCAACCGCTCAGCAGGAGAGACGCGGCCAAGCCTGCAGACACCACAGCGGAACGCACGACGCCGGCGCCCGGCTTAACCATGAGGCGCACCTTTCGCGGGACCCGGCTCGGCTGCCGCCACCTCATGTCCGGAAACCGGGTAAACGAGGGCTGTGGCAACAGCGGAAATTCCTTCGCCCCGGCCCGTGAATCCCAGTCCGTCGCTGGTAGTGGCCGTGACGCTGACCGGCGCACCTGCGGCCTCGCTGAGGACCCGCTGGGATTCTTCCCGGCGCGGCCCGAATTTGGGGCGGTTAGCCACGAATTGCACTGCGACGTTGCCGATCTCGAAGCCTGCGGCGCGCACAATGCGTGCCGCTTCACTGAGGAGCTTGACGCCGGAGGCTCCGGCGAACTCAGGACGGTCCGTGCCGAAGTGCGTGCCCAGGTCACCGATTCCGCATGCGGAGAAGAGTGCGTCGGCGGCGGCGTGGGCGACGCAATCGCCGTCGGAATGCCCTGAAAGTCCTTGCTCGCCTTCCCAGAAGAGCCCGCCCAGCCACAGCGGCTGCGGGTGGTCTTCGGGGGCGAACGCGTGGACGTCTATGCCAACGCCGGTACGGGGAAGCACCATGTTCTGGTTCTGTGTCATCAGCCTTCCACCCAACGAATTCCCAGGGGACCTTCCAACAAGCCTTCGGCAATGATCAGATCCAGGGGCGTGGTGATCTTGAGTGACTGGCTGGCCCCACGGACAGCGTGGACGGGAACGCCCAGGAGCTCCACCAGCATGGCGTCGTCGGTGACAGCTGCGGATTGCTTGTCGTCGAACAGCCCGGCCGCTTCGTGTGCCCTGCGCAGGACGGCCAGTTCGAAGCCCTGCGGGGTCTGTACGGCCCGGAGCTGTTCGCGGGGAGCTGTTCCCGTGACCACTTCCGGGGCGATGGACGCGTCTGAGCCGTTCGTCTCGGCAACGGTCTTGATGGTGTCTACCACCGGCATGGTGGGAATGACGGCCTTAGCGCCGGAGGCCAAGGCGTCGGAGACGCGCTGGAAAACCCGTTCCGGGGTCAGGGCGCGGGCGGCGTCATGGACCAGAACAAGTTCCGTTCCGTCCTCCAAAGCAGCCATGGCGGCCCGGACGGAATCCGCGCGGGAGGAACCGCCGTCGACAACCGAAATCTCGGGGCCGCCGTCCACCAGGTCAATAGTGAACTCGGAGATCGACTCGCGCAGGGCGGTGTCCCCTTTGGGCACGGCGACGCAGATCTGGCGCGCAACATCAGAGGCAACCACACCGCGAAGGGCATGCATCAAAATGGTTTCGCCACCCAGCGGAACCTGGGCTTTGGGCATGCCGTAGCCGAGGCGTTCACCGGAGCCGGCAGCAACCACGATCACGGCCGTGACGGCGCGCTTGGAAGGAGTACTCATGCGCCCAAGGTTATGCGGAATGTGCATGGAATACCCACATGTCGGGTCATTCCTCGCTACTGGAGCCACAGCGTGGCAAAAAGAAACCCGGCGGCGCATTCGCACCACCGGGCTCAATTTTCTTAGGAAGCCAAGACCTCGTCGAGAACGCTTGCGGCCTTCTCTTCGTCTGTCTTCTCAGCCAGGGCCAGTTCTGAAATCAGAATCTGCCGCGCCTTGGCCAGCATCCGCTTCTCACCTGCGGAAAGGCCGCGATCGTGATCACGACGCCAAAGATCGCGAACGACCTCTGCCACCTTGATGACATCGCCCGAAGCAAGCTTCTCCAGGTTCGCCTTGTAACGACGCGACCAGTTGGTAGGCTCTTCAGTGAACTCGGCGCGGAGAACGTCAAATACGTGCTCCAAGCCTTCTTTGCCCACTACGTCCCGGACCCCAACAAGGTCAACGTTCTCTGCTGGAACTTCAATGGTCAGATCACCCTGAGCCACCTTGAGCTTGAGATACATCTTCTCTTCGCCCTTGATGGTGCGCATCTTGATTTCCTCAATTTTTGCTGCACCGTGGTGAGGGTAAACTACTGTCTCGCCGACCTCAAAAACCATGTGGACTTTCCCCTTTCCCGCAGATTAGTCTATCACGATTAAGGCATACGACTGGCATCACACAGGCCCTCCTGCCGCGCCAATAAAGGGAATAAGGCCTTAAACGACTTCCTCCAAGGTCTTGACGTATTCGGGGAAAGATGCTCATGGCAATCAAAGTGCGAGCAAGATCTCTTCCGTTGATGGCGCCACATAGCCTTCCCGAATCCTTATTTTGGCGGGTTTGCCGATAGGCTATGGCTGAAAAGTGTTCCAATGACTCTTGAGGAGTAGGTGTCGTGCGCAATACTGCGATGAACCCTGTCCAGCGCGGCAAGCTGGCAATTGCGGCGGCTGCAATCGGCGTCGGTCTTCTGTCCGTCACCGGCTGTGGATTCGTCAACGCCCAGCAGACTACCCACCAATACTCGGCATCGGACGGGATCAAAGCTGATCTCGGTCCCCTGCAGTTGCGCAACATCCTGATTGTTGCGTCGGGCGAGAACGAGCCCGGCCGCGTCATCGGCGCCGTCTTCAACACCTCCGGCACCGACGCCACCCTCACCATGAGCGGTGCCAACGGAGCCCAGACCGAAATCCCGGTCAAGGCCAACGCGGAGACGTACCTGAATGACACCGCGGATGCAGCGATCCTCAGCACCGCGGGTGTCATCCCCGGCGGCCTGACCCCGATCACCATCCGCAGTGGATCCGACTCCGCTACGGTCAACGTCCCCGTGGTTGACGGCACCCTGCCCGAGTACGCCAAGTACCTGCCCACCACGCCGACCCCGACGGCAACGCCGACGTCCACAGCTACGTCCTCGGAGGCCCCGGCCGCCGGACACTAGCAGGCAGGAAGCCACAAGCGACACAAACAAGGAAGGGTCCCGCCTCGGCGGGACCCTTCCTTGTTTGTTTGTGCGCAGCGCCGGTGCAGCGATCTTTACGGCTCGAACTTGTAGCCCAGGCCGCGCACAGTTACCAGGTATCGGGGAGCGGAGGGATCCGGCTCGATCTTGCTACGGAGCCGCTTCACATGGACGTCCAATGTCTTGGTGTCACCCACGTAGTCCGAGCCCCACACACGGTCGATCAACTGGCCACGCGTCAGTACCCGGCCTGAGTTGCGGAGCAGCATCTCCAACAGCTCGAACTCCTTAAGCGGCAGGGAAACCTGCTCACCGTTGACGCTCACCACGTGGCGTTCGATGTCCATGCGGACAGGACCGGCCTGCACCGTGGACGTGATGAGCTCCTCCGGCTCGCCCTGCCGGCGAAGCACCGCTCGGACTCGGGCCACGAGCTCGCGGGAGGAATACGGCTTGGTGACGTAGTCGTCCGCGCCGAGCTCCAGCCCAACAACCTTGTCGATCTCGGAGTCTTTGGCCGTCAGCATGATGACGGGGACACTGGAACGTTGCCGGAGCTGCCGGCACACTTCCGTCCCCGGCGTTCCCGGCAACTGCAAGTCCAGAAGGACGAGGTCGGCACCGTTCCGGTCAAATTCCACCAAGGCGTCGCTGCCGTTATCCACTACCTCGACGTCGAAACCCTCTTTGCCCAGAAGATAGGACAAGGGGTCGCTGAAGGACTCTTCGTCCTCCACTATCAAAATCCGGCTCAAGCGCTGGCTCCTTGCTCTTGGGCGCCGCTGGCGCCCCTATGGTGATTCACGTGATGGGGTTGTTCAATCGCGTGATGAGGCTCGACGGCGGTGGTCGCCGGAAGTTCGGAAGACGCGGCTGCCGTGGCAGCGGAAGTCTGGAGGCCGGCGTCGTCGTCCTGGCCTTCCATCTCCGGCAAGCGAATAGTAAACGTTGACCCTTGGCCGGGCTGGGACCACACGGTCACCTCGCCGCCGTGGTTGGACACCACGTGCTTGACGATGCTGAGCCCGAGGCCCGTGCCACCGGTGTGGCGGGATCGCGCCGCGTCCACGCGGTAGAAACGCTCGAACACGCGTTCCTGGTCCTCGGCGGTGAGGCCTTCGCCTTGGTCCGTGACCGAGATGGCGACGACGCCCTCGCGGGTCCGGACGCCGACACCAACCCTCGTGTTTTCGGGGGAATAGCGGATGGCGTTGTCGATCAGGTTGCGGAGCGCGGTCACCAGGAGATCGCGGTCACCGAAAACAAGCGAGTCGGAGTGTCCACCCACCACTATCTGGATGTTCTTGCTCTCTGCAGGCAGTTGCGAGCGGTCCACCGCTTCTGTGATCACGGTATTGATGTCCACGGCGTGCCCCTGCTGGGCGACGTTGGCGCCCTGCAGCCGGGAAAGTTCAATGATGTCCTGGACCAGGGCTGCCAAGCGGCCGGACTCCTTGTGCATGCGCTTAGCGAAGCGGCGCACTGCTTCCTCGTCATCGGGCGACGCTTCGAGGGCCTCGGCCAGGAGCGATATGGCGCCGACGGGGGTCTTGAGCTCGTGGGACACGTTGGCCACGAAGTCGTTGCGGATCTCCTCGGTGCGGGTGATCTCGGTACGGTCGTCGGCCAGCAACACGATGTATTCCCAACCGAGCATGGCTGCCCGGACCTGGACCACAATAGTGCCCTTGCCCAACGGACCACGCGGGAGCTCGTACTGCTCTTCAAGGATCACGCCATCGCGGCGGACCTTCGCGGTCATGTCCAGGAGTTGCTTGTGCACCACCGTGTGCCCGCGCACCAGGCCGTACGCGTACGCTGCGGGACTTGCACGGACTACGCCGTCGATCGCGTCCACTACTACAAAGGCACGCCCGACGACGGACAGCACTTCCGCGGCACCCTCAGGAAGCAGGGGTTCGCTGACGTCCAGGTCCACGATGCTCCGTTGCCGCTCGCTGATCCTGAAAGCGAGCATGCCAAAGACGCCCAACGACAGGCCTACGAGGCCAGCGACGACACCTATGAGCAATGGATCCACGTGTCCAGCTTATGCTGTGGAAACACGGCAATGCTGTGATCCGGCGCCAAACGCGGACGGTTCAACTAACGTTCATCTAAAGGAGCCAAACAGTTCACTGGTCCCTGACACAGTTACTGGTTGGACTGTCAATGGTTTTGAAATCCGACCCCCACCATGGGAACAGGATTTCCAAGGAAAGGACGCCTTAGTGCGCAAGGTTTTTCAGGAGGAGCTCACCCAGGTAGGTGACGACCTCATCGAGATCTCCAAGCTGGTTCACGAAGCAATCACGAAGGCTACTACGTCCTTCGAAGGCGCCGACGTGGATCTTGCCCAGGACGTCATTGCGGCAGATGCCCGCATCGACTTCCTGCAGAACAGCCTCGACGAGCGTGCCATCGACATCCTTGCCTTGCAGGGTCCTGTCGCGAGCGACCTCCGCATGATTGTGGGTTCGCTGCGCATGAGTGCGTCGCTGGAACGCATGGGTGACCTGGCCCGCCACGTTGCCCAGCTGGCGCGCCTGCGCTACCCGGCCACCGTGATCCCGTCGTCGCTGACCCAGACCTTCAAGGCCATGGCCCAGCACGACATCGAGATCACCGCCAAGGTCATTGAACTGCTGGAGACCCGCGATCTTGAGGTAGCCCGCGACATCCTCAAGATCAACATCGCCGTGGACGACCTCCACCTCAGCGTCTTCAAGGCCATCGCCTCCCCCGAATGGACTGAAAGCCCGTCCACCACCGTAGACGTCGCCCTGGCCAGCCGCTACTTCGAACGCTTCGCCGATCACGGCGTTTCGGTCGCGCGCAAGGTCACCTACTTGGTGACCGGCGAATGGCAGCCCGAGGGCTTCTAACACTGGAGCATTAACGACGACGGCCGGTCACCTGAGGTGACCGGCCGTCGTCGTCGTTAACTACAACGTCATTTCTTGCCCTGGTTGGCCACCGCGAGGATGGCCTGGGCTGCTGCGTCGGGATCCAGGTAGGTTCCGCCCGGGTTGATGGGCTGGAAGTCCTCATCCAGTTCGTAGACCAGCGGGATGCCCGTGGGGATGTTCAGCCCGGCAATGGCGTCATCGCTGATGCCATCCAGGTGCTTCACCAGGGCGCGCAGGGAGTTGCCGTGGGCGGTAACCAGAACGGTCTTGCCGGCCTTGAGGTCTTCCTTGATGTCCGATTCCCAGTAAGGGAGCAGGCGGACCAGAACGTCCTTGAGGCATTCGGTGCGCGGCAGTGCGTCGCCGAGGTCCTTGTAGCGGACGTCGTGTGCCTGCGAGAATTCGCTGTCGTCCGACAGGGGCGGCGGCGGGGTGTCGTAGCTGCGGCGCCATTCCATGAACTGCTCTTCGCCGAATTCGGCAAGGGTCTGGGCCTTGTCCTTGCCCTGCAGGGCGCCGTAGTGGCGCTCGTTCAGGCGCCAGTCGCGTTTGACGGGGATCCACCCGCGGTCGGCCTTGTCCAAGGCCATGTTGGCCGTGTTGATGGCACGCTTCAGGAGCGAGGTGTAGAGGACGTCCGGGAGGATCTCGTTCTCAACCAGGAGCTCTCCACCGCGCACTGCTTCTTCGCGGCCTTGATCGTTCAGGTCAACGTCCACCCAACCGGTGAACAGGTTCTTGGCGTTCCATTCGCTGTGGCCATGGCGCAGCAGAATCAGCTTGTAAGTCATGGTTTTCATCCTAGCCGAGCAGTTACGTGCCCTGCCCGTCGTTACGTCCGGCAACGAGCCCCGCGGACCGATGCTGGCAAGGATAAAGTGGGGGCCGTGGTGCAAAAAGCGGAACGGGTGGGCTCTCCCCGTAGTCGGGGCGGAAAGCCGGTTGGCAACGTCACTCGCGGCACCACGAACCCCAATCGCATGCGCCGCTTGGACCGCTGGTTGGCGGGACCCCAAGCGTGGCGGCTGCGCGCCGCCGTCGACCCGCTTGTGGTGGACCTTGGCTATGGCGCCTCGCCCACCACCGCCGTCGAGCTTTTTGAACGGCTTCAAGCCGTACGGCCCGATGTGCGGGTCTGCGGGATCGAGATTGAGCCGGAGCGCGTGCGGACCGCCAAAGCCCTTGAACGGCCCGGGCTGAGCTTCCACGTTGGCGGTTTCGAAATCCCGGTTCCGGGTGAACCGGTGTTGGTGCGGGCCTTCAACGTGCTGCGGCAGTACGAGGAAGCGGACGTCGCAGGGATCTGGAAACTGGTGCAGTCCCGGCTGGCGCCCGGCGGGTTGTTCATTGATGGCACATGCGACGAGATAGGGCGCCGTGTGACGTGGGTGGCGTTGGATAAAGAACGTCCGTTGAGCCTGAGTTTTTCCGTGCGGTTCGGCAGTTTTGAGTTGCCGTCCGAGGTAGCGGAGCGGCTGCCCAAGGCCCTGATTCACCGAAATGTCCCGGGCGAAGCGATCCACGCGTTCCTGCAAGCCATGGACAAGGCATGGTTGGAAGCGGCACCTCTGGCGTCGTTCGGAAACCGGCAACGCTGGACGGGTATGTGCCGTTTACTGCACGACGCCGGGTGGCCGCTTCAGGACGGTCCGGCACGGTGGCGCTTGGGTGAAGTGACGGTGGCGTGGGACGCCGTGGCTCCCCGCTAAGGCCGATCCAGAGGAACCGCGCCGGCTACCAGGGGCCGTATGGACCGACGTTGCGGTTGCCGCCGCTGCCGGCCTCGCGCAGAGCGGGGCGGACGTCGGCCAGGTAGACGCACGCTGCGGTGACGGCGGCGATCCCGAACAACCCCAGGCTGCTGCCGCCTGCCAGAACGGTCAAGCCGCCAATCGCAAGTGCCACTCCGGTGAGGGCCAGCCAAAAGGTCTTGGTGCGCTTGGAGGCAGCTACGAAGAGCGTCGGCTTGTGGCGCAGGCAGTCCGCAAAGGCCCACAGTTCCAGGGCAAGGGCCACCAAGCCAAGGATCCAGTAAACCCCGGTGGTAACGTACGCGATCAAAATTTTTCCGTCCACGCTCTTTAGCCTAGCCGTCCAGCGACTTCAGCGCTTGCTCAAGGTCGGACCAGAGGTCTTCCACGTTCTCGATTCCAACGCTCAACCGGACCAGGTTCTCCGGAACGCTGAGCGGCTCAGCCGTGTGCCGGCGTCGGCGTTCAATCAGCGACTCAACCCCGCCCAAAGACGTGGCGGGAAGCCAGAGCTGCAAGGCGCGGACCAAATGGTCTGCTGCGTCGGCACCGCCGCGCTGTTCATCGCCGGCGATCTGGATGCACAGGATGGAGCCAAAGCCCTTCATCTGCACCTTGGCGCGCTCGTGGCCCGGATCCGTGGCGAGGCCGGGATAGCGGATAGCTTCGACGCGGGGGTGGACGCGGAGGCGTTCGGCGAGCGTAGCCGCGGACGCCTGGGAACGCTCGATCCGCAACGCCAGGGTGCGGAGGCCGCGAAGTGCCAGCCAGGCCTCGAACGGTCCGGCGATGCCGCCGTGGATGATCCGGTGGTGGAGCAGGGTGGCGCGCAGTTCCGGGTTGGACGTCACCAAGGCGCCCAGGACAACGTCCGAATGGCCGGCAAGGTACTTGGTCACGGAGTGAAGGACGACGTCGGAACCCAGGCTGAGGGGCTGCTGCACCAAAGGCGTGGAGAAAGTATTGTCCGTGACCACGATCGCGCCGGCCGCGTGTGCGGCGTCAGTAAGCGCGCGGACGTCGGCGATGCCGAGCATGGGGTTGGTGGGGCTTTCCAGCCAGAGCAGGTCCGCCTTCTTGCCGCTTTCAGGGCTGATGAGGGCCTTCACGGCTTCCGTGTCCGTGATGTCTACCGTGCGAAGTTCCAGGAAACCCTTCTCCGCCAGCTCGGTGGCCATGACCAGTGAACCTGCGTAGCTGTGCGAGGGCATGACCACCACACCACCCGCGGGAACAAGGGACAGCGCTGAGCTGACCGCTGCCAGACCTGAGGCGTAGAGCAGGCCGGGCAGGGTGGCGCCTTCAAGTTTGGCCAGCGCATCCTCGAAGGGATCCCAGGTGGGGTTGGCGTAGCGTCCGTAACCGCGATCTCCATCGCCCAACGAACCAGTTCCGAAGTATGTGGAGGACAAGACGATGGGCGGATTCACGGGCTCGTCGTGGGCGCGCTCGGGGCGGCCGGCCGCAACTACAACGGTTTCCGGAGACAAATCGGCGGCGTGCTGATCGGAAAGGCTCATGGTTTCAGCGTAGTCGCGGGCAATGCTGTGGATGAAAGCCGTCTCGCATGCCGGTGATCGGTAGGCTAGACGAGTGAGTATTAAGAGTCCAGGCCTTTTCATCGCCTTCGAAGGCGGGGACGGAGCGGGCAAGTCCACCCAGGCCGCCCGGCTCTCCGACGCCCTCGAGTCACAGGGCCTTTCCGTGCTGCGCACCCGCGAACCAGGCGGCACACCCATCGGCGAGAAATTGCGCTCCTTGGTCCTGGACCACGGACACGGCACCATCGATCCCCGCACGGAAGCCCTCATGTTCGCCGCTGCCCGCGCAGCCCATGCCAGCCAAGTGATCCGGCCCGCGCTGGCTGGCGGAACAGTGGTCATCACCGACCGCTACATCGATTCATCCGTCGCCTATCAGGGTGCCGGCCGCGGCCTCGGCGCCGAAGGCGTTTTGTCACTCAATGAGTGGGCCACCGAAGGCCTGCATCCGGACCTGACGGTACTGCTCGACGTCGACCCCTCCGACGGCCGCCAACGCCGGACCGCCGGGGACGCCACCGAGGACAGGCTGGAGTCCGAGCCTGACCACTTCCATTCCGCCATCCGCCACGCATTCCTGGACCTCGCGGCGGCTGCACCGTCCAGCTATCTGGTGCTGGCTGCCAGTGCCGACATTGAAACATTGGCAGCACAGATCCTGGAACGAGTGGAGACGTTGTTGGGTGACCGGATTTCGGGCGAAACCGCTGCGGGCGAAGCCGTTTCGGGCGACCGCCCGTGAGCGTCTGGGACGACCTCCAAGGGCAAGCGCCCGTCGTCGCGCAACTAAGGCAAGCGGCGCAGGGCGAAACCGGCCTCACCCATGCGTGGCTTTTCACCGGTCCCCCGGGATCCGGCCGTTCCAACGCAGCCAAGGCATTCGCCGCCGCCTTGAACTGCGAGCAGGACGACGTCACCATGCGCGGCTGCGGCGAGTGCGCGGCGTGCCACACGATCCTCGGTGAAACGCACTCGGACGTGACATTCGTGCGCACCGAAAAGGTCACCATCACCATCGACGAAGCACGCGAACTCGTGTCCAAGGCCGGCGACCGGCCAGCCACGGGACGGTGGCGCATCATCGTGGTGGAGGACGCGGACCGCATGGCCGAGCGCACCACCAACGTCTTGCTGAAAGCCATCGAGGAACCCACTCCCAGGACCATCTGGATGCTGTGTGCCCCCTCACCTGCCGACGTACTGGTCACCATCCGGTCGCGATGCCGTCCTGTGAGCCTGCGGCTGCCGCCGGCCTCCGACGTCGCCGAGCTTTTGGTGAGGCGCGACGGCGTCGAACGCCAACTCGCGGACCGTGCGGCGCGCGCGGCTCAGAGCCATATCGGGATCGCCCGGCGGTTGGCCCGCGACGCCGAGGCGCGGCAACGTCGGATGGATACCGTTCGCATCCCGCTTGGCCTTCGCGGCGTCACTGCTGCCGTGATGATGGCCGAAAAGCTGGTCAAGATCGCCACCGACGAGGCCAACAGCTCCAACGACGAACGCGACGCCGCGGAGAAAATCGCACTGCTGGCAAGCTTGGGCGCTCCCGAATCCGGCACCCTCCCACCATCCATGCGCAGCCAAGTCAGGCAGCTTGAGGATGACCAGAAACGGCGTGCCAAGCGCTCCATCACCGACTCACTGGACCGCACGCTGACGGATCTGCTGTCCTTTTACCGGGACGTCCTCATCATCCAGTTGGGGAACGCAGTGGAACTGGTCAACGTTGAACTCAAGAGCGAATTGGAAGAATACGCGGCCCATTCAACCCCGGAAACCACCTTGGCCCGGATGGACGCCATCAACAAAGCCCGTGTCCGAATCACCACCACCAACGTGGCGCCGCTGTTGGCGGTCGAGTCCATGGCCACGAGCCTCATTCAGCAATAGGAGAATGCATGAAGTCCGCACCCCGCCGGTCCGCCGGTACCCCTTCACGGGACCGGTCTGCCCACGTTGATGCGGGTGGTGGATCGGCAATCCGGGGTGTTGCAATGCCAGTAAGGCGTGGCCGCGGAGTCGCTGCGCTCTGCGTTGCTCTGGCATCCATGCTGGTGCTCAGCGCGTGCACGCTCCTCCCAACACCACAGGCCAAGCCGTCCACCAGCACCGTGGATCCGTCCATCGCCGCATCAGCGCCTGAGGGCCTGGAGAAGTACTACTCGCAGTCTGTTGAATGGAGCCCGTGCGAGGACGGTCTGCACTGCGGCAAGGTCCAGGTGCCTAAGGACTACGCAAACCCGGCATCCGGGGACATCGCGCTTTCCGTCATTAAGCTGCCCAGCACGGGCAACAAGCAAGGTTCCGTGCTGATAAATCCCGGCGGACCTGGCGGCTCCGGCGTGGATTTCGTCAAGGACGCCGGCAGCACCCACTTCACCGAGAAGTTGCGGGCCAATTACGATGTTGTTGGCTTTGATCCCCGTGGAGTGGGCCGTTCCGCTCCGGTGACCTGCATGACCGACGCCGAACGTGACGCCGCCCGCGAAAAGGTGTTCCGCAAGAACACTGACGAAGGATTGGCTGCGGCGCTTGCCTTCAACAAATCATTCGCTGATCAGTGCGCCCAGCAGACCGGTGATGTTTTGGGACTCATCGATACCGTGAGCGCTGCCAAGGACCTGGACATCCTGCGCGCGGTAGCGAACGATGCCAAGCTCAACTACTTGGGCTTCTCCTACGGCACGCTCCTGGGTTCAACCTATGCATCGCTCTTCCCGGACAACGTGGGCCGCATGGTCCTTGACGGCGCAGTGGACCCGGCCAACAGCAACGAGGAACTGACGGCCGGCCAGGCACGTGCTTTCGAAAAGGCCCTCCGCACGTACGTGGCCAACTGCCAGGGACAGCAAAACTGCCCCCTCAGCGGCTCCGTGGACAACGGTGTCCAGGAAATCCGGGACCTCATCAATGCCGTAGACCAGAATCCCCAGACAGCCAAGGACGGCCGCTTGGTGACGGTCAATGACGTCGTCAACGGGCTCATCCTGCCCCTGTACAACGACCTCAGCTGGCCGGCCCTGACCCAAGCGCTGGAGACAGCTTTCTCCGGTGACGTCTCGCAGATGATGCGGCTTGCCGATCTGGGCGCCGACCGCGAACCCAACGGCACGTACAGCTCCAACTCCGCTTTCGCGTTCCAGGCCATCAACTGCCTGGACTACCCGATGGTTACAGACACTGCCGGCATGCGGGCCGAGGAAGTCCGCCTCATACAGGACTCCCCCACGTTCGGTGCATTCTTCGCGTACGGCGGCGTCACCTGCAAGGACTGGCCGTACGCCAACACCCGCACCCCGGCACCAGTGGACTACAACGGATCTGCACCCATTGTGGTGGTCGGTACCACCGGCGATCCCGCCACCCCGCTCGAATGGTCCCAGTCCCTGCGCAAGCAACTGGAAAATGCGTCACTCGTCACCTGGGAAGGTGAGGGGCACACAGCATACGGCCGCGCGAACACGTGCGTCAGCACCGCCGTCGACGACTACTTTGTTGACGGCAAGCTGCCGCAGGACGGGCTCAAATGCTAGAGGTGCCTGGCTTCCCGCTTCTCCACCAACAGCGGGAGCTGCTTGATGGAATCAACGACGACGGTGGCTCCGGCCGCGCGTAGCGTTGCCTCAGAATGCGAACCGGTCAGGACGCCCGCCACGAGGGACGCGCCGGAACGGACGCCAGAGAGCATGTCCGAGCTGGTGTCGCCCACCACCGCCACCTCGCGCACATCGTCCAGATCCAATGCGAGCACGGCCGTCAGGATCATGTCCGGGTAAGGCCGTCCACGTCCGGCGTCGGCCGGGCACAGACTGAGGTCCGCCAGGCCCATCCATCCCAGGGATTCCAGCACCATGTTTTGCGTGTGACGGCCGAATCCCGTGGCCAGGCAGATCTGCATGCCGGACTCGCGCATCCACAAAATGGCGTCCTCCGCTCCGGCAATCGCGCGGACACCCCCGTCTTCAATGAGCTCGTCATAGCTGTTCTCGAAAACCTTATTGGCGCTTTCGGCCACAGCGGAGTCCTCGAAAAGGTGGCTGAAAACGGTCATTTTAGAGAAGCCCATGGTGTCCCGGGCGTAGCCGAGCATGCTCTCGAACCGGCTGCTGCCCGGTTCGATGCCGTGTTCCGCAAGCGCCCGGGACATGGCCCGCTCCGTGCGGCCATCGTCGGTGATGGTGGTCCCCACCATATCCACGACGGCGAGCCTCAGCCGGTTCGGTGTGTGGCTGGCGTCCCTGGTCAATGCGTCCCCGGTCATGGAGCGGCTCCTTCGGCTTGTGTGCATGGCGGCTGGATCTCACCACAGCTAGTTCCCCAGCTTCCGGCTGCCGGGAAACCACCGTCTGAACCCGGCCCGACGGGCGGGTGAACATCCCCGCAACGGCCTCCCGCCCCCCTCGTTTTGACCCGAGCGCGCTGCCTCTATTACAGTTATGTCTTGCGTGATCGCCCGGGAAACCGGTGATGGACGCGGTGCTTCCTTAGCTCAGTCGGTAGAGCGTTTCACTCGTAATGAAAAGGTCATCAGTTCGATTCTGATAGGAAGCTCGGTAAAGAACCCCCGGAAATCTTGGATTTCCGGGGGTTCTTGTTTTCCCTGACCTGGCCGTGGACCATCAGGGAACTCTCCAGCGCACAGATGGTCGCATGACGGCCTTCAGAAGCGTGCCCGCCTCTGGATGGCGGAAGCGAGGGACCGCAGCTGACGGTTGCGGTCGAGGTCGCCGGTGCGGGTTGCCAAATACACGGTGTTCAGGGGTGCGAACTCGGGAGTATGCAGAGTGGTGAGGGCGCCGGTGGAGAGATCGTCTTCAACAAGGTAACTGGGCAATACAGACATCCCCGCGCCAGCCAGGATGGCTGCTCGCACGCCTCGAAGATCGGGCACGATGCAGCTTGTTCGGAGGTCATCGGGGCGACGATCGAACACGGTCCGCCAGTAGCGCCGAACGATGGGCAGGTTCTCCGCGTAAGCCACAACCGGGATAGCGGACAACTCCACATCGGCGGGGTCAACGCCCGTGATGCTCGCTTTCCAGAGCGGAGCAGCCACCAGGACAAATTCCTCATCGAAGAGTGGAATCCCCGTGACCCCTTGGACTCGTGGGCGGACAGCACTCACCACGATATCGAGGTCGCCGGACCGCAATTCATCGAGCAAGCCGTCCACCAAACCGAACCTGATTCGCAGCTTGGCCCCTATGGCCTCTGTGAGCTCCGGGGTGTGGGGCAGGAGCAAGGTGGTTATGAACTCCGCAGGACCACCCAAGTGGATTGACCCGTTGGCACCGGACGAAGAGGACATGAAGGCGAGGTCGTCCAAAGCGTCAATGTGCGGGCCAACGTCCCGGGCCAAACCCTCGGCCTTGGGGGTCGGCGCGACGCCCGTAGGACTTCGCTCAAAGAGGCGCAGTCCCAGGTTCTGTTCGAGGGAATGAACATGGGTGGAGGCTGTGGGCTGCGAAATGCCGAGCAACCTTGCTGCCTCGGTCAGGGACCCCACGCGGTAGACGGTGAGGAAGGTCCGCAAATGCTCAAGGTTGTGAGTGGCCATCGGTGCAATCCTCGCATGGGGCGGTCCAAGGTTTCCCGATGGGGGGCCACAGCTTTTCCTATGCAGGCCAAGTGCGCCGGCGGGGCACCATCGAATAACTATTTCACGAAAGGAAATCCCATGGCCCGCATCCTCATGGTCGTATCAGCAGCAGACTCCCTTGAACTCGCCGACGGCACCCAACACCCCACGGGCGTCTGGGCCGAGGAACTCGTGGTGGCCCACCGCGCCCTCAAAGCCACCGGCGCAGAAATTACTATCGCCAGCCCCGGCGGAAAGAAGCCCACCGTGGACCCTGGCTCGTTGAACCCGGAAATCGTGGGCGACGAGGAAAAGGTCCAGGACTTCAAGCAGTACCTTGAGGACATCGCAGGCGAACTTGAGACGCCAGAGCCCTTGGCCTCCGTCAATGTGGCCCAATTCGACGCTGTCGTCCTGCCGGGTGGGCACGGCCCTATGGTGGATCTGGCCACGGACGCGAACCTGGGTGCCTTGCTTATCGCGGCTGACCAAGACGGAACAATCATCGCTCCCTTCTGCCACGGACCCGCTGGCCTGCTCAGCGCCACCACCGCGGACGGGAACTTCGCCTTTGCCGGCCGCCAGCTGACGGTGTTCACGGATGAAGAAGAGCTCACGGGCGGGACCGGCGAGAACACCCCGTGGCTGGTTGCCACCACCCTCGCGGAGCGCGGTGCCATCGTGAAAGCGGCCCCGGCCTGGAGCAGCTACGTTGTCCGCGACCGTAACCTCATCAGCGGCCAGAACCCGCAATCCAGCGAGGCCGTCGCCGCAGCCGTGGTCGCGGCGCTCGCCGAGTAGACCTTCGACAGGAGAAGCAAAACGACGGCGACGCAACCGGTCAGGGGCGTCGCCGTCGTCACGCATCGGAGAATGCCGCGCCGTAGATGCCAGAGCAGAGAGCAGCAGTTCAGGCCTATCCCCACAACCAAACAATCGGAATACTGAGACTGTGAAAGAGCGGTCAGATCGAACGGTCGAGCGTCTCCAGAATTGGCTAAAGGCGTTGGCAGCTGTAGGCGCGGCCGTAAACCGAGGCGTCTCCCTCGACGAGTTGCTGAACATGGTGGCCAGAACATCCAGTGAACTGATGGGCTACGACTTTTGCTCGGTTACAGTCCCAGACCAATCCAACTCCGTGCTGCTGATCAAGGGTTCACATGGACTAACCGACGAATATATCCAGGACGTCAACGCCCTCCACCCGATCCGCTTGCGGGGTATGTCGTTGCCTTCACCATCCACTCAAGCCTTCACATTGGGCATCCCCGTAAGCGTCGAAGACACGGCGACGAACCCGTCGTTTGTTCCTTGGGCCGCGGCGGCACGTCACCAGGGTTTCACTTCCATGATTGCCGTACCTTTGAACGCCCCGGGCGGAACCCTCGGGACTCTGAACTGCTTCACTCGCCTTCCACACGCGTTCGAGAATGACGAAGTTTCGTTACTGACTGTTTTAGCCGATCAAGCTGCTGTCGCAATGAACACGGCTCAGCTCAGGGCGGATCAAGCACGCACAATTGCCGAGCAGAAGTCCCTCAATGAGTCGCTGGAGAAGCAATATGAGCTGCAACGCAAAGTGGCTGAGGTTCACAATCGCCTCACGTCGCTGACGCTAGAGGGAGGTGGCATTGCCGAAGTGGGCAATGCACTTGCCGAGCTGCTCGAACGGCCTGTGGTCATTCAGAGTGATCAGGGCAATGCGGTTTGCGGTTCTGAGTATGGAGCCAACGACTTCTTGGACGGAGTGGCTGGAGAAGCTGAGCAAGTCCAAGGCGAATCACCAAACAGCGACGCCATCAGCGGGCCGTCGGATATCCGGTTGCCGCTCCACAATGGGTCCACGGTTTCTGCCGTTCGAGCGCCAGTTGTCATCAAAGAAGAGGTTGTGGCCTGGATCTGGACAACTGGCCCATTGACCAAAATGGCGCCATTACACCGGCGCGCGATCGAGCACGCCGCAACCGTCATGGCATTGGAATTCCTTTACACTCGCAGTGGGGCCGCATCGGTGTGGTACCGAACAGGGGAACTTCTCTCACACATAATCAGGGGCCCGCGCCCTTCCACGTCCGTTCTCCTCGCGGAGACCCAGCGACTGGGGTATGACCTGTTGCAACCTCATGCCTTGATTGCTGCCCCACACGATCAGGTTCCAGAGGACGAGGTTCTACGACGACTCGCTGGCAAGGTAAACCGTTGGAATCATGACAACGTGCCAAAGCCCCTGGTTGGTTTACATAAGGACTACGTCGTCGCCCTGTGGCCTTTGGGGAGGCGGCCCTTGGAATCCGTTCGCGACATCGCCGAACAGATCCGTCAGAGTCTGACGGAAGCCGAGACCAGCCAGCTTGTCGCGCTGACGGGCCCGGTGACTGATCCGAACGCGTACGAAGAAGCGTTTTCCATAGCCCGCGGCGCAGTCGAACTCGCCAGACTCAAGGGAACGCCGAGCCAGACCCTGCTTCTGACCGATCTCGGGATAGCGGGGCTCTTTCTGCAGACGCAGGACTCGGCGGGCCTCCGTTCGTTCTGCGACCGAATCCTGGGACCGTTGCATCGTTATGACGCAACCAATGGGGCAGCACTCCTGCAGACCCTGACCGTTCTGATGAACAACAACCTCGACGCTCAAATGACTGCCGAACACCTGACCGTAAACACGACCACGATCACTCAACGACGAAATCTCATAGAGCAACTGGTGGGATTGGACTTGTCGAACGTGACCGCGTTGACACAGGTTTCTGCGGCGCTCCAGCTTGAGGAAATCATTGCGGTAATCCCCTCCCCCGGACACGGGTAGGCTTCCGGCACCCAACTGTGGTTTTGCCTTACCGGATTTGGACAGCCGTGGACAGCTGAGGCAGTGCCCGCACGAGCGAAGCGAGTTCTGCGGTTTCCTCGGCCGTTGCCAACGCCTGTTCAAGCGCGATGTCGTGAGCGGGGCGGGCTGAAATGAGCAGCTCGCTCCCCTCGCTTGTGAGCTCGGTGTAGATACCGCGTCTGTCGTCTGAGCACAGAATCCGCTGAAGTAGCCCTCGGCCCTCCAGCCGATTCACGAGGCGCGTCGTTGCGCTGGGCGAGAGCGCAGTTGCCCGCGCCAATTGCTGCATTCTCATATGCCAGCCATCCTGCCTGGCAAGTGCGTCGAGAACCGTATATTCGACCACGGACAAGCCTGCCTCTGCCTGGAGTGCCTGCTCGAGTTCACCCTCAATGAGGCCGTGCAAAGCGGCCAGCGTTCGCCAACCTCGGGCCCGTACTTCCAGGGCGTCATCTTCGATGCTCACGGGACAACCTTTCGTTCGCGCCGTCCATGCGACGGCAAAAGTAGTTGCTTGCGCACTGTATCTTCTTGTGCAAGGATATTAGCAAGCGTCTGCAACTAACAGCTTACGCGCACTATCCTCTTCCGTATAGTATTTTTAGGAGATTCTTATGCCCATTGGGCTAATAGCCTTGGCCTTGGGAGGCTTTGGTATCGGGCTTACAGAGTTCGTCATCATGGGACTTCTACCCGAGGTCGCATCAGATTTCGCCGTGAGCGAGGCGACCGCGGGCTGGTTGATATCTGGATACGCCCTGGCCGTGGTGGTTGGGGCATTGCTGCTAACCCTGGCAATGTCACGCATGGACCGGAAGGCGGCCCTTGCCTTACTCCTCGGAGTCTTCGTCATAGGAAACGTCCTGTCGGCACTGGCCCCGGACTACTGGACCATGATGGCTGGACGGATCATTGCAGCCCTCGCGCACGGAGCCTTCTTTGGTATCGGATCGGTGGTAGCGGCGGGCATGGTGGACCGCGCCAAGAAGGCCGCTGCCATTGCCATCATGTTCACCGGCCTGACCGCTGCCAACGTCCTGGGAGTGCCATTCGGCACCATGCTGGGACAAGCAGCGGGCTGGCGCTCCACTTTCTGGGCCATCAGCGTCATCGGCATTCTTGCCCTGATTGGAATCCTGACCCTGGTGCCGCGCACCACAAACATCGATTCCACTCCATCCTCAGGTCTTCGCGGCGAACTCAGCGCGTTCAAGTCGGGCCAGGTTTGGCTGTCCATCGCCGTCACCATCCTGGGATACGGCGGAATGTTCGGAGCCTTTACTTACATTGCCTTCACGCTGACCGAGATCTCGCACTTCCCAGCCGCAACCGTACCTTGGCTGCTGATCCTCTTCGGCGTTGGACTCTTCGTGGGTAACGCCCTTGGAGGAAAGGCCGCTGACCGCAACGTCGACCGGACCTTGCTGGTTGTCCTGTCCGTGCTGCTGGTAGTTCTGGTGGCGTTCGCTTTGACCGCGGACAACCAGCCCCTCGCAATCATGTCATTGGTACTCATGGGCGGCTTCGGCTTTGCCACCGTCCCCGGGCTGCAGATGCGCGTCATGACGTACGCAAAGAGCGCCCCCACCTTAGCGTCCGGGGCCAACATCGGCGCATTCAACGTGGGCAACGCCCTGGGAGCCTGGCTAGGCGGCGTCACCATTACGGCAGGCCTGGGCTACACATCCCCCATTTGGGCAGGTGCTGCCATCACACTTCTTGGCCTCATCGTCATGGTGTTCGCTGCAACGGCCGCCCGTCGCGCCGCTCAGCGAATGACGCAGTCCGGCGATGAGCAGTCCATGGTGCAGCCAACATCCGAGAAGCAGCCCCTCGCAGGATCTCCGCTCTAGCCCCGAACGAAAGACGGTCATGACCTTGGCAACAGCCCCGTTAACCTCTCCATCACCTGCCTTGGCGACCCTCAGTCGGAGCGGCTTGAGTATCGGCGTCGAGTTTCCCTTGGACAACGACTTTGCCCGGCAAGGCCGGGCAAAGTCCTCCACTCAGTTCGGCATTCCGGACCTGACCCACCATCGACGCCGGGCCGAACTGGCGGATCAGTTGGGCTTCAGGGCCCTCTGGCTTCGCGACGTCCCCCTTTGGGTTCCGGCTTTTGGTGACGCCGGCCAGGTGTTTGATCCGTTCCCCTATCTCGGGTATCTGGCCGGGGTAACAGATTCGATTCTGTTGGGAACGGCCGCAGTGGTCCTGCCGCTGCGGCATCCACTGCACGTGGCCAAGATGGCTGCCTCCATCGATCAGTTGTCTGGAGGCCGCCTTATACTCGGGGTTGCTTCGGGCGACCGGCCCATCGAATATCCAGCGTTCGACGCCGATTTCGAGTCCCGCGGGGAGCGGTTCCGTTCGTCAGTGGACACCATCCGGACGGCATGGCGGGACAGTTCGGATCCCGAAGATACCGTGAAGGTTCTGCCGCCGCCGGCCCAGAACCCAATCCCGCTGGTGGCAGTGGGACGCGCCCAACAAACCACTGACTGGATCGCCTCCACCATGGATGGCTACATGACCTACCACCGGCCCGGGGGGCTCATGAAACCAGTTGTGAACCGATGGAACCATGCAGTCCCGGACGGGCAGGGCAAGCCCTTGTTGACAACCATGCTCGTCGACCTGGCCGAGGATCCCGGGGCGCCGCCCGAGCCGATCCGCTTCGGCGCCCGCTTAGGGCGCAATTCCCTTGTCCGCTACCTCGGAGAGCTGGAAGAATCCGGCGTTGGCCATGTGGCATTGAACTTCCGGCCCAGCACGCGCCCCATTGAAGACGCCCTGGAAGAAGTGGCGAAACATGTCCTTCCAGCCTTCTCCTAAGGGAAGATCGAGTCGACATATCCGCCGTCGACCCTCAAGGCGCCTCCCGTGGTGGCAGAGGCCTGGGGCGAACTGAGGTAGACCACCATGTTGGCAATCTCCAGCGGGTCGATAAGCCGCCTGATCAGGGAGGCAGAACGCTCCGTAGACATGAATTTGCCCTCCGCCTCCTCCCACGGCATATCCGGGCCGAACTTCTCCCGGATGAAGCGGACTGCACCATCGGTCCTGGTTGGCCCGGCAATGACAGAATTGACCGTGACGCCAGAGCCTGCGGCAACCTTGGCGTAGCCCCTGGCCGCAGCTACCAAGGCGGTCTTGGAAACGCCATAGTGCAGCATGTCGTGGGGGACGGCAATGGCCGCATCACTGGCAAGGTAAAGAACCCTTCCCCAATTTTGCTGAAGCATGGCTGGCAGGAGGGCCCGCGTCAGTCGAACAGCGGAGAGCAGGTTGACGTCGAGGTACTCCTGCCAGTCCTCGTCCGTAATGTCCAAGGCATCCTTCGACTCGTAGATACCGAGATTGTTGACCAGGATGTCAACCTGCCCTGCTTCGCTGACGAGTTCCGCAACCCCCCGCTTGGTGCCGAGGTCCGCCGCCACGGTCCTGGGCTTGCGCACATCAGCGAGTGCGGAAATGTCGGCAGCCGCACTGTCCAGTGAATCCTGGCTGCGACCACTGAGCACCACTGTCGCTCCCGACTTTGTCAGCTCCTTGGCAATGGCCAAGCCTATGCCTTGGGAAGAGCCAGTAACCAATGCTGTCTTACCGCTGAGATCAATCTTCATGGTGAACGAAATCCCTTCGAAACGACTGACGAGTAAAGTACTCTATTTTCTATGCTACGGACAAACTGTCTGCATTGCGATAATTATGCCCGGCCGTTTCTTGACTTTACGGCGCTTGGCTCGATGAAAGATGGAGTAGGACATGGATCAGAATCGATTCTTGGGAAAAACAGTCATGGTGACCGGGGCGGGGTCCGGGTTGGGCGCCGCCGTCTTCAAGAGGTTCCTCCTCGAAGGAGCAAACGTCATCGGAGTGGACCTTAGCGAAGATTCGATGGCACGGTTCCGTGACCGGAACTCCGTGTTGTCCGGCCAGATAACGCTCAAGGTCGCCGACGTGGGTGATCCCGATGCCATCGAGGCAATCATCAATGAAAGCGTGGAAGAACTAGGGGCGCTGGATGTCTTGGTTAACAACGCTGGAATCGCTCCGACCGGCCCCGCAGCAACTACATCGAACGAGCTGTGGCGGTCCGTCATGAAGGTCAACGTTGACGGTTTGTTCTACGCAACACGGGCGGCGCTTCCCCACCTGATCCAGTCCCAAGGCAACATCGTCAATACGGCAAGCGTCTCGGGCATCGGCGCGGATTACAACTACGCCGCCTACGACGCCTCGAAGGGTGCCGTCATCAACTTCACGCGCAGCGTTGCGGTGGACTACGCCCAACGGGGTGTGCGCTGCAATGCTGTGGCCCCAGGACCGGTCCTCACGCCCCTGCTGCAGAAGAACCTCGACTCCACCGCGGGGTTGAAGGAGGCTTTCGGACGCTCCATCCCCTTGGGCCGCATAGCGGCACCCGAGGAAATAGCACCGGCCTTCACCTTCCTGGCCTCGTCCGATGCCTCGTATATCAACGGACACATCCTTGCGGCAGATGGTGGTGTGACGGCCTGGAACGGCCAGCCCAATCCCAACGACCTTTAGAAGCGTTGCCGGCCCCCGGAATCGCCTGGTTTCTCCGGGACGGTTTCCGGGCGGCCCCGGAAGCAGGCCTCCCAGCCCGTTGGGTGAGCGAACGAAAGCTCCCTGCACAATTCGCGCAGGGAGCTTCGCCGGTTAAGTGGGTGCATCAGGTCCGTTTGAGAGGGAGATTGCCGCGGTCGCTGATCACCGCCAGCACAATGACCACTCCAATCACCACAGGCTGGAGATTCGGGGACACGTTCAGGAGCGTGAGCCCGTTATTGAGTACTCCGATGATGAGCAGCCCTATGAACGTACTGAACATCGAACCAACACCGCCCGACAGGCTGGCCCCGCCGATGACTACCGCCGCGATCACGCTCAGGAGATCTGAAGCACTGCCCGCGGTTGGCTGCGCTGAATCCAGCCGGGCTCCCACCGCCAGTCCCGCCAAGGCGGCCAGGAAGCCGGCAATGACATAGACGCGCGCTTGGGCAAGCCTCACGCTGATGCCCGAAAGGCGGGCAACCTCTTCATTGCCACCAATGGCATACAGCTGCCTTCCGGAGGGCCTATACCGCAACCAAAGCGCTGCGAGGACAAAGACCAGCAGCATCAGATACACCTGCAGTGGTATTCCGAGCATGCGAGTCCGCGACAGGCCGAGGAACCAATCAGGGAAGCCGATAACAGGGTTTCCGTTGGTGATGTACAAAGCAAGCCCAGCCCCGGCGAACATGGTTGCCAGCGTGGCGATAAATGGCTGGACGTGCCCGAACGTCACCAAGAGTCCGTTCACCAGGCCAATGAAAGCCCCCAAAATGAGCCCGCAAACCATGGCGAGCCAAAACGGCAAGCCAATTTCCTTGTAAAGGAACGCGGTGGCCATGAACGACAATGCCATGGTGGAGCCCACGGAAAGGTCAATACCACCGAGGATGATGACCAAGGCAGCGCCTACTGCCATCATCCCGATGTACGAAACCTGGCTAAGGACGTTGATGAGGTTGTTAGGCGTCAGGAAGTAGGGCGAGAGCAGTGACATTGCAATGCAGATGACCACAAGCCCTACCACTGGCCCCGGAATATTCTTGGCGAGCTGTTTGATTCTCGTTTGCACTGACTCCTGGCCAATACCTGAGGCGGGATTCGCCCGGGCTCCTGGCTCGACTTTGGGGCCGACGGTGTTTGTAGAGGGCACAGTCTTATCTTTCTTTTGTGAAGGTTGTGGGTGCGCTAGGGCACTGAGAGTTCCATGACCCGGTCCGGGAGGGCTTCCTCGCGGTTGAGGATTCCGCGCTGCTGCCCTCCCGCCATGACGAGTACACGGTGCGAGAGGCCGAGAACCTCTTCGAGTTCGGAAGAGACAACAATGATGGCCACCCCGGAAGCGGCCAGCTTGCGGACAATTTCATAGATGGCGGCCTTTGCACCAACATCCACTCCACGCGTGGGCTCGTCGAGGATGAGGACCTTTGGTTTCCGGACCAGCCACTTCGCCAACAGGACTTTCTGCTGGTTTCCTCCAGAGAGAAAAAGGACAGGAATGTCCAGGTTCCCTCGGATATCCAACTCCTGGGCCTGCTCTCGCTCGACGCGCTTCACTGTCCTGTTGGACACGAATCCGCTGGGGGTCAGCGTTTTTTCCCACGGCAGGACCATGTTCTCTCCTCCGCTCCTGCCCAAGTTCAGTCCTTGGCCTTTGCGGTCCTCAGGAACCATGAAAATGCCTTGTCGAATGGCACTGGCAACGTTGCTGATCTTCACGGGCTTGCCGTCCACCGCGATGGTGCCCGCGTCGGCACGATCGGCACCGGCAAGGGTCCTGACAACTTCGGTGCGGCCTGCTCCTACAAGGCCGGACAGCCCAAGGATCTCCCCCTTGCGCACAGAGAAAGAGATATCGCTGAAGACTCCCTGACGAGCCAGGTTCTTGACCTCCAACACGACATCCGGCTCAGCCGGCTTCGGAGCTTCGTGCGCGTAAACGAACTCGCGGCCCACCATGGCGCGGATCATCTGGTCCTTGCTGACTTCGCCCGTCTCCCATGCCATAGCTCTGTGCCCATCACGGAGGCAAAGAATTTCGTCAGCGATAGCCGAAATTTCATCCAGGCGATGGCTGATGTAAATGACGCCCGCACCCCGGTCACGAAGTACCCGGATTTGATCGAGGACCTTCTCCGTTTCCTCCTGTCCCAAAGAAGCTGATGGTTCGTCGAAGATCACGTAGGACGGATCCCGCAGGATGGCTTTTGCGATCTCTATTTCCTGCTGCGCCGCCATGGAGAGTCCGGCAACTGCCCGACGCGGGTTGATCTTGGCTCCCAAAACGGCCAAGGCTGCCTCGGCTTGCTCAGCCATGGAAGTCGTGTCCACGCGGCCCCGTTTTTTCGGCCACCGCCCCAGAAACATGTTTTCGGCAACGCTTAGCCGCGGGACCATCTTGATTTCCTGGTGAATAATGGCCACCCCGCTGTTTAGCGCAGAAGCCGGGCCTGTAGGGGCGTAGGGAAGCCCATTCAGGAACATCTCTCCGGCATCTGGAGACTTGATGCCTGCCAGTATGGAGCTCAGGGTGGATTTACCTGCGCCATTTTCCCCGATGAATCCAAGAACCGTGCCTGCTCTCAGGGTGATGTCCACTCCATGCAGCACAGTGTTGCCGCCGTACTGTTTGGTGAGGCCAATGCCCTTGAGGGCGTTGGGCTCCTCGGTCAGCGATCCTCCGTTGAGAGGGGCCGGTCCCGTGCTCAGGATTGACATGATTTCCTTCTTAGTTTGGTGGAGTCCGGCCTGCCCGAGCTCCGGGCAGGCCGGACTTCTGCTATTTCGCGGGGCCGTAGTATCCGGCGGAACGGGCCTCTTCGAGGTTTTCCTTAGTGACCAGGACGGTGGGCTGCAACTGTTCCTTCTGAATGGACCCGGCCTCGCCGCTCATGGCTTTGATGGCAGTGCGGACGGCAAGCTCGCCCATTTGATACGGTTCCTGCGACATCGTGGCCAAAACCTGTCCGGACTCGATGGCGTCGTAAACCTGTGGGAAACCGTCCACGCTGACGATCTTGAGGTTGGAGCGGCCGGCTTGGGCTGCGGCCTTGGCAGCACCGAGGGCCATTCCATCGTTTTGCGCGAAGATTGCCTGCAGCTCCGGGTTGGCAGTCAGCACGTCCTGCGCCACGTTATAGGCCTTGTTCTCGTCCCAGTCAGCGTTGGTAGTGGAGACCACCTTGATGTCCGGGTTCTTCTCCAAAATGCTTCCGCATCCCTTGGAACGCTCAATTTCCGTAGAAGACCCGAGAACACCCTTAATGATGGCGAGGTTACCCTTGCCGCCCATCTGCTTGGCCAGGTAGTCACACAACTCGGTGGACGCCTTAACGCTGTCGCTGCCAATGAACGTGGTCACATCGCCTTGAGGGCGCTGGTCGATGGCAATGACGGGGATATTGGCGCCCTTCGCCTCCGCCACTCCCGCTGCGCCGGCTGTTGCATCCTGCATGGCAAAGATGACTGCCCCGACTTGCTGTGTCACCAGGTTCTGCACCTGGTTGACCTGCTGCGACGAATTGCCATTCGCATTGAGGACCACGAGCTCGTAGCCCTCGTCAGCAGCGGCCTTCTTCATGCCGTCAACAGCTGCGACATAAAAGAGGGAATGAAATTCAGGCATCGAAACACCGATTGTCTTCTTGCCCGTCCCGCCTGCATTGGCGGCGTTGTCCGCGCTGCAACCAGTCAGAGCCAAAGCGGCTGTGGCAAGCATTGCCAAGGCGACGCCCAGGGGGCGGCGGGAACGCGGCTTCCTCTGCTGTCCAAGGTGGACTGGTTCTGTTTGGGTTGCGCGGCTTGATTCGTTCATCACGATGGGCCTTACCTCTCTGTAAGAAAATCTCGAACGGTGATGAGGGTTGGGGAGTGTGGCTCTTCGCAGTGTGGGTTGGTAGCGGGGTTTACCGCGGTGCCGGCCACTATGCCGGGAACCTGCGAAGTTATTTCCAGTCTGTGAGGACCGTCACGATAAGTCCAAGTCAAAGATTCTTCAGACCTGATAACCCTGGGTTATCGACCCCGAGGCTAGAGGGGCTCACCAAGCGGTGAACCCTCCATCCACCACGAGGTCCGCGCCCGTGCAAAAGCTGGCGGCAGGAGACAGGAGAAACAGTGCTGGCCCTGCCATTTCGAACGGATCCGCGGGGCGCCCCAGCGGTGTGTTGCGGGTGACGGCCTCATCCAGAATGCTCGCCACTTCGGCGCGATCGTTCATAGGCGTTCGCGTAAAACCGGGAGAGATGGAGTTGACGCGTATGCCGTACTGCGCCCATTCGGTAGCCAGCGATTTCGACAGGTGCGCAACAGCGGCTTTGGAACTGTTGTAGTGCGACTGCAGCATCTCTCGATGGGAAACAATTCCGGAGATGGAAGCCAAATTGACGATTGCACCCCCTCCGTTCTCCCGCATAGCCCGCGCTTGCGCCTGGCAGCTAAGGAAGACCCCGGTGACATTCACTCGAAAGACGCGCTCGAACTGCTCAGCAGTCATATCCTCCGCTGGAACCGCATGGGCTATTCCCGCGGAATTCACTGCTGTAGTCAGGGGCCCCAATGAGCCCTCTGCCCGTCGGACGGCAGCCTCCATCTGCTCAGCGCTGGTCACGTCGGCCGCAATAAACTCAGCACTTCTTCCCTCTGCTTCGATTGCTTTTAGAGTTGCCGAAGCATCACTGGAAGGCAGGTCAACCAATGCCACATGACTGCCCATTTCGGCTAACGCTATGGCTATGGCACTACCTATGCCGGACGCCCCACCGGTCACCATCGCCACGCCGTCGTCGAGCCTGAACGAGAGTTTGCTCATCTCAACGTCCTCCTGCGTCGGCGATTGCCAACGGTTGGCAGGCAGAGGGCTGCTTGGGTAGCAGCGGAAGCGACGGTCTGGAGGTGGACTGGGCAGGCCTGTAGTGCGCAGGGCCTCCCAGCGTGGCTGCGATGCGGTCCAAGGCCCGCCGTGATGCATGGACCTGCGAAGACCTGACATCTTTGACGCCGTCCACCTGCATCAGGCGGGACCGGACGAGGCCGGCGAACGTCACCGAAATAGCAGGGCATGAGTGGCAGGCATTGTGGAAGTCAACGGTGACCACACCGTCGTCAACAGCTGCGATTGTCAGGTCGCCGGAGTGGCCCTTAAGCAGGGGCCGAATATAGGACAGTGCCTCTTGAAGGTCCTCTTCCAAAGGGCCCGCGTTCTGGGTGGTCGTCACAGCAACCCCAGTTCCTTCTTCTTGACCTCAAGATCGATCCCAAGTCCCCGGGCGAAGTTCAGGCCAAAGACCTGCTCTTTGATCTCAGGGGTCAGCTCCGGGTAGCCATATTTGTCCTGGAGTTCCTCAGGCATCTCAAGGTTGGCCCACGTGTCGATGTACGTCTGCATGTGAGGCCACAAGAACCCCTCTGATCCGTAGCAGAGCTTGTCCGCTCCGACGAACAGCAGAGTCTGGCCGAGGCGGTGCAGCATGGGATAGGGCTGGAGGTAGTACTGGTTATGCCACAGCGGAAGCATCAGGTAGATGTTGGGGAAGCGGGACGCGATGCTAACCAGTTCATCAACATAAGGATCGCCGAGGTGGTGGATGCCGAAGTTCAATTCCGGGAAATCATAGGCTGCCATTTGGATGTCGTTGGGACGGAACGCTTCCACTGGCTGCATGCCCAAGGGGTATCCCTTGTGAAACTGAACCATCTTGATTCCGAGCTCAATGGCTTTTTCCCACAGCGGGTAGGCGATCTCCTTGTCGTCTGCCCGCCAATGGTGGTTCTCGTCGTGGTATTGGTAGAACTTGAAGCTGACCGCTCCCCATTCCTTGACCTGCCGCTCCATCTCTTCCAACGCGAAGTCCAGGCCCTGCCACACCGGATCAACCCCGCCGGTGAAGTAGAACCGGGAAGGGTTCGAAGCAGCCAGCTGATAGTTCAATTCTGCCGGGCCCAAAGAGTTCTGCCACTGCCCAAAAAGCGGCACGGTGCACACCATTGCAATATCGGTGTCGGACTCTTCAAAAAGCGTCTTGTTGGCCCAGTCAACGTCCACTGGATCATAGAAGTCCGGCTTGTCGGCGGGGCCCTTGGTTGCCATGAGCCTGTTGAACTGTCCCTGGTTGGTGCGGTGGGCCCGGACCTGCCGGCCGTCCCCGCCGGGCCGTACCTGCCGATCGGTGAAGTCCTGCGTGTGAACCACGCAGTCGAAGACGAACATACCGTTTTTCATCGTTTTTCCTCCAAGGATTGATGCAGAGCTGCAGCAATGGCGGCACTCGGCACTCGGGCGGTTGAACTGCGGACGCCAAGCCGCTTTGCATGATCTGACGCCTCCAGCTTGTGGCGTGGCGCACAGGAAAGTCCAAGAGCTATTTCCAGCCGCTCACATAACCTATGCTTATAGCGTGACTTTGAGGCAGATGGAGTATCTACTGGTAGTGGCCGAGGAGGGATCCTTCACGCGCGCCGCTGAAATCCTTCGCGTTTCCCAGCCGGGACTCAGTCAACAGATCCGTGCGCTTGAGCGTGCAGCAGGTGGGGAGCTCATAGAGCGAACTACGGGAACTGTGCGCCTGACCCCCGCCGGGCGGGCTTATGCCGAGCATGCCCGGATCGCGTTGAAGGCAGCCGAAGATGCGCGGAAGGCCGCCCGCGAGGTCCTCAGCGGAGAAGCGGGGGAACTGGTGATCGCCACCGTACTTTCCATCGCCGCCGGAATCCTTCCCCCGTCCCTGCTCCGTTGGCACACGGACAATCCCAAAATCCCGGTCACACTGTTGGAATACGCCCACAGGAGAACGCTGGAAGAGTCCGTGGCATCCGGTGCCGGCGATCTCGCCGTAGGGCCCACTCCCAAGCAGTGGGGTGGACCCGTCATCGATCTCGGACATGAAATTTTCGTGCTGTACCTGGCTCCGGATGACCCTATCCTGAAGAAAGTCCAGCCCTACGAAGGCGAGGTGCCCAAGGGTGCGCCGCAGTCGCGGGGAGTCCTTCCAGTGAGCGCACTCCATGCGCATTCGTGGATCACTTTCGAGGGCAACCATGGACTGGGCGAGTTCATCCGTGAATACATGCAATCCGCCAATGTGACTCCGGACTTCGTGTTCCACACCGGTCAAATAGACAGCGCTGTGAAACTGGCCGGTGCAGGGGCCGGGGTTGCCCTGCTCCCGGCAAATGCCCTGCCAATGGACGGTCCTGGTGTCGCTGTGGAACCTTTTCCGGCGTTGACCCGCGATCTGGCTGTGTACAGCCGCACCAAGCTCTCACCCACGGCCAAAAGATACGTGGAACTTCTACAGAAACTTCCCGCCGTTCTTGAGCCTCCCGAAAGCCATCGCCGCAGGCAAAGCCACGATCAGCCATAACAAAAGCTCATGGCGGCCTAAACGGAGTTCTATTAGAGGCCCGGCATTTACCATGAAACGATGTTGGCGGGCGTACAGTGCGGGATCCGAAGCGTCTGGTAGACGTTCAGCCGAAAGGAACAAGAATGTCTGTACTCGTCACCGGCTCAACCGGATACGTCGGACTGGCCATTGCGTTGCGGCTCAAAGCGGCGGGCCACGAAACATTCGGGCTAACCGACACCGTGACAGGGACGAAAGTCTTGGAGTCCAGGGGCATAACTCCGATTCTGGCCACGCTTGAAGACGGAGAAACTATCCGGAACGTAACCCAGCTGGTTGATGCGGTGGTGGACGTCTCCGGTCACTTGCCAGCTGCCAAACTATTCCTTGCCACGTTGGAGGGGACCGGCAAACGATACATCCGAAACAGCACCGCCAGGGTGTACGTGGACGCCTCGCTCGGTTCACTGAGCAGGATTGTCCACAAAGAGGGAAAGGCCGTATCTCCCATTCGCGGACTGGCTGAAATTCTCGAAACGGATTCCCAGGTCCAGCAGGCTTCCGAAAGAGGCATTCACACCACCGTCTTACGTCCTTCCATTCCCTACGGAGAGGCCAGCGGGCCGGTGATCGGTGGGCTGATCAAGCGCGCCATCACCGCAGGGCGAAGCCTCTACGTTGGTCTTGGCGCCAACAGGCAATCACACGTGTACCTCGCGGATCTCGCGGAGTCATTTGCCTTGGCGATAGAGAAGGCGCCCTCAGGGAGTTTGTACAACATTGCTGCCGGCGAATCTTCCCTCGCTGACATTGCCCAGGACATCGCCACAATTCTGGGGTACCCGGACGCACAGTCATGCACCATGGACGCTGCCTACGAGGCGTACGGCGTGAAATTCGTCGACGGCGTCCTGGCCGGCAACTGCCGTGTTGATGCAACCAAGGCCAGAATCGAGCTTGGATGGCAGCCCAAAGGTCCCGGCCTGCAGGACGAACTCCGCGAGGGATCATACGCCCTGATGTGGTCCTGAAATCCAGGCCAGCCGCCCAAAAGCGGCGAACCAAAGCCATAAGCAGCGCTTTGGTCCGGCATTGCATTCTGGTCTTGGACGCCCCGCCCGCCTTCGTGGAACCATTGAGACAAGCCCCATTCGAGGGCTTCAGGATTCTCCAACTCCCACTAACGCAAGAACTCACAGCCGATCCCTGACCCTCGAACCCGAGATCCGCCGCCACTTGGCAGCTAGGCTCGGTGTCCTCTGCGAACATCTGATTTGCACGAACAGAGGAAGGCAATTGGACCCATGAACAGAACATTCAGTGGCAAAACTGTCCTCATTACAGGTGCGAGCCAAGGAATCGGGCTCGCGGCCGCCGAACATTTCCTCAAGGAAGGAGCGAACGTTGTTGGAGTCAGCCGCGAACCTGCGGACATGGCAAGCACAACCAGCACGAATGCCGACCATTTCCTCCATATCTCCGCGGACCTATCCCTTCCCGGCACCCCTGGGACCGCAGTGCGGCAGGCCTTGCAACGCTTTGGCGGGATCGACGTCCTGGTCAACAACGCCGGGGCTGTAGCCGTCCGGAAGGGCTTCCTGGATGCCACCGATGAAATGTGGGAATCCACTATGGAGCTCAACTTCATGGGCTACGTGAGGATGAGCCGGGAGGTTCTTCCCCACATGCTTGAAGCCGGTTCCGGATCCATCATCCACGTTGGATCGGAAGCAGGACGAACCCCGTTGGTGGACGCTCCGGATTACAGCGTTTCAAAGGCAGCAATTTTGTCCTTGTCCAAGCTCCTGTCGCGGGAATTCGGGCCAAAAGGAATCCGGTCCAACGTTGTAGCTCCGGCGCATATCTACACACCAATGTGGGATCGGCCCGGAGGTTTCCTTGACTCCCAAGCCCGCAAATTCGATGTGCCACGGGAAGAAGCAATCCAGGCCTTCGTGGAAGATTCAGGACTCCCGGTAGGGAGACTGGGGACAGCCGACGACGTCGCACCGGTGATCCTCTTCCTCGCCTCACCGGCCGCAGGCTTTATCACCGGGGCCGAATACACCGTCAACGGAGGCGTCACGACGTTCGTGTGATCCTCCCTCGCCCCATATCGAGAGGACACTTCGTGACAACCCAGGAAAACCAAGCCACCCTTCCGCAGGGAAGCCGGCGGGCAGGGATCGTCGTAGCCCGGAATTTCAATGGCTGGTCCGCCGAAACCCTCAAGGACTTTCATGACAACGCCTACAACTACACGGTGGGACAGCGCATAGTCTCCGAAACGAAGGACGTGAGGGTGTGGGAGATCAGGCTGGATCCCGGTCACCGGCTCCCCGCCCACCGCCACGTCCTGGACTACTTTTGGACCGCTGTCAGCGCCGGACACAGCAGGCAGCACGAAGACGATGGAACCACCAGGGAAGTGGACTACGCAGTGGGTGATACCCGTCATTTTCAGTTCGGACCCGGCGAATACCTACTTCACGATCTGGAGAACATCGGCCAGTCCCAGCTGGTCTTCGTCACCGTTGAACACAAATCCAATACCGAACAACTGAAACAACAACAGAGATAGGGCGCAGGAAACACGATGTTCTACCAACTCGTCAGCTTCACCTTTCCCGAGGACATCACGAGTGAAGCACGGACCTCCTTTGAGGACGCTCTGCGAAGCCTTCCAGGAAAGATCCCGGAACTGGAAGACGTACGGGTCATCCGCGCATTCGACGATGTCAACGTCACCGGTTACGTGTCTGTCTTCGCTTCGGAAGAGGACTACCAACGGTACCTCGAACACCCCGATCACGCCCCGATCGGAGTCCTGGCCGAAAGCGTCTGCTCACGCATTCGACGCCTCCTCCTGGACGACGACCGTCCCAGCATCCTGGCCTCGGGCCAGCAGGATGAGCAGCTAAGCCAACTGGCCTGAAAAGTCCCACCAGAGAAACTACGCAAACACTAAGGAACCCCATGCATATCTTCGTCACTGGAGCCACTGGATACATCGGACAGGCCGTTTCCCAACGGCTGCTCCAAGCGGGCCACACGGTCAGCGGCCTCGTCCGGAGCGAAAGCGGCGCAAAGGCGCTGCGTGCCCGCGGGATCGCTCCTGTACTCGGAGGGCTCGACGATACTGCGGTCCTCCGGGAAGCAGCTTTGGCTGCAGATGCAGTTGTCGATACGGCAACGGCCGATCATGCTGAATCCACCCAGGTGTTCCTCTCGGCGTTGGAGGGAACCAACAAGAAATTCATCCGCACCAGCGGAACGGGTATCTACACGGACCTGGCACAGGGCGAGCTGAACCCGACAATCTACACCGAAGAGGTCCAGCATTCCCCTGCTGAGATTGTTGCCACGCGGTATGCCACGGACCTTGCCGTGATCGGCGCCGCCAGCAGAGGCATTCACACCGTAGTCCTGCGTCCCTCCATGATCTTTGGCGATGGCGCCAGCGAACAGTTGCCATTGCTCATCCGCCAGGCCATCACATCCGGACGCAGCCTCTACGTAGGCCGGGGTGACAACCGTTGGTCCAATGTGTACATCGCTGACCTGGCTGAAGCCTACTTCCTGGCCTTGGACAAGGCTCCGGCCGGCAGCGCCTACAACCTGGCGGCCGGTGAAGCCCGCATGGGAGACATAGCCGAAACCATCGCCCGGCTGGTTGGGCTCCAGGCCGCCGAATCGTGCACGCCCGAGGTCGCGTACCAGGCATTGGGCCAGCGCTGGGTGGACGTGGCAATTTCCAGCAACAGCCGCGTTGACTCGGCGAAGGCTCGCACGGAGCTGGGTTGGAATCCCGTAGGACCTGACCTCCTGGACGATCTCGGATCCGGCTCATACAAGCGGATCTGGGCTTACAAGGGAGACCCGCACGATCACGTCCAGGCCGTGGCGATCGACGATGCGCTGGAAGGCGTCGACTCGCACTAAGGGCGGGGCCGCCGTCGAACGCTACAGCAACAACGCGCGCACGACGCGTCCATAACGGTTTGGGCCGGGCCTATGGCCCGGCCCAAACCATTTCAGATGAAAACAGCAGTGTGGAATGGAATGTGATGGAAGAAGTTCGGAACGTGAGCCAAGGCCAGGTCATGGTGGTTGGAGCGCACGGAGTCATAGGGCGGGCCGCGGCTTTGCACCTCGCGGACGCAGGGTGGGATGTGGTGACAGTTGCCAGGCGTGGACCCTTGGCGGAATTGAAAGAACGGAGCAACGTCCGGCACGTAAGCGTAGACCTCCTCGATCCGGAGTCAGTGAAGGAGCGTTTCGCATCCCTGACGGCAGTCACGCACGTGGTCTACGCCGCCTACCTGGACATGCCGATGCGGACAGCCGTGGCACCGAACACCGCCATGCTGGTGAACACACTGGATGCCCTACAGTCCCTGGGTGCCATCCTCACGAGAGTGGTCATGGTGGGAGGCGGAAAGTCCTATGGCGAACACCTCGGCCACTACAAGACACCCGCGAAGGAATCGGATCCGCGCTTCCTCGGACCCATTTTCTACAACAACCAGGAAGACGCCCTGAAACAGCGCGCTATCGACCGGCATTTCTCCTGGACAGTCCTGCGCCCCGATGGAGTGTTCGGCTTCAGCGCGGGATCTCCCATGAACATCGTTAACGGATTGGCCGTTTTCGCCGCAGTCAGCAAGGAACAGGGCGTGCCGTTACGATTCCCTGGCCTCCCGGGAACGTGGAACGCCCTGCATCAAGCCACAGACTCGGCGCTGCTGGCACGCGCCATTTCGTGGGCGCTGACCGCTGACAGCGCACATGCAGAGATCTTTAATGTCACCAACGGCGATAATTTCCGTTGGAGCCAGCTTTGGGCGGACCTGGCGGGCTTCTTCGATATGCCGACGGCGGAGCCCCAGCCGCTGCCGCTGGTTGAGCACATGGGCGATAAGGATGACCTCTGGCAAACCATGGTCAGCTCGCACGGACTCCTTCCAAGCTCTTGGGAGACCATTGCCTCGTGGCAATTTGTCGAGGGCTGGCTGGCGTCCGACTTTGACATGGTTCAAAGCACCATCAAGATCCGGCAGGCCGGCTTCCACGACTGCATAGACACCCACCAGAGCCTCCTGAACCACTTGGGCTTCCTGCGCAGCAACCGCTACATCCCCTAGCCGCTATTCATTGGCAAAAGGGAAGCCAGGGCCCGTGGTTGCGAGGCTCGGGCCCTGGCGGTTTGTGGCCGGCAAGTCACAGCGGGCTTACCGGGAGAGCAGGTAGTCGGGGTCAGGTGCGGAAACGGAGATGCCCTCTGGAAAGAAAACGACTCTTGGGAGGATGGTGGTGGGTTCCTGGACGGCGAGCGCACCCCAGGCAACCGCTCGGGCAAGTGCCTCACGAACCACCTCACGTGTGTAGGGGGCAGCTGAGGCGTGAGGCAGCGCGCTGAGATATCCAGCCAAGGCAGCGTCACCCGCCCCGGTGGTGTTGAGGACTTTGGCGGAGGGTCCCCGTGCCCAGAGAACCTCGTGCTCGTTCACCTCAACGAGTCCGTCACTGCCCAAGCTGGCCAAGACTGTCCGAACTCCCCTTTTCCGGAGCAGGTTTGCGGCGTAGACAACATCCCGCATGGTCCTCAACTGGGTACCGGTGATATCAGCGAGTTCCTCTTTGTTTGGTTTCACGAGGTCCACCGGATTTGCTGGGGATGCCCAGGCCTTGAGAGCGTCGCCTGAGGTGTCCAGGCAGGTTGAGGCACCAGCCCGTCGTGCCGCCCTGAACAGATTCCCGGGATCGACTTCGCGGCCGGTGGAGATGTCCGCCGGGAGCGATCCTCCGAGGACGAGCCAATCCGCCTTGACCCGTTCGACTTCATGAAGCGTTGCCGCGCAGAGTTGCTGCCACTTTGCGGTGGACAGCGGTGCCGCACTCTCATTGAAGTTCGTGGTGGCACCGTCTGTGTCCACAATAATGGCGTTCACCCGTGTGGGTGCAGTGACCTCCACGGTTTTGAAGACCTTCTTGCGAACGCTTTCGCTCCCCTCGGCCAGTTCGAGGTCCTCGGCGTTGATGGGTACCACGGCAGTGGCAACATTCCCGGCGAGGCTGAGGGCGCGAGCAACATTGATGCCCTTGCCTGCGAGGTACGTTTCCACCCTGGTGGCTCTGTTGACGTGGCCCTCGACCATTCGGTCAAGGAAATAAACCCTGTCTATCGCCGGGGCGGGAGTGAGGGTGACGATACGCGACGCAGATGCCGGCGTGGCCTGATTCACTGTGCCACGGGGGCTCAGGGTCTGGAGTGGCTTGGACATGGTGGCCTTCATTCACTTCCGCGTGTTCAGGCTGGCCTTGATCTGCTGGGCCACCTTGGCCGGAGACAACCCGTACTTATCCAAAAGGAAATCGTTGGGTGCAGACTCGGACCACCTATCCGCGAGTCCGATCCGGGACACGTGCGCGGGTTCTTGTGAGCCGGCAGTAAGCTCGCAAACGAGTCCGCCAAGTCCACCCAGCACGCTGTGCTCTTCCACCGTGACAATCAGCTGTGCTCCGCGGAGTTCATGCAGCAACTCTTGCTCATCCAGGGGCTTCAACATCGGGACGTGGACGTGCTTCGCCCGAATGCCTTCCAGCTCAAGAGAATCCAAGGCTTCCGCGACCCTTGAGGTTTGCACCCCCGTAGAAACAACAGTGAGATCGGAGCCGTCCCGCAGGACCACAGGCTTCTGCGGGGTAAAGACGTAGTCTTCTTCAAAGACGGCCTGAACGGCGTCCCGCGCGAAGCGAATGTAAACGGGTCCGTCGTGCTCCGCTACCCACTTGATCGCTGCGCGAGCTTCCACTGCGTCTGCGGGAGCGATGACGGTCATGTTGGGCATGGCTCGCATAATGGCAAAGTCTTCGATGTCTTGGTGTGTTTTGCCGCTGGAACCGTTCAACAAGCCGGAGTAGGCCGCAGCAATACGGACCGGGGCCTTGGTTTGTGAAACCAGCATTCTCACTTGGTCAAGGGCCCGGTGGGTGAAAAAGACGCCGAACGAGGACAACCAAGGTCGGTATCCCAGGGTGCTCAGGCCGAAAGCCATGCCAACAATGTTCTGCTCGGCAATACCTACTTGAATGAACCTGTCGGGGTGGGACTCAGCCAGGATATCTGCCCTGGTTGACGTCGCAAGATCGCCATCCAACACGAGGATGCGCTCATCCAGATCCGAGAGTTCAGATAATGTCTCACCCCAAACCTGACGCTGCGCTTTGGTGCTCACTTGGCTGCCTCCATGCTCTGACCGAGTTCTTCGCGGGCGATCCGCAGTTGTTCTTCAGTGGCTATACCGTTGTGCCACTTGTAGGTTCCTTGGGTAAATGAGACGCCGAACCCTTTGGTGGTGTTCGAAATTATCGCTGTCGGTTTGCCAGAGACTCCGCGGAATGACTGCGCAAAAGTGAGGGCGTCGGAAATCTCTTTCAGGTCGTGCCCATTGATGCTGATCGTGTTCCATCCAAAGCCGGTGAACACGGCCTCCAGGTCCACGTGCCCCACGGGTTCGCTGCGGTCGAACCGGTCCCCCGGACCAGCTGGCCAGCCATATTGCTGGAGTCCGTTGACGTCCACGATCGCGGTGAGATTGTCCAGCCCGAACCTTGGCGCGGAGAGGACCGTCTCCCACACCATGCCTTCTTCGATCTCGCCGTCGCCCAGCATGACCCAGGTATGGAAGTCCTTTCCCAGCTTTTTAGCTCCGAGAGCCATACCCGCACCGCTGGAGAGACCTTGGCCCAATGATCCGGTGGACGCATCCACTCCGGGGGTCAAGAGCATGTCCGGGTGGCCTTGAAGCCTGGAGTTTCCGTGATCAAAGCTGGCCAGCTCGTCCACCGGAAAGTACCCGCGCAGGGCAAGCACGGTGTAGAGGCCGATGGCGCAGTGGCCTTTCGACAGGATGAATCGGTCCCGGTCCGGGTCTTGGGGGTTGTGTGGATCTATTCGCAGATGCCTGAAGTAGAGGGAGACAAGCACGTCCATGGCGGACAAGGGTCCACCGATGTGGCCGGCTCGGCTGGATGCAACGGTGTCAATGACCCGCCACCGGGCTTCCTGGATGATGCCGCTCAATTCAAGGTCCGTGAGGACCTCAGTTTTCGTGTTCATGGATAAACCTCTCTCAACGAAGTATGAATTCAATTTACCGTCAAGTGGACATCTTGTCTATGGCATGAGAATTCAGAATGGAGGTGCGCGATGAGGCCGATTGATAGGGGGGGCAGGCTGCCGGTGACAAAAGGCGCGACGACACACGCCTATCAGGCATCCGAAGTCAGGGGCTTGGTCGTCAACCCTTCAAGGGGGACGCCTGACAGGCTGGCAAGCATGCCGGGAGGGGATGCGAGCACGAGCACAGCCCTGCTGGTGGATGCCAGGCCTAACCGGAACTTGCCTCGTTGGGTGCCTTGTTCCACCCCGCCAATTTCGTCCAGCGAAGAAAGCAACCTGTACAGCGAACCCATAGGCTCCCCTGTCGCCTCGGGCGGCTGCCCGACAGTGCTCACGCGAAGCGGCGAGTGCTCGGCGAGTGCTCTAAGAACAGCAGCCGACTTGGTCAACGGACCTTTCCTCCGACGGAAGCCTCCGCATTCTCACTCATATTGCAGGAAACTATTTTTCCCACACTGCAGACATGTTGTCCACCAACCGATAGAATCGGGATCACATCACATAGATCACATCACATAGCAAGGAGAACAAGATGACTTTTGCCCTGAGTGAGAGCGAGCTGCGTGAGAGCGAGCTGCTCGCCTCAGTACCCACCGGCCTTCTGATTGGCGGCGAATGGCGTCAGGCCGCCTCCGGAGCGACATTCGACGTTGAAGATCCCGCCACTGGCAAGGTCTTGGTAAGCATCGCTGACGCTGCCGCCGAAGACAGCTTGGCCGCCCTCGATGCAGCCGCTGCCGCCCAGGAGACATGGGGGGCCGTGGCACCGAGGGAACGCGGTGAAATCCTGCGCCGCGCGTTCGAGCTGGTCACAGAGCGAGCCGACGACTTTGCCTTGCTGATGACGCTCGAGATGGGCAAACCGCTGGCCGAAGCCAAGGGCGAAGTCGCCTATGGGGCCGAGTTCTTGCGCTGGTTTTCAGAAGAGGCAGTCCGGACATGGGGCCGTTATTCGGTGTCTCCCGATGGGAAGTCACGGCTTCTGGTTCAAAAGAAGCCGGTGGGTCCCTGCCTTCTGATTACTCCGTGGAATTTCCCGCTGGCGATGGCCACGAGGAAGATCGCCCCCGCCGTGGCCGCAGGGTGCACCATGGTGCTCAAGCCCGCCAGATTGACTCCCCTTACGTCCCAGCTATTCGCTCAGGTCCTGCAGGAGGCCGGCCTTCCCGCCGGGGTTCTCAACGTGGTCCCATCCACGAGGGCTGGCGCCACCACCGGGCCGCTGATCAAAGACTCCAGGTTGCGGAAACTTTCCTTCACCGGCTCAACCGAAGTCGGCAGGCGTTTGCTTTCCGATGCCTCGGAGACAGTGCTGCGCACCTCGATGGAATTGGGTGGGAATGCGCCGTTCGTTGTCTTCGGCGATGCGGATATTGATGCCGCGGTAGACGGCGCCATGCTTGCGAAGCTGCGCAACATGGGCGAAGCCTGCACCGCAGCGAACAGGTTCATCGTCCAGGACTCAATTGCTGACGAGTTCACGGAGAAGTTTGCCGCACGCATGGCCTCGCTGAATACCGCCCGAGGTACGGAGCCCGACTCGCAGATCGGACCCATGATCGATGCCAAGAGCAGGGACAAAATTCACTCACTGGTGACGGACGCGGTAACCGCCGGCGCCACTGTAATAACGGGTGGGACCCCCGTTGATGGGCCAGGTTACTTCTACCCGCCAACTATTCTCACGGGAGTCACCGAAGGATCGCCCATTCTTTCCGAGGAAATATTCGGCCCTATCGCACCTATCGTGATTTTCTCAACGGAGGAAGAAGCGGTCCGGCTGGCCAACAACACGGAGTACGGGCTTGCTGCCTACGTTTTCACCAGGGACCTGAACCGTGGGCTGAGGGTGAGCGAGAAGCTTGATACCGGAATGCTGGGCTTGAATGCAGGCATCATCTCCAACGCAGCAGCACCCTTTGGCGGAGTGAAACAATCCGGGCTCGGCCGCGAAGGTGGACTCGAGGGCATTGAAGAATACCTTTCCACCCAGTACGTCGGCATAGCCGTTCCGGCTGAGGCTTAGGAAGTCCGATAGTGGCACGACTGCGGTCCGTGGATGCGCTGCCGGGCGACCATGGGCCGCAGTCACGTCCGATCTGATGCGATGAGATGGGCAAAGAGCGACCGGGACGGCAGAGAGTGGGAAGCTGAGGAGTTTGACCGTCAGGAACCGGAGTTACAACAGAATCTGCGACCCTCGTTGATTTGTCTCGGATGCGGCGCCCCGGCATCATTTCAGTCCTCTTCGGCCAGGCGGAGACCTACGTTCGGGGCACGCCACCGACCAGGTTGCGTCGTCTGCACCCCAGGGTGGGGAGTTTTTAGATACCTGACCTGAAATTCGCCAGCGCGGTTCGGCGCTCACCATTGAAGCAGGTCCTGCCACATAACCTTCCGACAAGAAAGACCCCAGCATGCAAGAAGCACGCGGGAAGCGAAATTCAGTGAGTGTAATTGCCGATAGTCGTGAGGAACGTGACGACCGACTTGAGGCAGCCGTCGCATCATTGCGCGACGTGGCCACAGAACTCCGCATGGGGATCTTGGTGACACGGGAGCTGGACGAATCCGTAGGCATGTGATGTGATGCGGGTTTGTCTTGCCCGCTATCAGCCCACGGGGAAGATCCCGATAAACCACAATGAACCCGCAGCAAAGAAGGCGAAAGCGGGAATCAAACAGCCACCCACCACTTTGGACTGCGTCACCATTTGATAGGACTCACTGGGATCTGCCGGGTTAAAGGCCACAGCCAGCGGCGACCCTGGTTCAGTTTCGACCGCCGTGGAGATGTCCGACTCTCCGCGGAAAACATCGCCGCGGGCGTCGCTGAATTGGTAGTACGGCCAGAAACGGCGGTTGCGGCTGGAGTTGCCCACGCCGGTGGTCCAGCCGTGCCGGCTGCCTGTCACGGTCGCGAGGACTTTAGGCCAATCCGCCATCAACGTTTCTCGCCGCCTCATGTCTTTGATGGTGCGGCAAAGCGCCCATACGACGGCGACGACAAAGAGAGCCCAAACTACGTAAAGCACGATTTTCACAAGTGTTCCCCCACGCCAAGTCCTCACGATCACATCAGCCGCGGGTACTCCGCATCTTACTTGGCAGCCAAGGACCAACATCTCCAAGCGGGACGCTTCGCTCTCAGCGGTCTGGTCACACGCATCGCAGCCGCAGATGAGAAACGGGAAATCGTGGCCGTCTTGTAGGAAAGCGGTGACGGCAATCCAGATGCGGGCCCGGATACTTGGACCCGCATCCAGGGCGTCAGTTGCCCAGCCGGGAAAGGAGGACGGCGACGGCGGCAGAGACTCCCCCGGCCAGCGACCCTTCCAGCTCGGGAGCGAAGAACGGCGAATGGTTAACCGGAGTGGGACCAGGTCCTTCGTGTCCGGCCGCGGGCGTGCCGCCGAACATCCAGAACACTGACGGCACTCCGATGGCGGTACCCAGGTGCCCGAAGTCCTCGCTGCCCATCATCGGTGGGGTGATTTCGACTGCCTCATCCCCCAACGCAAGCCGCAGTGCCCCGATAACGGACGGAACGGCGTCGGGATCGTTGAAGCATTGCGGGAAGCGGTACATTTCCTCGATGGTCGGCTTCGGCGCCCCGGACGCGACGGCCTCTGCCTCGATGATGCGGCGGACGGCGGCGAGGACCTGGCCGCGGACGTCCTGATCGAACGTGCGGATATTGAGGGTGAACTCGGCGGAGGCCGGGATGATGTTTTCCTTGAGGCCGGCATGGAATGTCCCCACCGTCACGACGGCTGACTTCCGCGGGTCCAGCTCGCGGGACACGATCCCCTGCAGCCGCGTGACCATGTGCGCGGCCATCACGATGGGGTCGATGGAATCCTGTGGCTGGGAGCCGTGCGACTGTTGGCCGTGCACCGTGACCCTGAGCGAGTCTGCCATGGCGGCTACCGGTCCGCTGGAAATCGCAACCGTTCCCACCGGCCGGGGCATGACGTGCTGCCCGAAGACCACTTCCGGCCGCGGTGCTCTATCCCAGAGTCCGTCGTCGAGCATGGCGAGCGCGCCGGCCGCAGTCTCTTCACCGGGTTGGAAGATCAACACCAGCGTCCCCGACCAAGCGTCCAGGCTGCCGGCGAGCACCTCGGCGGCACCCAGCAGGCTGGCCACATGGGTGTCATGGCCACAGCCGTGCATGACCGGAACTACCGTGCCGTCCGGCAGTGTGCCTGTATCCGTGCTGGCGTAGTCCAACCCGGTAGCTTCCTCGATGGGCAGACCATCGGAATCGGCGCGGAAGGCCACCACGGGTCCGTCGCCGTTACGCAGAATTCCCACCACTCCGGTGCCGCCGCAGCGGAAGTGCTCGATTCCCAAGCCGTCCAGTTGCTTCTCGATCAAGCTGGCTGTGGCGAACTCCTGCATGGAGAGTTCCGGATGTGCGTGAAGGTGCCGATACAGGCTGTGGAGCTTGGTGGTCTGTTCGGAATCGAGCTGGAGGGCGGTAGCTGTTGACGTCATGGGTCCTGTCTTCCTGGTGGATGCGGGCTTGTTCCGGGTACTGCTATTCGATGTGGATGGGCTTCGATTCAGTGATGGCGGCTTTCCCTCGGAAGAACCACGCCAGCAGGATGGTGCCCAGAACGGCAATGGCGGTTGACACCATCGCGAGCGACGGCACCAGCGGCAGCACAACGAACACGACGACGGCTGAGACCAGCAAGGCGAACACGGTGGTGCGGGGTTGCTTCATGGATACGATCGCCTGTACCAGTACGGCGCCAAGAACGGTGGGCAGCACGTAAAGCCGGGTGACGAGCAATACCGACGGTGGGATGACACTGATCAGCCAGCTACCCAGCAGGCCAACAAAGATCGCCAGCGAGATCAGGTGGACTACGGCGGCTCCGCAAATGGCGACGACGGCGGCCAGTTCCGCCCGCTTGCTGCCCGGCTTTGCGCCGATGTTGGTTTGGGCGATCAGTGCCGCCGGCAGGAGCTTGTTGGAGATGTTGCCGATCATGAACGCCTGGTACATCGCGGCAGGTCCAAGGATGGGGTAGTACGTGAGTGGCTCGACGATCCAGATGATGCCGAACGTGGCAGCAACGGCTGCGAACGCGATCCAGAGTTGGGCCGGGCCTATGTCCAGGCCGGTGGCGAAGACCAGGTACAAGGGACCGGCCACGGAGATGAGCAGGCCGCCAATCATGGTGATCTGGCCCCAGCGGGAGGTGGTGCGGTTGAAGTCCGCCATGGCGGTGCTAGTGGTGGCGGGAGCGGAAGTGATGGAAGACATGAAGGGTGTTCCTTTCGAGCTCAGGGGATGACGACGGATGCCGATTGAGTGAGGGGCGATGTCGTCAGGAGCCGACGGCCGGACCGACGGCGAGGTAGGCGGCGGTCAGGCCGATGACAATGGAGATGCCGAGTCCCCATTCACGCAGCCAGCTCTTGCCGAGTTTCTTGGCCAGCAGCAGGCAGGTGCCCATGACCGCCGCGGAGACAACGAAGGACAGCACGTGAATCGCGGATTTGGGCAGTTCGGTGAGCCCCAGGCAGGAGAAGGCGCCGATCAGGGCGGCTGCCGGAACAATGGCCATGGCAGCGGGGTTCACAGAGCGGATCTTGGCGTCTCCCTTGCGCAGCAGAGGGGTCAGGATCAGGGTGGCGAGCATCCACATCGCTCCGCCGATGCTCATGGCGAAGAACGCCACGGCGAAGACGCTCTGCGTGTAGCTGGCGTCGCCCAGCTTGGCACCCATGGAACCGGCGGCGATGCCTGCGGCCGAAACGTCATAGGCAGCGGAGCCGATCAGGCCAATCCTGGACAGGACCGCCGGGGCGCCGAAAAGGCCTAGGAGGGCGATGGCCACCAGCGATACCGCCAGGGAGGGGCCGATGGCCGAGACTGCCCCGGACCGGAACGAGGTCTTGATGTCTTGGGTGCTCATGTCCACGGAGGGAGCAGCACGTCGGGCGGCCTTCATGAAGATGACGGACTGAATGATGATGACGCCGAAGACGCCCGCCACGCAGATCCAGAGGACGGGATTGTTGGCAATTGCCGTGATGTCAGTGGGGGCGAGTGGTTGAAGTGCTAGGGGTTGGTGCATGGGAACCTCCCAGGTGTTGGCCCCTTGGCAAGTCCGCATCCGGACGACGCTGTGCGGTATGTGGCGCCGCGGGGCAAATCTTCTCCCATCGACCAGATCGGCCAGTGGGTTACCATCACCCTCTGCTATGAGCCGGATCACACACAATAGCTGACGGAATCAGCCACGTTGCTGGCTGAATCAGTCAAAGCCTGCCTGCGGTGGCGACAGAGCTACCCCGGCACAGTGTGACCCGACACACTTTCAGGGAGAAGCAATCCAGCAAAGGAGCACCATGCCTGACACCATTGGCGAGCTGTCCGCCGTCGAACTTTCCGCAGCGATCCGTGAGAAGAAAGTCTCCGCGCGCGAGGTCTTGGCCGAACACCTCAATCGCATTTCCGAAGTAAACCCCGTAATCAATGCCGTGGTGACCCTCGATGCCGATGGAGCCCAGGCCGTGGCGCACCGCGCCGACCAGCTGACGGCCTCGGGCGCCCTGCTCCCTCCGCTCCACGGCGTTCCCATGACGCATAAGGACACCAACAACACTGCCGGAATGCGCACCACCCAAGGCTCCCTCGCCTTACGCGACTTTGTTCCCGACGCCGACGACCTCATCATTGCGCGGCTGAAAGCGGCCGGAGTGATCAGCACAGGAAAGTCGAATGTTCCCGAGTTTGGAGCCGGATCGCACACGTTCAACGATCTCTTCGGAACCACCACCAACCCGTACGCACCCACCCTGAGTGCAGGCGGCAGCAGCGGCGGGGCGGCCGCCGTCGTCGCCTCCCGCGTCCAAAGCATCGGCGACGGCAGCGACATGGGCGGATCGCTCCGCATCCCGGCTTCCTTCTGCAATGTGGTGGGCTTCAGGCCGTCGACGGCGGTCATCCCCATGCCGTCCGACATCAACGCCTACTCGTGGCTGGGACGGACAGGACCAATGGCACGGAGCATTGAGGACATTGCCCTTTTTATGTCCGTGACCGCGGGCAAGGATCCCCGAATCCCGCACCCGGCCGGGCTCGATCCGGAAGTTTTTCGGTCCAGCCTGGAGACTGACATGCGTGGGGTTCGTATTGGCTGGTCCCGTGACTTTGGCATCGGCGTTCCCGTAGAAGCGGAGATCCTGGACCATCTGGAACGGCAACTGGCGATCTTTGAGGACCTGGGGGCGATCGTGGAGGAAGCCACTCCGGATTTCAGCGAAGCAGACCTGGTGTTCGGCAATACCCGAGCCATGGACTTCGCCGCGGGACTCGGGCCTATCCTTGAGCGGGCCGGGGATGTGGTCAAGCCGGAAGTGCACTGGAACGTCAATAAGGGGTTCGCTTTGACTGCCCGTGACCTCATTGAAACTGCGGCCGCCCGAAGCCGCCTTGAACGCAGCGTCCAGGAGTTCTTTGGACGCTACGACCTTTTCGCCAGCCCTTGCGCCCAAGTGCTCCCCTTCGACGCGACGCTGCGGTATCCCACAGACGTGGCAGGTGTCCCTTCGGAGACGTACCTGGACTGGATGCGATCAGCCTGCCTGCTGTCTGCCACCGGACTGCCTGTGCTCAGCGTGCCGGCGGGCTTCAGCTCCATCGGATTGCCCATAGGCCTCCAGCTCGCGGGCAACCACTACACGGATATGCAGCTGCTCCGTTACGGACGCGCCTTTGAGCAGCAGACGGGGTACGCCGCCGTCGCTCCTGTCATGACGGCGAGGCCTGCACCCCTTACGACGATGAGCGCATAATCCGTCCGCCGCGCTTCCGCGCATCGAGAAGAATGGACACATCCACTCCGGTGGCCTCCTGCGCCCACTCCGAGTCGGTGATGAAGCGGTAGAGGGACGACATGTCCTCCACAGTGACGTCAGCCACGATCTGGTAGTCCCCGGCAATCGCCGCGGCATAGCGAACCGTGGGAAGCTCAGCGAGGCTCCGTCCCACGCGCTCAACATGCTGCGGCGATGCGCGGATCCAGAGAAGGGCCTCAACGCCAAGTCCAAAGGCAGCCGGTTCAACGATCGCCCGCAATTGGATGTGATTGTTGGCCAGCAACCATTCGCTGCGTCGCCGGGCAGTTGCTTCCGAAACGCCAACACGGCGCCCAAGCGCTTCGAAGCTCGCCCGGCCATCGGCGCACAGGGCATCGATGAGTTCATTATCCTGGCGGCTCAGGTCCTGCAGCGGCACCAGGATTCCGGAATCCTTGGTGAGATCCGACCGGAGCGCTTCGGCTTTGTCAGGGGCGAGAACCTCCGGCCGCCACCCTCGGATGGTCCTGAAGTAGCGGAGCACGGGATAGCTGGTGGAATCACGCAAGCCGATGGTGGAGGGCAACTCATCGGAAAGAACATCGCCCATCCGGGACGGTTCCGTGAGTATTTCCGCGACGCAGTCACCGGTGCCGGTGGTGGTGTAAACAAACGTGGTGTCGGCACGCTGCGCGAGGGCGTTGGACGCCGCCCGAACCGTTCCGGGCATGCAGCGCATCTCCACCAGCACCACGGCGGGCCTGGGCCGGATACCCACCACAGCCACGGAGCCGGACTCCAACAACAGCGATCCCCGGCGGGCGACAGTTCGCTCGGCTTCGCCGAGGACGGCCGCTATCTTCCGCCAAGGGCAGCGGGGATCCTGTTGGAGGGCAGCCACGATCTGCCGCTCCAATGCGTCAAACACCACCATGCAAACTCCGTCCGTCTGGGTCGATCAATTTCACCACGGACTCGGGGGGCTGTGACACGACGGCGAGTGCCGCCGTCGAGCGTTAACGGCAGGTGCCCCGCCCCCAAGGAAGGGGACGGGGCACCGTGGTCAGGCGTCGGGTTAGGCGAAGTCGGAGACTGCCGGGTCCGGGCCGATGCGGCCTTCAGCACCGCGGTCCAGGCCGTTGATGGCCTCGACGTCGGTGGCGTCCAGTGTGACGTTGAGAGCCTCGAAGTTCTCCTGAATGCGGGACTGGGTGACGGACTTGGGGATCACCACGTTTCCGATGGCCAGGTGCCAGGCGATGATGACCTGGGCCGGAGTTGCACCGTGCTTGGCCGCGATCTCAGCCACGGTGGCACTCTCCAAGAGCTCGCCACCCTGGCCCAGCGGGGACCAAGCCTGCGTCAGGATGCCCTTGGAAGCATTGAACTCACGAAGGTCGGCCTGGTTGAAGAACGGGTGCAGCTCTACCTGGTTGATGGCCGGAACAACGCCGGTTTCATCGATGATGTGCTGCAGGCCTTCCTTGGTGAAGTTGGAGACGCCGATGGACTTGACCCGGCCGCGCTTCTTGAGCTCGATCAGGGCCTTCCAGGTATCAACGTACTTTTCCTGCTTGGGCTGCTGCCAGTGAATCAGGTAAAGATCCAGAGTCTCGATGCCCAGGCGGTCCATGGACTCTTCAAAAGCCGCGAGTGTGGATTCGTAGCCCTGGTCAGCGTTCCACAGCTTGGTGGTGATGAAGATTTCCTCGGCGGAGAGGCCGGAGGAAGCAATGGCACGGCCGACGCCAGCCTCGTTGCCGTAGATTTTGGCGGTATCGATGTGGCGGAAGCCGGCCTCGAAAGCCTGGCGCACCACCTTTTCGGCTACATCGTCTTCAACTTGCCACACCCCGTAGCCGAGCTGGGGGATGGTGTTGCCGTCGTTGAAAGTAAGTGTTGGTGACGAAGTCATGTCTGCCATCCTGCCAGCAAACGTTTGTCAAAACGGCCGAATGTTACGCGGATCAGCTATGCGCTTAACTTCTTGCAAACAGGGAATAAGGGCGCGCGCGGGTAGTTGCGCACGCGCGGCTTTAATGTGCTGCTGCTTAGGCGTTGAGTTGGCGCTCCGCGTCAGCAACCTGCTCAAAGACCGATTCGGCCCGTCGCCGAACGGACAATGCGCCTACTGGAACGGGTCCCACGGCCAACCTCAACATGGCTGCGGCCTCGGCTGTGGTCGCCAGGGAGTTTCCTGCTTTGGACAGGGCTCGGTGCACGCCGGCCAGTGTTCCCGGGACATCCAGTCCATCGCTTGGAGACCTCTTCTGCGCCTCGACGCAGACAGTCCTCACGCGTGGCGATAGCTCGGCAAGTTCGTTAGCTATCTGAACGAGCTCGTTATAGAGCTGCTCATCATCAACGCCCTCGAGGACTTGGTGGTATCGGTCCAGCCCCCGGTGAAAACGGTCATGGGCACGGCGCCACAGTCCCTTGCCCAGCTCCAGATCGTCCTTCCGCCCTTGCCGGACGGCCCCAAAGAAACCCACCTGGGAACTCAGAGGTACTGGCCCGGGCCGTGGTCGGGGTCTTCCCTGCGGCCCTGGGCAGCAGCGCCGGGTGCACCGGGTGCAGCCGCCCGCTGCGGTTGGCCATTCTCGCCAATGACGATACCCGGCGCAATGACAGTCCCCGGCGGAAGTTGACGGAGTTGCATCTGCGCGGCCGCGTGTTCCTTGGCAGCCTGCTGAGCGGCGATCGCGGCCTGAATGCCATGGAACAAGCCCTCCAGCCAGCCGACGAGTTGTGCCTGCGCGATCCGAAGCTCCGCATCGGAGGGCGCTTTCTCGTCAGGGAAAGGCAAGCTGATCCGTTCCAGCTCCTCAATGAGTTCCGGAGCCAGCCCATCTTCAAGTTCCTTGATGGACCGCTCGTGGATCTCGGCCAGTCGACCCCGGGCAGCATCGTCCAAGGGCGCAGCCTTAACTTCCTCCAGGAGCTGGCGGACCATGGTGCCGATCCGCATCACCTTGGCCGGCTCATCCACGAGTTCGTGAAGGTTCCCGCCCTTGGGCTTGGCTGACTCCTTCGCGGACTCCCCCTGCGGGGCTGGTTGCTCCTCCGGGCTTGCCGTACCCTCGTACAGCGTGGTTCCTTCCACGGGGGTGTCGTCCGAAGCCTCATCCGTGGGCTGAATGTTGTTCAGATCGCTCATTCGTTCATACTCTCATGTGCTTTACGCGAACCACTGTCCAGGCCCTGAATTTGGACTTCGTTCGTAGCGAAACTCCCTTCCGGGTGCTGCCTCAGCAGCACCTGCCCTGCGGGTTGCTGTCCTGCCGGTCCATCCGGTCCCGCCAGAACTCGCGTTCAGTCATGGCGGGACCGGAATGGCCGCTTGCTTCGAAATGCTCAAGGTACTTCCGGTACGCGTCAGCACCCATGAGCGAGCCCATGTAGGTGGCGAAGCCCCGGAGGCCTTTAATGACGGTGTTCATTGGTAGCCTTCATCAGTGATGGCCGGCCTTCTGGGTCCGTTTCTCCGCAGGCAAGGCGTTCCACTCCGCGAGCAACTTCTTCTCAGCAACCGTCGGGAACAGCCCCGCCGGTGCGTACACCTTGGAAGGAACCGGTGGGTCCTCGTGGTCCTGACCGCCGCCGGCACGGATGGCCCTGATGGTGGCAATCAGCGCAGCAACGATCACGATGATGCTCAACGTCACGAAGATGACCGAAAGCACGCCCTGGATCATGGTGTTGCGGACCACGGCCTCCATGGCAGCGACGGTCTTGGCCGTGCCGAACTCCGTCTTGCCGTCAGCGAGTGCTTTGGAGAAGGCCTGGTTGTTCGCGAAGTAGCCCACTGCGGGGACAGGCGAGAAGATCTTGTGGAAGCTGGCAGTGATGGTCACAACCGCCGCGAACGCCAGCGGAGCTGCCACGATCCACAGCCATTTGAACACGCCACGCTTGGCAGTGATGGCCATGCACACCGCCAGCGCAATGGCAGCGAGAAGCTGGTTGGCGATGCCGAACAGCGGGAAGAGCGTGTTAATGCCACCCAGCGGATCAGTGACGCCCATCAGGAGCACGGCACCCCACGCACCCACCATGATGGCGGTGCACAGCCAGGCTCCGGGGCGCCACGAGGCCTCCTTGAACTTGGGAACAAAGTTGCCGATGGAGTCCTGCAGCATGAAGCGGGCAACACGGGTGCCTGCGTCAACGGCGGTAAGGATGAAGAGGGCTTCGAACATGATGGCGAAGTGGTACCAGAAAGCCATCATCCCCGGTCCGCCGATGAACTGCTGCATGATGTGCGCCAAACCGACTGCCAGCGTGGGAGCGCCACCGGAACGGGAAATGATGCTTTCCTCGCCGACGTCCTTTGCGGTCTGGGCCAGCACGTCCGGGGTGATGTTCACATTGGCCAGGCCAAGGCTGTTCACCCACTGCGCCGCGGATTCCACAGTGCCGCCGGTAAGGGCCAGAGGTGCGTTCATGGCGAAGTAGATGCCACGGTCGATCGAGATCGCGGCCACCAAGGCCATGATGGCCACGAAGGACTCCATCAGCATGCCGCCGTAACCGATGAAGCGGGTCTGCCGTTCCTTCTCGATCAGCTTGGGTGTGGTTCCCGAAGAAATGAGCGCATGGAAACCGGACAGGGCGCCACAAGCGATGGTGACGAACAGGAACGGGAACAGTGCGCCGGAGAACACAGGGCCGTTCTCCCGGCTGGCGAACTCGCTGAACGCCGGGACGGTGATCTCCGGCCGCACCACGATGATGGCGAGCGCGAGCATCACGATCACGCCGATCTTCATGAACGTGGAGAGGTAATCGCGCGGAGCCAGGAGCAGCCAGACGGGCAGGATTGCGGCGATGAAACCGTAAATGATGATGCCCCAGGCAATGGTGACCTTGTCCAAGTGGAAGAAGGCCGCACCCCACTCGGTACCGGCAACGGCGCCGCCGCCGATGATGGCTGCCATCAGGAGCACGAAGCCGATGATGGACACCTCCATCACCTTGCCCGGCCGGATGAAGCGCAGGTAGACACCCATGAACAACGCGATGGGGATGGTCATGCCCACGGAGAACACGCCCCACGGGCTCTCGCCGAGGGCGTTGACCACCACCAGCGCGAGGATGGCCACAATGATGATCATGATGAGCAGGGTTGCGATGAGGGCAGCAGTGCCGCCGATGACGCCCAATTCTTCACGTGCCATCTGGCCCAGGGAACGTCCACCGCGGCGCATGGAGAAGAACATGACCAGGTAGTCCTGCACTGCCCCGGCGAGGACGACGCCGATGATGATCCAGATTGTGCCGGGAAGGTAACCCATCTGGGCCGCGATGACGGGTCCCACCAGCGGGCCGGCGCCCGCAATGGCCGCGAAGTGGTGCCCGAAAAGGACATTGCGGTCCGTGCGGACGTAGTCCTTGCCATCGGCCTTGTACTCGGCAGGGGTGGCACGGCGATCATCGGGCTTGAGCAGATAGCGCTCAATAACCTTGGAGTAGAACCGGTAGCCGATCAAATAGGTACAGACTGCAGCGAAGACAAACCAGATCGCGTTGACGGTCTCGCCGCGAACCAGCGCAAGCATGAACCATGCCACGGCTCCCAGCAGCGAAATCGCCACCCAAAGCCCGATCTTGGCCGGAGTCCACTTTCGTTCTTCGGCTTCGCGAACAGAATCATCCACGGCCGGTGCAGGCAGTGTGGGATCCAGTCCTTCCGCGAGTCCGGTCTGGTCAGGAACCTTGCCCATATCTCCTCCTTGAGAACTGCTCTGCCGCCGTGGACGCCCGCCCTGGCAGTCACGCGTCACCGGCATGCTACCAAGGAGGTTACTGGTGCAATGTGGAACGCACCGGAGCATCATACATCCGGCGCCGAACGGCGGCGAGGGTGCGACGAACGGCCAACCCTGCTCGCCGATGCGACCATGTGCCTAGTTCCGTTCCTTGAAATATTTGAAGAGCCGGGATTCGCGGCTGAGAGTGGCAGCGAGGAGGCTTCCTGTGATGGCCCCGAGGGTGCCTGCAAGTCCTATGGTGAGGATTTGGCCGTAGAGTGCGGTGGCGATCATCGGCGCACCAAAACGTGCTGCCAGGAGGACGCCTGCTGAGGCGGCCAGTCCACCGGCGCTGGACCATATGCCTGCCTCAACCAGTGTGATGAGGGTGAGGTCGCGCCTGGAGACTCCGGCATGGAGCGACGACGCGTATTCAAGACGCCTACGGGCTCCTCCAAGAAGACCAAAACCACCGGTATTGGCCGAACGGGTCTGGCACCCGCCCGCATCAAGCGGAGTCAGTTCACTCTCCCGGCCGGCGCTGAACTTGCACCATGCGCGCCTCGCAGAGATCCAACCATCGAACTTCCGCTTCGGCCTGGAAAATCAGTGAATCGAGCACCAGGAGCCAGGCGGTATCCGACGATCGTTGGTTGGCGGAGACCGCCTTTCTCGCCTGCGTATGTTCCTGCAGAGCCTTGACCGAGACTTCCCGTTGGGACTGGATCACCGCAGAGGTATCCACGTCCGGAAGCGACACCGCGAGCGCCAACTTGATGGCAATTTCGTTTCGCGGAGGATTGCCCCGGTCCACTGCGCCGGCGAACCACGCTTCGACTTCCTCAGCCCCGGCGTCGGTGATGCTGTACACGACGTGCCCGCCGCCGTCGTCGCCGTCTTTGCTGACCAGGCCGTCGCGCTCCAGCCGGTCCAGCGTTGTGTACACCTGGCCGATGTTCAACGGCCAGGCTGCCCCGGTCCTGTCCTCGAATTCGACGCGCAGCTCATAGCCGTACCGGGGCTGGTCCTGAAGCAGGGCCAGCAAGCTGTGCCGGATGGACATGAGGCTCCTCGCTGCGGTTGGTTGGACGATTCAGAGGAGCAGGAGGACCTTGCCCACGTGCTCGCCGGAGTCAAAGTATTCATGCGCTTCCCGGACTTGATCCAAGGGGAAGGACTTGGCCACAAGGGGCTTGATCCGGCCATCGGTGAGCATGGGCCACACCGACTCACGCACGGCGGACATGATGATGCCCTTTTCAGCGACCGGTCGCGGCCGGAGCGCAGTGCCGATAACGGCGGCCCGCTTGCTGAGCAGCTGCCCAAGGTTGATCTCAGCTTTGGTACCACCTTGCAGGCCGATGACGATGAGTCGTCCGTAGTCGGCGAGCGCCTCGACGTTCTGTTGCAGGTATTTGGCACCCACGACGTCGAGGATCACGTCCGCGCCTTTGCCTCCGTTATGCGCCTTGAGGCTTTCAGCGAAATCCTCTTCGGTGTAGTTGATGGCGATATCGGCACCCAGAAAGGCCTTGGCGGTACCCACTTTCTCGTCAGTGCCCGCCGTGGTTGCCACCTTTGCGCCATAGGCCTTGGCCAGTTGGATGGCCATGGTGCCGATGCCGCCGGTTGCACCGTGGATGAGCACCGTCTCGCCGGGTTGCAGCTGAGCGGTCATGATCAGGTTCGAGTACACCGTGGCCGCAACTTCGGGCAGCGAGGCCGCTGTTATTAGGTCCACACCGTCTGGGACCCGCAGTACTTGCTCCGCCGGGACGGCGACTTGCTGGGCGTAGCCACCGCCGGACAACAGGGCCACTACTTTGTCCCCCACGGAGAATGCCTTGGTGACGCCGGGGCCGAAAGCGGCGATGCGGCCGGAGACCTCCAAGCCAGGAACTTCCGAGGCACCCGGGGGCGGCGGATAGAAGCCACGCCGCTGCTGGACGTCCGCACGGTTCAGGCCCGCAGCCACGACGTCGATCAGCACCTCGCCCTCGCCGGGCACCGGAGAGGGGACCTCGCGGATTTCGAGGACTTCGGGCCCGCCTGGCTCTGAGATGTAGACGGCTTTCATGACGAACTCCCGGTTTCTTGCTTGTCTCCAGACCCCGGGGCAGGGGCCGGAAGACGTGATGTTTTGGAACAGCCAACTCCCTATGAAACACTACTAGGCGAGGAAGGTTGTCCGAGCGGCCTAAGGAGCTGGTCTTGAAAACCAGTGTGCGGTAACCCCGTACCAAGGGTTCAAATCCCTTACCTTCCGCGAATGAGGTGCCCCGGGTCCCAGGACCCGGGGCATTCTTGCGTCTGAGCCAGGGTTCCCGTGCGGAACTGATAACTCACAACCGGAAGATCATTGAAACTGTCAGAGGCCCCGCATAGTGTTCTGTCTGTCTCCACACCACACAGACATCAGCCGCAGTTTTGGCCGCGGCACAACCACAGGAGCCTTACCCATGCCCAAGCCTGACATCACTCCCGGTTCCCCCTGCTGGATCGACCTTGTGACGTCCGATACGGAGAAGGCCAAGGCCTTTTACACGGCACTTTTCGGCTGGACCTATGAAACCGGAGACCAGGAAAAGTACGGCGGCTACATCACGGCTTCCAAGGATGGCCGGATGGTTGCGGGCATCATGGAGAAGCAGGCGGACATGGGGGCCATGCCGGACGTTTGGTCCACCTACCTTCGCACCGACGACATCAAAGCAACCACCGAGGCCGCTGCCGCCAACGGCGGCCGGGTGCTCCTTGAACCCATGGAGGTCCCCGAGCAAGGCAGCATGGCCATGTACGGGGATGCCTCAGGCGCCGCAATCGGCGCCTGGCAGTTCGGTGAAATGAAGGGCTATGAGGTGGCGGCTGAGGCCGGAGCTCCCGCCTGGCATGAACTGCTTTCCAAGGACTACGAGTCCGCGGTCACTTTCTACCAGAAGGTCTTCGGCTGGGACACGGAGGTCATGAGCGACACTCCGGAATTCCGATACACAACCCTGGGTGCCGGTGACGACGCCAAGGCGGGCATCATGGATGCCTCCGGTTTCCTGCCCGAGCAGGTCCCCTCCATGTGGAGTGTGTATTTCGCGGTGGAAGACACGGACGCCACTGCTGAGCGAGCCGCGTCCCTCGGTGCCACCATTATGCAGCCCGCCGAGGACACACCCTTCGGGCGCTTGGCCACGTTATCGGACCCCACCGGCGCCGTTTTCAAGGTGATCCAGGACTTGGGCCAGACCGCCTAGTCGTCGGGCTATTGGGCCGTTGCACGGTCCCTCATTGTTGACCCCAGGTCAACCCTCCATTCATCCGTTCGTGTTCAGCTAGGTCCGAGGCAGCTTTACCCGGGAGTAACTTCCGGCACTCGCCCACTTCACAAGACAGTGGGCGCCATTCATGGAGCTCCACAGGGCTCACTGATGAAAGTTCAAGCGGATGAAATTTATGCATTGGAAATCCTTGGCGGGCACTGTCCTGTCGGCTGGGCTGATTACCGCCCCGCTGACGGCAGTACCGGCCTTTGCAGCTGATGAGCTCGCAGCCGGCGCATCGCCCGTGGTGATCAACGAGGCCTACCTCAGCGGTGGCAGCAACGGTGCGGCCTTCAAGAACAAGTTCGTGGAGCTTTACAATTCCTCGGACGCACCGGTCAGCCTGGCGGGCTGGTCGCTGCAGTACCGGTCTGCCACTACCAGCACAGCGCCCACGGGGATCACGCCCCTGACCGGCAGCATCCCCGCGAAGGGATATTTCCTGGTCCAAGGCGCCACCAACAGCGAAACGTCCACGGCGCCGGAACTACCCAAAGCCGATGTCCAGGCAGCCGGCACGCTGAACCCCAGCGGAACTACCGGGACGCTGATCCTGGCCAAGCAGGCCACTGCCGTCACTCCCCTTCCGACGGGGTCGGTGACGGGCAACGCAGCCATCGCTGACCTCCTGGGCTACGGCACCTCCAACACCTTTGAGACCGCCGTTGCCACCGCACCCACCGTCAACTCGGACGTTAAGAGCCTCAACCGCACCAATGGTGCGGACACCGACTCCAACGCGGCGGATTTCAGCCTCAGCGCCACCATCACCCCCACCGCCTCCAACGGCAGCGGAACCCCGCCCGTTGACCCCCAGCCCGAGCCCGGGGTCAAGACCATCGCCGAGATTCAAGGAACCGGTACAGCCAGCCCGTTTGTTGGCAGCACCGTGACAACCAGCGGCAAGGTCACCGCTGTCTATGCGACCGGCGGTTTCAACGGCTACTACGTCCAAACCGCCGGAAGTGGCGGGGACAACGCGGGGGCGGCCAGGACGGCGTCGGACGCTTTGTTCGTCTATTCGCCGTCGACGGCGCCAACGGTCCAACCGGGCGACTACGTGCAGCTCACCGGTGTGGTCAGCGAATTCGCCAGCCAAACCCAGCTGACCGTTGAGGCGGCGGGGTTAAAGAAGCTGACCGAAGCCGCGCCGGAGGTTAAGTCCACGCCGTTCACGCTGCCAGCCAATGAGGCCGCCCGGGAAAGCCTGGAAGGCATGCTCCTGGCCCCGCAAGGTGACTTTACGGTCTCGGACAACTACTCCCTGAACCAGTACGGCGAGATCGGCCTCGCGGCCGGCACATCGCCTTTGGTACAGCCGACGGCGGTAGCCACCTACGGTTCGCCGGAGTATGCCGCTGTGGTAGCGGACAACGCGCTGCGCGGGATCAAGCTCGACGACGGTGCGTCCACCAACTTCTTGAAGGACGCCACCACCAAGGCCCAGCAATTGCCCTACCTGACCACGTCCGATCCTGTCCGCGTCGGTTCCCCGGCGCAGTTCCGGACTGACGTCATCCTGGGCTACGGCAACAACTCCTGGAAGTTCCAGCCCCTGACTGCGCTGAGCCCGGCCAACGCTGGCTCTGTCCAGCCGGCGAGCTTCACCGCCTCCCGGCCCGAAGGTCCCGCCGACGTGGGGGGCAACCTCAAGCTGGCTTCCTTCAACGTGCTGAACTACTTCCCCACCACCGGTGACCAGCTGGCCGGCTGCGTCTTCTACACCGACCGCGAGGGCAACCCGATCACGGTCAAGGAAGGCTGCAACGCCCGCGGTGCTGCCAACGCGGAGAACTTCGAGCGCCAGCAGAGCAAGATCGTTGCCGCCATCACCAAGTCCGGCGCTGACGTCGTATCCCTTGAAGAGATCGAGAACTCGGCACAGTTCGGCAAGAACCGCGACGACGCCTTGTCCAAGCTGGTGGATGCCCTCAACGTCAAGACACCCGGTGTTTGGGACTACGTGCGCACACCCGCCAACGCTCCCCCGCTGAGCGACGAGGACATGATCCGCACAGCATTCATCTACAAGAAGGCAGCGGCCGAGCCCGTGGGCGAGTCCATCATCCACAACGACACCGTGGCCTTCGCAAGTGCCCGCAAGCCCCTCGCGCAGCTCTTCAAGCCGGTTGGCGGGGACGATGACAAAAAGTTCATCGCGATCGTGAACCACTTCAAGTCCAAGGGCTCCGCCGCGACCCCGGATGACACGGACAAGGGCCAGGGCGCGTCGAACATCGCACGCACAAAGCAGGCTGAATCCCTGCTCGCCTTCTCCAAGGACCTCCAGGCGTCCAAGGGCACGGACAAGGTCTTCCTGATCGGCGACTTCAACGCCTACGCGAAGGAAGATCCCATCAACGTCCTCACCGGCGCCGGTTACACCGACCTTGAGGTGGGTACAGGCAAGCACTCGTACCTCTTCGGAGGCATGGTTGGCTCGCTGGACCACATCCTCGCTTCTCCTGCCGCCCGCAAGGTGGTGACCGGAACAGACATCTGGAACATCAACTCCGTGGAGTCCGTCGCGCTGGAGTACAGCAGGTATAACAACAATGTGACCAACTACTATGCCCAGGACGAGTTCCGGGCCAGCGACCACGATCCTGTGGTGGTGGGCCTGAACCTGACTGCGGACCAACCGGCAACCGTCGACCTGCAGTTCCTGGGTATCAACGACTTCCACGGGCGGATCGACTCAAACACCGTCCTGTTCGCCGGAACGGTGGAAAAGCTCCGCGCTGCAGCTGCTCCCGGCGCTACGGCCTTCATTTCGGCCGGTGACAACATCGGTGCTTCCCTCTTCGCTTCTTCAGTGGCGAAGGACCAACCCACCATCGACGTCTTGAACGCGCTCGAATTGCAGGCTTCCGCTGTAGGCAACCACGAGTTCGACGGCGGTTGGGCGGACCTGCGCGACCGCGTCACAGCTGGAGGTACCAACGCGAAGTTCGCCTACCTGGGCGCGAACGTCTACCAGAAGGGCACCAGCACCCCGGTCCTGCCGGAGTACAAGGTGATGGACATGAACGGCATGCGGGTAGCAGTGATCGGTACTGTCACGCAGGAAGTTCCGTCCCTGGTGACCCCGGCCGGAATCGCGGATCTGGAGTTCGGCGATCCTGTGGAAGCCATCAACCGGGTTGCCGCGAAGATCAAGGCCGACAACCTGGCAGACCTCATCATCGTGGAAAACCACGACGGCGCTGCTTCCGGAACACCCGAGGGCGCCACGTTGGAGCAGGAAGTTGCAGCCGGCGGGCCGTTCGCCAAGCTGGTCAACGAAACCACTCCCGACGTCGCCGCGATCTTCACAGGACACACGCACAAGGAATACGCCTGGGACGCTCCGATCCTGGACGCCAACGGCCAGCCCACCGGCAAGACCCGCCCCATTGTGCAGACTGGCAACTACGGCGAGAACGTAGGCAGCGTGACCCTCACAGTGGACACCGCAAGCAAGTCCGTGACCTCTTACAAGGCCGCCATCGTGGACCGGACTACCGAGACCGCTGAAAGCCTCGTTGCCACCTACCCGCGTGTGGCGGCAGTGAAAACCATCGTGGACAAGGCCCTCGCCCAGGCTGCCGAGATCGGCAACCAGCCGGTAGGCGCGGTGACAGCTGATATCACCACGGCCTTCACCCCGGATCCCGCCGGCGGCGCCCCCAAGCGGGACGATCGCGCGAACGAATCCACGCTCGGCAACCTGGTGGCGGACTCCCTGGTGGATACACTCAAGGCTCCCGAACTGGGTGCGGCGGAGATCGGCGTCGTGAACCCCGGAGGCCTGCGTAATGAGCTGTACTACGCACCGGACGGGACCATCACCTACGCCGAGGCCAACGCGGTCCTGCCGTTCGTGAACAATCTCTGGACCACGTCGCTGACCGGCGCTCAGTTCAAGACGCTCCTGGAGCAGCAGTGGCAGACCAACGCCGACGGCACCATTCCCAGCCGCCCCTACCAGCAGCTGGGCGTGTCCAAGAACGTCAACTACACCTACGACGCCGCCCGCGCCGCAGGTGACCGCATCACCGGCATCTGGGTGAACGGTGCTGTGCTCGATCCTGCCAAGCAGTACAGGATCGGGACGTTCAGCTTCCTGGCTACCGGCGGTGACAACTTCCGGGTCTTCAAGGAAGGGACCAACACCAAAGACACGGGCTTGGTGGACCGCGATGCGTGGATCAAGTACCTGCGCGAGCACAACCCTGTTTCGCCCGACTTCGCACGCCGTTCCGTTGCCGTGGCCAACTCCACGGCGGCTGAGGTCAAGGCCGGAGAGTCCATTACGCTGGCCATCTCCAAGCTGAACCTCACCTCCATCGGCAGCCCGGCCAACGCAACGCTGAATGCAGTGTTCGTCGATGGCAAGGGCTCGGAATCGGCACTCGGTTCGGTCCCGGTGACCGCGGGCACCGCCACGGTGGACCTCAAGGTTCCCGCCGCGGCAGCTGCAGGCACCGGCACGTTGGTGCTGACCGCCGTCGAGAGCGGAACCGTGGTGAAAACGCTGGTGAACGTGGCGGAAAGCGGCACCAACCCGCCGCAGTGCACCGCACCCGTCAAGCCGTCCAAGTGGTACGACATCGTGGGATGGATCCGGTACGGCTTTGCCTGGTTGGAGTACCAGAGGTGCCTGAGGGGCTAGCCGCCCCTGAGCCACAGGGCCGAGAGGCCAGTACCCGCGAGGCCGGTACAAGGCAGGACCCCTCACGATCTTCTTCGTGAGGGGTCCTGCCTTTGGTTTGCGGCCTTTTGGGCCTGCGCGGTTACTTGTTCACGGGTTCCGGTTCCCGGTCCCTTTCTGCATCCCGCTGGAGCTCAGCCTTGAACTCCTCGTAACGGGCCAAGTGCGCGGGACGGCACCGGAGAATCAACCAGGCGACACCCAGAATGATGAACCACACGGGCGTGGCCAACAGGGCCGCGAGCGTGTCCGGTTGCGTGGTCAGAGCCCAGAGGACGAAGGCGAAGAACGCGAACACCACCCACACCATCACCACTCCACCGGGCATCTTGAACGCCGAGGACTCGTGCAAGTGCGGGCGGCGCTTCCGGAAGGCAAGGTAGCTCGCCAGGATGATGGACCAGACGAAGACGAAACACACAGCGGACACCGTAGTGACCATGTCGAACGCCTTGCCGATGTCCGAGCCGGCATACATGAGGACGACGCCGGACAGCAGCAGGATGCAGGACAGGAACAGGGCGTTGCGGGGCACTTTGCGTCCGGACAGCGCGCCGAAAACCTTGGGTGCGTCGCCTTCCTGCGCGAGTCCGAACACCATGCGGGACGTGGAGTAGATGCCAGAGTTTGCCGACGACATGGCCGAGGTCAGCACCACCAGGTTGACGATGGTGGCCGCTGCGCCGAGACCAGCGAGCGAGAACATGGCGATGAAGGGGCTATGTCCGGCAGCAAACTGGGTCCACGGGGTGACGGACATGAGGATGATCAGCGCGCCCACATAAAAGAGCAGCACGCGGATGGGGATGGAGTTGATGGCTTTGGGGAGGTTCTTCTCGGGGTCCTTGGCCTCGGCAGCTGTTGTGCCCACGAGTTCGATGCCCACGAACGCGAAGACGGCGATCTGGAAGCCGGCCACGAAGCCCATGAATTCATTCGGGAAGAAGCCGCCGTGGCTCCACAGGTTGGTGAAGCTGGCCGGTCCGGCGTCGGACTGGAAGCCGCTGAAAATCATGAATAGGCCAACGATGATGAGCGCCGCAATGGCCACGATCTTGATGAGGGCGAACCAGAACTCCGTCTCACCGAAGGCTTTCACGGTGGCGAGGTTCAGGAGCAGGAGGATGCCGATGGTGATCAGGCCCGGCACCCAGAGGGGCAGGGAGGGCCAAAGTTCCTGGGAATACCCCGCGATTGCGATCACGTCCGCGATCCCGGTGATCACCCAGCAGAACCAGTAAGTCCAGCCGGTGAAGAAGCCGGCCCACGGTCCCAGGAGGTCGGCGGCGAAGTCGCTGAAGGATTTGTAATTGAGGTTGCTGAGCAGCAGTTCGCCCATGGCGCGCATAACGAAGAACAGCATGAAGCCGATGATCATGTACACGAAGATGACGGATGGGCCGGCAGCGGAAATGGTCTTGCCGGATCCCATGAAGAGGCCGGTGCCAATGGCTCCGCCGATGGCGATGAGCTGGATGTGGCGGTTGCTGAGTTGTCGCTCGAGGTGGGGTAAATCTGTGCCGGTGGAAGGCGGGCGCTGAATCGTCAAAGGAACTCCATCGTTCAGGCGGCACGGGGTGCCACATTGATTCGGGTTCCTCCCCGCTCTGTACGTGGACCTGAGAGTTTCCGCCTTCCTGCAGGGCAGGAAGGCTTGCACCTTCGGTGAGCCCGGTGACCGGACTGCTTTCCAGAGTTGCCTCGCCGCGGCGGTACATGGGCCTGAGAGATTCCTGGGGAGGGTTTGCTCCTACGGCGCCTGACGGGATGTACCGGCAGGACTCTCCCGCCGCAGATCAAAAGCGCGCACACCCAAGTGGGTGATGCAGCTCACACAGTAGCCAAGGTCGGGTAGAGGTGCAACCCCACGTCCCTAGCGGCACAGAATGCTACGCGCAATCTCATCAGCATCGCGGAGCGTCCGCTGGCCGCTCGCGTAGGCGGGTCCGGTGCGCGGCCTGGCCTCGGCAGCGATGGCTGTCCCCCACTGCGAAGCGGACAATTGCAGGCCAAGGACATACAAGTTCCTGGTGATGGATCCGTTGGCAGCCAGAGGCCTGTAAGGATGGGGTTCCACGTCCAGGCCGGTGGTCTGCATGGGCGTGCCCTCAACACTCATCATGATCTTGGTGCGGACCAGCCCGTCGGACATGAGCTGTTCCAGCAGCGGCGAGAGGTTGATGCCCACCCTGTTTGCCGGCGACATCGCCTCGATAAGCGTCCGCGCTTCAACCGGACCGTCGTGAACCCACGGCGAAACCGCCCGGAACAGCTTGGCACCCCGGTCCACACTGAACTTCGGATCCGGTCCCACGAAACTTACGACGCCGGCACGCGCCAAAGCGGCCAACTGCTCCGATCGCAGGGCTGGCGCTCCGCTGGCGAGGCCTTCCACGAACGACTCGAACCAGCCGCGCAAACCCGCCAGCCAGGACTCATCGGTGATTCCGCCATCCGCCACGACGGATTTGAGGATGGCCCGGCCGGTGTGGAGGGCGCCGATGGCCATCTTGACGGGGTCCGCCTCGCCGAGTGCAGATCGTCGGGCATCATCATCAAGGTAGGCCGTGATTGCGTCATCCAACTCGCTCCGGGAAGCAAAGGTACGGCCTGCGAGCGGCGCTGCGAGCCCTCTCAGGTTCAGCCGACGGGAGGCAACGACGTGCTTTTCCACCACGTCTCCCACCTTTATTTCCCAGTTCGCCGTGGTGTGCGCATGTGGTTGGAGCGCGTCCTCCAGGTCAGCCAGGAACTGTGCGGGGTCCTTGATCGCGGCGGGCTGGGACCGTGCAAGCGTTGAATAGTAGGCCCAGAGTGCATCACGGTGAAGCAGAGGCCAAAGGTCATGATCGAAGCCCGGCTGGATACCCGCTGCACGGAACCGGTCCACGGCATCTTCCGTCAGGTAGCGCATGGTGATGCTGCTGGGGTAGTAGCCCGCCAGCCCCGCCTTGGCACGATACGGGGTGCCCCTGCGGGACGCAGCAATGATCCGGGGCTCCCTGCCCGATGCCCGGTACTCGAGGATGCCCGCGCCGGGCGAACCAGCCTCAACGAACTTGCCGCCGCGGGCCTCCGTCAACTGGCCCATGACATCGAAGAAGTTCAAGCCCATGCCGCGGACCAGCACGGGCTCATTGTCCGGCACAGCCTGCCAATCAACGTCAGCCGGCGGAGCAGGCGGGAAGTACAGCAGGCCCTGTTCGTCCGCGGCACTCTTGAAGGACCGCTGCTCAGGGTTCAGCCGGGACTCGATGTGACCCAGGGCGAGGACCACGGAACCGACGGTGAGCGTCGCACCGCTGGCGAGTTCGACGTCGAACCCGTCCGCTACGGGGCGCGCAGCAACGGCGAGCGTCTCATGGAAGGTGACCTTGACGCCGTCGGGCAGCCGTTCCAGCAATCCGTCCAGAGTCTGGCGAAGGTAGCGCCCGTAGATCGCGCGGCTGGGAAAGTTGTGCGATTCGAGGGTGGAAAGCTCCGCCTTTTCGGCGTCGTTCAGTCCCATGCAATCACGACGACGGGCCTCACGCCATTGATCGAACGAACCACCCGCGAGCGGCGGTGCGAGCTCGGGGTCCTCCGGAATAAGCGTGGGATAGAACGACTGGGTGTTCATGAGGAACAGTCGTGACTGCTCCGGCTGCCACACATGACCCGAACCGGCCGGATAAGGATCCACGACGTCGATGTGCAACGTGGTGCCGTGCGGGCTGTCCGCAGCCCAATTCGCGAGCAACCGCTCAAGGACACTGGTGCCCCGAGGGCCGGCCCCAATCAGGGCAACACGGTTGGTTTGGGATTTAGCCACGCTCAAGCCTAACTTCTGCGTGACTTGCTTACCGTTGAACAGTGTTGCTTGGATGGGGCGATGACCACCACAGAAGCTGATCCGACGCCACTCCCCGAGAATGACGCTGCGCCGGCCTCCGGCCCCCGCCACGCAGCGGACGTCGCGCCCGAACCCACGGACGAAAACGTCTGGCTCGAGGACATCCACGGCGAAGAGCAGCTGGCGTGGGTCCGCGAGCAGAACGCCCGCACCGAGGAACTCTTGGAGGACGCCGAATATGAGGCCGTTGAGGCCGGCATCTTGGAGGTCCTCGACTCCACCGATCGCATCGCAATGGTCTCCAAACGAGGCGATTTCTACTACAACTTCTGGAAAGACCAGGAACACCCCAAGGGCCTCTGGCGCCGCACCACCTGGGAAAGCTACCTCACCGAAGAACCCGAGTGGGACGTTCTGCTGGACATCGACGCCCTCGCCGCCGCTGAAGGCGTCGAGTGGGTCTTCCACGGCGTTGGCTTCCTCCGTCCAGCCGACGGCTCCGAGTACCGCCTGGCCATGGTTTCGCTATCTCCCGACGGCGGCGACGCTGACCGCCACCGCGAGTTCGACGTCGAATCCCGCACCTTCGTGGAGGGTGGCTTTGATCTGCCCACCGCCAAGGGCAACGTCAGCTGGCTGGACGCCGACACTTTGCTCGTATCCAGCACAGCCGAAGGCCTGCCAGCAACTACCTCGTCCTATGCACGGACCGGCGTGAAGCTCCGCCGTGGCCAGTCCCTTGCCGACGCCGAGCGCCTCTTCGAAATCCCCGAGGACCACATGCTGGCCATGGTGGCCCACGACTCCACGCCTGGCTACGAGCGGACTTTCGCCGTGGACTACATCGACTTCTACAACCGCAGTACATCGCTGCTGCGCGACGACTCCTGGGTGGTCATCGACGTTCCCACGGATGTGAACATCAGCGCCCACCGGGATTGGCTGCTGTTCCGTCCGCAGAAGGACTGGGATGTTGCCGGTGTTCTCTACCCTGCCGGGTCCTTGCTGGCCGCGGACTTCGAGTCCTATCTGGCAGGGACCCGTTCACTGCTGGTCCTGTTCACGCCGGATGCCCACACGTCGCTGCAGTCGTGGAGCTGGACCAAGGACTACCTCCTGCTGAACCTCCTGCGCGATGTGTCCTCCGAGATCCGGGTGCTGGACCCATCCCGTCCCGACTCCGAAGGCGGCTGGACGTCCACCGTCCTGGACGCGTGCCCGCCCCTGCACGACGTCAACGCCTACGCCGTGGATGACGAAGACGCTGGCCCTGAAGGCAACGACTTTTGGCTGGTGGCCACCGGCTTCACGACACCCACCACATTGACCCGGGGGACGCTCGGTGCTGCGTCGTCGGGTGGTGCTTCGTCGGGTGGTGCTTCGGCGGGTGGTGGTTCGGAGGCCAGTGGCGTGGCGAGCCAGCACGCCGAAGTCAAGCGGTCGCCGTCGTTCTTCAACGAAGCCGACTACGAAGTCCAGCAGCACTTCGCGGTGTCTGACGACGGGACCAAGGTCCCCTACTTCCAGGTCGCTTCCAAGGACCTGGTGCTGGACGGGCAAAACCCCACTCAGCTCTCCGGATATGGCGGGTTCGAGGTTTCGCGGACTCCGGCATACAGCGGAACCATGGGTCGGGCCTGGCTGGAGCGCCGCACCTTGGGCGCATCCTCCGACGACGGTGCTGCCGCGCACTCACGCGGCGGCGTCTACGTTGTTGCCAACATCCGCGGCGGCGGCGAATACGGTCCCTCCTGGCACCGTGCAGCCCTCCAGGAAAACCGGCACCGCGCGTACGAGGACTTCGCGGCCGTGGCGAAGGACCTCATCTCGCGAGGCGTCACCAGCCGCCGTCGACTCGGTTGCGTAGGTGGTTCCAACGGCGGCCTCCTGGTAGGCAACATGCTGACCCAATATCCGGAACTGTTCGGCGCTGTGTCCTGCGGAGTGCCGCTCCTGGACATGCGCCGCTACACCAAGCTCTCCGCCGGATACTCGTGGATCGCCGAATATGGCGACCCGGATGTCCCCGCGCAATGGGATTTCATCCGCACCTTCTCGCCATACCATTTGCTTCACGACGGCGTGGAATACCCGGAGACCTTCATTTGGACCGCCACGTCCGATGATCGTGTGGGACCCGTCCAGGCCCGCAAAATGGCGGCGCGAATGCAAGCCATGGGCATCCCGAACGTATGGTTCCATGAAGCCCTGGAAGGCGGCCATGCGGGGGCCTCCGACAACAGGCAGGCCGCAGCGCTTCAGGCCCGGAGCAACCACTTCCTGTGGCGTTCGCTGGCTGGGAGCAACTAACAGTTCGCTGAGGCCCGATTCGACGGTTCCCTGCGAACTGTGCCGTGCGAACGGCATGGCTGGCAGGGAACCAACGAAACGGGCGGCTTGGCCGGGGCGTTTTGCGCTGGAAGGCACCTTCTGCGTATCCTTGGTGGGCTAGCAATAGCAAAGGGAGACGTGCCAGAGCGGCCGAATGGGCTTCACTGCTAATGAAGTGTGGGGCACAACTCCACCGGGGGTTCAAATCCCCCCGTCTCCGCGAATTGGTCCCGGTTTTCGAACCGGGACCTTTTGCGTTTAAGGCTCTGCTCCATGAAGCCGCTGCTCAGCCGCGCTTTACTCCGCCGCTGACTTCGGCCCCGGCGTGACGGTGAAGGGTCAGGCTGTCCACCGTGCTGATCAGCATCAGGATGGCCATGGCAACAAATGCCCCCTTGTAGGCCGCCACGTGCTCCCCCCCGAACACCTGCGTGGTTTCGAACAGGCGCAGGAAAAGGGCGCCCACCGCGATGCCCGCAGCCGCCGCCAATTGAACGAGCGTCGCGGAGATGGCATTGGCTGAGGGCAACTGACCCGGGACGATGTCCGCGTACTGCACCGAAGCGTAGGCAGAGAAGCCGATGGAGCGGAACGCACCGCTGAGCAGCAGCAAAGCAAAGATCAGTGGCTCAGGTGTTTGGGCGTCCAGGAAAGCGCACAACGCAAACGTCACGGCTGACGCGAACGACGCAAAGACAAGCACGGGCTTGAACCCAAAACGCCTGATGAGCGGCGTAGTGGCGGGCTTGATCCCTATGTTGCCCACGAAGACTGCCGCCACCATCACGCCGGCCTTCAGCGGATCCCAGCCAAATCCGTCCTGGAACATCAAGGGCAACAAGAACGGAACGGAACTGATGGTCAGCCGGTAAATGAAGCCGCCGGTGGAAGTCGCCCTGAAAGTCCTGGTGCCGAAGACGCTGAGGTTGAACAGGGGAACGCTGGCTTTCCTCATCCACCAGACTGCCCCAGCCAAGGACAGCACTCCGGCAGCGACCACCACCACGGCAAGCGCATTGGACGCGTGCCCTCCCAAGGTCTCCAGCCCAACTACGAGGGCACCCACGCCCAGCGTAGTGAGCAGTAGCCCGAACCAGTCGAGCCGGCGCCTGGCATCAAACTGTGTTCGCGGCACCAGCCTGAGAGCTGCAATGAATGCGGCCAGGCCGAGAGGGACGTTGATGATGAAGATCCAGTGCCATGACAGGAAGGTGGTCAGGGCACCGCCCACCATGGGAGCCAGGACCGGAGCCAGCAGGCCTGGCCACACAAGGTACGCAGTGGCGCGAAGAAGCTCGGACTTGGGAGTACCCCGCAACACCACCAGAGTGCCGACGGGAACCATCATGGCCCCGCCCATGCCTTGGGGCACACGGCTGAGCGTGAGCATGGTCAGGTCCGTGCTGATCGCACAGAGCAGGGAGGCAATGGTGAATATCGATATCGCAAGGCAGAAGATCCGGCGAGCGCCGAACCGCTCAGCAAGCCAACTGCTCAGCGGGATGCCCATGGCCACCGTCACCAGATATGCGGTCATGGTGATGTTGATGTCTGCCGGCGCCACCCTGAAGTCGGAGGCGATGCTGGGGATGGCCGTGGTGAGGATGGTCCCGTCGAGGAACTCCATGAAGAACGTTGCCGCCACCAACAGGGCCAGCCGCGGCCGCCAACTGGTTTCGTTGGCCGCTTCGACGTCGGTGTTGGGTTTTGTGCTCATGGCTCCGGTCCAAGTTCTGGCTGGTGGCCCGTGATCCGGGCAGGCAAGCAGGCGTGTTTGCTCGATCCTATAGACGTGCAGTGGGAGCGATCACAACATGACGTAGTTCGACCACGCCCAACTACCCTGCCTTATCCGGCTTGGGCCAGCGCCAGTGGCAGAACGGCGCTCACGCCGGCTTGTCGCAAGGCACGGGCGGATACGGTCATGGTCCAGCGGCTGTCTATGAGGTCGTCCACCAGCAACACGGGCTGTCCGCCCGTGCCCGCCAAGGCCTGGGCAAGCTCGGGGCCCACAACGAGCCTGTCCCAGACACCGGCCAGCCTGTATGCGCTGTTGCCGCCGCGGGCCCCTGTTGGTCCTCCGTACTGGGGCTGCAGCTGCCCGAGGTACGGCATCCGCCCTATCCCGGCAATCCCCTGCGCCAGGGATTCCACTAACTGTGGCTTGCTGCGCGACGGGATGCTGACAACCGCCGCAGGTCGTCCGACGCCGCTCCACGGGGTTCCGCCTTCGGCCCCAGACCACTCGCGCAGTACTTGGACGCAGGCCTGCAGCATGGCAGGATCCACGGCGTGGTCCGGAGCCCCGGCAGCGAACAGCTCCCGCAAAGCTCCGCCCCAGCCCAGGTCAGTAAGCCTGGCCAGGATGCGTCCTTCTGAAACGCTCTCGTCGGGCTTGATCTTTCCCTTGACTGCAACACCGAGGCGGTCCATGCCGCTGGGCCACTGTAGCCGGGGTTCCACGGCTATGCCGGCACGCCGGAGGGTTTGTCCCGCGGCGTCGGCTGCCGACGCCGCCACGTCCACAGGGAACCACCGGCCGGCGCAATTGTCGCAGCGTCCGCAGGAAGCTGCAGTTTCGTCATCCAGGACCGAAGTGATGTATTCCATGCGGCAACCGGCCGTGTCCTGGTAAATCACCATGGAATCCTGCTCATCCACGCGGGCCTCGGCGATGCGTGCGTAACGTTCGGCATCATAGTTCCACGGCTGGCCGGTTGATCGCCAACCGCCCCCAACGCGTTCTACTGCTCCGTCGACTGCCAGGACTTTGAGGAGGAGTTCCAAAGGCGTACGGCGAAGATCCACCCTGGCTTCCAGCGCGACGGTGGACAAGGCTGAGCCTGCCTCCCCCAGCACGCCCAGCACAGCCGCGGCTTTCTCTGCCGATGGCATGGATGCTGTGGCGAAGTACTGCCAGATTTCGCGGTCTTCGGAGCCCGGCAGGAGCAGGACGTCGGCGTTGGCTGCTCCACGTCCCGCACGGCCAACCTGCTGGTAGTAGGCAACCGGTGACGACGGAGCGCCGAGGTGGATCACGAAGCCCAGGTCCGGCTTGTCGAATCCCATTCCCAGGGCGGAAGTGGCCACGAGGGCCTTCACTTGGTTGTCCTTCAGGAGTTGTTCGGCACGCTCCCGGTCCGCCGGGTCCGTTCTTCCCGTGTAGGACAAAACGTTGTGCCCGGCCTCCGCAAGAAGCCGTGCGGTGTCCTCGGCCGCCGAGACCGTGAGCGTGTAAATAATGCCGCTGCCGGGCATGTCCGCAAGGTGCGTCAGCAGCCACCCCAGCCGATCCCTGGAATCGGGCAGCGTCAGGACACCGAGCCGAAGGGATTCGCGACCCAGTGCGCCTCGTATGGTCAACACTCCGGCGCCAAGTTGTTCTTCGATGTCGTGAACCACCCTGGAATTGGCAGTGGCTGTGGTTGCCAAAACCGGAACAGACTCAGGCAACTGTGCAATGAGGTCCGCGATGCGGCGGTAGTCAGGGCGGAAGTCGTGGCCCCAGTCCGATATACAGTGGGCCTCGTCAATCACCAGTAGCCCGGTTCGGCGAATGAGCTCCGGAAGCTGATTCTCCCTGAACGAGGGGTTGGTGAGCCGCTCCGGGGAGACCAGAAGGACATCAACCTCGTCCGCGGCCAGCTGGGCAAGGACCGTGTCCCACTCCAAGGCATTGGCGGAGTTTATGGCGACGGCCCGCACGCCCGCCCGGGCAGCTGCGGCTACCTGGTCACGCATGAGCGCAAGCAACGGCGACACAATCAGCGTTGGACCGGAGCCACGCCGACGCAACAGCAATGACGCCACGAAGTAAACCGCTGACTTTCCCCATCCTGTCCGCTGTACTACCAACGCTCGGCGGCCCGCGTCCACCAACGCCTCGATGGCTTCATACTGCCCGTCATGGAACCGGGCTTCTGGGTGGCCCACCAACTCACGAAGGCACGCCAGCGCCTGCTGATGTGTAGGTGATTGCACGGAAACGGCAGCGTTTGGGGAGTTGTTGGCCATCACCCCAGTATTCCAGCCGACCCTGACAGCCAGAGCCGGGCCGTCCTGCTATGTGGACAACCACTATCCACAGGTCATCTCTTCAGGTTCAACCCCAACTGCGTTGCCACAGTAGGATTGAGCCCGTGACTATCGAGCAGAACAAGACATTCGACCTCTCGGCTTCCTTCAAGGCGTACGACGTCCGGGGCATCGTGGGTGAGTCCATCACGGCTGAAATCGTCGAGGCCGTAGGCGCTGCCTTCATCGATGTCTTGGGACTCGAGGGCGAAACGGTCCTTGTTGGCGGCGACATGCGTCCCTCATCGCCGGAGTTCAGCCGCGCCTTTGCCAACGGTGCAGCAACGCGCGGAGCGAACGTCCAACTGCTCGACCTCATCTCTACCGACGAGCTCTACTACGCATGTGGCGCCCTCAACGCTGCCGGTGCCACGTTCACGGCAAGCCACAATCCGGCCGCCTACAACGGCATCAAGATGGCAAAGGCCGGCGCCCAGCCCATCTCTTCCGAGAGTGGGCTCAAGGAAATCCAAGCCCTCGCTGAGCAGTACCTGAACACCGGCACCATCCCTGCGGCGGTCACTCGCGGCGAGATTGGCGTGCACGACGTCCTGAAGGACTACTCCGAATACTTGCGCAAACTGGTGGACCTGTCCGGGTCCCGCCCGCTGAAGATCGTGGTGGATGCAGGGAACGGCATGGCTGGTTTGACCACCCCGGCTGTCTTGGGCGACAAATTGCTCCCGGCTCTGCCCTTTGAAATCATCCCGCTCTACTTTGAACTGGACGGTTCATTTCCCAACCACCCGGCCAACCCTCTGGAGCCGGAAAACCTGCGCGACCTGCAGGCCGCTGTCATCAAGCACGGCGCCGACATTGGCCTCGCGTTCGACGGCGACGCGGACCGCTGCTTTGTCATCGACGAAAAGGGCGAGCCCGTTTCCCCGTCAGCGATCACGGGCATGGTGGCCCGGCGTGAGATCGCCCGGGCCCAGGCCGCAGGGGAAGAGACCCCCGTCATCATCCACAACCTCCTCACCTCCAAGGCCGTGCCAGAGCTCGTAGCCAAGGACGGCGGCCGTGCCGTACGTACCCGCGTAGGACACTCCTTCATCAAGGCTGTCATGGCGGAGGAAGGCGCCGTGTTCGGCGGGGAGCACTCCGCGCACTTCTACTTCCGGGATTTCTGGAACGCGGATACGGGCATGCTTGCCGCAATGCACGTCCTTGCCGCCTTGGGTGAGCAGGACGGACCTCTCTCGGAGCTGGGCCGCCAGTACGAGCCCTACGTCTCCTCCGGCGAGATCAACTCCGAAATCGAAGACAAGGCCGGCGCCGTCGAGCGCGTTCGCGTCGACTTCGAAACCGAAGACATCGACATCGACCACATGGACGGCAGCACGTTCACAGCAAAGGACGGTAGCTGGTGGTTCAACCTTCGCCCGTCCAACACTGAGCCCTTCCTTCGCCTGAATGCAGAAGCCAAGGACCAAGCCACCATGGAAAAGATCCGCGACCGCGTCCTGGCGCTGGTCCGGGCGTAGGGACTGGCTGGCATGAGCGAAACCGCCTCCACCGATGCCCCCGAATCAGTCCAGGACCGCGAACTCCGCGAGACACTGGGCACTGCACTCGGGACCGCGCAGGAGCACATCCAGCAGAACGGCGGCTTCTTCCCGTTCGGAGTCACGCTGTCCAACGATGGTGAACTACGCATAGTGATGATTGCCCCGGGCGAGCCGGACGAGAATGGCGAAGTGGATGCAGGACAGATGTTGACCGACATCCATGACCTGCTGCGCCAAGGCCGCGATGATTTTAAGGCTGTAGCAGTTGTGAGCGACGTCAATCTGCCGGACCATGGTTCTGACGGCATTCATGGTGCAGCCGAGCACAGGGATGGCGAAGTCCGTGCGGCCATTATTCCGTACACGCCCACAGTGGACGGATTCGCCTTTAGCGCCATGGAACCTGATACCCACGAACCATCCATCTGGGTGGACTAGACCTAATCCGTAAGCTGATCCCATGAAAATCAACGCCTTCGCAGATGTCAGTCTCCGCGCCATCATGGTGCTGGCCGCGGCTCCCGAAGGCACACTGCTGACAACACAAGCGGTGGCCGATGCTGTGGGGACGCCGTACAACCATGTCAGCAAGGCGATGGTCCGCCTGCGAGCCCTCGGATTTATCGACGTCGAACGCGGACGGCTTGGCGGTTCCCGGCTCAATGAAGCCGGAAGAAAGGCTACCGTTGGCGAGCTCCTGCGGCATCTCGACAGCCGGCAGGATCCAGCGGAGTGCCAATCGCCCACGAAGGCCTGCCCCCTCATCAATGAGTGCGGACTGCGTCACGCGATGAATAAGGCCAGGGAAGCTTTCTACCGCGAGCTCGATACCGTGGTGATCTCTTCCCTCCCCCATGCCCGCCAGATGATCCCGGTGTTCCAATCCATCGGGCTCAAGCCGGAGTTCAGGACCCCCGCCACGCTGTCGTAGCCATCACGGGCACCAGCAATGCGCCGAACGAGCGCCAGCCTTTTCCGGTTTACGCACCTTTCCGGTTTGCACCTCCCCGGTTTGCAGAAGTCTTCTACGCGGTGTAGAAATTGGAATATAAATATAGGCATTCTGAATGCTTATATATGCGGCCGGGCAAACCGGCCCCTACACCCAGGAGAACCATGCTCTCGGAAAAGTCCCGCCCCATCGTCGAAGCCACCCTGCCTTTGGTTGGGTCACGGATCAGCGCGATCACCGTCGACTTCTACAATCGGCTCTTCGCCGCGCATCCTGAATTGCTCGATGGACTCTTCAGCCGTTCCAACCAACGCTCAGGAGATCAGCAGCGGGCACTCGCCGGGAGTATCGCGGCCTTCGCGACCCACCTGATCAACAACCCGGACACCCTCCCCGAAAAAGTACTCTCCCGCATTGCCCACAAGCACGCGTCCCTCGGGATCACGGAGGATCAGTACGGAGTGGTCTACGAGCATCTCTTCGCAGCCATCGCGGCGGACTTGGCCGAGGTCATCACTCCGGAGATCGCCGAAGCATGGACAGAGGTCTACTGGCTCATGGCAGATGCCCTGATCAAGCTTGAAAAGGACCTCTACGCATCCCAGGCAAACCACAGAATGTGGATGCCCTGGCGTGTGGTGAACAAGGAGCCGGCAGGCACGGATGCCATGACATTCACCTTGGAACCGGCGGACGACACCCCGGTAACGGCGGCAAAACCCGGTCAGTTCGTCAGCGTCAAGGTCCAACTTCCCGACGGACTGCGCCAGGTGCGCCAGTATTCGCTTTCCGGCACAGCAGGCAGCAGCCGCGTGTTCACCACCAAGCTCAACGACGGCGGCGAGGTGTCCACCGCCCTGCACGCCGGCGTCGAACCCGGCCACATCCTCGAGATCTCAAACCCCTACGGCGAAATCACCCTCAGGGAAGGCGCTGGTCCCGTCATCCTGGCCTCCGCGGGTATCGGTTGCACTCCAACGGCGTCCATCCTGCGGTCGCTCGCGGCGACGGGCACCGATCGGCAGGTCATGGTTCTTCATGCCGAAAAGACCATGGAAAACTGGGCACTCAGTGACCAGATGACTGCAGACGCCGCCAAAATCGACGCCGAGCTGCAGTTATGGCTTGAAAGTCCCCAACAAGGTTCCAAGGAAGGCCTCATGTCGCTGCGCGAAATCGACATGCCCGCAGATGCCTCGCTCTATCTGTGCGGCCCTCTCCCCTTCATGAAAAAGATCCGCGACGAAGCCATCGATGCCGGCATTCCGGCTACCCGCATCCACTACGAAGTCTTTGGTCCGGACGTGTGGCTCGCCAACTAAGGCGCAGCACGACGGCGGCCCGCCACCTTTCAATCGAAAGGTGACGGGCCGTCGTCGTTCACTTAAGAACGCCGTTGTTCCTAAGAGGTCTAGCCCAGACGGGTCTTGAGACCGTCCAGCTCGGACTGAAGTGCCGCCGGGAGGGATTCGCCGAAGTTGGCGAACCATTCCTCGATGGACGCCAGCTCGGTTGCCCACTCGGCAGGGTCAACGCGAACAGCCGACTCAACCTCAGCCGGGGTCATGTCCAGGCCTTCGAGGTCGATGGATTCGCCGGTCGGTACAAAACCGATCGGGGTCTCCACGGCGTCGGCCTTGCCTTCGAGGCGCTCGATGGCCCACTTGAGCACACGGGCGTTGTCGCCGAAGCCAGGCCAGGCGAAGCCGCCTTCAGCCGTGCGACGGAACCAGTTGACCAGGAAGATCTTGGGCAGACGCTCCGGGTTGGCCTTGGCGGACAGGTTCACCCAGTGGTTCAGGTAGTCACCTGCGTCGTAGCCGATGAACGGCAGCATGGCCATGGGGTCGCGACGGACGACGCCAACGGCACCGGCGGCAGCAGCCGTGGTTTCGGAAGACAGCGTGGAGCCCATGAAGATGCCGTTGGACCAGTTGCGAGCCTCAGTGACCAGCGGGATGGTGGTCTTGCGGCGGCCGCCGAACAGGATCGCGGACAGTTCCACGCCTTCCGGGCTGAAGTACTCTTCGGCCAGCATGTCGATCTGGTCGATCGGAGTGCAGAAGCGGGAGTTCGGGTGCGCGGCCGGGGCGTCAGAGTCCGGAGTCCAGGACTCGCCGCGCCAGTCGGTCAGGTGTGCCGGAGTTTCCTCGGTCATGCCTTCCCACCAGACGCCACCGTCGTCGGTCAGGGCGACGTTGGTGAAGATGCTGTTGCCCTTCGCGATGGCACGCATGGCGTTGGGGTTGGTGCCCCAGCCGGTGCCGGGAGCGACGCCGAACAGGCCGGCCTCGGGGTTGACGGCGCGGAGCTCGCCTTCCTTGCCGAAGCGCATCCAGGTGATGTCATCACCCAGGGTCTCAACCTTCCAGCCCTTGATGGTGGGGTCGAGCAACGCGAGGTTGGTCTTGCCGCAAGCGGACGGGAAAGCGGCGGAGATGTAGTAGGTCTTCTGCTCGGGGGAGGTCAGCTTGAGGATGAGCATGTGCTCGGCCAGCCAGCCTTCGTCACGGGCCATCACCGAAGCGATGCGCAGCGCGTAGCACTTCTTTCCAAGGAGGGCGTTTCCGCCGTAGCCGGAGCCGAAGGACCAGATGGAGCGCTCTTCGGGGAAGTGCACAATCCACTTGTCGGTGTTGCACGGCCATGCGACGTCGGCCTGGCCGGCTTCCAGAGGTGCGCCCAGTGAGTGGAGGGCCGGTACGAAGAAAGCGTCAGTCTGCGTGATGCGATCCAGGACGTCAGTGCCGATGCGGGCCATGATGCGCATGGAGGCGACAACGTAGGCGGAGTCGGTGATCTCGACGCCAAACTTGGGATCCTCGGCATCCAGGTGGCCCATGACGAACGGAATGACGTACATGGTGCGGCCGCGCATGGAGCCGGCGAATAGTCCGCGCAGCTTCTGCTTCATCTCGGCCGGGGCCATCCAGTTGTTGGTGAAGCCTGCGTCGCGCTCGTTTTCGGAGCAGATGAAGGTCTGCTCTTCCACACGGGCAACGTCAGCGGGGTCGGAGAACGCCGCGAAGGAATTCGGGAACGTTTCCGGGTTCAGTCGCTTCAGCGTGCCGGCTTCGACGAGTTCGTCGGTGAGCTTCTTGTTTTCTGCTTCGCTGCCATCAACCCAGTGGATGCGGTCCGGCTGAGTCAGCTCGGCAACTTCCTCAACCCAGGCCAGCAGGCGTGCATGCGTAGTAGGTGCCTTCTCAAGCAGCGGCAGTCGCGCCAGATCGCCCATTGCGGTTCCCTTCCTCGGGTTCAGTGGTGTGTCCTAAACGATAGGGGCCGCGGACCAGACCAATCCGCTGTCAGACATCGGACATCCAAAGAGGCGTGGAGGGAAAACCGCTAGAAATCAAGGATTCGGGATCGACAAAGCTCATTTTAAGTGACGAAGGTCACGTAGACCGGTCTAGTTGCGCAGATTACAGCTTTTCGATTTGGAACTTCACATGAACTTCTGTAAAGTTTATTGAGGTTCGAGGGGGTCAGAGAAACAGACCGCCGAGAATCACACGAAATGCGCCCATAGCTCAGCTGGATAGAGCGTCTGTCTACGGAACAGAAGGTCAGGGGTTCGAATCCCTTTGGGCGCACAGATCAAGACCCGCACCGGTTCGCCGGTGCGGGTCTTTTGTTTTGCCCGGATGAGGTGAGCCACCCCGCAAACGCAAGGGCCGCCGTCGTACTTTTCATAGAAGTACGACGGCGGCCCTTGCGTTAGGCGCGGAGGCTCAGTCCCCCACGGCCTCGCCGATGCGGCGCCGGATGCCGTCGAAGTGTCGGTTGAGCAACTCTGAGGCAGAAACTTTGTCGCCGGCGGCAACGGCAGCATAGATGTTGCGGTGCATGGCGGCGGTTTTTGCCAGATCCTCGTTGCCTGGGCCGATCTCCACATGAATCTTCCGGTAGACCTTCCAGAAGACCCCCATGAGGTTGATCAGGAGTTCGTTGTTCAGGGGTTCGAAGAGTCGGCGGTGGAACTCGGCATCGGCGGCAACGAAGTTCTCGCCCTCGGCGGCCAGCTCTTCCATCTGCTTCACGGCTTCTTCGATGGAGGTGAGTTGCTCCTTGGTCATGACGTCAATGGAGGAGCCAATCAGTCCGGACTCCAACGCCTGGCGGACATCCACCAATTGCAAGGCTTCAAGTCCTTGGTGACGCAGGGAGAGCCTGCCACGGAACGTAAGTCCGTCCGCGAGGGCGTCGAAGTTGCTCGGTGCCACGAACATGCCGAACCCGTGCCGGATCTCTATGACGCCCAGCGCCTGAAGCACCTTGAGGGATTCACGGAGCGTATTGCGCCCCACGCCCAAGGCGACAGAGAGCTCACTCTCCGTGGGCAATGGATCGCCGGCCTCCAGCTCACGCTCAAGGATCAATTCCATAATGTCCGACTGCAATGCACGCAGCCGGGCCTGTGCACTGAACCGCGCCTGCGGAACTACACCGGAAGTTGTCATGGCTTTCTCCTTGCCGATGCACTTCCCCCGCCACCGGCTAAAGCCAGCGTTGGAAACAAGTGCGGTGTTAATATTGAGGCGAGCTTAGTGCCCACCCAAGAACGAGTGGCACGCAACATACAATATCGGATGTCCCACCTCCGTCATAGCTATGTACGGGAATTCCCTGAGATTTCCTACTAGGACCGGCCGCAGCCGGCAAACCGCCAGGCGCGCGGCAGAGACCCAGGCGCCAATTCTCACTTGACGTTCCGTTGTGACCGCCCTTACAGTTTCCATACGAGCATCGGACGTCCTACATCCGATAACCCACGAAACGCGAATGGTGAGGCACCCTATGAGCAAGACGATCCAAAGCCTGCCGCTGGTCAACGACGCCAGCCGCCGGAACTTCCTGAAGCTAAGCGGCGCAGTTGGTGCAGCAGCCGCCTTCACGGCAAGCCTCTCTGCGTGCGGCGGCGCTGCCAGCACCACCACGGGCGCCACCACCAACACGGCGGCCGTCAACAAGGACCTCATCATCGAGGCAGGCATTTCCTACGCCCTGTCCACCGGCTTCGATCCCCTGAGCTCGTCCGGCGCCACACCGATGGCAGCCAACCTGCACATCTTCGAGGGCCTCCTTGAACTCCACCCGGCAACCCGCCAGCCCTACAACGCCCTCGCAGCGTCGGACCCCAAGAAGGTCAACGACACCACCTACCAGGTGACCATCCGCGAAGGTGCGAAGTTCCATGACGGCTCCCCCGTCACCACCGAAGACGTCGCTTTCTCCTTCACCCGGGTGATGGATCCGGCGAACAAGTCCCTGTTCTCCCAGTTCATTCCCTTCATCCAGGACGTCAAGCCTCTGGACGCGAAGACGGTGGAGTTCACCCTGAAGTACGCCTTCCCGGGCTTCGGGCCACGCATCTCCGTGGTGAAGATCGTTCCGAAGGCACTCGCCACCGATCTGAAGGCCTTCGACGCCGCGCCCGTCGGCTCCGGCCCCTACAAGCTCGTCTCAGCGGTCAAGGACGACAAGATCGTTTTTGAAGCTTTCGCCGATTACAACGGCCCCAAGCCTGCACTGGCCAAGGGTATGACCTGGCTGCTGCTGTCCGACGCAGCAGCCCGTGTTACCGCAGTCCAGTCCGGCCGCGTCCAAGCCATCGAAGACGTTCCCTACCTGGACGTTGACGGCCTGAAGTCCAAGGTCAAGGTTGAATCCGTCCAGTCGTTCGGCCTGCTGTTCCTCATGTTCAACTGCGCCAAGGCCCCGTTCGACAACAAGCTGGTCCGCCAAGCCCTGCATTACGGCATGGACAAGGAAGCCATCATTAAGAAGGCCCTGTTCGGCAACGCCAAGGCTGCCACGTCCTACTTCCAGGAAGGCCACCCGGACTACGTCAAGGCCAAGAATGTCTACGGCTTCGATACCTCCAAAGCCGAGGAGCTGCTGAAGCAGGCAGGCGTCACCAGCCTCGAATTCGAACTCCTCACCACGGACACCGCCTGGGTCAAGGATGTTGCACCGCTGATCCTCGAATCCTGGAACAAGATCCCCGGCGTCAAGGTCACCGTCAAGAGCCTCCAGTCCGGCGCCTTGTACAGCGACCGCGTGGGCAAGGGTGATTTCTCCGTGGTTGCTGCCCCCGGCGATCCCTCCGTTTTCGGTAACGACGCGGACCTCCTTTTGAGCTGGTTCTACTCGGGTGCGACCTGGATGGACAAGCGTGCCTTCTGGACCACGCCGGAGCGCACCAAGCTGCAGGAACTCATGAACAAGGGCTCGCAGGCTTCCGGTGACGAGGCCAAGAAGATCGTGGGCGAAATCGTGGACATGGTCTCAGACGAAGTTCCCCTGTACCCGGTCTTCCACCGCCAACTCCCCAGTGCCTGGGACGAGAAGAAACTCAACGGTTTCCAGCCCCTGCCCACCACCGGCCTGTCGTTCATCGACGTCGGACGAACTGCCTAAGCACCCTTCGAGTTGTGAGGCCTGCTCTGCGGCCTAAATCCCCCAAATAGCCCGCAGAGCAGGCCCCACAACCAGCAGCACCCAACCAACCGGAGAATAAATTGGTCACGATATTGCGTCTGCTTGGCCGCAGGCTTGCAGCATTGCCATTGATGATCCTGGGCATCACGTTGCTCGTCTTCCTCGTTCTGCAGGCCGCCCCCGGCGACCAGGCCAGCTCCGCCCTCGGCGACGGTGCCAGCGAAGAAGCGAAACAGCAGTACCGCCAGGAAAATGGCCTCAACGATTCCCTGGTCCTGCAGTACTTCCGATTCCTCGGCAAGCTCCTGCAGTTCGACCTCGGCGTCACCACCCCGCCGGCCAAATCGGTGGCTTCCATGATCGGCTCGGCGTTCCCCCTGACGCTGCAGCTCACCTTCCTGGGCGTGCTTATCGCGATAGTGCTCTCGCTCGCGTTCGGCATCCTCGGCGCCCTGTACCGCGATAAATGGCAGGACCAGCTGGTCCGAGTCTTCTCCATCGCCGCGATCGCCACGCCGTCGTTTTGGCTGGGCATCCTCCTCATCCAGTGGTTCGCTCTCGGTGCCAACCCGATGTTCCCCTCAGGCGGAATTGCGACGCCGGAATCCGGTTTCGGCGGTTGGCTCAACTCGATGGCCCTCCCGGCTTTGGCGCTCGGCATCCCTGTGTCAGCGTCGCTGATCCGAGTGGTCCGTACGTCGATGGTGGAAGAACTGGACCGCGACTACGTCCGTACAGCCATCGGCAACGGTGTCCCCTACCGCGAGGTGGTCTCCAAGAACGTCCTCCGCAACGCCCTCGTCACCCCGGTGACCGTGCTGGGACTGCGCGTCGGCTACTTGCTGGGCGGCGCCGTCGTGATTGAAATGATCTTCGCCCTGCCCGGTATGGGACAACTGATCCTCAACGGCATCACCAACCTGGACGTCAACCTGGTCCAGGGCGTGGTGCTCACCATCTCTGTCACCTTCGTTCTGGTGAACATCGTGGTGGACCTTCTCTACCTGCTCATCAACCCCCGAATCAGGACGGTATAGCTCATGCGCAGCAAGCTCGCAGAACGGCTAAGTGCCCCGGGCATTCGTTTCAAAGCCCTGCCCTGGGGCTCCCGTATCGCCCTGCTCTTCCTCATCGTGATTGTCCTGGCGGCCATTTTCGCGCCGGTCATTGCACCGCACGATCCTCTGGAGACGTTCATTCCAGCCACCCCGCCGGGTGCAGAGCACTTCTTCGGCACCGACCGCTTGGGCCGTGACATCTTCTCGCGTCTCCTCTTCGGTGCACAGTCGTCGCTGATGATCGGCCTCGGAGCGGTTGCCCTGGCCATCCTTGCCGGTGCACTCCTCGGTTCCTTCGCGGCCACCTCCAGCAAGTCCGTGAACGAGATCATCATGCGGCTCATGGACATCCTCATGGCATTCCCCGGCATCGCGCTGGCGGCCGTGCTGTTGGCCGCGTTCGGTAACTCGGTGCCCACCATCATCATCGCGATCGCCATCATCTACACCCCGCAACTGGCCCGCGTCGTCCGCGCCAACGTGCTGGCCCAGTACGGCGAAGACTACGTCCGCGCCGAGCGCGTGATCGGTGCCGGCCGCTTCTACATCCTGGTCAAGCACATTGTCCGCAACACTGCCGCGCCCGTGCTGGTGTTCGCCACGGTCATGGTGGCCGACGCCATCATCCTCGAAGCCTCCCTCTCCTTCCTGGGCGCCGGCGTTCAGGACCCTGCACCGTCATGGGGCAACGTCATTTCCTACGGCCGCAACCTGGTCCTGTCCGGCGGCTGGTGGGCCACCACCTTCGCCGGTGTGACCATTCTGCTGACCGTGCTGTCCTTGAACATCCTGGCCGAAGGCCTCACCGACGCCATGGTCAATCCGAAGCTGCGGCGCGCGCCGGTAGTGAAGGACGACGACGGTTCCGCTGCAGTTGTCGCCGTGGACACCGAAGTTGCCACATCTGTGGCCCAGGCCTCCGTGGTGGAGGAACACGAGCTCGACGGCGTCCGCGCGGCTTCCGTTGGTGACGTCACGTCTGATGTGGGCGCTTCAGCCGTGCTGACCGATGTGAAGCTGGCCGCCGCCAACCCGCATCTCCTGCTGGACCGCGAGTTGGAACTGCTGGCAGCCATTGAAGCGAAGCGCACCGACCGACTCCCGCAGGTTTCTCCCGAAGCCCGCAACGTGCTTGAAGTGAAAAACCTGTCCATCCGTTTCCCGGGCCGCTTCGGCGACATCGCGATCGTGGACAACGTCACGTTCACGGTCCGCGAAGGCGAAACCATGGGCCTGGTAGGCGAATCCGGTTGCGGCAAGTCCATCACCTCCCTGGCCGTCATGGGGCTGCTGCCCAAAACAGCCCAGGTCACCGGCTCCATCAAGTTCGATGGCAAGGAACTCCTGGATGCCAACACCAAGCACAGCAACCCCAAGGCCTACGAGGGTCTCCGCGGCGAGCAGATTGCCATGGTGTACCAGGACGCCCTGAGCTCCCTGAACCCGTCCATGAAAATCAAGGACCAGATGGAGCAGCTCACCAAGCGCGGTGGCCGCAAGACGCCGGCAGAGCTTCTGGAAATGGTGAAACTGGATCCCGTCCGGACACTTGCCAGCTACCCGCACGAGCTCTCCGGCGGCCAGCGCCAACGCGTGCTGATCGCTATGGCCCTGTCCCGTTCGCCCAAGATCGTTGTTGCCGATGAACCCACCACCGCCCTGGACGTCACTGTCCAGAAGCAGGTGGTGGACCTCCTCAACGAGCTGCGTGAACAACTCGGCTTCGCCATGGTTTTCGTCAGCCACGACCTCGCCTTGGTGGCATCCTTGGCGCACCGCATCACGGTGATGTACGCCGGCCAAGTGGTGGAATCCGCACAGGCATCCGAACTCCTGCAGAACCCCAAGCACGAGTACACCCGGGGCCTGCTGGGCGCGGTCCTCTCCATCGAGGCCGACGCCGTCCGCCTGCACCAGATTCCCGGCACGGTCCCGTCGCCTCGCGACTTCGCTACGGGCGACCGCTTCGCGGCCCGCTCGTTGAGGCCCGACGCCGATCCCCACCAGAAGCTGGTCCTCACCACCGTTGCTTCGGCGAACGGCGTCGATGCCGACCACTTCTGGGCGAGCCACCTGAAGGAGGACGCGAAATGAGCCAGTCAACACAGCAAGGCTCCAAGCCGGTCATCGAACTCAAGGACGTCAAGGTCTATCACCATGCACGGACCGGCGGCTTGTTCCGGCCGAACATCGTCAAAGCCGTGGACGGCGTGGACTTCACCATCAGCCGCGGCGAAACCGTGGGCATCGTCGGTGAGTCCGGCTGCGGCAAGTCCACACTCGCGTCAGTACTCGTGGGACTCCAGCCGCCGACGTCGGGCAAGGTCTTGTTCCACGGAAAGCCCGCCATCAAGCGGAACGCTGCCATGCGCAAGCAGTTTGGTCGCTCCGTCTCCGTGGTCTTCCAGGATCCGGCAACCGCACTGAACCCGCGCATGACCATCCAGGACATCCTCACGGATCCGCTGCAGATCCACGGCATCGGCAACGCGGCCTCCCGCGCCGCCAAGGTCAAGGAACTGTTGGCGCTGGTCGGCTTGCCGCAATCGGCAGCCGAAGTGACGCCGTCGCAGGTTTCCGGCGGGCAGCGCCAGCGCGTGGCCATCGCCCGTGCACTGGCTCTGGACCCGGACATCATCGTGGCGGACGAGCCGACGTCGGCCCTGGACGTTTCCGTCCGGGCGCAGGTCCTGAACCTGCTGTCCGATCTAAAGACCCAGCTGAACCTGGGCATGGTGTTCATCTCGCACGACATCCAGACCGTCCGCTACGTTTCGGACCGGATCTGCGTCATGTACTTCGGCAAGATCGTTGAGCAAGGCTCAGCCGCGCAAGTCTTCGACAACCCGAGCAACGACTACACCAAGAAGCTCCTGGGCGCCGCGCCGAGCCTGCTTCACATCTAGTTTTTCCCTTCACAAGCTACAAACAACGGAGAATTCTGTGTCCACTCAGTTCCAAGGCGTCATCCCCCCGGTCATCACTCCCCGCCACGCAGACGGCAGCATCGACACCGCGTCGCTGAAGAACGTCACCAAGCACCTGATCGACGGCGGTGTCTCCGGCCTTTTCGTCCTGGGCTCCTCCGGCGAAGTCCCCTACCTGACCAACGAAGAGCGTGAATTGGTGGTTTCCACCATCGCCGACGCCAACGCCGGAGCAGTTCCGCTGATCGTGGGCGCCAACGAGCAGACCACCAACCGCGTGATCGAGGAAGCCCGCAAGGTGGTTGATCTTGGCGCCGACGCGATCGTGGTCACCTCCATGTACTACGCGATCGGCAACGCCGCGGAAACCGAAACCCACTTCCGCAGCATCCACGCCGCCATCGAGAAGCCGATCTTCGCGTACGACGTCCCGGTTCGCACGCACTTCAAGCTGCCCACCGACTTGTTGGTTCGCCTCGGCCGTGACGGCGTCATTGCCGGTGTCAAGGATTCCTCGGGCGACGACGTTTCCTTCCGCCAACTGCTCCTCGCAGCCAAGGACATCCCCAACTTCGATATCTTCACCGGTCACGAGGTTGTGGTGGACGGCGCGCTCCTGGGCGGCGCGCAAGGTGTTGTCCCGGGCCTCGGCAACGTTGACCCTGCCGGTTACCGTCGCCTGTTCGACGCCGCACAGGCCGGCGACTGGGCTCTCGCGGCAAGGGAGCAGGACCGCTTGGCCGACGTCTTCGAGATCGTCTACACCCCCAAAGGCCGCGTCTCCGGCGGCGCCGCTGGTCTGGGTGCGTTCAAGACGGCACTGCAGGTGATGGGTGTCATCGAGTCCAACACCATGAGCTCGCCGATGCTTTCCTTGAACGATTCCGAGGCTGCCGCGATTCGCGAAATCCTGGAGCGGAACGGGCTGGTCTAAGCTTCATGACCCACGTGATCGGCGTTGACCTCGGCGGCACCAAGACTGCCGCCGGGGTTGTTTCCCCTGCAGGTGAAGTGCTCATGTCGGAGACCATTCCGACGTTGAACCGGGCTGGTGGCGAAGCGATCCTCGACGCCACCGCTGCGCTGATTGCGGGCTTGGTGGAGCGCGCTGCCGACGCCGGACATTCAGTGTCCAGCGTCGGTATCGGCTCCGCCGGGGTCATTGACGCTTCTTCCGGGACCGTGGTGTCTGCGACGGATGCGATTCTTGGCTGGGCAGGGACTGAGCTTGTTTCCGGGCTTTCGTCCCGCCTGTCGCTTCATCCTTCGGCCGTGCGCGCCGTCAACGACGTCCATGCCCACGCCCTCGGCGAAGCATGGCTCGGCGCTGCGGCCGGATCCTCAAGTTCGCTCATGGTGGCGTTCGGAACGGGAGTCGGCGGAAGCTTTGTGCTGGACGGCGCTCCTGTCTTGGGTCACCGTTTTGTTGGCGGGCATGTGGGGCACTTCGCTTCTCCTTACGCCGCCTTTGACGGGACTCCGCTCCCCTGCGTGTGCGGTGGTTCCGGGCATGTTGAGGCCATCGCTTCGGGGCCCGCGATTTACGAGTCTTTCCTGCGGTTTGGCGGTTCCGCTGTGGATGCGGCGGACACGCGGGACGTGTTTGCTCTGGCCGCTTCTGAAGACCACGACGGCGGTGCTACCGCGGGCTCTGCGGGGGACCGCGCCGCCGCTTTGCGTGCCATCGGCGTCGGCGCGGCAGCAGCCGGACAAGCAGTAGGCGGTCTCATCAACGTCCTCGACCCTGAAACCGTGGTGATCTCCGGTGGCTTGGCCGACGCCGGCGAGCTCTGGTGGAAGCCTATGGAGTTTGCCTTGCGACAGGAACTGCTGGCTCCCTTGGTTTCCGTGCCCGTGGTGCGGGCGACTCTCGGCAATACCGCCGCCATTGTTGGCGCCGCAAAACTCGTCCTTAAGTAGTCCGAAAGTAATTGGAGACGTCATGATCCTCACGCCCAAAAGCCTCGAAGCCCTCCGTTCCCAGCTGATCGTCTCTTGCCAGGCGTACCCCGGAGAGCCCATGCGTGATCCCCGGACCACTGCCCAAGTAGCGGCATCCGCCGTCATCGGGGGCGCTGCGGCGATCCGCGTCCAGGGGTTGGCCGACGTGCAGTTCACTCGTGCCGCCGTCGAGCTTCCTGTCATTGGCCTCTGGAAGGACGGGCACGACGGCGTCTTCATCACCCCCACCCTTCGTCACGCCTTGGCGGTGGCGAATGCGGGTGCGCATGTTGTGGCCATTGACGGGACGCGGCGTTCCCGCCCGGATGGGCTTTCGCTTTCTGAGACCGTCGCGGGAATTCACGCGGATTCGCATGCACTGGTCATGGCCGATTGTGGGTCCTTCGATGACGCAGTGGCTGCGGTCGAAGCGGGTGCGGACCTGATTGGGACGACCTTGGCCGGTTACACGGGCGAGCGCTCCAAGACCGACGGCCCGGACCTGGAACTCCTGGAGCACATCGCTTCCGCCGGCCTGGACAAGCCACTCATCGCGGAGGGCCGCATCCACACCCCGGCCCACGCCCGCCAAGCCCTCGATGCCGGGGCGTTCGCCGTGGTGGTGGGCACGGCCATCACTCACCCGGCGTCGATTACGGGCTGGTTCAAGGGCGCGATGCACGCGTAGCCCTGCGTTGCGAGGCCCGCTCTGCGCCCAAAAACCCCCTGCAGGCCCGCAGAGCAGGCCTCACAAGCTAGATTTTCGTCTCCACTGGCCTGTCGTTCGCGCGGGAGTACTGGGACCATCCGCCAACGAACAACCGGCCGGAGCCCATTCCCAACTGCTCCATCACCAACAGGTTGTGGCACGCAGTCACTCCGGATCCGCAGTAGGCAATAGTCCCCTCTGCGGACAGGACTCCGGCGCGCTCGAAGTTCGTGCGAATTTGCGGCTCCGGGAGCAAGTTTCCCGTGGAATCGAGGTTCTCACGGCACGGGACGTTCGCGGCGCCGGGTATGTGTCCGGGGCGGGGGTCGATGGGGTCTTGGCGGCCTTCGAAACGGTCACGATTCCTCGCATCCACTGCGAGGAAGGTGTCAGAGGAAGCTTCCGAAATGTCTGCCAGCAGGTCTGCAGGCCAGGCTTTGGCAGTGAAGCTCCCGGTCCGGCGTAGCGGTGTTTCCGTGGAGAGATCCCCGGGATAGTTGCCAATGCCCCCATCCAGGATCGCCGCAGGGTGTCCCGTCGATCGGAGCATCCAGACCAGCCGGGCCGCGATGACTCCCCCGGCGTCGTCATAGGCCACTACGGTGTCCGAATCACCAATACCGGCTTCACGCATCCCCTGGGCAAACACTTCCGGCTCGGGTAGCGGGTTCCTGCCGGCTTCGGGTGTAGCGGGCCCGGACAGCCAACGATCCATATCCACGAACACTGCGTCCGGGAGATGTCCGGCGTCGTAGGCGTCCTTCCCCGAAGATCCGTCCAAGTACCAGCGCGCGTCCACGAAGACGACGGTCCCGAGGTTGCGGGCACACCAATTCCAGTCAACAAAAGGCTTCAGTTCATCTCCCATGCATCGAAGCCTAAACAGGACTTCCATATTTTGAGATACTCATCCCAATATATGGACGGGAGATCACGTTGCGAGGCCCCCTCTGCGCCCAAAAACCCACCCCAACCCAGCAAAACGGGCCTCACAACGCTCAGGCAGCGGTTGTAGGCTTTCCCCATGACTGCCGAGAGCTCCCGGGAATTCGACGTAATCGTGATCGGCGCTGGCGCCGTGGGAGAAAACGTGGCGGACCGGGTGGTTCGCGGCGGCCTGACGGCGGTGATTATCGAGAGCGAGTTGGTGGGCGGCGAGTGCTCCTACTGGGCGTGCATTCCTTCCAAGGCGCTGCTTCGTCCGGGCAGCGTGCTTCACGCCGCGCAAGTGGTGCCCGGCGCCAAAGAGGCGATCACTGGAACCATGGATGCCGAGGCCGCACTGAAGCACCGGGACTGGTTCACCAATAATTGGCAGGACGGCAGCCAGGTTGAATGGCTGGACAGCGCCGGGATCGAGTTGATCCGAGGACGTGGCCGCATCACAGGGCCTCGCGAGGTCCAGGTGGATGGACTCGACGGCAACAATTACGCTCTGAAAGCTCACCATGCCGTGGTGGTCGCGACGGGTTCAACCCCCACCATCCCGGACATTGACGGTTTGAAGGACGTACCTTTCTGGACTACCCGCGGCGCCACGGCAGCCAAGGAAATTCCGAAGCGCTTTGTGGTCCTTGGCGGCGGGGTGGCGGGTGTGGAATTGGCGCAAGCATTCGCCCGGTTCGGCTCGGACGTCACGCTCATCGCCCGTGGCCGCTTGCTGAGCAGCTACACGGAGGAAGCCGCGAACCTGGTGCTGGCCGGGCTTCGTGCCGACGGTGTGGCTGTTCATCTTCACACTGATGTGGAGAAAGTGGAGAAGAACGACGACGGCTCATTGACAGTTACGTTCGACGACAAAACAATCACAGCCGATAAACTCCTGGTCGCCTCCGGACGGCACCCCGCCCTGGTCAATCTGGGCTTGGAAAACGTGGGAGTTGAAGCACAGGACGGCAAACCCCTCCGACTCACAACGGATGCCAGCGGCCTGGTGGAAGGCCCTGCCAGTGACGGCACCAGCGGACTGTGGCTCTACGCCGCGGGGGATGCAGCCGGCAAGGTGCTCCTGACGCATCAGGGCAAGTACGAGGCCAGAGCAACCGGTGACGCAATTGTGGCCAGGGCCAACGGCAAACTCACCGGGACACCCAAACCGTGGAGCCCGTGGGCCCACACGGCCAACGATCACGCCATCCCCAGCGTCGTCTTCACCGATCCCGAGGTGGCATCTGTAGGCCCGAGCCTGGAACAGGCACTGCTGCAGGGCAAGAACGTCACGGGCGTTGAGCTCCCCATCGACGTGTCCGGTTCCCAGCTGCACTCCCCGGACTACAAGGGGTGGGCGCAGATCGTGGTTGACGAGGACCGGAAGGTCATCCTCGGAGCTACTTTCGTGGGTCCGGGCGTGGCCGAGCTACTGCACTCCGCGACCATCGCCATTGTGGGTGAGGTTCCCTTGGATCGGCTCTGGCATGCAGTTCCGTCGTATCCCACCGTCAGCGAAGTGTGGCTGCGGCTTCTGGAGAAGTACGGCCTCTAAACCTCTATTTGAACTGACTGGTCAGTTTAGTTAGACTTTCAGCAGACACCATTTCTGCGAAAGGCTTCATTGTGCTGTCCGTACAGCAACTTCAGATCAACGGCCGCCGGGACGATCTCCTTCCGGCAACGTCACTTCAAGTCCGCCGCGGCGAACTCCTGCTCGTCGCTGGAGAGGGCCAGGACCAGAGGACCGCTTTGGCGTTGGCTCTGAGCGGCCGCATGAAGCCAAGCAACGGGATCCTCAGCTGGGACGCCACCACCAAAACCAAGAAGATCCGCCTCTCCAGCGCCTTGGTGGACTCCCCCGGCGTCAACGAACCCGAGCAACACCTCAGCGTCCGCGACCTCGTCACCGAAGACCTCTCCCTCATCCCCCGCCGTTACCGCGGCGCGCTGCTGAGCAAACCGTGGCTGAAGGTCAACAGCTTTGAAGACATCGCTGGTCTCTGGATAGAACAAATTCCCGCCGCTCGCCGCTTGGAACTCCTCACCGCGCTGGCCCTGGCAGATCCGGCCACGGACCTCCTCGTGGTGGACTCCCCGGACCGCCACAGCGCTGACCCCTCGGCATGGTTGCCCCGACTTCAGGCATTGGCGTCCGACGCCGGTCGGCCGCTTGCCGTCGTCGCCGTCGTGGGTGCCCTCCCGGACAACTGGACCGGCGCCGCTGCGGTGATCGGCAACTCCGTCTCGCACCCGCCTGAACCGGAAGCTGAAGCCGCACCCACCCAGCCCAAGCCAGCGGCCGTCGTCGAGCCCAAAACCGAGCCCGAAACTGAGCCCAAAGCCAAGCATGCCGCCCAACCGGCGTCTGAAACAACATCGGCTGCCCACGCTGAATCCGAAAACCTTCAAAGGACTGCAAAGTGACTGTTCTGCGGCTGGCCCGCTCCGAACTCAAGCGCATGACCGGCGGGCTCCTGCCCAAGCTGACCATCCTCGCCCTCACCATGGTTCCGTTGCTCTACGGCGCGGTGTACCTTTACGCGAACTGGGATCCGTACGGCAATCTGAACCAGATCGACGCCGCCCTGGTGGTAGCAGACACGGGTGCCACCTCAAAAGACGGCACGGAACTGCAGGCCGGCAAGAAGGTGGCAGACAGCCTGGTGGACGGTCACGTCTTCAACTGGAAGCAGGTCTCCAGCGCTGAGGATGCGGATGCCGGTGTCCGCACGGGTGAGTACGCTTTCGCCCTGCGCATACCCAAGGATTTCTCGGCCAACCTGGTCTCCCCCGGCAGTTTCGACGCCGCCAACCAGGCCATGCTGCACGTCACCACCAACGATGCCAATAACTACCTTCTGAGCACCATCGTGGACAAGCTCACCACGGCTGTGCACTCCACTGTCGCCAAGGAAGTGGGCGAGGAAACCGCCAACCAGCTCCTCACCGGTTTTGGCACCATCCATGCGTCCATCGTGAAAGCCGCCGATGGTGCCTCGGAGTTGGCCACGGGTGTGGGGAAACTTAGTGATGGCGCCGCGACGCTGCACACCGGCACCACTCAGCTGGTCACCGGCGCGGACCAACTCGTGGCCGGGCAAACCCAATTGCGCGATGGTGCTGTGCAGCTGAACACCGGCGCCAGCCAGCTCAGTTCCGGCCTCACAGAGCTCAAGAACAAGACCGCTACCCTTCCAACGGACTCCCAAAAGCTCGCTGATGGCGCCGCCCAAGTAGCCGCCGGGAACGCCGAGCTGAACACGAAAGTCCAGGACGTCGTCGGGCAGCTCGAAGCGGCAGACAAGGGCCTCCGTACCCGTGTGCTCGAGTCAAACGCCCGGCTGGTTAGTGCCGGTGTGCTGACGCAGGAGCAGGCCGACAAGGTCCTGGCAGACTTTGATGCTGCCGCAGCGTCGAGCCCGGTCACCGATGCGAAGGCAAAAATTGCCGGTGACGCTGCCAAAATCCAGCAGCTCTCCGACGGTTCAGCCGCTGTGAGCGCCGGAGCCTCCAAGCTGGCCGCCGCCACGCCAGCGCTGACCGACGCCATCTCGAAGGCCGCAGACGGGGCCGGGCAGCTCAACGCGGGCGCATCAACGTTGGCCGCCGGGCAGCAGACCGCCTTGGACGGCGCAGCCAAACTCGACGACGGTGCCCACCAGTTGGACGACGGTGCAGGCCAGCTCGCCAGCGGCGCAGTGACCGCATCCGATGGTTCGCATACCTTGGCCACAGAGCTCGCCAAGGGCGCGGGAGACATCCCCAACCCGAACGATGAGCAGAAAAACAGTGTGTCCAAGGTGATCGCGGATCCGGTGGCCGTGGACAACGTCTCCCAAGCCAAGGCTGGATCCTATGGCGCCGGGCTGGCACCGTTCTTCCTGACGCTCGCCCTGTGGATCGGCGTGTTCATGCTGGTCCAGGCCATGCGACCCATCACCCAACGGGCCCTGGCATCGAACGCCCCCGCCTGGAAAATCGCCGTCGGAGGCTGGCTGCCGTTCTTCGTGGTCTCGGTCCTGCAGGCCACCATCCTCACCTTGGTAGTGAACCTTGGCCTCGGCTTGAACCCCGCACATCCCATCGGAATGTGGCTGTTCATGTTGGCCGCGGTGATGGCATTCAGCGCGATCATCCAAGGCATCGTGGCGCTGATGGGGACGCCCGGAAAGTTCGTGGTGCTGATCCTATTGGTCCTGCAGCTCGTTTCTTCGGGCGGTACGTTCCCGTGGCAGACCACGCCCATGCCGCTGCACGTGGTGCACGAGGTCCTGCCCATGGGATACGTGGTGACCGGCATGCGTCACCTGATCTACGGTGGTGAGCTCAGCATGATCTGGCCCACGGTCCTTGGCCTGCTTGGATACACTTTGCTGGGAATGGCGCTGTCCACGCTCGCCGTCCGCAAACACAAGGTGTGGACCCTCAAGACCCTGAAGCCGGAGATCGCAGTATGAGCACCACCGAGCCGCTCCCTTCCGCAACCGACTCCGGCCTGTCGGAGAAGAAACTCCGCCCGGGCCGCACCAACGCCACCAAACAGCGCCTGTTCGAGGCTTCCATGGAGCTGATCGGCGAGCGCGGCGCTGCGGGGGTGACCGTGGATGAAATTGCGGCCGCCGCCGGGGTGTCCAAGGGAACTGTCTACTACAACTTCGGCAGCAAATCCGATCTGATCGCGCAGTTGCTGCGGCACGGTGTGGACATCATGCTGGTGCGGCTGCAGGACGTTCGGGGCAATAGCAGTGATCCGCTGGAATCCATGAACAACATGGTGGGACAGGCTATGGAGTTCATGGACGACTACCCCTCCTTCGCCCGCCTGTGGGTCAGTGAAAACTGGCGCACTCCCGGCGAGTGGAGTGCCGTATTTGCCGAGCTCCGGGCTGAACTTCTGGCTGTGATCGGCTCGGCTGTGGAGAGCGTTGCGTCCGGCTACAAGGTTGATCAGAGCATTGCCCGAGGCTCTTTGGAAGCAGCGATTTTCGGGGCCATCTTCGTGGTGGGCCTCGACCGGCAGACGTACAACCCTGAACGCACTCGCGAGCAGAGCGTGGCAGCCGTGATGACCATCATGCATGGGTACGTCATCAAGTAGGTATGGGCAGCCCGTTGTGAGGCCCACTCTGCGCGTAATGTTGGGATTTTAGGGCGCAGAGCGGGCCCCGCAACGGTATCCAACTGCAATGTATGACGGCGTGGCGTGGCTACTTGGTCGGCGATGATTAACCTCATGCGTCACATGGGGAACAGTGGGAAGCTTGCGGTGGTGTCCGCATTCGTCTCGCTCGGGCTATTGGTTCTGGCCGCTGTTGTGCTTGAGGAACTGGTGTTGTACCTTTTCCTGGGTTCCGTGCTGATCTGCTACTTGGCGTCCATCGTGCAGGTCTTCAACCGGCGACGCTACTTGGTGGTCCTCCTTGGTGCAGCGGGGACCAGCCTTTTCATCGGGTGCAGCATCGCGTTCCTGCGAATGTGGGGAATTGCTTTCAACCAGGACGCCAACGCTTTGGGCAGTGCAGCGCTAGGCAGCCCGGCCAGCACCCAGGATTCAGACATCTACTTCTACTTGGCCGCCGTGGCAGGGTTTGGGACGCTGGGCGTGCTGTTTCTAGGTGCTGTGGTGCCATCGTTCGGTTCACGGGCTGCGGCTCCTCCCAAACGACCCCCGACGCCTGCGAAGCGAACCCCGGCGCCGCGCAAACCAGTTTCCCGTCCGCCTACCCCTGCCAAACGTCCGGCTGCTTCGTCTCCACGTCCATCCAATGCAGCCAAGCCCCCTGCAGTGAAGCGTCCCGCACCGCGTACGCCAACCACGGCAGCCAAGCGTCCGGCGTCGAGCGCTTCCACTCAACGCAAGCCGGCCCCCAAACGCTAGCTCACCTTCCCACCCCTGCGTTGCGAGGCCCGCTCTGCACGCTAACGCGGGATCTAAACGTGCAAAGCAGGCCCCACAACGAAGGGGGTCAGGAGTCGAAGCCCAGCCCGACGGCGTCGAGGGCTTTGAGGATGAGGTTACGTTTCCCCTGGTTGTGGTCGGCCCGGTCCATGGACCAACGCGTCAGGTTGATGCCCAGGGAGGCCAGCGGCTCAGGCGGGAAGGGCAGTGGCCGTTTCCTGACCATTTCAACCCGCGTTCGTTCGGTGTCGAGGCCCGCCAGGAGGTCCAGGAGAACGTCGGCAGCGAAGGCTGTGGCGCCCACCCCAAGTCCCGTGAAGCCAGCCGCGTACGCTACCCGCCCCTTCCGCGCAGTGCCGAAGAACGCGCAGAACTGTGTGCTCGAATCGATGGGTCCGGCCCACTTGTGCGTGAACTTCAGGCCTTCCAATTGCGGGAACGTGGTGAAGAAGTGGGAGGCGATTTTCTCCCACGTCGCAGGCTGGTGTTCGTGCCGCTGGTCCACGCGGCGGCCCCAGAAGTAGAGGGCGTCATAGCCACCGAACAGGATCCGGTGGTCCTTGGTGATCCGGTAGTAGTGGAACTGGTTGGCGACATCCCCTATTCCTTGGCGTTTGCCCCAGCCGATTGACTCCAGCTGTTCGGCAGTGAGGGGCTCGGTCATGAGTGCGTAGTCGTACACGGGCACCGTCATCAACTGGTTGCGCTTCAGCAGCGACGGAAACACGTTGGTACCCAGGACCACGTGTCCCGCCTCTACGTTGCCCCGCTCCGTGACCACCGTGACGCCCTGCTGGTGGTCCTTCAGCTCGCGCACGCGTGTGCCCTCGTGAATCACCACGCCCAGCTCTGTTGCCACGCGCGCCAGTTCGAGCCCCAGTTTGTAAGGATGGACCATTGCCACGGAATCCTTATGCCAGCGGCCCGCCAGGTAGGTTGGTGAGTTGACCTCGGCCCTCACAGCCTCCTGGTCCAGGAAGACGCTGCCGGGGCTGTCGTCCTCCTGGAGCCAGGACACCTGATGAGGTTCTACCGCAACGTTGAGTTCGCCCGTCCGCTCCCACTCGCAGTCCATGCCGTACTTCTCCACGGCTTCCTGCATGCGGTCCAGGTTCTCCATGCCCAAGCGGTCCAGAATCTCCAATTCTTCCGGCCAACGGTTCTTGCCGTTCTCATGGCCGTGGGTGAGGCTCGCCTCGCAGAAGCCGCCATTGCGGCCCGAAGCTGCCCATGCCACACGCTCCCCTTCCAGCAGGATCACTGTTCGGCCAGGATCGCGTTCCTTCGCCCGCAGCGCTGTCCACAGGCCGGTATAGCCGCCGCCGACAATCACGAGATCTGCGGCAGCGTCGCCGCCGAGTTGAGGGTAGCGCGTGGCGGAGTCCTTGAGGTCGTCGATCCAGAACGGCCGGTGGGCCGCACCTGCCAAGGCACGGGATACTACGGCGGCTTGCGGGACGTTCCGTTCGAAAACGGTGGTATTCACGGGGTATTCTCCTGTTTCTGGGCGCGCTGAGGAGGCGCCGGGAATCTAGTTGGTGGCCGGTGTGCCCTAGGCAGTGACCGCTTCGGCGTCCCACAATGGCCGGGGACGGGAGGCGATAAGGTTCCGCGTGTAGTCGTCCCCGGGGTCCTCAAGGATGCGAGCCGTGGGTCCTTGCTCCACAATCCGTCCCTGATGCATTACCAAGAGGTCGGAGCACAGGCGCGAGACCACAGCCAAGTCATGGGTGACAAACAGGATGGTCAGTCCGAGCTGGTCACGCAGTTCCTCCACGAGCTCCAGAACCTGGGCTTGGACCGAGACGTCCAGGGCACTGGTGGCCTCGTCCAAAACCAGGAGCCGGGGGCGGGCAGCCAGCGCTTTGGCTAGCGCAACGCGTTGCCGCTGCCCACCGGAGAGGGCTCGGGGCCGGGCATCGAAACGTTCCGGTCCGATGCCCACCCGCCCCAGCAGCTCGCGGGCGCTGTCCTTGGCTTCCTTGCGTCCTTGTTTCTGATGCAGGCGGAAGACATCGGCCACAGCGTTCCCCACACTGATGCGCGGGTCCAAAGAAAGGTAGGGATCCTGGAAAACGATTTGGACATCCTTGGCCAGGACTTTCCGTTCGGAGGCTTTCAGGGCCCGTCGCGGCCGGGGGATGTCCCGCAGCGTAAGTTCACCGGAGGTAGCGGTTTCCAGTGCCACCACCAACCGGGCCAGGGTGGATTTTCCGGAACCGGACTCCCCCACGATGCCCAAGGACCCACCCTCCGGCAGGCTGAAATCGGCGGCATCCAAGGCGGTAATAGTGTCGCCGCGGGGCAGTTGGTACGTTTTGGATAGCCCTGAAACCTTCAGTAGGGGTGACCCCGGGACCGCCGGTGCAGCCAAAGCGCCCACCTCAATGACAGGGGTAGCCTCCACCAACTGCCGTGTGTAGTCCTGCTGGGGAGTCAGGAAAACAGTCCGGGTTGGTCCGTGCTCCACCACTTCACCCCGACGAAGAACGTAGACGCGTTCGCACAGGCTGGCGGCAAGGTTGAGGTCGTGCGTGATGAACAGCATGCCCATTCCCCGCGATTGTTGCTCTTCGCGGAGGAGTCGCACGATCCCCGCCTCGGTAGTGACGTCCAGGGCGGTGGTGGGTTCGTCACACAGCAACAGATCCGGTGAGTTCAGGAGTGCTGCTGCGATCATGACGCGTTGGAGCATGCCGCCCGAGAGCTGGTGTGGGTGCTGGTCCATGAGCTCGCTGGCCCGCCGGAGACCCACCTGCTCCAGTTGCTTCACGGCCCGTTCAGTGGCCTCGGCCCGGGATGAACCGTCGAGCCTCAGCAGGGTTTCCGTGAGGAAGTCCCCCACGGTCCGGACCGGGTTGATACCGGCCCTGGGGTCCTGGAAAATCATGGACGCGTGGCCACGCCGCAGCTCCCTGAGGCGTTGATTGCTCGCCGTCAGGGTGTCGAGGCCCTGAACCGACACAACGCCGGAAGACTGCGAGCCACCAGGAAAAAGCCCCAGCGCGGCACGGGTGGTCAGCGACTTACCTGAGCCCGACTCCCCCACCAAGGCGACAGCTTCGCCGTCGTTCACGTGCAGGGAGACGCTGTCCAGCAGCGGCGGCCTGCCTGGAAAACCGAGCGTAAAGTTTTCGATCTGCAAAAGCTGGCTCATGAAAGTTTTCCTCCGATGCGGTCTGAGAGTTCCTCGCCGATGACGTTGACGGCAACCACCACCAGGACCACTACCAACGCGGGCCAGAAGGCGGGGAGGATGTAGCCGCCCAGCAGGGCGCCACGGGATTCCTCGATCATGGCGCCCCAGTCGCTGGTGGGCGGTTGCACGCCGAGCCCGATGAAGGAGAGCGCCGCGAGGTCGGCCAGCACATAGCCAAAGTTCAGTGTTGACTGCGCGCCAACAGTGGGAATCAGGTTGGGGAGAACCCGTCCCAGCACCACCCAGGGCGTCCGGAATCCGAGCACTCGGTACGCCTGGACGTAGGGCCTGCTGCGCTCGGCAACCACCAGGGATTGGGCCAGCCTGGCCACGTACGGCACATAAGCGATGGTCATCGCCAGGATGGGAGCGAAGAGCCCCTTGCCGAACAAGGCGATGGCGAGCATGGCCATCAGCAGTGCAGGGAAAGCGAACAACAGATCGAAAAGCCTGCCGAGGACCTTGCCCAGCCAGCCCTCTGACCAGCCGGCAACCAAGCCAAGCAGCAGGCCGAGCACAGTGGATCCGATCACCACGATGGTGGGCCCCAGCAGCGAGGTCCGCCCGCCATGCATGAGCCGGCTGAGCAGATCACGGCCCAGCGCGTCGGTCCCCAGCAGGTGTTGCCCGCTAGGACCGGCCAGGACGTTGTTGAGGTCCACATAGTCGGGGTCGTACGGCGCCAGGACCGGGGCGAAAAGTGAGAGAAGTACGACGGCGGCAGCGACGGCAAGCGCACCCCACGCCATCGGTGACAGGAGGCTTCCGTAACGGCGAAAGCCTGCCTGCGGCAGCTGGATGGCTAACGTCATCGGGACTCCGTTCCGGCCGTGATCCGCGGATCAATGAGGGGTTGGACGAGGTCCACCACGGTGTTGACCAGAACGAAGGCCGCCACCACCACCATGACGATGGCTTGGACGACGCCGAAATCGAGCCGGTCGATGGACTGCACCAGGAGTTGTCCTATGCCGGAGAGCCCGAACGTCCGCTCGATGATGGCACTGGAAACCAAGAGTCCGGCCACGAGAACACCGCTCACGGTAAGGATGGGCCCCAGAGCGTTGCGGAGGACGTGGCGTGCCACCACGGATCCGCGGGTGAGTCCGCGACTCGTCGCCACTTCCACGTGTTCGCGGAGCAGTTGCTCGTTCATGGATGAGCGGGTCACCCTGGCCACCATGGCGATGTAGGTGATGCCCAAGGCGAGCGCCGGGAGGGTGAGATGCCAGATCCGGTCCCATCCGCCGTCGCCGCTTCCAAAGGAAGGGAACCAGCCCAAGCCCACGGAGAAGAGCGCTACCAGGGCAATGGCTGCGACGAACGGCGGCACTGCGCCCGCTGCGGTGAGGGTGATGAGGATGAAGCGGTCCCCGAAGCCCTTGTTCAGGCTGGCCACAATGCCGGCGAACAATCCCAACACAGTGATGAAAACCGCGGCGAGCGCCACGAGCTGGAGGGTGGTGGGCAACCGTCCGAGCAAGACGTCTGAGACGTCCTGGCGGTAGGTCAGTGACCGGCCCCAATCTCCTTGGAGAATGCCGCCGAGCCAGTTGAGGTATTGTTCCCAGGCTGGTTTATCCAGGCCGAACTGCCGGGTGATTTCTTCCAGAGCCTCGGGTTTGGGGCTGCGGCCCCTCAGCAGGAAGCGTGCGGGATCGCCGGGAACCAGGAAGCGTGAGAAGAACACGGCCAGTGAGGCGACAAAGAGTGTGGCCACCAGTGCCAGAACTTTCTTGGCGATAAAGACCGCAGGGCGGACTGCCCTGCCTTTGGCCCGCTTGCCTGCCGGCCCCTGTGGGGGTGCGGGTGCCTGCGCTTGATCCATAACGGCCATGTCAGAGACCTCCTATCCGGGCTGCCCACGGGAAGTACATGTAGTTGATGGACGGGTCCGCCCCGGTGATGCGCTTGCCCAGCCACATGGACGTGACGGTCTCATAGAGAGGACCCCACACCACGTCATCCGCGGCCAGCTTGGCGGCTTGGCCCGTGAGTTTGCCCCGGGCCTCGGGGTCCTGCATGGAGTACGCGGTATTGACCAGGTCATCGAATTCCGGGTTGCTCCAGCCGCCGTAGTTGCTGAAATCCCCGGTGCGCAGCACGCTGTACATTTCCAAGGGCTCGGTGCTGGAGAGGTACCAGGACGTCACCAGGAGGTCCACGTTCTTGCGGGCCTCGGGATCGGAGAAAAGCGTGGTGTATTTGTCGTTGGACATGGTCTGGATTTCCGGGTCCAGGCCGATCTCCTTGGCCGCGGACGCGATGGCCCTTGCGGTGATGTCGAAGGCTGCATTGAGGGAGGCAGTGGCGAAGACGAACTTGCTGCCCTCCGCCCCTGCTTCCTTGACGAGCTTCTTGGCTTCTTCAACGTCGTAGGGTGTGGACAGCAGGCCGTCAAAAGCCTCGTCCGATGTCGCGGCTGGCACGTCCTTCCACACACTCTTTGTGGTCAACGCATCTGTCTTCTTCGCATAGCCCTGTTCGGCCGCCTTGATCAAGGCTTCACGATTGATGGCCATCATCAGCGCCTTGCGAACCCGGACGTCCTGGAACGTGCCGCCAAGGTTGGTGAAAACCATGCTTTGCACCGAGGTGTCCTCGCCGAAGTAGAGCGATCCGGCGTCTTTGTTGGCTTTCAGGATGTCCATGGCATTGGACGGGATCGCGAAGCCACCGTCTATTTCGCCGGTCTGGAACGCGTTGATCCGGGAGGTGGCATCGGGCAGCATTTTGAAGGTGACCCGGTGGGACTTCGCTTTGAGTTCGGGATCCCAGTAGTCGTCGAAGCGCTTGAGGGTGATGCTTTCCCCGGCTTCCCATTGTTCGAATTGGAAGGGTCCGGTGCAATTCACGCCGGTGCTTGAATTGCCGTAGTCCTTGCCCGCAGCTTCCAGTGTTTTGGCAGACTCAACCACACCCGTGGCCCCCACCAAGGAGCTGTTGAACACATAGTCCGGCCGGGTGGTAGTGACCGTGACCTCGAAGTCACCCGTCTTCTCGATGGATTCCACGTTCTGGTAGGCCGATGCCCAGAAGGAACCTACTTCGGGGTCCACGTGCCGGCTCAGGGAGGCCACAACATCGTCCGCTGTCATCTCGCTGCCGTCGTGAAACTTCACACCCTGCCGGATGGTATAAATCCACGTCAGCGGATCCGGGTTCTCCACTCCCGTGGCCAGGCCCGGCGATGTGGAAAGGTCAGAGTTCCAGCGGAACAAGGACTCGCACACGTTGGACAGGACAGTGTTGTCCGGGTAGTCGAAGGCGTACGCGTAGTCCAAGGAGAACGGTTCCGCGTACATGGCCCAGTTGAAGTTGTCGATTTCCTTGGTGGGGGCCGGAGTGGAGTCGGACAGGGTGAACTTGGCTCCGCCCGCGGCGTCCGTCACGCCGGCGGGCCGGACGCCGCAGCCGCCCAGGACCAGGCCGGCCACGACGGCGGCGACGCCAACCGCTGTGATACGCGACGGCGTCGTCCGCTGTTTGAGACGCACGGCGGCGCCGTACGCAGTGGGAGGCGCAGGTGGTGGCACTGTTGGCGGCTTCATGGCATCACCGAGGCGGGCACGGTGTGGCGGGCGGTTGCGCGGTCATAGACGCATTCGCCCCCAATCCACGTTTGCGTCACCACCGCCCGGTACAGTTCCTCGGCCGGGAGGCGGAAAACGTTGCTGTCCAGAACGGCGAGGTCGGCAAGTTTTCCCGGTTCCAGCGTTCCCGTCTCCGCCTCCAGGTGGTTGATCCACGCTGATCCCTGCGTGTAGGCATCCAGGATCTGTTTAAGGTTGAGTTTCTGTGATTCCGGTCCGAGCGGGGGCTGGTCCTCCCCGGGCGCTGTCCGGTTTACTGCGACGTGGATGGCTGCGAGAGGGTCCGCAGTGGAGACGGGCCAGTCGCTTCCCGCCACCAAGCGGGCGCCGGCGGAGGCAAGTTCGCCAAAGGGGTAGTGCCTGTCCTCGGCGCCCGGTTCAAGGAACGGGAGGGTCAGGGTGTCCATCTGTTCTTCGTGGCAGGCCCAGAGAGCCTGCACATTGGCTGCGGCTTTCAACTCGGCGAAACGGGCAACATCCTCGCTGCGGACCACCTGAAGGTGCGCCAAGTGGTGCCGGTTGTCGTTGGCCCCGTTGCTATCCCGTGCTGCCTCCAGCGCATCCAAAGCGTCGGTCACCGCACGGTCTCCAAGTGCGTGGAAGTGGACCTGCATGCCTGATGCGTCAATCGCGGTGACGTATTCCTTCAGTTCATCAGGTTCAAAAAATTCGATGCCGCGGTTATCCGTGTGGTGGCCGTGGTGGTCCAGGTAAACGTGGTGCATGGCGGCTGTGTAATTTTCTGCCACCCCGTCCACCATTACTTTGACCGTGTTCGCGTTGAGCCGGTGGTGGTCGAAGTTTTCGGCTACACGTTGGCGCCTCTTGGTAATCAAGTCCAGCTGGGACATTCCAGCGGTCCTGTCCCACCATTGGCATGCGGTGACCCGGACTTTCAGGTCTCCGGCCTTCGCTGCGTCCATGTAAACGTCCAAGTGGTCGGCATGGTCGCCCTCCGGGATGGGAACCCAGGCGTCCTGCCAGGCGGTGATGCCCTGCGACAACAGCAATTGCTGGGAGGCGAGCAAGCCTTGGTACGCCAAGTCATACGGCACCGCCGGCTTGACCGCGTTGAACAAATCCATGGCTCCCTCATGGAGGGTCCCGGCCGGTGTCCCGTCTTCTTCGCGTTCCAGCCGTCCGCCCTCGGGATCGGGTGTTTCTGCGCTGATGCCCGCCGCCTCAAAGGCGGCGGTGTTGGCCCATGCCCCGTGGTGGTCCCTGTTGACGAGGTAGACGGGCCTGTCCGGCACTACGGCGTCCAGCAGTCTCCGGGTGGGGGTGCCGCCCGGGAAGAAATCCATGGACCATCCAGCGCCCAGGATCCAAGGTTCGTCGGGCTTGTCTGCTGCGTAGCGGGCCACACTGGCCACGGCCTCTTCAGCGCTGGTGGCCCCCGTCAGGTCGCATTGGAGCAGCTCGATCCCGGCGAAGATGGGGTGGATATGGGCGTCCTGGAATCCAGGCACCACCAGCTGCCCCTGCAGGTCCACCCTGCGGGTATCGGCCGTGACGGTTCCGTTGACGTCGTCGGGTTTTCCGATGGCGATGATCCGGCCTTCGGCTATGGCCAGATTTGCTTGGACGGGTCCGGCGTCGTTGCCGGTGTACACCCATCCGTTCTCTAACAAAATCTCTGCGTGCACGTTCGAGTCCTTTCGTGGGGAAAATCAACTCTGCGAGACACACTATGAGCCAAGTCACACTAAAGTCAACAGTGTTGACATCACTGCTGACAAAGTCTTTGACTGATCATTGAAAGGAGGACGCCATGAATCATGTAGTTTGATAATCAACCCGGGATCACAGGGAACGGGATCGCATGGAAGGCGGACAACTGATGGTGCAGCAAGCACAGTCGACGGACCGCCGCACGCGCCTGGACCCAGCCACCATCATTGACGCCGTCCTGCGGATTTCCAGCCAGGAACTCGGCGAACGGCTGACGGTCCGCCGGTTGGGACAGGAACTCGACGTGGACGCCACCGCCGTCTACCGGCATTTCCGGAACCGGGACGCGATCGTCAGGGCAGCACTGGACCAGCTGTTCATGCTGTCCGTGGAACGAACACAGGCCACGGCGCGCAACCAGGGATGGCGTGCCCGGCTGGAGGCCTACCTCGACGAACTCCTCAGGTCCTTCATGCAACACCCCTCCCTGGGCAGCGAGTCGTTCGCCACGGACACCTACGGTCCCGGTGAGTTGAAAGCGATCGAGTTCGTCCTGCAATGCCTCACCGACGCCGGGCTGGAAGAGGACCGCGTGGTGCACTACTACGCAGCCTTGGAAAGCTACACCTTGGCACTCGGCGCAGGGATTGCGGTTGAAATCCAACGGCTCCCTGATTCCGAGGGCCACGATCCTTGGCTCAACCCCGGAGTTTTCACGCGCATCACCGGGCACCCGCTCCTTGAAAAACACCACGCTGCACTGCAAAACCTCGATTCTCTCAAAGCGTTCCAAGCCGGCCTTGCAGCCATCCTGGACAGCGCCGAACGCGAAAGCACGCAGGCCTGACCGCCTGCTTGGCCAGCAACGCAACCACCCTCCCCGCACGACGCCACCATCCGGCGTCGTCCGCTCAGCACTGCCCGGACAGCGACGCCCGGCAGGGAAAGCACGGTACCCACATGCACCAGTTCATCAACGGAAAACTGCTGTCCGGAACCTCCGGCAGCAGCCTCGACATCATCAATCCGGCGACCTCAGAAGTGGTGGAAACGGTTGAACTCGCTTCGCTGGCGGACCTTGAGTCGGCAGTGGCAGCGGCCCGCGGCGCCTTCCCGGCATGGTCCCGCACCGCGCCCGGCGAACGCGCAGGCATTCTGCAGAAATTCGCCCGTATCCTCGAAGATCGTGCGGAGGAGTTCGCCAGCGTTGAGAGTACGCAGACGGGTAAGCCACTGCGGCTGACCCGGGAGTTCGACGTCCCCGGCACCATCGACAACATCGACTTCTTCGCAGGAGCCGCCCGGCACCTCGAAGGCAAGGCCACCGCAGAGTATTCCCCCCAGCACACGTCATCCATCCGCCGGGAATCCATCGGAGTGGTGGGGTCCATCGCACCGTGGAACTACCCCCTGCAAATGGCCGCATGGAAGATTCTTCCGGCCATCGCCGCCGGCAACACCATAGTTCTCAAGCCCGCCGAGATCACGCCGCTGACGTCCCTGATGTTCGCGCGGGCGCTCACCGACGCGGGACTGCCCGACGGCGTGGTGAACGTGGTGGTGGGCGACGGCGCCACAGTCGGGGCAGCCCTCATGCGTCACCCGGACGTGGACATGGTCTCCTTCACGGGTTCCACCACGGTTGGCCGCACGGTTCTGGAGGCCGCCGCCGTCAATGCCAAGCGCGTGCACCTTGAACTGGGCGGCAAGGCGCCTTTCGTGGTGTTTGATGACGCCAACCTTGACGCCGCTGTGCACGGCGCTGTGGCCGGCTCGCTGATCAACACCGGCCAGGATTGCACCGCAGCCACCCGGGCAATCGTGCACCGCAGCGTGTACGAGGAATTCGTGGCCAAGGTCGCCGCCCGCTTTGATGGGATCGTCCTGGGCACTCCCGTGGATACCGACGCCGACCTTGGCCCCTTGGTTTCCTTCAAGCAGCGGGACCACGTGGCCGGAATGGTGGACCGGGCCCGCAGTTACAGCAAGGTGATGGCCGGGGGTTACTCACCCACGGGTGGGGGCCTGGAAAATGGCGCCTTCTACCGGCCCACACTGGTAGTTGATGCGGCGCCGGACTCGGAGATCGTCAAGGACGAGGTGTTCGGCCCCGTCCTGGTAGTCCTCCCGTTCGAAACTGATGATGAAGCCATCGCGTTGGCCAACGACACCGTCTACGGGCTGGCCGCTTCTGCCTGGACCAACAACCTCCAGCGGGCATTGCGCGCCACCCGCGAGATCAAGGCCGGCTGCGTGTGGGTCAACGACCACATCCCGATCATCTCCGAGATGCCCCATGGCGGCTTCAAGCAATCCGGTTTCGGCAAGGACATGTCCGCTTATTCCTTTGAGGAGTACACCCAGGTCAAGCATGTGATGTTCGAACTGGAGGGTGTTACCGAGAAGGACTGGCACCGGACCATCTTCAACCTGCGCTAATTCCTTGCGTTGCGTGGCCTGCTCTGCATGCCTTCGGGGGATTTAGAGGCGCAGAGCGGGCCTCACAACGGGAGTTTCCGGGCGGATTTTGCGTCCGGCTCCGAGGACGGCGGTGGCAACTCCCAGGAGCAGGATCAATCCGCCCAGGATCTCGGTCAGCGTGGGAATCTCGTTCAGGACAAGCCACGCGGCCGTCATCCCCACCACAGGGACAAGAAGCGTGAACGGCACGACGTCGGAACTCGGATACAGCGACAATAAACGGTTCCAGATGCCGTAGCCGATCAGGGACGCGAACACGGCCGTGTAGATTGCGCTCAGGATGGTGGCCGGCTGCAGGTCGATGATGGTTGACCACACGGCGCCCGGCCCATCCACCAACAGTGAGAGGCCAGCCAACGGGACCGGCACCACGGCACCGGACCACACCACCAGGCCCAAGCCGGAAGCCGCTTTCGTGTGCCGGGCCACCACGTTGCCGATCGCCCAGGACAACGCCGCGGCCAGAACGATCATGAGCGGCAGCACCGGCGCCACGGCACTGCGCCCCCATGCCACCACTGCCAAGCCCGCGATACCCAGTGCCACGCCTGCCAGTTGGCGGCGGCTCGGCCGCTCTCCGAGAAACTTCGCCGCGAGCAAGATGGTGAACAACACTTGCGCCTGAAGGACCAGGGAGGCCAAACCTGCGGGCATCCCCAAGGCCATGCCCAGGTACAGGAGGCCGAATTGGCCGGCACTCATGAAGAGCCCGACGCCGAGAATCGCCTTCCAGCCGACGTCTGGTTTGCGGATGAACAGGATGAAGGGAAAGACCACCAGCAAGAAGCGCATGGCGACGAAGAGCAGCGGCGGGACCTCCCTGCCGTTGGTGTGCAGGCCGAGGTCGATCGCGACGAAGTTGATGCCCCACAGGACAGCGACTAGGACGGCTAGGGCAGAGTGGCGAAGGTTCACAAGTAACACTCTGGCCTTCTTTTGGTTGAAGCACCAGCGTTGAATTCGACATGGGACAGCGTAGATTTGCTTCATGATCGATATTTCATCACTGAGGGCCTTGGTGGCCGTGGAACAGCACGGCTCAGTAGTGGCAGCATCAGACGTGATGGGTTTCAGCCCTTCGGCCATTTCGCAGCAAATCAAGAAACTTGAGAAGCAAACCGGCGTCTCCGTGCTGGAACGCAATGGCCGCGGGGTACTCCTCACCGAGCGGGGCTTGGCCTTGGCCGGCTATGGCCGGAGGATCATGGGCGAGCTTGAAGAGCTGCAGGCCACCCTGCTCGCCGACCCAGCGAAACCTTCGGGACTCCTGCGGCTCGTTGCGTTTTCCACGGCTTGCCGCGGATTGGTGGGACCCATGCTGGGGCGCATGGCCGCTGCCCACTCCGCCCTGGAGGTCACCGTTCTGGCCGAGGACCCCCGCGAGGCGGTCCACAGGGTGGCCTCAGGCGAAGCAGAACTCGCGGTGGTCCACAACTGGAACTCCGTGCCCCTGGTGATCCCGGAGAACCTGGTGCATGAGGACCTGTGCATCGACCAAGCCGATGTCCTCGTCAACAGCACCCACGCACTTTCCGGACGCGCCGCCGTCGAGCGTGAAGATTTGCTGGACGAAACCTGGATCAGCACCCCGGCAGGAGCCATCTGCAACGAAGCATTGCTGCAGATCTTCGCCGGGCTGGGCAAGGTCCCCGATATCCGCGTTTACGATCCCGATTTCTCCACCCACATCGCCATGGTGGAACAGGGCGTGGCCGTGGCACTCGTTCCGAGGCTCGGCAGGCCTCCGCTTCCCGCCGGCGTGGTTGCCATTCCGGTGATCCGGCCTGTGCAGCAACGGTCCGTGGGCGTGGTGTACCGGAAAACCATGACGGCCAGCCCCAACATTCGCTTAGCTGTGAGCATGCTGCGCGAAATAGCGGCCGAATTACCCCTGCCGCAGGGCTGACCAGGAGCGATCAAGGTCACACAGTGGAACATTCGACGACCGGAGAGTCGTTAGCTTAGGCTAACCTTACCGAGCTATCTGCGCCGCCCGGGGTGCAGTCGTCGAAATCTTTGAAGGGGCCCAACTGTGGAAGCAATCCTCTTTCCCACGGACATGAACCACCATCACACGTATGGCTTGGTCAGCTACATCATGATCGACGACGCACTGTATCCGAGCGCCCATAACCGGCGGGATCCCTATGCGCTTCCCGCTTTCGACATCCGTGGTCAGTGGGTGTACCCAAGCCGCTACAACGAGTACATGGCGCCGCAGTTGCCGGTGTACATGTTCGACGGCGAATACCTGATCGCAACAGGGCACGGCGAAGAAGCGGCGGGCCTGCCGGTGTTCGAGATCCGCTGCATGTGCATGCCGCAGCTGGCCTACGGGGACCCAAGCAACTCGCAATAGTGATTGTTCTGAGCCCTGAAAACAACCACTAATGCCAGCCAGTTTGGGTTAGTGGCGGGGCACCTTGAAGTGCGTCAGCCGCGCGTCCTGCCCATCAAGCTCAGCCCACGATTTTTCCGTTTCCATGACCGTCAACGCACTCGTTGGGTAACTGGTAGCGGCGTCCATGTAAGCGTCGTGGTCCGAATCGCGGGAAGCCAAATGCATGGCCAGATCCTGGACTCCAGGCATGTGCGAGATCACCATCAGCGTGGTCACGGTGTCCGGAACATGGTTGATGACCGTCAACATGCGGTTGGCCGAGGCGGAGTACAGGCCGTCCTCGAGTTTGGGCGTCGGAGCTTTGTCCCCCAACTCATCGCACACCCAGGTGCAGGTCTGCCGGGTCCTCAACGCTGACGAGCACAGAATGAAATCGGGAACCACGCCGTGCTTGAGCAACCATTTTCCGGCCAGCGGAGCTTCCCGGTGCCCGCGCTCCTCCAAGGGACGCTCATGATCAGGCACGCCCATGGGCCAATCTGCCTTGGCATGCCGCATGATCACCAGGCGCTTAATGTGATGGTCACTCATACCCCAACCCTATCCGCCCCACGTTCTCTTCGGCCCGGGGCTTCCTGACCTTCTTTGGAAGAGAGCAGCCGGTCCGCCGTCACCAACTTTGACTTCCAAGCACCCCAGACACGCGGCGCAGCGGGTGTGTTGAGCGGGTTCCGCGGCCAATGTGGGTGGTGGCGGCACGCAGCCCTGCCGCGGGATCGTCCCGCCAAAGCGAAAGCGCCCGCCTCCTCACGGGAGACGGGCGCTATGTGCTGAGACTAGATCGAGTATTCGGGTGCTGCCCAAACAATAACTTCGGGGTGCTCGTAGAAGCGGTAGCCCTGGCCTCGGACCGTGCGGACGGTGTTGGCAAGGCGGCCGAGCTTGGAACGGAGGCGGCGGATGTGGACGTCGATGGTGCGCTCGTTGGGCACCTCTTCGGCGTTGCGCCACAGGCCCTCAAGGAGTTCATCGCGGCCCACGGTGCGGGTGCCGTTCTCGACGAGGTAGTTGAGGAGTTCGAATTCCTTGAACGTCAGGTTCAGGGATTCGCCGTCGAGGTGCACTTCGCGGCGTGCGAGGTCGATCAGCACGCCCGACGGACGGGATTCCTGCTGCGGCGCCGGACGTGCGGCCTCGGTGCGCTGGCGTGCGGCAACGGTGGGGTCACCGAAGGTGGAACGCACGACGTCGAGTGCCGAGCCGGGTGCCCCGGCGGGGGCAACTGCGACGGCGGCGTAGCTCTCCGCGCCGGTCACGAGGGACTGAGCGTATGCCCGGATTTCCTGGGCGAGCTTGGCGATGGACGTTCCTGCAGCGGCTGCGGTTTCTTCGTCAATGCCCATGTAGAGGACAAACCCGCGGGCTACGTTGTCGTTGGCAACGGGGCGGAGCTTGTCCGACTGGGCAATCACAGGGGTGGGCGCCGTCATGGGCGCCGGCTCTGCTGTGGGGACTGCGCGCAACTGGCCGTAGGAGTTGGGGTTGTAGCCCTGCGGCACGTATCCGGGAGCCTGCTGCCCGGCTCCTTGTGGAGCGGGAGAGTAGCCGGGACGGTTTCCGAAGCCGGGGCGAAGCCCTGCGTTTGACGCGGCCTTGTTGGCGTTACGGACGGAGATGTGGACGTATCCAGATGCAACTGACATGGAGTGCTTACCTCAAAAGTGAATAGCCGTCATCGCGGCTTCGAATGCTGGTTGTCCCCGCAATGAGTTTGGGGAGGGGCGCCCAACGCTGGGCAAGGGGGCGAATGCCTGAAACTTCTTGGGGTGGAAAGTTAGGCTTGCATTCGACAACAGCGGTCATCATGGCCAGCGGGTGTGCTGGGCCAGGTTGCTGCGGCTGCAGGTGCTGTTGAGTTCTTGTTCACATTGGAAGTGTGCAACGTAACAATGGCAACACGCAAGTAACAAAGCGCGGAAACGTCCACATTTTGAGACGTAGAGGTCTATTGTGTTGCAAATCACAATTCCGCAGGCGTCATAAATGAACGCCATTTCATTCGGGTGAAGTAGGGATTATTGCCCCTCTGCTGAATTTTCTTCGACTCTTCTGGCATTTTGAGCACCTCTGTTGCAGTGAACCCCCCTCAAGCGGAATCTCACGATCTGAAACACTTGTTGTCCAATCGCAGGCTGCTTTTCTCGCCGATTTTCTGCCCGAAATCTGCTACAAGCTGTAGAAAACAGAGGGAATCGGGAGATAAAGTTCCGCCGCCGACTTACGTGGCCCTGCACTCCCACCTCGCTAGGGTGGAGTTCACAGCGTCCTCACAGGACGGGCATAGCGCTGGCTTACCGGCAGAACGGAGAGTTGTCTCATGGCCTCCTCGCACTCCATGACCAACAACCTTCCCCAGCTGTCCCACCCGGACGGCTCACCGATCCGCGCCCTGGTGGTGGACGACGAACCCAGCCTTGCCGAGCTCATGAGCATGGGCCTGCGCATGGCGGGGTGGTCCGTGGCGGTAGCCGGCGACGGTCCGGGGGCAGTAAAGCTGGCCAAGGACTTCAGGCCGGACGTGCTGGTCCTCGACGTCATGCTCCCCGGCTTCGACGGCGTGGAGGTCCTCAACCGCATCCGCACCTTCGCGCCGGAAGTTCCGGCCCTGTTCCTTACCGCCAAGGACGCCGTGCAGGACCGCATTGTCGGTTTGGCTGCCGGCGGGGACGATTACGTCACCAAGCCCTTCAGCATGGAGGAAGTGCTCCTGCGCCTTCACCGCCTGGTCCAACGTTCCGGGGTGGCCGCCATGGACACTGCCGAGCTGGTGGTGGGTGACCTCACCCTCAACGTAGACACCCGGGAAGTAACCCGCGGCGGCGAGGACATCTCCCTCACCGCCACCCAGTTCGAGCTCCTGCGATACCTCATGGAAAACCCCAAACGAGTGGTCAGCAAGGCCCAGATCCTGGACCGCGTGTGGGACTACGACTTCGGCGGCCAGGCCAACATCGTGGAGCTCTACATTTCCTACCTTCGCAAGAAGATCGAAGCGAACCACCCGCCCATGATCCACACCATCCGCGGTGCCGGATACGTCATCAAGCCCGCGGACTAGGCGTTGAGCACACTTTCAGGAGTGGCCAGAAGGTCAGGTGCGGCCTTAGAGACACAGCGCAGCTGGCTCAACCCCTCCACGTGGCACCTGCGCACCAGATTGGTCCTGGTGGCCATGGCCTTGCTGGTCGCCATTTGCTCTGCCGTGGGAGTGGTCAGCTACGCGTCCATGGACATGGTCTTCAACAAGCAGCTCGACAGGCAGCTGGAACAGGCGTCCAGCCGCGCGAATGACTTCGGCAGGCCGCCGTCGAACTTTCCGTCACCCTCCGGAAGGCCTGATCCGCTGGAGGCGCGCGGCCAAGCGGCTGGCACGCTCAACGCAAGGATCGACGGCTCAACCGTGCGTAGCTCCGGTTTGATCGATGCCCAAGGTAACCGCGTCTCGCTTTCGGCCGACGACGAGCAGGTGCTGCTCTCGCTCCCCAGGGACAACGGGCCAGTGGACCGTTCCCTGTCCAACGGCGACTACCGTCTGGTAGCGGTCGAAACCGCGTACGGCGACGTGATTGTGACGGGCCTGCCGCTGGCGGACAAACAGAGTGCGGAGGCCTCGCTCGTGTGGACCATGGTGCTGGTTTCGCTGGGCGGCCTGGTGGTGATCGGCCTGGCCGGCACCGTGATCATCCGCCGCACCATGCGTCCGCTGGAGCAGCTCTCCGAAGTGGCCACGAAGGTTTCGCGGCTGCCTCTCGACGCCGGTGAGGTGGCACTTGCGGTGCGCGTACCGCCGTCGGCTTCTCATCCCGGGACGGAAGTGGGCAGTGTCGGCTATGCCTTGAACCAAATGCTGAACAACGTCTCCAGCGCTTTGGAAGCCCGCCAGGAAAGCGAAACGAAGGTGCGTCAGTTCGTGGCCGATGCCTCGCACGAGCTGCGGACTCCCCTGACCGCCATCCGGGGCTATACCGAGCTGCTGAGGATGACCGAGAACTTCACCGAAGACGGCCGGAAGTCGCTGGCTCGCGTCCAAAGCCAGTCCGAACGCATGACCACGTTGGTGGAGGACCTGCTGCTGTTGGCGCGGTTGGACGAGGGCCAACCCGTGAAAGTTGAGGATGTGGACCTCACTCAGTTGGTGATCGAGACGGTCAGCGACGAGAAAGTCATGGCACCCGATCACATCTGGCAGCTCCAGCTCCCGGACGAGCCCATCACGGTCCGCGGCGACGCCACGCAACTGCATCAGGTGCTGGCGAACCTGCTGTCCAACGCCCGCAAACACACCGACCCCGGCACCACTGTGGTCACCGGCGTCATGCTCTCCGCCGATGGCAGCGCCGTGGTCAGCGTGACGGACAACGGCCCCGGCATTCCGGAAGATTTCCAGGGCCGGATTTTCTCGCGATTTGCCCGCGCCGACGCCGCACGATCGGGCTCTGAAGGCACCTCCGGACTCGGCCTGTCCATTGTGGAATCCATTGTTTCAGCTCACGGCGGTAGCGTGGAAGTGACCTCACGGCCGGGGCGCACGGAGTTCGCCCTTCGACTTCCCACGGTGAGCACCGTAGGCCTGTAACGAATCGGGCAAGGCGACTCACCGGCGTCGTGATCTCTGTTACCTAAATGTGACTTCTGCGGAAACCTCCTGTACCGTCGAAAGGGTGGGTCGCCCCTAGCAGGCCCACATCCGGGATGCGCCGAGCTCTGCCACTTCCCGGAGTCCGTTCTTTCTCCGAGGCAGAGACGGGGGACCCAGAGTCTCCGGGCCAGGCTTTTTGCCGGCCCTTGGGGTGAAGCCGCAGCGTGATGCGCGGCCGGATGACCTCATCCGAACCCGACAGCTAACTCCGCAGGCGCTGAGAGGTAATCACATGTCTGAATTTAACGATCAGACGCGCCCTTCCGCGCGTCGCCGCGACGAGAACAACGCACCGCTCACCAAGTCGCAGTCCGTCCTCAAGAACGCAGCCCGCCAGGGTAAGTCCGGCCACCGCATGTCCGTCGTAGCCGGTGTCGTGGCAGCTGCACTGGGCGTTGCATCGCTCGGAACCGCCGCCAACGCCGCACTGACCCTCCCCGAGGCAAGCCGCGTAGCCGGAACCCAAGCGAGCGCCCAGGTCAACTCCAACAAGTCGGCTGAGATCTCCGCTTCCCTGAATGCTGCCGCCGAAAAGGGCGCAACTGACAGGGCCGCTGCTGACGCTGCTGCCAAGGCAGCCGCTGAGAAGGCCGCTGCCGAGAAGGCTGCCGCAGACCAGGCCGCCGCCGCACAGGCTGCTGCTGAGAAGGCTGCCGCCGATCAGGCCGCCGCACAGGTTGCTGCTGAGAAGGCTGCTGCTGACGCTGCCGCCAAGCAAGCAGCCGACGCCGCTGCTGCCGCCGCCGCCGCGGAAGCCGCAGCAGCTGCTGCAGCACCCAAGGCTGTTGACGACCCCGCTGCTGCCAAGGCCTATGCACTCAGCATCCTGGGCAACTACGGCTGGGGCGCCGGTGAAATGGCTGCCCTGAACACGCTGTGGGAGAAGGAATCCAACTGGAAGACCACGGCGATGAACGCTTCCAGCGGTGCCTATGGCATTGTCCAGTCCCTGCCGGCCTCCAAGATGGCCACTGCCGGCGCTGACTGGGAAACCAACTACCAGACCCAGATCAAGTGGGGCCTGAACTACATCAAGGAGCGTTACGGATCCCCGTCCGCCGCTCTGGGCTTCCACTTGGCCAACAACTGGTACTAAGCCGAGCCGCTTTATCGCCGCGCCCGTTGCCGCCGTTTGCACCAGTACCAACTGGAGCGAATGGCGGGAGCGGGCGCGGCTTTTGCCGTTTCACAGCTGTGGCGCATGGTTCACAGCTCCAGCACGTGGTTCACAGCTCCAGCACGTGGTTCACAGCTCCAGCACGTGGTTCACAGTGAGGTCACAGCTACCGCCTAAAGCGTTCATAATCGGCGGTCCCATGCTGGATACATGACGCTCACAGATCCCACCACCAGCGCTTTGGCACGAAGGACTCATTCGGCTCGCTTGCGTGGCGCGGCGTTGCCCACTGGTCACCCGGCTCTCCTCCAAGGCCAGACGGGTCCGAGCCCCCAGCCCCGACGTCTCCCCGTTGACACCAGTGTTGTGGTTCCCGTCCTGGACCTCACCGTCCCTGTCTACAACGAGGAAGCGCGCCTGGAACACAACCTCCGCCAGCTGCACGGGCATCTGACGAGGTCCTTTCCGCACACGTTCCGGATCACCGTGGCGGACAACGCCAGCACAGACAGCACGCTGAGGATTGCCGAGCGTCTTGCCCGTGAACTCCCTGAACTGACGGTGGTGCGGTTCCAAGAGAGGGGACGCGGGAACGCTCTCCGCCAGGTCTGGCAGTCGTCGCCGTCACCTGTGCTTGCCTACACGGAAGCGGATCTGTCCACGGACCTCTCCGCGCTGGCGCCCCTTGTGGCACCGCTGATCTCCGGCCACTCGGACCTCGCCATCGGCACGCGTTTGGCGCCGGGTTCCCGTGTCACCCGCAGTCCGCATCGTGAGTTCATTTCGCGCAGCTACACCTCGCTCCTGCGGACGGTCTTGGGGGCTCGTTTCTCCGACGCCCAGTGCGGCTTCAAGGCCGTCCGCGCCGACGTAGCGCACCGCCTCCTCCCCCACACCACGGACGACTCGTGGTTCTTCGATACCGAACTTCTGGTGATCGCTGAACGCTGTGGTCTGCGCGTCCATGAAGTACCCGTCGACTGGACCGACGACGCTGACTCCCGTGTCGACGTCGTACGAACCGCCCTGGCCGACCTGCGCGGTATGGCGCGTCTGAACCGAAACCTGCGCCGCATTCCGGTCCACGAGCTTCGGCGTGAACTGGGAGTGAAAGCGATGTTGAGGGGCAGTCTGTCCCGGCGCGTGTTCCGGGCCTTGACGTGGACCTTGGCCTACGCTGTGGTTTTCCTTCTGGTCCGCAACGTCATGGACCCTTGGATGGCGAGCGTCGTGGCGTTGCTGCTCACCACTTGGGTAACGCGCCCGTTCCGGCGTTACGTGGTGCGGGGAAGCAACTTCTGAGCGCTACGCCTCCGGTTCGGCCTCCACCGCACGCCGGACCGCTGCGATGGACGCTGCAACATCCCCCGCGTCCGTGGACCAGTTGCTGACCGAGATCCGCAGGATCTCCCGGCCGCGCCAGGCCGAGCCCGACATCCACACCGCGCCCTCGGCCATGAGCCGTTGCGTGACGCGGTGCGTGCGGTCGTCGCTGCCGAAGCTCACCGAGACCTGCGTAAAGACGACATCATTGAGGACCTCGACGCCCGGGATTGCCGCGAGGCCCTCAGCCAACGCACGGGCGTTCGCCGCAAGCCGTTCAACCATGGCGATCACTCCATGGCGGCCCAACTGCCTGAGGGCGGCCCACACGGGAATGCCGCGGGCGCGGCGCGACAACTCGGGAACCTTCTCGAAAGGGTCCCCTGGTCCGGCGTCCGTTGCGATGAAGTAGCTCGTGTGGATGCTGAACGCCCGGCGAAGTGCTTCCGGGCTCGCAACGATCGCCAAGCCGCAGTCGTAGGGAACATTGAGTGTTTTGTGTGCATCGGTAGCCCAGGAGTCGGCGCCCTCAACACCAGCCAGCCGTTCCCGCAACGTTGGGCTGACGGCCGCCCACAAACCAAAAGCACCATCCACGTGCACCCATGCCCCGCGTTCATGGGCAACGGCTACAGCTTCCCCCATGGGGTCAAAGGCGCCGGAGTGCAGGTTACCCGCTTGCAGGCAGACCAACGATGGCCCGGGTTGCTCATCCATGGCAGCCGCCAGTGCCTCGGGCAGAATGCGACCCTGCTCATCAGCGTCCACTGGAACGCACGCCCCCAGCCCGAGATACCGGAGCGCCAGGTCAACGGCCGCGTGGCGCTCCCGTCCCGCGAAGGTGGTGATGCGTGGAGCACCCGAGAGGCCCAAGGACTGAAGATCCCAGCCAGCCTGGTCCATCAGGTATTGGCGGCCAGCGGCCAGTCCCACGAAGTTCGCGGTGGTGGCCCCGGTGGTGAAGCCGACGTCGGAGGTTGCGGGCAGGTGCAGGAGGTCAAGAAGCCAGGCGGCGGCGGATTCTTCGATGGCAGCCGCAGCCGGAGTGGCGAAGCGGAGTCCGGTGTTCTGGTCCCATGCCGAAACCAGCCAGTCGGCGGCCATGGCGGCGGGCAGGGTTCCACCCATGACCCACCCGTAGAACCGTCCGGACTGGATGGCCATCAAGCCCGGTTCGGCCAGGGTGGCAAGCTCGTCCACCACATCAGCGGCTTCAGTTGGCCCTTCCGGGAGGATCGATGCCAAGCTCGCGGCCACCTGATCGGCGTCGACCGCGGGACGGACGGGGCGGTCGGGAACCGACGCCAACCAGTCCGTTGCGTGCACCATGGCCCGCTTCAATGCAGCACTGTACGCCTCCGGCATCGCAGACATGCGCACAGCCTACGCCGGGTTTCCCGCTTGGAACAGCCCGCTCAGGAACAGCTACAGCGTCAGCGTCAGGAGGTGACCGCCGTCGTCGTCCTTCGCTGCTGTGACCGTCACCGCCGAGTAGTCCGGGATCCGCCACATGCCCGGCTCCAGCTCCGCATTGTGCCTGGCAGCGGCCTTGCCCACCACAACGGTCCGCATCCCCGCAGCACGCGCCGCGGCGATACCGGCAGGTGCGTCTTCAAAGACCACGACGTCGGCCGGGTCGGCTCCCAGCAGCGCCGCCGCCTTCAGGTACCCCTCAGGATGCGGTTTACCGCGGGTGACGGACTCGGCGGTGACCGTGGTGGACGGCATGGTGAGTCCGGCCGCCTGCATGCGGATCTCAGCAAGGATGCGGTCCGCCGAGGTGACCAAAGCGATGGCGTCATCAGGAAGCCCCGCCAGCAGGGCTTCTGCCCCGGGAAGCGCTATGACCCCGTCTGTCCGGGAACGTTCCATCTGACCGAGCTCGGCAGTCAGGGCGTCGAAGTCAGCGCCGGCTGGCGCATACCGGCGGACAGTATCGCCGGCCTGGACGCCGTGCGAGGTGCGGAGGATCTCGTCGAAATCCAAGCCGTATCGCTCGGCGAACTCCAGCCACACTTGCTCAACGATCGCCGTTGAATCCACCAGTGTGCCGTCCATGTCGAAAAGGACGGCGCGGACGGTCAGTGTGGGTGGCCCGGTGGGGAGGGCGGGCTCGGCAGGTTGGGTCATGGTTCCATCCTGCCGCACGTCCGGGGTACAGCGCCGAAGTGTGACTTGGCCGAAGACTGCCTAGCCGTTTGGCCGCTGCGGGATGTACTGGATCGCCCACTTGTTGCCGTCGGGGTCAGCGAAGTAGACGAAGTGACCCCAGTCCTGGACGTCGATGTCGCTGACATCCACGCCGTTGGCTTTGAGTTGCTCGTGCGCCTTGTTGATGTCCGCCACCACCACTTGAAGGCTTGGCGCTGTGCCTGGAGGAGCGTCGCTGAGGCCCTCCCCGATGGCGATGGAACACGCCGACCCCGGCGGTGTCAGCTGCACGAAGCGGATGCCGTCCATGGGACGTTCATCGAAATCGGCGTTGAAACCAACCTTGTTGACGTAGAAGTCCTTCGCGCGATCGACGTCGGACACAGGGACAAACACCAGTTCAAGTTTCCAGTCCATGCGCCACAGGCTAGCGGGGGGCGTCGAAAACCGGTAGGGGTGTTTGATTTCGATAGCCTAAGCCGTCCTCTGCGGTCTCTCTTTCCTGAATACGAGGGACATGAGGGAAGCGCAAGCCAGGGCCCCCACGCCGCTGATAACAAGAAACTCGACCAAGGGCGAATGCAAGGCAGTGTCGTCAGTGAACGCGCGGACGTGCGAAATGGCGAATCCCATGGCTGCGTCTGGAAAAACCAACAGGGCGGCCGGGGTGCCGTAACAATACAGTGCGCGAGACACGGGTTGGATCACTCCGATGGCGCCCGGCTTTCGTACCAGAAACCAACAAACCGCAGCAGAGACCCCTGTCCACACGAGGAACCACAAGATGTTGCCTAGGTTGGAACCGCCCTCAAAGGCCCCGTAAGACTCGAAGATGCCGAGACCGGAATACTGCGCGGACGTAACATAAACGGCGAAGGATCCGAGTGCCCACGGAATCAAGGCAGCTCCCAGCAGGACCCACTTACGCACGGCATGTCTCGGCAACGGCGCCATCTTCAAGCGTTTGAATTCCAACATCAGTCTGTCTGGTTGGGTCCGCAAAGACAGTTGTACCATCCCCGGCCACCTCCGCATCATCAGCTTGACCGCTCGTCGGCAGTTCCAATGAGAGTTGTAATCCGTCCGAGCCTCCGTCCAGCAATGCAGTGGCATCGCCCCCATCCTTTGAAACTTCTACGGTCGATTCCTTGACATTGGTTGTTACCGAATCGGACGACTCTATGTCGGGTTGCGCGGCAGCAGCCGCGTCTTGGCCCGCGGAGACCACCGCCTCCTGTATGACGGCGGCCGCCGTCTCAGCAGTTTCCTTAACGGATTCATCATGCTCACTGGCTTGCGCAGCCGCTGGCACCACAAGGGAAATGGCGATGGCCGAAGCACAAGCGAGCGCAGCGAATTGTTTCAATCTCATTCGTCCCCCATCACAACGCGGAGCGGAGGGTCCGCCCACTATTGAAGTGAGCCAGGGCACGAATCGTGACGGGAACCACAACGGGGAAGACTTAGTCCGTTATGAGCAGACACGAGTCAAGGAATCCGAATGACGACGAGTACTGCCGGCACATCGCGTCACTGCACCGCGTGAAGCGGCAAGCAAGCAACCTTCGGAGCAAGGCGGCATGTGAGCCTACCGCAGTTGCGATAAGCGCACCACAGCTCGAGAATAAGAAAGGGGACCGTGAATGCCTTAACCCGCCACGCCGTAGAGGCGGTCGCCGGCGTCGCCCAGGCCGGGCACGATGTACGACTTTTCGTTGAGCTTCTCGTCAATGGAAGCCAGAACGATCTTCACGTTGGCGTCGGAGAGCTCTTCTTCCAGCTTGGACAATCCCTCCGGAGCGGCCAGCAGGCAAATGCAGGTCACGTCCGAGGCACCGCGCTTGAACAGGAACTTGATGGCCTCGCGCAAGGTGCCACCAGTTGCGAGCATGGGGTCCAGGACGAAGATCTGACGGCCGGTGAGGTCCTCGGGGAGGCGCTCGGCGTAGGTGATAATGTCCAGGGTTTCTTCGTCGCGGGCCATGCCCAGGAAGCCGACCTCAGCAGTGGGGACCAGCTTGGTCATGCCCTCGAGCATGCCAAGGCCTGCGCGCAGAATGGGGACCACAAGCGGAGTGGGCTTAGTGAACGCCGTGCCCACGGTTTTGGTGACAGGTGTTTCGATCTCGACTGGCTGCGTCTTGACCTCGCGGGTGGCTTCGTAGGCCAGGAGGGTGACGAGTTCTTCAGTGAGTTGCCGGAAGACCGGTGAAGGAGTGTTCTTATCCCGCAGAACGGTGAGCTTGTGAGCGACCAGCGGGTGGTCCACGACGAGTGTGCGCATCCCCCAAAACTATCATTGAGACATGAGCGCCACCGAGCCGTATCACGCAGATCACCTGGCCTGGATGGGCCTTGCCCTGGACGAAGCCCGGTTGGCGTTGAAAACGGACGACGTGCCGATTGGCGCCGTGGTGTTGGGGCCCGACGGCGGTGTGCTGGGTTCCGGACGCAACGAACGGGAAGCTCACGGGGACCCGACGGCTCACGCGGAGATCGTCGCCATCCGCGAAGCTGCCGCTGCGCTGCGTCAGCTCGCTCACGATTCGGGCGCCTCTGGCGACGGTTGGCGGCTTGAGGATTGCACCTTGGTGGTCACCCTTGAGCCCTGCGCCATGTGTGCCGGGGCTATTGTCCTTGCCCGTATTCCCCGCGTCGTGTTTGGCGCGTGGGACGAGAAAGCCGGTGCCGTGGGGTCTGTCTTCGATATCCTCCGCGAGCGCCGGCTCAATCACTGGGTGGAGGTGTACGCGGGCGTTCGCGAGGACGAGTGCGCTGCCTTGCTCAGGGACTTCTTCGCTACACACCGGGTACCGGCCGTGGAGCACCGCCCCGTCTGATCTTTCCAAGTGGGAGCACATCATGTCTGTCTCTTTCAACCACACCATCGTCTACGCCACGGACAAGCACCGTTCGGCGGAGTTCCTGGCCCGCATCTTGGGGCTTCCGAAGCCGCAGCCCATGTGGTCCTTCGTGACCGTGGCGTTGGAGAACGGCGTAGCGCTGGACTTCCTTGAGGCCTCCGGGGAGATCGCCCCGCAGCACTACGCCTTCCTGGTCAGCGAGGAGGAGTTCGATCAGATCTTCCTGAGGATCACCGCGGAACACATCCCCTATTGGGCCGATCCTGCCCGTTCCCGCGAACAACAGATCAACCACAACGACGGCGGCCGTGGGATGTACTTCTGCGACCCTGACGGGCACTTCCTTGAGGCGATCACCAGGCCGTATGGCTCGGGCTGAGCTGGTTCGTTGAAGGCGTCAGCGTCCGGCGGCCTCATCCAGCGCGTCGATCCGGATTTGGCGTGATGCCGGGGAATCTAAACTGAACGACCTGAAATCGCCGAGTTCGTCCCGAATCCATGCTTCTACTTGCGTGATTCTTTCGCGGACCGCCTCTGTCGGCTGATCGAAGGTCCACGCCGCGATCCTTTCCTTGCCGGGATCGTACTGCCAGAGCCCGATGATCCTCCCACGGTCCAGGATGGGATGGTCCGGGAGGTCGGCCTGCAGCGCGAGCGTGGAGCCCAGGACGCTCTTGCCCCTGTCCTCGTCCGCAAACATGTCTGCCGAGTTCCGCCTGAGGAGGACCAGTGAGTCGGTGCCTGCCAGCAGCTGGATTTGCTCGTCGCCGGGCTCTTCAAAGTCAGCTAAGCGTTCGACGTCGGCGGGCAGCATCCACAGGATCTCACCGCACGCTGTGGGCACTTCCACTGCGCCAATGGCGGCGAGCGCCTTTTTGCTTTGAGCCACGGTGAACGCAGTGAACCACTGACTCTGTTTGAAGGTCGCTCCCCCGGTCCAGCGCAGGTACCGTTCGAGCAAAAGGCGGCGGGCGCCGTCGTCGTCCAGTTTGCCGGGCGGAAGGCCCCATTTGGTGTAGGCGTAGCGCTGCTGGTCGAGGCGGCCGTTGACGGGGACGCGGCGGATGCGGCCGTCTGCCTGCAGGAGTCCCAAGGCGGTGGGCAGCGTGGTGGAGGCGCCCTTTTTCTTGCCTTCCTCGCCCAGGCTGCGGACCGAGTCGCCCAGCACATCCCGGAGTTGTTTGGGGTCCATGGGACTGCTGGTTTCTTTGAGGGCGTGCTCCACCTCGTCCTCGAGGAGGGTAATCTCACCGCGTTCGACGCCCAGCCTTGCCAGTACTTTGAAGGGGGCTATGGCGGCGTCGCGGCCGATCTGGAGGGCCCAAGCGTAGTCGGCCTGGCCCAGGACGTAGGTGCATCCTCGGGCTGTGGGGAGTTCGTGGATTTTCAGCGCTTTGACGTCCCGGTCTGCTTGCTCGCGGCTGATTCCCGCCCTGGCGAACAATGTGAGGTAGGGGTTGGCGCCTCCTACCGAGCGGGCCCAGCCGGCGTGGTCCAGGACTTCTTCGGAAGTCTTGCCGTTCAGCGAGCCGTCAAGTCCCTGCCGTTGCCAGGCCCACGCCCTCAGGCGCTCAGGCGTGAGGGTTTCCGTGGCCGGGAGGGTCTGGACCGTGCTAGTTGCGGTCTGGACTGTGCTCGTCATGGCCCCATTCTGCACCCTCCCCCGCTGCTACGTGAGGGCTTTCAGAACGATGGTCGCGGTGGTGTCCCAGCCTTGGAGATGGTCCCGGGCTTTGAGGGCGGCGGTCCGCCAACGCTCTTGGAGCGCGGGGTCAGTGAGCCAGCTACGGAGGGTGTTGGTGAGGTTCCCGGTTTCTGGGAGTTCCAAGGCAGTGCCCGCCCCTGTGTCACCCAGTGCTTCCACTGCTCCCGTTCCCTTCCGCACAAGCACGGGGATGCCATGAGCCAACGACTCCGAGACCGCCATTCCATAGCTTTCGGAGCGTGAAATAAGGACACTGAGGTCCGCCCTGTGCCACTGATCCTCGAGGGCCTCGCCGGTCAGCTCACCGGTGACGCTGATGCGGCTTTGGAGCCCGTGATGCTCGACGGCGGCCCTCACCTCCGCGGCGTACCTCGGGTCAGCGTCGTTGGACCCGATGAGCGCCGCGGTCCAGGGGAGATCCTGCAGGTGGCTGAGGGCCTCCACGAGTTCGAGTTGGCTCTTGTTAGGCAACAACGCCGCGACAGCCACGATGTGCTGCGGTTGCGATCCCTTGGCAGGGTCTGCTTCAACAGCCCCGGGTGTGGCCACGACAATGTCCTGGTGCCCGTGCCTGGCTCGCAGTTCCGCGGCGGCATGGGCGCTCGGGCAAATGATCCCGGTCGCCGCAGCCAGCGCCTTGGCCTCAAGATCCGGATGGTCCGCCAACGCCATGTGGGACAGGATCCAGACCCGTGTTCCTTTACCTGCGGCGCCTGCGATCTCGTCCGGCGCCCCACTCGCCACCAAGCCGTCGGCAATCGCTGTTGTGGCGCCGTCGAGCATGTCAGCGAAGCGCTGCCGGTCCGCGGGGCTCCCAACCGGCCAGTCGCCGTCGACCGTTACTGTTTCAACTTCGACGCCCAAGGCGGACAGGTGCTCGGCGAGCTTGGCGTTGTACTTGTTGCCGCCGGAGCCGTGCCGGACGTTCCCCGGGACCAGGAAGCGGATGTGCACTTACTTGACCGGGTTTACTTGACCGGGAGCTCCAGCGAGTAGCCTGCCCAGGCGTCCGGGTTTTCGCGGAGGACCACGTCGATGCCGGTGAGGGCCGGACCGTCCGCAGTGTCCTGGATTCGGGTGGCCATGGCGTCGGCGATGTGCTTCGCGAGCGCTTCGGTGGTGGAGAGTTTGCCCTTGAAAGCGGGGTGTTCGTCCAGGTTCTTGTAGTTCAGGTCGGCGAGCACTTCCTCGAGGATGCCGCCGGCGGCACCGATGTCAAGGACTATGGCGTCGTCGTTGACGTTGGGCCGGCGGAAGGTGACCTCGGCTACGAACGTGGCGCCGTGCAGGCCCTGGGCCGGGCCGAACGCTTCGCGGGGAAGGCTGTGGGCGATCATGAAGTGGCGTCGGACGGTCAAGCTGAACATGTATTAATCCTCCGGGTGGGGGTAGGCGACCACGTGGCAGAAACCGCCGGGTCGTTCGAACAATTTTGTGAGCGTGGCGGGCAGGTTCTGGAACAGGCATTCGCTGGTCATGAAGGTGTCGAACAGCGGGTCCCTTAGTTCGGTTGCCGCCTGCTCCAAGCGCTGGGCGTTGGACCGCCGGTGCCTCCTGGGCAGGGCGACGGCGCCCACCTGGCTGGAGCGGATATTGAGCCTGCGGGCGTGGAAATCCTCGCCGAGCGGCAGGGTGACTTCCTTGTCCGCAAACCACGAGAGCTCGATGACATCGGAGTCGTCGCCGGCCAGCTGGAGGCTCAATTTGAGGCCCTCATTGGAGGCGGAGCAGTGGAAGACGATGTCGTTGTCGTTCTTGGCGTCTTCGGGCTCGGCGAATTCGATGCCGAGCTTTTGCGCGAGGTTTTGCTTCTCCGGGTCCGCGTCCACCAGTTGCAGGCGGCCCAGCGGATACTTCCGCAGCAGCGTCGCCAGAACGCCACCCACCAAACCGCCACCGACGACGGCGACACGGTCTCCCAGCCTCGGTCCGGCTTCCCAGAGCGCATTGATGGCAACCTCAACGATGCCCGTGAGCACGGCGCGTTTCGCGGGGACTTCATCGGGGATGGCCGTGAGTTGGCTCGTGGGGATCACGTAGAAGTCCTGATGCGGATGCAGGCTAAAGACCGTTTGTCCTCGCCATTCGTCCGGGCCTTCTTCCACAATGCCGACGTTCAGGTAGCCGTACTTCACCGGGCCCGGGAAGTCACCCTCCTGGTGCGGGGCCTGCATCAGATCAGCCACTCGCTCCGGGACGCGGCCTTCGTGGACCACCCGCTCTGTGCCTCGGCTAACGCCTGAGTACAGGGTCCTGACCAGGGCTTCCCCGTCTCGCCTCGCGGGCAGGGCCTCACGGCGCAGCTCGCCATCGCCGGTCTCAGTGACCCAGTAGGCCCGTGCTTCGTGTTCTTGTTCGTGGTGCTGCGAAATCGTCATGGTACTTACGAATCTATCGGTGGGGCGCTGCGGACGGAAGTTGGCTGTGTTTTGTCTTGGTCTTCCCGTTGGTCCGCGGGGCCTCGTTTTGGGGAACCGGGCTGAACTCCGGTACCCTATTTCAGTTGGTGACGTGTCCGAGCGGCCGAAGGTGCAACACTCGAAATGTTGTTTGGTGTAAAAGCCAACGTGGGTTCAAATCCCACCGTCACCGCCAATGAGAAAGGCCCTGCTTCCCTTTATTTATGAGGGATGCGGGGCCTTTTGCTTTGTCTGCAACGTATTTGTTGGCAAAATTTTTCTATGGCGTACTCGCACAGCCGGCAACTCTGCGCTTCAACCCAGGCCAAAGGGCTGTGCGGCAGCACTCCAAGGTCGCTAAGAACTGGACAGCTGGAAAGCCTCGAAGACTGCCGCGTTGGTGGCACGAGAGGACCGCTAGGGCGACGCTGGGCCGACTGAAGCCAACGTTCTGCGCGCCGCGAGGCACAGATCTGCCTATCTATCGTTCCGTGAGTCGCCTAGAGAGCGGCTGGCGCAAGGCTACGATGGGTGGATGGCCGGCCGACATCTCAAAGAGATATTCAAAGCGTTCCATGCTCGGGATGAGCTGGCGTTTCGTCGTGCTGCAACTGAAATTATTGAAGAGGAGCAAGCCAAGCATCACAACGCATTGGCACGAGATCTTCAGAGGCTTCTTGTGTCCGGGGGCGGCTCAATCGATTCGGGAGCCACCGTAATTGTTCCTGCGCCGCCCAAGGACCGCGAAGGTGAGTGGGATCTGGGTGAAGTTAAGGAGCCTGAGCGCCTCCTGGAAGACCTGATTCTTGATACCAAAGTTGTCAAGACACTCGACGGCCTAAGCAGGGAAGTACGGCAGTGGCCTTCCCTCGATGCAGCGGGCATCGGTCGCCGACAGCGCATTCTGCTTGAGGGGCCGCCTGGCTGCGGCAAGACAACCGCAGCAGAGGCTTTGGCAGCTGAATTGGGTCGTCCTTTCCTCCTGGTTAGGCTGGACGCCGTTGTTTCCTCCTATCTGGGAGAGACCGCAAGCAACTTACGACGGATCCTCGACTACGCAGATCAAGCCCCGTTCGTCGTACTTTTCGATGAGTTCGACGCGTTGGGACGATCCCGTGATGACCAATCGGAACACGGAGAGATGAAGCGAGTCGTCACAGCTTTTCTGCAGATGACGGACAGATACAGAGGGCCGAGCCTCCTTCTTGCAGCCACCAATCACTCAGGCCTGTTAGACCAGGCCCTTTGGCGCCGCTTTGATGAAGTCCTCACGTTCAGAAAACCAACGGTGCATGAAATTCGCAGACTCATTCGGCTTCGGCTCCGAAGCGTTGCCCATGCCCCCGTCGATATTGAGCGATACGCGAGTGCTCTGAAGGGGCTGCCGCATGCGGCTGTCGACAAACTAATTACTGATGCGCGCCGAGAGGCACTGCTGAGGAACGCCGAGGCCGTGGGCCCCGAGGACTTCGATGCCGTGCTCTCCGCTGTGGTCACCCGTCCCTGGTGAGTTAGGAAACAATGGCCGATCATCTCCTGCTGCCCGACCCTCGTCGGCTTCCATCACGGCGAGCATCCGGAAGCGGCGGTGGAGGCCCTGATCGTCAATGGGGACGGCACGGAAACCATTTGAAGACCCAACTGACTCAGGTCGTCAGGGCACCGCGACGAATCGATCAAGGGGTAGATCCTGGCCTCGTTTTCAAGATCCGAGCCGCGTCCAGGCCTACAGACAGCGGGTTTGAAGGCCGCGGTCTCCAGATTCTCGGCGAGACCGTGGACTACACCTACTTCGTCATGTCGGAAGACAACGGTACGGCGCTTTCAACTGCTATCTCGAACTACTCCACCAGAGGCTTACTACACTCATTCTTCGATGCCGTAAATGACATCGAACCCTACGGTCCGGCTGACCGGCGAGGAGCCGGCGTCAAAGGGCTCACCGGATTCAGCGGAACGATCGTCGTCGACGTTGGCCTATGGGCTGCGGGCAGCTATGCCGAAGCTGTTCGGAGAGCCACCACAGTGGAGGCCATCCTGGCGGCTTCTCAAGGGCGCGTCCTGCTGCGCTCCATCTCCGCCCGTCGGAACTTTCTGCGCGTCGAAGTTGATGAACAAGGATTGCAAGACTTGTTGGAAATCAGCGTCGTGGAACTGGTCAGAACACCCCCAGTGCCATTCCTGGACTTCCGCGAGTGGAGGAACCTGTCCGTTGACGAACTCAGTCTCTCCACTGAGCCAAGCGCCACGGTCGGTGTCCTCGATGACGCCCCCGCCTCCGCACATCCGTTACTGACGGGGCTCGTCCAGTCTGTCGATTCCCTCGCTCCTGATTGCTACGAGTGGCAGATGCAGGGCCACCATGGCACAGAAGTCGTCGGACGCGTTCTCTACCCCAACCTGGCAGACGAAATCCGAGAACTTCGTCCCATCACAGCCTTGGGCACAGTCCGCGTAGTGCGGATACTGGAGCCGGACCCCCACCGTGCCGATTCACCACCACGCTTCGCAAACTACGATTTTCCGCACGAAATCGTCAGCCAGGCCATCCGGCATCTTCACGGCACCTACGGAGTCAGGATCTTCAATCTGTCAGTAGGCTACGCGGAGCCGTTTGATGACCTCCACGTTGGCCCCCTGACCGAGACAATTGACGACTTGGTTCGGGAACTGAACATTGTCGTCGTCGTGCCCACCGGCAACACCGGGACGACCATGGATGGACGAACTGACAGCGGCCACCACGTACTCCACGACAAACCCGAATACTTCTTCTCCCCGGAACACAGGCTGGCAGAACCCGGCCCGGCAGCTCTCGCCATAACTGTAGGCTCAATGGCTTTGAGCGGTGCCGCTGCAGAGATGCCGAACAGGTTTGGCTGGCAGGCCGTCTCGGCCGAGGATGAACTTTCATGTTTCAGCCGGACTGGACCGGGGCTCGGTACAGCAGTACGGCGCATGAATAAGCCTGATGTTTCTCACTACGGTGGCAACCTGGTCATCAACGACTCCGGCTACATCGTGCGTAACGAACCTGGAACCGGCATGGTCACGCCATCCTTCCGAAGTGGTGATGGGCGATTATTCGCATCCGTCATCGGGACAAGCTTCGCCGCACCCGCAGTAGCTCGCGTGGCAGCTGATATTGCTTACGCATACCCGGATTCCTCAGCAAACCTCATCCGGGCACTTCTCGTATCGGGTGCCGCTCCCACAGCACCAGCTACCGCGATCGGGGACCTTCATCGCCGCACGGGCATGTACGGAAACGGCCGGCCGTCCAGCCGCCGCTCCATCGACAGCGAGGCCCGGAGAACGACCATGACCTACGACGGCGCCATGCCCATCGACACCGTCCAGATCCATCCTCTGCCGCTTCCTGAGATATTCAGACGCGGGAGCGGAGGGGAACGAACGATTACTATCGCACTTGCCTACGATCCTCCGGTGAGAAGACAGCGGCGAGAGTACCTGGCGTCATCCATGAAATTGGACATCTACCGTGACATCGATCCTGACGAGCTCGCAGACATGCTTATTAAGCAGGATCCGGATGACGCGCAGGACCTCATCAAGGACCGGCGCAGACTTAAGATGACGCCAGGCAGCAACTCCTTCACGAACAGCACGCTGCAGCTGCGGCAATGGACTGCACGCAATTCCTTCACTGATGACGATGAAACTTTTTTTGTTGTGGTCACGCACAAAGCCCAAACCTGGGCGCGATCCCACCCTGCCTACGAGACGCAGTCCTACGCCCTGGCCGTAACCCTTGAAGACCAGTATCTTGTTCAGGCGGATCTTCATCAGCTGCTGACGCAACAGGTCCGGGTACCAGCCAGGGTGCGCGTCCGGTCCTGAAATGTCATGCCCGGAAGCCGGCACGAGGGACGTATCCTCTGAGGTTTGGAGAATCGGACAGCCGGCGTATTTGCGCTCCAAGTCGACATGGCGCCCGGCTGGCGCGCAGAGGTCGAGCACGCGCATCCGGAGCGGGCACGGATCGCGGACGTCCTGACCATTCACGCCTCCGGCAAAAGTTGTTCACTGCTCATCGGATCCCCCTCCAATGAGTGGGTGAACCGAGCCGCTATGAGCGGGACGGCCAAACTCTCGTTCCGGTGCGTCGGCATGAAAATCCATGTGCGCTTTGCGGAGGACACCCCAAAGCATGATCGTCCAAAAGGGTGGGATACGATGCCCGTTGGCCGGCCGCTCACCGCGACCTTGCCGGCGTTCCAGCCGATATCGGCCCTAGCGAGCTTTCGAGTGCTGGGCCCACCAGCCCGGGCCTGCGCTCGGCGAGGTCAAGCTAATTACCTTCAGTTTCTATTGCTGACCTCTCTGTTCCCGCTCCTTTTCCCAGCGGCGTTTCCTCTTGCGGTACTCCCTCATTTCGGAAGCGTACACAGGTCCAAACTCTGTCGGGTCGGGCGGAGACTCAGGGAAAACATTTGGATCGACGGGTGTAACTGGTGGAGGTTCTACCTCTCCAACAGGGGAACGGACCACCTGGGCTTGCGAAATTTCTGCGATCAGCTCGTCGGTGGCCGCCTGAAGCTGCTCTGGATCAGCTGCCCAGCTTTCCGTCTCTCCGTCGGCAACAACAAGCAAGCGCCAGATGGGGAGGCTCTCGCTGTCTCTTCCCCAACTCCTGTCGACTATCGTGCCCAGGACACGGTCCTGACGTTCGGGATCCCTGTGTATGTATACGACCCGATCGTCTTTCTTCCACTCTTCGCCGCGGCGTTTCTCATCCATGATGAGAGCCTAACGAGGCTCAGCCGACGCTGCACGTTCGCCTCAGTGCAGGAGAGCGCGTATTGGCGAGCGGGCTACCCGATTCGGCGGCCTTGCCGGGCCTGGAACTGGCGACCGCTGCTTGCAGTGCGTCCCTTATGGTCACGTCGAGGCACCGATCCAGACTCGTGGCTCAGCAAAGGATCCGTTCCTGAGATGAACGTAGCCTGTCAATTCGACGCAAGAACGCCCGAGCCGGTGGCATAAGGTGTTCCCGTGTCTGATCTGCAACCCTTTGCCCTCTGCGGGCCTGCCGAGACGCCGGTCTCGGCCACAGCGGCTTCCCGTGCAACTCACCTCGGTCATGTGCTCACTGGCATGGGCGCTGACTATGACCCAACGGTCCGGCCGGAACACGTACACGTCATCCGCCACGCCTTCAAGCCGGGCGACCCCGGGGCTCTGCGCGGTCCGGAGGACCTGACCGAGGAGCGAGTCCTCGCCTACACCAGAGAGCAGGACCTCTCGCCCCGTCGCTTCCCCACAGACCCTCCCCGATACTGGGTGATCCTCGTCGCCGACGGCCAGCGCCGCTCCCGCCTGTGGGGTACCTTCGAGAACCACGGCGAAGTGACCGCAGATCGCACCGAGTCGAGCCGCTTCTTCGACTTGCGCCGGTCAGGCTTCCTCGCGCCGCTCAACGACCGGCTCGTGGTCGAATGGGACACTCCCCGCAGCTGGCACCGAAGCGCCGCCTCCGCCAGCGCGGCGCGCATGTCTGTGTTGGAGATCGCCGACCGGGACAAGGTCCAGTTCCCTGGGTTCGATGGCGTGCTGCTCAGCTACCACCAACTACGCGACATGGTGGAAGATCCTCGCTACGCCGACTGGCGCGCGGCCCTGTCCGAGGTCCAAGGAATCAATCTCATTACAGACTCCACCAACGGCAAGCAGTACGTCGGCAAGGCCGACGGCGCGGAGCGCATCCTTGGGCGGTGGACGGCCTACGCGCGTGACGGCCACGGCGGGAACGTCGCCCTCCGCGAGCTTGCCCTCGCCAGCGCAGCCCGGGAAGGCACGAGGACGAAGACAGACCACGCCCGTCACTTCGTTTTCAGTCTCCTCCGCGTGTTCGGTCCGAGTACACCGTCCTCAGAAGTGAACTCGGCCCGAGTCCCACTACAAGGCAGCGCTTATGACACGGAAATTCGGCCTGAACAGGAACTGATCGACCCACCATGCCAGTCTGGCTGCTGCTTAAGTTAGCCCACTTAGTAGCCTACTGAACCGGAAACCCGACCGGCGTGCGGATGTTTCCCTGTCCCCTTTCCCGACCACTTCTGATGTCTTCCACGGGTAAGACCAGGCAACGGCGCATCCCGCCCCTGTCGCAGACGTGTCGTAGGCTCATCCAATGCGCACAGTGGAGCCGGGTAACATCACCAAAGTTGTACGGGACTTCCTTGATGTGTCCCCGACGGAGCAGCCAAGCATGATGAGCCGGTCACGAAGTTGGGACTACTGCTACAACTACTTCCAGGACCATCCCGAGCCCACTCAGGATCTTGAACGGAGCTGCTTACAACTGGGGTATTATCTGGCCAGTTGGGGCATGCTGCGCGGATCCACTTACTTGTTCGCCAAGACGAACATGCACCACTATGCGGAAGCCGTAAGTGTGATTGAGAATCTCAATTCCACCATGCGCGGGATTGATGCGGACAGCTACCTCGACCCGTCAGTCCGTGCCAAAATCATCGGCGCCTATGCAGAGCTCTGGCCGAAGCTCGTGCCGCCCGGCGTCGCGCGTGTGACGCTTGTGGGTAAGGTGATGCTGGGGGTTTGGGGGTGCCTGCCCTCTTTCGACACTTACTTTCGCCGGGGCTTCGGGGCGATGGCGGATAGACGTGGAGAGAAGACCGCGTTCTCAAGCATCAAGGACCGCTCCCTGACACTCTTGGGCGAATTCCACGCGCGGCACAGCGAAGAGCTCTCACGTCTTAGCGAGCAGTACACAACGCTCAGCTTTGGTGGCGGTTACTCTGATCGACCGCTGCCACTGGCCAAGGTCATCGACATGTACGGATTCCAGCGGGGTTACAACGCGGGCCGCCGGGTACTGCCGGTCAACAGCTGATGGAGCAGTACCGTGGCGAGATGGAACCCGGCCACAAGCCCTCTGTCATCAGCCGACTGCTACATGAGATCTCATGGGAAGGCCGCAAGGTCAAGCTCTATCGAGACGGCGGTCGGGGCATGGAAAACCCTCTCACTGCGGAGGTATTCCAAGGACTGTCCAACCTCCCGCGTGGCATGTTCCTGGGGGAAATCTTGCGTTGCGCCCACGGCGCCGATGACGCTCGGCTGACTCCGGCCTCCAAGGTTGAGCACAGTGACGTTGACGTGCTGCCGGGCTCCCTACCGCTCCCTGCCGTTGGAATAGATGTGCAGCCGGACGTCTGGATGACAGGACCGTCTGTTCAGGTCTTGGTTGAAGCAAAGGGCTTCAAAAAGGGGGCGGCGTTTAATCGCGAGCAACTTCCCCGGGAGCTCTTGTGTCTGCAGGCCCACAGCGGCGCACGCGCCCCCTTGCTCTTACTGATCTTGGCCAGCCCCCCACCCATCAAGCTGGCCGGCAATGGCATTCATGAGGTGGACGCCGGCGTTGCCGTAGGCCTCGATGCCCTCTGCAAGTTGGCCGGTATGACAGCTGAAGAATATGAACGCCTACGGACCGCTCTCCCGACCTGCGTCGCGTGGATAACCTGGGCTGAGATCTACGCTGTCGTCGTGCGACAAAAAGGGGCCTTGTCAGGCCTGCCCTCGAGCATCGCGGCATCCGTCCACCGGACGGCTGACGGCGTGGCCCAAGCCATCCGGTGGCACTCCGGTGGCGTCATTCCCGATCCTGTTGAATTTGCCGAACGGTCATAGAGCTGACAGATGCCGCACAGGACTGTGAAGACCGTCAGAGGATCTTCCCGCCGAAGCGGCGCCTCCGCCAGCGCCCCGCACAATGCCTGTGGTGGAGATCGCCGGCCGGGACAACGTCCAGTTCCCTGAGTTCGGTGGCGTGCTGCTCACCGCGCCACATGGTGGAAGATCCCCGCTACGCCGACTGGCGCGCTGCACTGTCAGAGGTTCAAGGAATCTATGTCATTACAGACTCCACAAACGTGGACCGGACGGAAGCTCGCGGCCTCTGAGAGAGAACGGCGTGGGCCCGTATGGGATCCTCGACCCAGGTTCCTGCAGGTCAGGAACTCAGTTATACCGAGTTATAGGAAGTTCTAGGGGGTTATACGAAAATCCCTATAATCTCCTAGAACTTCCTATCACTTGCCGGATGCTACGTCCGAACGGTTCGTAGGAGTAGACGGCTACCGCTGTCGTCATGACCCATCGAGACGACTGGTTGTCCCCTGGTCAGTCGATCGTGTTGGAGGACCAGCCGAACCAGAATGGTGGTCCCGTCCTTCAAACTCGCCCCAAGTGGGGTTCGTTTACATACTTCCTGCCGACTCTTGAGAAACCCGCCTGCTTAGACAACACGAAACGACCGCTCCTTGCTGCCGCCCCCTGCAAGCGCAGACGCAAGATGCGCTGCGGGTGGTCTCACCACCGGGTTCCGGCGGCGTCGTCGAACGCCGCTAAGACACGGCCCGGCTCATCAAGGTGGTCCCGGGGCAGGCCACCGTCGGTGAACCAGGTCGTTGGGGCAACTAGCCAGAAGATGACGTCGGTCCCGTCCCAGCCGTATTCGTCCGCCAGTTTTCCCAGTTCCGCGACAACGGGCCTGACGCGATGCACGTCCATGCTGTCGGTTGCGGGTTCGAGAAGGAACGTCGGGTACATTTCCTGGCCGCGGTATGGGACGGCGAAAACTAACGGCAGCGTGTCCCCCGGAGCCAGGGCCCAAGGCAGCCCTGACCACCCCGCTCCGCCCATTTATGAGCGCCGAGCAAAAGTGGGCAAGTGTCTGTTCCAGCCATGCGGCCCAGATTGCGATCCGTCCTACAGCAGCTTCGCCCTCCAACGACATCGAGGTGTACGTACGGTAAGCGGGCAGTGCTGCATCCTCGGTAGCTTCTGGGTCCATGGACACCAATCGTAGTCAGCGTTGGTGGACTGGCCGGCTACAGGGGCCTCCTTGTCATAATTTCGGGATTCGGCCGCCGTAATGTTGTGAAGGTGCCAGAAACCCGCAACACATACCTGCTGAGCCTCCGAGCTCTCGAGCTGGCCTCCGCGCGAGTATAAGAGGCATGTAAAGGTAACGACGTCGACGCTGCGGCAATCGAAGCACATTTCGCTCTTCATGCCGTATACGACCTTCATGAAGCGTACTTTGTCCCTAGTGGGATGAAATCCGGCAGGGACCAAGACGCGGTCTACTCACAGGAGAACGGCCAAGTGGTCGGGGCGCTCGTACTGGCACGCGGGGCACAGACACATCAGTTGGTCACCTTCCCTAGGCCAGGGGATTTCCAGACAAGCCCCATGGCATGGGGCCTTACGGTCCAGGGTGGATTTGGAAGGAACACACCTCAACGGATTTCCGATATGCAACACGTGCAGCTTGGTACGGGAAACGCGTCCAGGGGCGTCTCTTATGGACGCCGCTCGACGAAGCATGGGATTGGTTCCTCTAACGCGTACCCAACTAGTTCGCATCACTGCATTTCCACCGGTATCGTCCGTGGCATGACAGCAAAAATTACCGAGGGGGCATGGAGCCCTTTACCCGGCGCAATCCCCGATAGCATGCAGCCGAACAAGGTCTACATCATTCCCACCAGGAAGCCGGTGGACGACGACGGTGACACTATGCCGCGCTACACGGACAACGTTCGATACCTGCCAAAGGCCGCACGCGCCGCTGGTATCCCGGTGGAGTTTTCGACTCCAGAGGGTACGCGAAAGTACCTTCAGGAGTTCAGTATTGACCCCGAGATGTGGGCGCTTGGCATTGCTCTCGTGAACATGACCAGTGATTGGCTCATTTTCACGGTCGAGCAGTTCCTCACCCATCGCGCAAAGTCCCAGGGGTGGACCGACGAGAGCGTACGGGAGCTGCCCCTAAAGGTCTCCATCGCCGAAACCAGCACGTCACGGAACGTCGAGATCGAGGGCAGCGGTGCCGAGGTCCTCGAAGCTCTGCGAGTAATCAAGCAGCAGTCCCTCGACCAGCCTGGCGGTGGCCAAAGTGACAGGACCTAGGGGCCGTCGTTTCACAACGGTGATTATGCAGTGGGGACCTATACCGCCATCGGGTGGACCGCACCGCGAACGCTATCTCGACGTAAACGGCAGGGAGTCACTACGAACTGCCGACGAGTCCTACGCTGCAGCGCTGGCGGCTCTCGGCGAGCACGCTAAAGATTTTCCGTCGATGCACACGCCGTTAGTAACAGATGACGATGCGCTTCGTCGAGAAATCCAGCGGCAGAAGCGCTCCGAGTGGCTCGCCTGCTCGGCGATGATTGACAAGGAAACGCTCGCCACGGTGGAGCCGATGATCCGAGGCTCCGAGGCCGCAGCCGTAGCCGCACTAAATTACCTCGAGGATCACGAATTGGCGGGGGTAGCTCACACTGCGATCCACCGGGCGGCTTTCATACGCCGGGGTCTGTTTGGCTGTCCCATCGTTTTGCGGGACGACGATGAGTTCTGGACGAACTGCTCCGTCAACATTTCCCACCTGCGCGTTGGAATGTCCGCCGGGCTCATCAGCGACTTCGAATGCTCGATCTGCGGGCGACTGGTCGAGGACTGCGACCACACCATGGCCGAATTTTACGATAAGACCGCCTTCCGAGACGACGACGGAAATTGTTCCATCTGCCGCGCAACGCGGTGCGACCACGAGATCGGGAAGGCTTACCCGACCGAGGCCTACGCGAACGCCCGCAATATGAGGGCCGAGGAAGTATCGATGGTCGCGCGTCCGCGCTACCCGCAGGCACGGATGACGGAGGAGTCTATCGACTTGGGAGCGATGGGCGACGACCCACGAGTTCGCCACGCAGCGAAGCACAGAAACCTAAACTGCGACGGGTGTCTCGGTCCGTGCAAGGGCTTCAACGACATGAGGACTTGAGTTTCGGTTTCGGTCGCGGGCGCCATCAACTGTAAACACACAGGACGGCGCCAGTCGGTCGGCGCATACCGTCGTTTTTGACCGCTCCTCCGAGGACCAGTTCCACCGTGCAACTTTCGAGCAGGGCGCGGCATCTCTTCCCTCGCCACGGGGCAACCCGGGCCGGACATAGGAAGCTAAGTATTTGTATCGAACCGCTGATCTGGGTGAGGCACCGTTAGGATTTCTTAGTGGCTGATCAAGATAAGAAAAAGAGCGATCTAGGTTCGAACTCCCTGGCGGGCGCCATAGGTGCATGCGTAAGCACTCCATTCCTTGTCTACTTGGCCGCCATTTGGACCGGAACCATTTCAGGCCCAACCAATCCGAGATTTTGGCAGGATCTGGCGCCGGTCGGCATCATCGTGTTGCTGCTCGTCCTTTTTGGGATAAGGGCCACACGGCGTTTTATCCTCGGCATGATCCGACGGCTGAAGAAGCCTGTTCTATGGATTCGCGGCCTTCGGATCACCGATGAGCGACGGCGGAGCCTGAACCTTGCCGAGGAACGCAATGAAGCTCTCGCGGAAGTATCACGACGAAATTCAAAACCGGAAGCATTCACCGTCGCCTACACGCCCGCATCCCCGGTGAACGGGGTCGATTGGTTCCTCTTGACGGACTACTCAGGCCTGAGTGGCAGCGGCCCCATGAAGGACATTCGCATCACCGGGCCCAAGCACCAGATAGCGATGAAAGAGCACGACGGCCCAACGATCCCCGACAAAGATCTCGATGATCCTTATCATTTCTGCGGTCGCGTGACCGATCAGGGGTACCAGACCGGTATCGACTTCAGGGTTTCATGGAAAGACCCGGACAACTATCCTCGATGGGATTTCTACCATGTCCCGGCCAGCGATCAACCGCTGAAGGGAGTGCGGACTGGCCCGCACGAGGTCAGCTATGGCGACCTCATTACTAGCAAAAATATCAGTGATGGATCGCTCACCGTTAGGTGGGCCTCCACGAGCGCGACTATGGGCAGACTCGCCCCCAATGGGCCGGTCTGGAAAGTCGAATCCGGCCGGACTGAGGGGCGAGTAAAACTCCAGTTCCTCGTTGAAGATGAACTGGGTAATGCCGACAGCCCAGCTAAGGGCGTCGAACTACTTAAGATCAATGCGATCAAGGCCGACTAGTCGCCGCAACCGACTAATCCACACCCGGCTCACAGTGACGAACACCAGCTAGCCTACTGGTCTCAAGGTGGCTAGAAGGGTCAGACTGCACTGTCATTGCCGACCACTAAACCATCCGGCGAGGCGAGCGTGCGCCGTCAGAACAGGCGCTGAGAGGATGTGTCATGCGACAGAAACCGATGGGACGGGACTCGGATCAGATCCTGGCGGAGGACGAGGTCTCCTCGGCCGTGCGCAGCCACCTAGAGAAGGAAGGTTGGACGATCACGAGTTGGGCTCCGGCCATCGGTCGGGTTCGCGGAGACGACATTGCTGCTGAACTAAAGGGCAGAAAGCTCGTCGTTGAGGTCAAAGGAGAGGGCAGTTCCAACTCCGGGTCGAGGAAATTTGGTCTGACATTCAACAGCAGCCAAGTGACCACCCACGTCGCAATGGCGTCCTACAAAGCTCTGCAAGCTGTCTCGCAAGGGCATGGAGCTGGCATCGCTCTACCCGACAATTTGTTGCATCGCCGGGCTTTGAGCACCATTCAGCCGGCCCTAGTCCGCCTCGGTATAACGATTTACTTAGTAAACCGGCACGGAGCTGTGACTGTGGTCTAGCGACCACAGAAGTTTGCCCCCTTCTTCTCCTGACTCCGGTCAGTGGCTATTGGATTCCCAGAATTTGCGTTTAGTCCGCTGGCCAACTAAAAATGCCCAACAGCCGACCGCGCCAGCGGACCACCGATAACTGGTTGGAGCGCAGCGGAAACCAGTCACTCCCCCATCCCGCGACATACGCCCGGATCACTTTTTCGACGGTGAACCTCGTGGCAGGATGAGCCCCATCATGGATGGACTGCTGCGAAAGGCCCCGTATGCCGAGTGGGTGCTGATGTACCGTCTCAGCCCGGGCCGGGACCGCATCGCCGCTGTGGTGCGCGCCGCGCCGGCGACCGTGGGCTACCACCTGGGCATTGCGCGCCGCCAGGACCCCGAGCTTGAAGCAGCGCACATCGCCGCCGGGGCGGCATTGTCCCCGGCCGCTGTGGCGCGGATGGAGGAAGTCATCGCCTGGGTCGCCGGCGCGGGCCGGCTTCCGCGCGGCCGCGCCACTGACCAGGCAGAGCGTTCCATGGAAGCCTGGATCAGGCAGCGTCGCAGGGAGGCAGCCGCCGGGACACTTCATCCCTCCTACCGGTACGGACTGGCCCGGATCGCCGGCTGGGACACCAACGCTAGGACAGCTGCCGACGAAGCCCGCTGGCACACGCGGCTGGCAGAGCTTGTGCGGTACCGCGCCGAGGGCAACGACTGGCCCCGCCACCGCGAATACGACACCGAACAGGAACACACCCTCGGAGTGTGGATCTACGGTCTAAGGCAGAAGCTAAGGGAAGACACCCTCTCCTCTGAAAAGGCAGCCCAACTTGACGCCGCGATCCCGGGCTGGCAAAAAGGGAGAACGAGGGGCCGCCCGGCTCGGTCCTGAACGCGTCACCCGATTCCGCCCCCCACATCTGTTCAAGGACGGACCTGGACACCGTGGCCAGCAGGCTCGACCTGGCCCGACCGGATCGGTTCCTTGGCAAATAATTGGCAAAGGAATCGCTGTGAAGTGGTGTTTTCTACTGTTGGAGAGTGTGACCAAAAGTCCCCCGTTTAGCTGGAAAATCAGGGCTTTTGAGGATTTTCCGCGAAACTGCGGGGATGATGAAATGGGTTCAAATCCCACCGTCACCGCCAATGAGAAAGGCCCTGCTTCCCTTTGTTTATGAGGGATGCGGGGCCATTTCTTTGCCCGGATTGGTCAAACGGTATCAACGGGCCTGGTGGCCAGCGCACTGCCCTGGGGCTAGGGAGTGTCCGGCGCGCATAGCAGAGCTGTTTTCGTCGGCTGGCCATCGTGTGGAGAACCCTCCACCACAGCGACTATTCCTCGCCCCGCTCAACTGACCAGTGCTCGAAGAGGGCTTCAGAGTCCGCGGCGATGAGCTGAACGTTGCCAAACTGGCGGCAGGCGAATGCCCTCAGTGGCACACTCCGCACCTTTCCCGAAGACTTTGGCGGACCCCGGCGTCGCGACCAATACCTCGCCCTTTCCCATACCGTCTCCGGATACAGATGTAGGGGGCCGAAGATGGAATCCGAGCCGCAGGACGAACAGAGCAAGGGATGTTCTTCTTTCGCGTCGCTCATGCGCCAAGACTAGCCCAGCGCGGGTGGCGCAGCGAGGGGCGGGATCTTGGCACTTTCGAGGTTTGAAAATGCCGAGATCTAACCCTTCGGCGTTGGCAGGCGTAGATTGTTCCCGGATGCCGTAAGACACCCTCGGAACCGACACGGACCGCGGAGGCAACAATGGCCCAGCGAAAAGCCAAAAGCACCGACTACGCATTCGTCACCGCGTGGCGTGTGGCGGGCACACGCGAGGAAGTCGTTAACATCCTGGGCAACGCCGCGGCCCTCAAACAGTGGTGGCCCGCTGTCTACCTCACGGTGACGCCCGTAGCGCAAGGCGGACCCGATGGCGTGGGCGCGACCTTCGACCTTCACACCAAGGGCTGGCTCCCGTACACCTTGCGGTGGCGGCTCACCATTACCGAACCGGTGACCCTCGACGGCTTCGCGCTCACCGCTGAAGGGGACCTCTACGGCACAGGCCGCTGGACTTTCGAGACCGACGGGCCCGAGGTTGTTATCACCTACGACTGGCGGGTCAGCGCAGCCAAGCCCTTGCTTCGCCGCCTGAGCTGGCTCCTCAAACCGGCGTTCTCTGCCAACCATCACTGGGCCATGGCACGCGGTGAGGAAAGCCTGAAACTTGAGCTCCGCCGTCGACGTTCACCCGCGGGCTCAACAAACGTTCCGGAGCCACCGAAACCAACCTTCGCTCGATGGGCCCAGCGCTAGGCCTACGTTCCTTCCCGGTTGCCTCCACCCTCGCCCCAGGCGTACCGCGGAATTCCAGGAGTCCGGGCATGGCGAGCACCGGAAAGCCGGAGGTAACTGGGGAGGAACGCAGGAACGTGCACGTACGCACCCATCCGAGGCCAGCCCCGCCCCGAACTCCCGATAGAATCAAGACGCCGATCAATCAAACAGCCAGATGAGGGAGGACCCGTGCGCACATCGCAGTCCCGGGCACCCTTTCATGCGTTGCGGTCGGGCGCCGTCTCGATTGTGGTGGTTCTCCTTGCTGCAGGGGCCCACATCATAGGCGGCGGAGAACTCCCCACAGCACCGGTCCTGCTGGCGCTCGTTGCGCTGACGGCCCTGGCTGCCACACTTGCCACCCGGTTCAAGCTGAACCTTTTCACCATGGCGGGGCTCTTGGGCGCGGGACAGTTGGCACTCCACGAAGCCTTCACGGCCTTGAGCCCGATCACGGCCAACGTGCAGGGGACAAATCACCACCTCGGCGCTGAACCGTTGAGCTCCGGGCTGGACGTAGCGGCGACGCACACTCATGAACTCGGCACAGCCTTCGGCACCATGATGTTTGTGGGCCACGTGCTCGCCACCATCGCTTCTGCCGTCGTCCTGGCCAAGGGTGAGGATGCCCTGTGGCAACTCGCCGCCTGGCTGCGGCCGCTGCTCGCCCTGCCAACTTTGGTGTTCAGGCCCGACGCCGGCGCCTCGCCTGTCGCGGTCGGCACACCCAACGTCTTTATCCCCCGCCCTTGGCGGAACCTTAGGCAAGACAGCCGCCGCGGCCCGCCCGCCGTCGTCGTACTTCCTTAGTTCCGCCCGGCACCTTCTGCGCACAACAAACCACGCGCTGCAACAGCACAGCCTTTGCATGGTGACGGGCCTCAAACCCGTACCCCCGCGCCGCTTCATCTGGCGCCCCCGAAAGGCACATCCCATGAAATCCTCGATTCGTCGCACCCTGTCCGCTACCGCCGTTGCCGGTGGAACCGCTGCCCTGATGATGGCCGGTCTGGCCGGAGCATCCGCCCACGTCGGCGCCGACCCCAACAAGACCGCAGCTAACTCGTACGCGCTGGTGACCTTTGGAATCCCCCACGGTTGCGACACGTCCGGCACCACCAAAGTGGCCATTTCACTCCCTGAGGAACTGAACGACGCCCAGCCCACGGTCAACCCCAACTGGACCGTGGAAAAGGTCACGGAGACGCTCGCTGAGCCCAAGAAACTGGATGACGGCACCACCATCACCAAGCGGACAAGCCAGATCGTTTACACGGCCAAGGCGCCGTTGGATCCGCACCTGCGCGACGCCCTTGTTTTGTCGGTCAAACTGCCGGACGCAGCCGGCAAGACCATCTACTTCCCCACGCTGCAGACCTGCGAGACGGGCCAGACAGACTGGTCCGAGATCGCCAAGGAGGGCCAGGATCCGCACGATCTCAAGGCTCCGGCACCGTCGGTCACCATCACGGCGGCCGATGCCGCAGGCGACCACCACGCTGCAGAAGCCGTCTCCACTGAGCAGGCCGCCGCTGTAACTGACGACGGCTCGCAGGCGCGAAGCTGGGCCGGCCTGATCGCAGGCATCGCTGGCTTGGGCCTGGGCGGCGCTGCGTTCTTCCGCAGCCGCTCCGCCAAGCCGGCCGTGGCCAAAGCCGACACCAAGTAGTTGACAGCGGGTTGGCGCCCGGAAGATCACAATCCGGGCGCCAATCCGCGCTCCTGACCGTGGCTGAATTGACTCGGATCAGGGCCGGGGCAAGGCTGGTGCCCATGTGGACTCAGCGCATCAAAACCGGACTTGTGACGACGACGGCAGCCGCTGCGCTGCTACTTCTTGCTGCCTGCGGGCCAAGCCCCAGCCCGTCGGGAAGCAGCAGTGCCCCGCCAACCTCTTCGACGCCAACTTCCTCGACTCCGTCGGCCTCGGCGACGTCAAGCCCGCCTTCTGCGACGGCCACGGCCACGCCGTCACCCTCAGCGACAGCAACGTCCGCGGCACCAGCAGCACCGGGGCTGTGCAAAGCAGCGTCCCTCACCGCTGCAACCGATGCGACCGGCGGCGGCGCGGCGGGCAGCATCTATGAGAAGTTGATCCTGACCAACTCCGGCAGCGCCCCCTGCATCTTGGAGGGCTTCGCAGGAGTCTCCTTGACTGCCGACGCCAACGGTGAACCGATCGGCGAACCGGCAACCCGGGAAACCACAACCCCGGTCACCAAAATCGAACTGGCTCCGGGGAAGTCGGCGTGGGCCGAAATCCGGTACACGCAAGCCGGCAACTACGGCGACTGCACCAAGGTGGCCGCCGCCGGTTTCCGCATCTACCCGCCGAACGACACGGCCTCACTGTTCATCCCGGAGCCCCACGATGCGTGCAGCAACGCCGGCATCAAGCTCCTGACCATCACCGCTTTCCAGGCAGTCTGACCGTCTCCCCACGGCTCCGGCTTATTCTGTCGGAGCCGTGAGGCATGATGGAGGAATGCAGGAGCCGAAAGCGTCGGATGGCGCTATCAGCCGTTTCAGCCAGGCAACCAGGGAATGGTTCCTCGGCGCTTTTTCCGAGCCCACACCCGCGCAGGATGGCGCATGGAACGCGATCTCCTCGGGCTCCCATGCCCTGGTAGTGGCGCCAACAGGTTCCGGCAAAACCCTTGCGGCTTTCCTGTGGGCGCTCGATCGCCTGCATTCCAAGCCCACTGACACGCTGCCAGGTCTTGAGACTGTCCCAGCCAATGGCAAGGGTCGGGCAAAGCGGCCTAAAACCAAGACCCGCGTCCTCTACATCTCGCCGCTGAAGGCGCTGGGTGTGGATGTGGAGCGGAACCTCCGCGCACCCCTGATCGGCATCACCCAAACTGCCAAGCGGTTGGGACTCCCCGCACCACTGGTGACAGTCGGCGTACGTTCAGGAGATACGACGGCGGCGGATCGCCGCACGCTGTTGACCAACCCGCCGGATATCCTCATCACAACGCCGGAATCCCTGTTCCTCATGCTGACCTCCCGTGCCCGGGAAACGCTCAGCGAAGTGGACACCATCATCATCGATGAAGTGCACGCTGTAGCCGGCACCAAACGTGGCGCACACTTGGCCGTTTCTTTGGAACGCCTGGATGCCCTGCTTCCGAAGCCTGCGCAGCGCATCGGGCTCTCGGCAACCGTTCAGCCGCGTGAGCTGGTGGCGCAGTTCCTGGCCGGCCAAGCCCCCGTAGAGATCGTCGCTCCGCCGTCCAAGAAGAATTGGAACCTCACGGTCACCGTACCTGTGGAGGACATGTCCGATCTGCAGGGCGCTGCCGGAGCGTTCGACTCCGGGCCGGCGTCGGGGTTGCAGCCACAGGCGTCCATCTGGCCGCACGTGGAGGAGCAGATTGTGGACTTGGTCTTGTCCAAACAATCCACCATCGTGTTCGCCAACTCCCGCCGCTTGGCAGAACGCCTGACAGCCCGCCTCAACGAGATCTACGCCGAGCGCCAGTTGATGGCGGTAGGCGGCAGCGAGTGGGCTGCTCCCGGGGCGGCCCTCCAATCCAACCCGGGAATCCCGGCCTCCACGGCAACCCCGGCGCACATGATGGCGCAGGCCGGAAGCACTACGGGCGCCGATCCTGTGCTGGCCCGCGCACACCACGGCTCGGTGTCCAAAGACCAGCGCGCCATGATCGAGGACGACCTCAAGTCCGGCAGGCTCCGCTGCGTGGTGGCAACATCGTCGCTGGAACTCGGCATCGATATGGGTGCTGTGGACTTGGTGGTCCAGGTGGAGTCTCCCCCATCGGTGGCCAGTGGCCTGCAGCGCGTGGGGCGTGCAGGGCACCAAGTGGGTGAGATCTCCGAGGGCGTGCTCTTCCCTAAGCACCGCGCGGACCTCCTCCACACCAGCGTCACGGTGGAACGCATGCTGAGTGGGCAGATTGAGCGCCTGAGCATCCCAGCCAACCCGTTGGACATCCTGGCCCAGCAAACGGTGGCGGCAACCGCCTTGGGCAGCATAGACGTTGAGGACTGGTTCAGTACGGTGCGGCGGTCTGCGCCTTTCGCGAGCCTGCCGCGCTCTGCATTTGAGGCCACGCTGGACCTTCTCGCCGGCAGATACCCTTCGGATGAGTTCGCCGAGCTCAGGCCCCGCATCATCTGGGACCGGCACGCCGGAACCATCGAGGGCAGGCCCGGAGCCCAGCGCCTGGCCGTCACATCCGGTGGCACCATCCCGGACCGTGGACTCTTCGGCGTGTACATCATCGGTACGGAAGTTGAGGGCTCAGCTTCCCCCGCCAACGCGGACGGCAGTGAACCCACCGCTTCGGCGCGTGCCGCCAAGGGTGGACGCCGCGTTGGCGAGCTGGACGAAGAGATGGTCTACGAATCCCGGGTGGGAGATGTCTTCGCGCTCGGTGCCACCAGTTGGAAGATCGAGGACATCACCCACGACCGCGTGCTGGTCTCCCCCGCTTTCGGCCAACCCGGCAAGCTTCCCTTCTGGAAGGGCGATTCCCTTGGAAGGCCCGTAGACCTGGGCCGCGCGCTGGGTGCCTTCATCCGGGAACTCTCGGCCGCAGACGAAGCCCCGGCCATGGAACGTTGCCAGGCCAGCGGATTGGATGCCTTCGCCGCAAGCAACCTGATCCAGTACCTCAGGGAGCAAAAGGAAGCCACGGAGATTGTCCCGAGCGACCGAACCTTGGTGGTGGAGCGCTTCCACGACGAACTCGGCGATTGGCGGGTAGTCCTCCACAGTCCTTTCGGCATGCCCGTTCACGCCCCGTGGGCTCTTGCAGTAGGCCAACGCCTTCAACAGCGCTACGGCCTCGATGGATCCGCCATGGCAGCAGACGACGGCATCGTGCTGCGCGTGCCCATGATGGAAGATGAGCCGCCCGGCGCTGAGCTCTTTCTCTTCGACCCCGAGGAACTCGAGCAAATCGTCACCGCAGAAGTAGGCGGCAGCGCACTGTTCGCTTCCCGGTTCCGCGAATGTGCCGCCCGTGCATTGCTTCTTCCACGACAGAATCCGGCCAAGCGTCAGCCGCTATGGCAGCAACGCCAGCGCTCTGCCCAGTTGCTGGATGTCGCCCGGAAGTATCCTTCGTTCCCCATCGTGCTCGAAACAGTGCGGGAATGCTTGCAGGATGTTTATGATCTGCCCGCCCTGAAAGACATTGCCGCTTCTGTGGAGCGCAGGGAGCTCAGGATCGTGGAGACCACCACTCAGCAACCCTCCCCTTTCGCGAAGTCCCTGTTGTTCGGGTACGTGGCCCAGTTCCTCTACGAGGGCGACTCCCCCTTGGCCGAACGCCGGGCCGCTGCCCTCGCCTTGGACTCCACGCTCCTCAATGAGCTCCTGGGCCGCGTGGAACTGCGCGAGCTCCTGGATGCCGCGGTTATCGACTCAACTGAGTTGGAGCTGCAGCGCCTCGCCCCGGACCGACGCGTTCGAGGAATGGAAGGCGTCGCGGATCTGCTGCGGCTGCTGGGCCCCCTGAGCGTTGAAGAAGTGGCCCAGCGGCTCCAAGGCGTGGAACAGGCCGAGGTTGAAGGCGCGGACCACTTCGACGAAGCCCCGGCGGCTGCGCCACATGGCAGCGTCGTCGACGCCGGATCCCACCTTGCGGCATTGCAGAAAGCCAACCGCGCACTCAAGGTAACCATCGGCGGCGTCGAGCGCTTTGCCGCAGTTGAGGACGCGGCGCGGCTGCGTGACGCAATCGGTGTTCCGTTGCCCATGGGCGTACCGCTTGCTTTCATTGAGCCAGTCCACGATCCCCTGGGCGACCTCGTTTCCCGGTACGCGCGCACCCATGGCCCCTTCACTGCTGCTGAAGCTGCGGCGCGGCTGGGGCTTGGCGTCGCGGTAGTCAACACCGCCTTGAAGCGGTTGGCTGGCGACGGTCGCGTGGTGGAAGGCGAATTCCGTCCGCACGCCGTCGCGGAGCAGCCTGCGGACGCACCCGACGCAGAGCTCATGACCATTGACGCCCCACCGTCCAGCGAGTGGTGCGATGCCGAAGTCCTCCGGAAACTGCGGCGTCGCTCGCTCGCTGCGCTGCGGGCCGAAGTGGAGCCAGTGGACACCGCCGCCTACGGCCGGTTCCTGCCTGCCTGGCAGAACGTGACCGCGCCGGGCAAGTCTCGAAGCCAGGCATTGCGGGGGTTGGACGGCATCATCACAGCCGTGGACCAACTATCCGGAGTACCCATCCCGGCATCCGCGTGGGAACCCTTGGTACTGGCGAGCAGGGTGGCGGACTACAAGCCGGCCATGCTGGACGAACTCATGGCGGCCGGCGAGCTCCTCTGGTCCGGCGCAGGCTCGCTGCCCGGAAACGATGGCTGGATCAGCCTGCACGTAGCCGATTCCGCTGAGCTGACGCTCAACCCCGACCCCGAGTTCGAACCCGGCGATGCCCAACAGCGTCTCCTGGAACATTTCAGTGCGGGCGGTGGCTACTTCTTCCGGCAACTCACGGACGTTGCCGGCGGCATGGATGCAGTCTTGAGCGACGACGCCGTGGTCTCCGCGCTCTGGGACCTCGTCTGGGCCGGCCGCGTAACGGGCGATACCTTTGCACCCGTGAGAGCCATGATCGCCGGAGGGAAAACCGCGCACCGGCAAGTAGCCAAGGCGCCCAGGGCCCGGGCCCCGCGCATGAGCAGGCTCGGCCGTTCCCATGGGACGGGCCTGCTCGGCTCCCCCGGACTAGCGGGGGGTCGCTACGGCTCGGTATCAGGCGGAATTGCGCCTGCACCGCCGTCGGCAGTGGGTCGATGGTCCGCTCTTCCCGCCCCGGAACTGGACCCGACCATCCACGCACGCGGCACGGCTGAGCTCCTGTTGGACCGCTACGGCGTGGTAACTCGCGGTTCGGTCATGGCAGAGAACATCATCGGCGGTTTCGGGCTCATGTACAAAGTGCTGGCCCGCTTGGAAGAAGCCGGGCGTTGCCGCCGCGGTTACTTCATCGAGCATTTGGGGGCAGCCCAGTTCGCCGTCCCCGCCACGGTGGACCGGCTCAGGTCCTTCACGGAGGATGCCCGCATTTCCAAGGCCGAACCAGCCGCCCTTGCACTCGCCGCGACCGACCCCGCCAACCCCTACGGCGCTGCTCTTCCTTGGCCCGCGCTGTCTGTCGACGCCGGTTCCGGTCACCGTCCGGGGCGCAAGGCCGGAGCGCTGGTGGTGATGGTCGACGGCGCGTTGGTCCTCTACGTGGAACGCGGCGGCAAGACGCTGCTCACCTTCAGCCAGGACGACGCCGTGCTGACAGTTGCGGCCCAGGCGTTGGTGGACGTGGTGCGCCGCGGTGCCGTGGACAAGCTCTTCATGGAGAAAGTCAACGGCCACGATCTCCTGGGCACTCCGATCGCCGTTGCCCTCGCGGCAGCGGGGGCGTACTCCACTCCGAAGGGACTACGAATCCGTGCCTGAAGGCGATTCCATATGGCGGGCTGCGACGCGACTGAACGAGGCATTGGCTGGGAAGGTCATCACGTCCTCCGACTTTCGGGTGCCCCGGTTCGCCACCCTGAACCTGTCTGGCTGGACCATGACCGAAGTTGTTCCCAAGGGCAAACACCTGCTCATGCGCCTGGCCGGCCCCGTTGATGAAGAACCAGGCGCCAGCAGGAAGCCCCGGGCCCTGACCATCCACTCCCACCTCAAAATGGAAGGGAACTGGATGATCTACCCGCCGGGTGGTCGCTGGACCAAACCCGGCCACACCGCACGGTGTGTGCTCCGTACGGACTCCGCAGACGCGGTCGGATTCTCGTTGGGCATCCTGGAAGTGGTGCCCACAGCCGAGGAAGACAAGATAGTAGGGCACCTCGGGCCGGACTTGCTCGGGCCCGACTGGGACGAGGAAGAAGCGTTGCGCAGGCTTCGCGCTGAACCGGACGTCACCGTGGGATTCGCGTTGCTGGACCAGCGGAAGCTTGCGGGCATCGGCAATATCTACCGATGCGAGGCATGCTTCCTGTCCGGGATTCACCCTGCCCTGCCGGTAGGCGAAGTCCCCGACCTCGCCAAGACAGTCAACGACGCCAAACGGCTACTCGGCGAAAACCTGGGCCCCGGGCGGAGGACCACCCTGGGACCGCGCGCCATGCGGCCCGGGTATTGGGTATATGGCCGGGAACGCCAGCCCTGCAGGCGCTGCGGCACCACTGTACGCCGCGGCTTGCTTGCAGGACCGGACGGCACCGAGGAGCGGGACATCTACTTCTGCCCACGCTGCCAGCCGGCGCCTTAATCAAGAACGCCAACCACCGGCCGGACCCAGCCACATGAAAGCCGGCCAGGTCCGGCCAACAACCGCCGCGACGGCTGCGCGCACTTGCCAGCCCGGCCCGCTACTCCAGGAAGCTCCCCAGCCGCCCCAGCAATAGCCGCCGGACCCCGCAAAGCTGCGCGCCGCCGTCGGACGTTTTTATTACGCCATCCGCCACCACTTTTGGTTGGTGGTACCGGCGCAATCCCACAACTGCAGCCTCGCACCGTTGGATGAATTCCAGTCAACTACGTCCACGCATTTGTTGGCCTGCGGGTTCACCAGATCCCCGGCATTGTTCAGGACGAATTGCTGCGCCGGGTTGCCATTGCAGCTGGTGAGCTGGACTGGTGCACCGTTGGCCGTTGAACCCCACGCCACGTCCATGCACTTGCCCAGCGAGCGGATGGTGCCGTTGGCAGCGAAGGTCCACTGCTCTGATGCCGCTGTGTCGCAATCCCACAGGTGCAGTGGGGCCCCGTCAGCAGCCTGCCGACCGGCCACATCAATGCACTTTCCGGCATAGCCTTGGATGCGCGTGCTGGCTGGCGAAACGGGCCTCGCCGGCCCTGAGGCAAGCTCGTACACGCGGACGTAGTCAACCAGCAACGACTGCGGGAATTGGGTGCCCGAGTTCGGCGCTCCCGGCCAGTAGCCGCCCACGGCAAGGTTCAACAGGAGGAAGAAATCGTGGTCGAAGACCCACGGTCCGGACGTTGTGGCTTTGGTCTTTTGTGAGTAGGAAATTCCGTCGATGTACCAGGTGATGGAATCGGGTCCCCAGTCCACGGTGAATGTGTGGAAAGCATCCCCCAAGGCCTTACCGCCGGGCAGTGTGTAACTGGCGTTGGAGGCGTTTGCCCCCGAATAGCCGGGTCCGTGGATGCTTCCCCACACCGTTCCGGGTTCCTTGCCAACGTTTTCCATGACGTCCAGCTCACCGCTGGCGGGCCAGCCCTGGGCGAAAACGTTGTCTCCGAGCATCCAGAAGGCGGGCCACATGCCTTGCCCCTTGGGCACTTTGAGCCGGGCTTCGAACCGGCCTTGTGTCCGGCTGAACTTTCCAGCACTTATCAGCCGGGCGGATGTGTACTGGCACGGCCCGTAGTGGCACTGATATCCAGCAGGGTTTTCCTTTCGGGCGGTGATGGCCATGTTTCCCTGGCCATCAGCTGCGGCATTGCTGGTGCTGCTGGTGTAGTACTGCAGTTCGCCGTTGCCCCATCCGGATCCTCCCGTGTCGTGAGTCCATTTCCAGGGGTCAGGCGCCGTGCCGGCGGGGCCGTTGAATTCATCGCTCCAGACCAGTTTTCCGGGGGCGGGCATGCCAGCGGCTGCAAGTGCAGAAGGCTCCGGGGCTATGAGGGTAGCTGCGATGGTCAGGCCTGCGACGAGCATCGTCAGGGGCATGAGTCTTCGCTTCATGGTGCCACTCTGTAGGGCCATCCCGGTGACGCGCAAGCTTTTTCGACGCGACACGCAAAACGTCACAGCCAGGAAATAATCAACGCGGTTTTACTTTTCAATTCCGTAACGAGGACGAAATATCGGCGGGAGATGGTGGAATCAGGAACCAATTAGCTTGAAAAGAATTCCTTCAAGTTTGTTGGCAAAAGGACATTCCGTTCGCAGCCGAATTCCTTCCCTTGAGCATCGACGATGCAGCTCCAGGCGCGTCAGCCGTGTCCTCCCAAACTTCGCCCTGAGGGGCGTTGGACATGCTGACGCGCCTTGGCCTTTTCCCCAGCAGTTACCGGAGGCTAAAGATGGGCATTTACAGACAAATACTGGTAAGGATCCTTGCAGTTCTGGTGGTTTCCTTCGGATTGATCTACATCAGTTGGCGCTGGTCGAGCACCGTCGCCTGGGACGCCTGGTGGATTTCGCTGCCCCTGGTGGCCGCGGAGACCTACAGCCTGGGCGAGTCGGCGCTGTATGCGGTCACCATGTGGAACGCACGACGACGTCCGCCTCCCCCGCCTGCCCTGCCGGGCAGGTCGGTGGACGTATTCATCGCCACCTACAACGAGCCGCTGGACCTGGTACTCAAAACGGCCATAGCGGCCAGGGACATGGAGTACCCCCACGAAACGTGGATACTCGACGACGGCGACCGCGCCGAGTTTGCGAGCGCAGCCCGGCAGATCGGCGTCGGATACATCACCCGCGGTCCTGAGTGGGATGGCCGGCAACGGTTCGCGAAAGCAGGAAACGTCAACAACGCCCTGTCCATGACCACCGGCGAGTTCGTGGCCATTTTTGACGCGGACCAGGTTCCTGAACCGCGTTTCCTGGACCGCGTTCTGGGCTATTTCGATGCCGAGGAAGTGGCTTTCGTCCAGACGCCGCAACACTTTTGGAATGTTCCGGACCGGGACCCGTTGGGAAGCCAAGCGGAACTTTTCTATGGCCCGATCCAGCAGGGCAAGGACGGGTGGGACGCAGCGTTCTTCTGCGGTTCGAACGCTGTGCTTCGCAGGGAAGCCCTCATGGCTCTTGGTTTGACCCGCTACACGCGGACAGCCACGGAGCAGACGTGGCGTGCTTTGCGCAGGGGTCGGTCGCGGCTGCAGGACCTTCACAGCGAATTGGGCAGGCGCCATCCCGCCGCCATGCCCGTGGTGGAAAGTGCTTTGGAGGCGGTGGCGCGTGCTGAGCACCAAGTGCGTAGGGGCGAGGTCCTGGCCGAGATCACTTTCGAGCTCCGTGTGGCCTTCCATGCCGCCGCTTTGGCAGTCCCGGATGCGATGGATGACGTTGTGCCGGAACTGGACGCCGTCCTGGAATCCGTGGATGTTGCACATACGGACCAGGCTTTGGCGATCCATCCCATGGATACCACCACCATCACCGAGGACATGGCAACGGCCATGCACCTCCACGCGATGGGATGGGGCAGCATCTACCACCACGAGGTCCTGGTCCATGGGCTTGCCCCGGAGGACGTGTCCACCATGCTCTCGCAGCGGCATCGCTGGGCGGCGGGCACCATGCAGGTGTTTTTCAACGACAATCCTCTGTTCCTTCGGGGTCTCACGTTGGCCCAGCGCCTCATGTACCTGGGCACCATGACGAGCTACTTGAATGGCTTCGCCGCGCTGAGCTACATCGCAGCGCCGGTGGTTTTCCTGGTGGCCGGTACCTACCCGCTGACTGCCAGTCCTGTGGTGTTCTTCTGCCTTTTTCTTCCCTTCTTCATTTCGTGCCAGCTGCTCTTCCAAGTTGCAGGTAACGGGTCGAAGGGGCTGTGGCGCGGCCAGCAGTGGTCCTTCGCGCTGTTTCCCACCTGGATCGCGGCCACGTGTTCAGGTGCGGCCGCGGTCTTCCTGGGCAGGCACCTCACCTTCTCCGTGACAGCCAAGAGTAAGCAGGCCACAGGACGCGGATTCCAGCACGTCAGGCTCCAAGTGGCGGCGATGGGGTTGCTCGTTGTGTCCTCGCTCATCGGCGTTGCCCGGGTGTCATCCGGGGAAGCGCCGCTCTATCCAACCCTGATCACGCTGGCCTGGGTCGCCTTGGACCTGGCCCTGCTCCGCGTGGTGATTGGTGCCGCAAGGTACCGGGGGCCGGGAGAGGACCTCGTGGAACCGATGCCCACACCTAAGGAGCTCACCAGCGTCCTGGCTTCGCCGAAAGGTTCGCCTAGCAAACCCCTGCACTGACAGCAACCGTCAACAGACGCCGTTCCATCCCCCAGCAAGGAGCGACCCCCCATGTCCACTCTTTCCCATGCCCCGAACACCATCTCAACCACCTTGAAATCGGTGGACCTGACCATTACCGGCACCTTGGACGCTGCGTCCGTTCTCGCTATTCGCCAAACGTCCGCCAAGGCCGCCACAGACGGTCCCGTTCTGGTCCTGCTCGATATCGCGGCGGTGACTTCCGTGGGAGCGTCCGGCGTCGTAGGGCTGCTTGAGGTGCTGCACCTGCTGCGCTCACGAGGCGGCGATCTGCGCCTCTTCGGGGACTCCAGCGCCCTGGCGGAAACCCGTCTCCAGGCCCATCTGGGTCACGTGGCCCGGATCTACGCAAACCGCCAGGAAGCGATCGACGGCGGCGCAGCACTCGTACGGCCGCGCGGGCTTGCGCCGCGGTTCAGTTGGCGCACCCTCTTCGGGCGCCGACGCCGCTCCCTCGGATGGGGCTGACCATGGCGCAGACTCCACCAGCTTTCATCGGGCATCCGAACCGAAAACGACGGCGGGCCAGCCTGCTCATCCCCTTGGTGGTGACGGCCTTGGCTGCCACGTGTTTGGGTTTTGCTTCCAAGGAGGTGGTGCCCGTGGTCCAGGCCCTGTCCCTTTGCCGGGCCGGTGATGCCTCCACCCTGATCCCCCGGGATGGCGTGCTCTTGGGCGTCAACCTGGATTGGGACTCGGAGACCTTGGCCGAACACCGAGCAAACCTCGGCCACGATCCCGCGGTAGTGGTGCAGTTCTCGGATATCCCCTACGACGACGAAACGTGGTCGCACACCACCAACGCCGTCACGCAAGTCCGGGAAACGGGCGGCGCGCTGCTCCTGACCCTCGAGCCCCACGGCGGTTTAGAGACCATGAGCGACGAAGTGATCGCCAAACTGGCCACCGACTTACGGGCCATCAACGATCAGGGGACCACCGTCGTCGTGCGTTTTGCGCATGAGATGAACGGCTCCTGGTACTCGTGGGGACAGCAGCCGATCCGCTACGTGGAGGTTTTCCGCAAGGTGGCGGCGGCGGTGCACTCGCAGGCTCCGGGGACGTCCATGATGTGGGCGCCAAACTATGGCGGCGGCTATCCGTTCACGGGTGGCCAGTTCGCGGCGCGGCCAGGCACCCCGGACTTCGCTGCCCTGGATACCGATCACGACGGCACCCTCACCATGGCCGACGACACCTACGCGCCCTACTATCCGGGGGACGACGCCGTGGACTGGGTGGGGGTTTCCTTGTATCACTGGGGCAACCAGCGGCCATGGGGCAACAACGACGTTTCGGAACCGGGCAAATTCCTGGCCATGCTCACCGGCAGCTACAGCGGCACCGCGGGTGATGACAGTTCCGTCCCCGATTTTTACCAGGTGTACGGGGTGGACCACGGCAAGCCGGTGGGCATTCCGGAGACCGCGGCCATCTACACGCCCGCGCGGGGCGGGGCCTCCGAGCTGGACGTCAAGCAGGCCTGGTGGAGGCAAGTCTTCTCCGCCGAAACCCACCAGAAGTACCCGCAGCTGAAGATGATCAACTGGTTCGAGTGGAAGAAATACGAGATCGAGATTAACGACGACGTCGACTGGCGTAGCGCTGGATCGCCCGCTATCCGCGATGCGCTGGCCCAGGACCTGCCGGACTGGTTGCGGTACGGCGAGGACCTGGAGGCGTGCCGTTAGTGCTTGCGCGCTAAGCCCTACGCTGCAGGCGCGGCCTCCACGGCTTCCGTGGGGGCCGTTGCCTTTGCCCGCTCCGGAACCATGAACTTCGGCAGCAGCACTTGCACAATCGGGCCGATGGCCAGGGCGTACACCACGGTGCCCACGCCCACGGATCCGCCCAGCAGGAAACCCACAGCAAGGACAACTACTTCGATGCCCGTGCGGACCAGCCGCACGGACCAACCGGTGCGGCGGACCAGTCCGGTCATCAGGCCATCACGGGCGCCGGGCCCAAGGCGGGCACCGATGTAGCAAGCGGAGGCGATGCCGTTGAGGATCACAGCGCCGGCGAGCATGGCGATCTGTCCGCCAAGGTGTGAGAACTCCGGGATGAGCCATAGCCCCAGATCGGCGAAGAGCCCCACGAGGACCGCGTTGGCGATGGTTCCGATCCCTGGCATCTGCCGGAGCGGGATCCAGAGGAGGAGAACCAGGAAGCTGACCGCGATGACCACAACGCCAATGCTGAATCCGGTCTTTTCGGACACACCTTGGTGGAAAACGTCCCAAGGGTCCAAGCCGAGGCCGGCCCGGATGAACATGGCCAAGGAGATGCCGTACATTGCGAGGCCGATCAGGAGTTGTGTGATTCTTCGGGTCATCATGAATCCATGGTCGCTGAAAACTGGCCTTGTATTCCATAGCCAGTTTGTAATACTGGTCTTATGTCCGGCTCCCTGAATCCCACCGCACTCGTCCGCCTCCTCGGCTCCTGGAACTCCGGCGCCCTGCCCGCCTACCGCGAGCTGGCCGACGTCGTGCGTTTGCTGGTGATGGACGGGCGCATACCGCTGGACGTCGCACTGCCCAGCGAGCGGGCGCTCGCCCAGACACTCGGCCTCAGCCGCACCACGGTCACTGCCGCGTATGCGAGCCTGCGCGAACAGGGATTCCTGACGGCGGGCCAGGGCAGCCGCGGGCGGACGTGCATCCCCCACCGAACCGCGCCAGTGAGTGCGCCCGGACTTGCCGTTCCTGAGGGTCTCTTGGACCTGGCGTATGCGTCGCTGCCGGCCGCCGGCGAGGTAGTGCATCGGGCCTTCGCCGACGCCCTGACCGAGTTACCTGCCCTCCTGCCCGGATTCGGGTACGAGGCCGTGGGAGTGCCGGCCCTCCGGGAAGCCATCGCAGACAAATACACGGCGGAAGGGGTGCCAACGACGCCCGGCCAAATCCTGGTCACCTCGGGTGCGCAGCATGCACTCAACATCGTGCTGCGCACGCTGGCTGGAAAGCAGGACCGGGTGATGGTGGAACACCCCAGCTACCCCAATGCCTTGGACGCCATCCGTGCTGCAGGGTGCAAGCCGCTGCCCGTAGCACTACCTCTAATACAGTCGAGTACGTCACCGGCGTGGGACATAGATGCCATGGTGGCGACCATGAATCATCAACGTCCTGCCATGGCCTACTTGGTGCCGGACTTCCACAACCCCACCGGGCGCATCATGTCCGATCTTCAACGCCGACGACTCACACGGGCAGCCACTGCTTCCGGGACCATCCTGGTGGTGGATGAAACGCTGCGGGGGCTGAACCTCGACGGCGTCCGCACCGCGCCGATGTCGGCTTACAGTCCGGCGGTTGTTTCCATCGGCTCGCTCAGCAAGTCGCACTGGGCCGGGCTGAGGACCGGGTGGATCCGGGCAGACGAGGCCCTGATTGCCCGCTTTGTCTCTACCCGGACCGTCATGGATCTGGGTGGGCCCGTGGTGGAGCAACTGGCGGCGGCACGCCTGGTGCGGTCCTTCGCAGAGCCGCTTGATGCCCGGCTTGAGGAGCTTCGGAACAACCGGGAAACGCTGCTGGGGTTGCTTTCGGAGCACCTGCCGGAGTGGGACGTGGAGCGACCCCGCGGCGGACTCACAGTGTGGTGTCGCCTTCCCACGCCGTGCAGCACTGCCCTGACCGTGCTCGCCCCCGACTTCGGCGTACGCTTGGCGGCCGGACCTAGGTTTGGGGCGGGTGGCGCTTTCGAGCATTACCTACGCGTTCCCTACACCTTGCCGGCTGCACAGTTGGAGTTCGCCGTCGGTGCGCTCCGCGCCGCGCAGAACAAGTTGGACGCCTCACCCCACCTCCGCCGGACGCTCAAGTCCGCACGGCCACCCGCGGTCGCGGTTGCCTAGCCACCCAACTGACTGGGAGCCACTCGCCCCACCGAGCCCATCCGCTGCTTCGCCGTGTTGCTGCCGGGTCCCACAGGTACGTGCTGCGTCGCCTTGGCCAAACCAAACAGCGGCATGCCGTTGTACACCACTTCAATGCCCGACGCCGGCACCTGGTACGTCTCGTGCCACACGCCGATGTCGCCGCTCCCCGCAACCTCCTTCATGAATTTCCGCCACGGGCCCAGGTGCGGCGAATCCCTGTCCGCGGCAAATCGACGCAGATGCTCCGGACTCTCCCAGTAGCTGAGCAGAATGGTGGTACGCCCGAACCACTGTTCGCTGCCCAGGAGCCCGGCCTCAGGATGAGTAGCTAGGTGCTGCATCATGGTGGGCATGGCCGAGGCTACCTTCGCGACGCGGCCCATTTTCCACCATCTGTTGGCCCGCATTCCGATGAGGAAGACGGTCACAGTATCGCGCCCGATATCCGCGGTGAAGCGGCCGGGAAAAATCTCCTGTGCCATGTGATTCCTTCGGTTGAAGAACAGCTCGGTTCCGAATCCGGGTTCCGTAACGTTGTTATGAAACAATGTTATGAAACACTTGAAGGCATGGCAAGACCCATAATTCATGACCAGCACGTCCAGCAGAGACTCTTGGAGGTGACCGCTGAGCTCGTGGACCGCGATGGGCCCGCCCGCGTCACCCTTCGCGACGTAGCAGCAGCGGCGGGAACGTCCACCACTGCGATCTACTCGCTGTTCGGCGGGAAATCGCAACTGTTAACGGCCGCCGTCGACGACGGTTTCCGATCCTTTGGCGAGTCCCAACGGGACGCCTCCGCAGACGGGCTTCCCGGGCTCGGCCGGGCGTACCGCGTCTGGGCACTTGAGCATCCAGCCCTTTACCGCCTCATGTTCGGCGGCGCCCTGGCCGCCTTTGTTGATTGCAGTCCGACGCCGGAGGTCGCCTCCGACTCGATGCTCCCCTTGGTGGAGGCGGTAGTCGCCGCCCAGTCAGCCGACGCTCTGCGCAAAGAAGACCCCACGGTGATAGCCATGGCCATTTGGGGGCAGGTCCACGGGCTCGTCAGCTTGGAGCTGGCGCAGATGAACGACCCCGCGACGGACTGGCCGGGGATCTACGAAGCCGCCTTGGAATCCGTGACACGGGCTTGGGCCCCTTAAAGGGGAAACTGGCGGAGAACCTCCTACGCGTACACCTTCTCCAAGAACGCGCCCCAAGCCTTGGCCGTGAGTTCCGAATCGCCCGAGCCACTGAACTCGTGCACCGTCATGCCAACCGGAGCACCGAACACGTTGCGGCCGAAGAACCGGTACATGGTGTCCGCGGTTCGGAGGCCCAGGAAGTTCTCGTTGGAGAAGTCCACCTCGGCGCTAAGCCGTCCGACGCCGTCGATATCCACGTCCACGGAAGTACCGGCGGGCAGCCCGTCCACACCCAACGCTTGCTTCAGCTGCACGAAACCGTCAGGCGTCTGTGATGAAGGGGGCGCCTGAATATCCGTGAACACCACCGGCTTGCCGTCGAAGTGCTGCAGGTATTGGCCAAGGGTGTGGAGGTAGAACTCTGTGTGCTTGCTGGCACCGTCGTACTGCTCATCCCAGTTGTCGGCGAAGATCCCGCTGTGGACGTAGTGCAGCTTGGCACGGCCACCTTCAAGGGGCTCAAGGACGTGCTCCAGCTGGTTGAACCATCCGTCCGGACCATCCATCCGGGACACCAGGTGGCTGGGGTACTCCTCAGTGGTCTTGACGTCCGGCCACTGATCCGTGGGGAACATCCAAGCCGGCGTGTCCTTGGTGACCGCCTGCCACACACGCTCCGGGGTGCCGGGCAGTTCGGTGTCCGCCACGATTTCGAATTTACGGTTGTCAGTCATTGCTGTGGTCCTTTTCTGCTGATTTCTCCGAGGAGGCATGTTCGATTGGAGGGATCTTAATTGGAGGGGTCTTAAGGGCAGGGTGAAGCACGACGACGAGCCGGTGCTTGCGTGCGCCGCCCGCCACCGCGGTAGCACCGCCGTCGTGGTACTTGTCCACGAGCTTCGTCACCGCTACGCCGAGCTCTTCCGCGAACGCCGCGCGTTCCGCGGCAGAGCGGAAGGTGATCTCGCCGTCGATCGCGAAGCTGGCCAGCTTCTTGTTGGCCACGGCAGCGCCGGCGATGAGCTTGCCCATCTCCTGCACTGTGCGGGAGGCGAGCGATAGGAGCCAGAAAGCGGAGAATCGGTCCGAGAAGCGCCGGGGATCCGGGGCCACGGAGGCCAGTGCCACCGGTGAGATGAGGTACGAGGCCGCCGTCGCGCGAAGTACTCGCTCGGTGACGTTGCCCTTGCGGCGTTCCTCCACCAACTCCACCAGGCCGTGGCGCTCCAAGGACTTGAGGTGATAGTTGACCTTCTGGCGGGGCAGTCCAACCTTCGCCGCCAGTTGTGTGGCGGATGCCGGTTCGGAGAGTTCCTGGAGGATGCGGGTGCGGATCGGGTCCAGCGAAGCTTCCGCCGCGGCCGGGTCCTCGATGACTTCGATGTCCAACATGCTTCAAGTATTGTCACCGACAACTTTTCTTGTCAAGAACTTTTTAATCGTCGGATCAACTCTCCCGTTGCGAGGCCTACTCTGCATGCTCTGAGCGCGATTTGGGGTGCAGAGCGGGCCCCGCACCGCAGCCCCGGTAGAATTGTTCGGTGATGCAATCCCCCCTCCCCGTGCGCGACGGCGTGAACGCGACCCGCCTGCGCCTGCCGGACGAGGGACCGTGGACCACAGCGATGGACTACATGATGCACCGCTGGGGACACATCGACCCCCAGGGCATCGAGGACCGATTCGACGCCGGCGAGATCGTGGGCGAAGGCGGTGTACCGCTGGACCGCAGCACCAAACTCGAGGACCACACCTTCATCTGGTACTACCGCACCCTCCCCCCGGAGACGCGGCTTCCCGTCGAAATCACCATCCTCCATCAGGACGAGCACATCCTGGTGGTCGATAAACCGCATTTCCTCCCCACCACGCCCGGCGGCACCTACATCCAGGAATCCGCCCTGGTCCGGTTGCGAAACCTGCTCAACCTCCCTGACCTCATCCCCATGCACCGCCTGGACCGCATGACCGCTGGCCTGTTGCTGCTCTCCACCAACCCGGAGACGCGCGGCAAGTATCAGGTGCTTTTCGAGAAGCGCCAGGTCCAGAAGGAATACGAGTGCGTGTCCGCCGCGACGCCCGCCGCAGGCTTTCCCGCCGTCGAGTTCCCCGCAGTGGTCCGCAACCGCATGACCAAGTCGCGCAGCTACTTGCTGGCCGAAGTCATCGACGGCGAACCGAACGCGGAAACGCGCATTGAACAAACAAAAACGTTCGACGCCGGCACTCACCAACGCGCACTGTACCGTTTGGAGCCGCACACCGGAAAGACGCACCAACTCCGGGTGCACATGGCCTCCCTCGGGCTGGGAATCGTCAACGACGCCTTCTACCCGGACCTGTTGGACAAGGCTCCGGACGACTACACGAAACCCCTGCAGTTACTGGCCCGCGGCATCACGTTCGTGGACCCCATCAGCAAGCAGCCGGTGGAATATCGCAGCCAGTTGGAGCTCAGCGAAGCCCACGCCTGACGTAGGGCAGGAGCCCGTTCCTTCCGCTACTCCGCAGGACTACCATGGGTTTGCTGGGCAGAACGCGGGAGTTCCGATGGAACAATTCACTGAAATAACGGGCGACAGGGCCGTTTCGGTCCTCGCCTACTCTGCAGCCGCCGTGGGCGTGGCGGGCGTCCTGACACTCGGGGCCATGTACGCCGTGGAAGTCCCCAGGGGCGGCCCCTTCGTCTTTGGTGCAATCAACGACGCCACCGGAGCCGTGTTCAACGTGCTGGTCATCCCCGTGATCATGCAGGTCCACAAACGGCTCCCCAAAGCACCGTGGACTGAGCCGCTGAAATGGGTAACAGTGGCAGCTTGCGCGGCCGGGGCCACGAGCTCGGCATTGCTTGTACTCAAGGTCCTGGACTTTGAGCCATCAACTGCAGTTTCCGTGGCGGCCATCGTGATCCAAGGGGTCTGGTTCCTCATGGCCAACAACAAGCTTCTCCACGTTGAGGACTACCCGAAAGTGCTCGCGAAGCTTGGCCGGTTCATCGGCGGAGCACTTTTGATCGGGCTTCCCGTTGCCGGCCTCGGTTTCCTCCTTCCCGGGCCCGAGTGGCTCCGTTACGCGGTGATGGGAGTGGGTTTCATTGCCGGGGCGTCGTCGTGGGCAGCGTGGCCGTACTGGTACTTCAAAGCAGGTAGGTTCCTTGGGCACAAGCGGGCGGCTGAGGCGCCACGGGGTGCCAGCCCGGAACCGGCGTGACGCCTGCGCGCCGCAACACCTCAGGCCCCCGGTGAGGAATCCAACGCAGCCCGGAAGACCGTGGTCGTCTCTTCCGAAAACAGCACGAACTCCACCAACTCAAGCCCGCGTTCTGAAGCGGCACTCACGGAGGACGACGACGAAAACGACCCCACGGCGTCGAACGCTACTTCCGCCACCTGACGGGAGTCCCAACCGTAAATTCCGGCGCTGATCGCAGGGAAGGCGAGGGATCGGGCACCAAGCCCGGCCGCCACCTTCAGGCTTTCCCGGAAGCACGAGGCAAGCAGCGCCGGATCGGTTTGACCCGCATGCCGGTTGGGACCCACGGTGTGGATCACCCAGTGCGCGGGGAGCCGGAAGGCAGGGGTTGCGACGGCGGCGCCCACCGGAAGTCCCTCCGGCAGTTCCGTCCGACGCAACTCGCGGCAGGCCTCAAGCAGTTCCGATCCAGCCGCCCTGTGGATGGCACCGTCCACTCCCCCTCCACCGAGCAAGGACGAGTTGGCGGCGTTGACAATCGCGTCCACGGAACGCGTGGTGATGTCGCCGTGCAGAATGTCGATTCGCATGCGGTCAGTCTCGCGCCGGAGCGGCGGGCGCGGCAAGTGCGGTACCTTGTGCCCATGGACTTCATCACCCCCGAAACGTGGGGATCCGCGATTTACCTGTGGATCGTCCCTATCGTGCTGGGTGATGCCATCTTCCCGCCCATTCCCTCCGAGATGGTGGTGATCACCGGCGGGGCACTTGCAGCCGACGGCCATGCAAATTTCTGGCTCGTCCTGTTCTTGGCTGCGTTCGCATCCTGGCTGGGCGACATGGCCGTGTTTATGCTGTTCAAACGCCGTATTAGCCACGTTTTGGACCGGTGGTCCTGGGGCCGCCGCATCCATCGCGGAATCCACGAGGCCATTGCCAAAGCCGGCCGCTCCTCAACGTACGGCGCCATCATCGGCGCCCGCTTCATTCCGGGAGGCAGGCTCGCCACCTCATCCGCGGCAGGCATCGCCAACGTTTCGGCACGCGGGTTCAGCCTGTGTGCCGGCCTGGGCGCTGTGCTGTGGGCCGTATGGCAAGTGGGCCTGGGCTATTTCACGGGCTCAACCACCAAGCTTCCCTTTTGGGCCAGTTCCCTGATCGGTGTGGGGCTCGGCTTGGTCATCGGCGTGGTGGTGGGGCTGATCGTCACGCGCCGCCGCGGAAGCCGGTCACCCGTGGACGAACCTTACGACGCCGACAAGCCCGACGACGTTCCGCAGCCCGAGTAGCGCCGGCGTCATGGAGCGGCGTTTTAGACCGGCGACCAACGGCCACGGCTGCGGCGCAACACGTAAAGGCTGCCGGTCACCGCTACGCGCTCGACGGCGTCACGCATCATGGCTGCCGACGTCCGGGCTTCGTCGTTCTCGCCTGAGTAGTCGCGGTCGCCTACCGTGAAGCGGAGGCTGATCTGCGGGACGCCGCCCACGATGTCGAGCTGGTTCGATTCGACGTGGTGGCGGGTTTCCAGCGCTTCCACCGCTGCGGCCATCACCGATTCGGGTGCGTTGCCCGGTTTGAGGCCAGTGATTTTCAACTTGGTCTGGAACGACGGCATCCCACTACCCTAACGCTCTCTCACATCCCACGCCCTTGGACGGATCCCTCTCTCACCGGGTGAGAGAGGGATCCGGGGAAACCCGAGGGATGTGAGAGAGGGTTGCTAGCCGGTATTGCGCAGGCCGGCGGCTACGCCGTTGACGGTGATGAGCATGGCCCGCTGGAGGCGCTCGTCGATCTCGCCCCCGGACAGCTGCTCCTCGCGCACGCGGCGAAGGAGCTCCACTTGCAGATAGCTGATCGGATCCAGGTATTGGTCGCGGATTTCGAGTGAACGCTTCAGCGTAGGCTGGGCATCCAGCAACTCCATCTCACCAGTCAGCCGTTCGATCTCGGCAACGGTGAGCTCGTACTCGTCACGAATCATGTGGAACAAGCGGTGCAGTTCCTCGGGGACCAGGGACGAAACGTAATGACCGGCAATTTCCATGTCCGTCTTGGCCAAGGTCATCTCCACGTTGGAGATGACTGACCGGAAGAAGTGCCAGCGGTCCATCATCTCCAGCAACTGATCCGTGTCGCCGGCTTCCCGCGCAGCCTTCAAACCGGAGCCCACTCCGAACCAGCCGGGAACGATCTGGCGTGACTGAGTCCAGCCGAAAACCCACGGAATGGCCCGCAGGCCACCAAGTCCGGCACCGGAATCCGGACGCTTGGAGGGCCGCGAACCGATATTCAATGAACCCAGCTGCTCCACAGGTGTGGACGCCAGGAAGTACGCCGGAAGCTGGGGATCGTCAATCAGCGTGCGGTAGCGGGCGAACGCTGCATCCGAGATGGTTTCCATGACGTTGGCATAGCGCTCACGTTCATCATCCGATGTACGCGGAGTGCGGTGCAGCGCCGAGCCCTGCATCACGGCGGCCAGGGAGAGCTCCAGGTTTTCGCGGGCCAGCTCGGGCAGGGAGTACTTGTCCGAGATGACCTCACCCTGCTCGGTGAACTTGATCTCACCTTCCAGCACGCCGTTCGGTTGAGCCATGATGGCATCGTACGTGGGTCCGCCACCGCGGCCAACGGATCCACCGCGGCCGTGGAAGAGACGAACGCGGACGCCGTGCTTGGCCGCCACATCGCGCAACTTGCGCTGGGTCTTGTGGATCTCCCACTGGCTGGTCATCACGCCGGATTCCTTATTGGAATCGGAGTAACCCAGCATGACCTCCTGGATGTCTCCGCGGAGGCGGACAAGTTCCCGGTAGGACGGATCGGACAGCAACTGGTCCACAATCTCAGCCGAGGCCCGGAGTTCCTCCACCGTTTCCAATAGCGGAGCGAACCCGATCTTGGCATGGGGCTTGCCGCTGAAGAGGTCGATCAGACCGGCCTCGCGGGCAAGGACTGCTGCGGCCAGGACATCATCGGCGCCGCGGGTCATGGAAATGATGTAGGTTTCCACGACGTCCGGGCCATAGGTGTGCAGGGCCTGGCGGATACTCCGGAAGACGTCATATGTGCCGTCCGCAGTGCCTTCAAGCTTGATCGGGTGGCCGGAGAGCGGGCGGCGGGAAGCCAGCTCGGCCCCCAGGAAGGTGAAGCGTTCCTCACGCGTCAATTCGCCGTAAGGCTTTTCGGTGCCGAGCCTGTCCACGAGTTGCCCTACGGCATCGTGGTGGTAATCGGCGTGTTCACGGATGTCCAAGGTTGCCAGGTGCAGACCAAAGGCAGCGATTGCCCGGCGGACGCGGGCCAGGGCGCCGTCTGCCACCAGTCCAGCGGAATGGTTCCGCAACGAGGCTTCAAGCAGTCCAAACTCCGCCAGCAACTCAGGAGTGGTTGCGTAGTCGCGGCCCGGCTCGTGATACGTCGAAGCTGAAATGCGGCGACCGGTGTTAATGAGCTTGGCCTTGATGCAGGTCAGCTTGAGCCTGTAGGGCTCCTGCGCGTTCAGTTCAAGGATGCGTTTGTCCAGTCCGGGGAGGTTCTTGAGGTCCGCGGTGATCGAATCCAGCAGCTCTTGGTCGGCCCCAAAAAGAGCCGTTGAGTTGGAAAGTACCGAGATGAGTTCGTCGATGAGGGCAATGCTGATGCGGACAGCATTCTGGTTCTGCAACTGCAGGATTTCCTTGGTGACAGCAGCAGTAACGTTCGGGTTGCCGTCGCGGTCGCCACCGATCCACGAACCGAACTTCAGCGGTGCGGCGGCGGCAGGGAGTGTGACACCATGCTCGGCCAGAAGTTCCGAAAGGTCCGTCAGCATTTCCGGCATGGCGTCCGTCAGAATGCTGTTCAGGTAGTAGATGGCATTCCGGGCCTCATCCACAGGAGTGGGGCGTACTTGGCGGAGCTCGTCGGTCTGCCACATTTGGTCGATGATTTCAGCGAGTTGCCGGTCCTGACGGCGCCGCGCGGAGGTCCCCTCAGCTGTGGGCTCAGCAAGGACGTCCGAAAGTTTGCGGACCTTGTCCAACACAGAACGACGTGAAGCCTCGGTGGGGTGCGCCGTGAAAATGGGGCGGACGTCGAGTCCGTTGATCACATCCTGCAGAACCTGGGGTCCCGCCTGGCCGGCTATCTCTGAGACCGCCTTCGCCAGCCAACCGTCTTTTTCCTGGCGGGTGCGCAGTCCACGGACGCGATGTACTTGCTCCGCCGCGTTGCTGAGGTGGAAGTAAAACGCAAAGGCACGAACCAGGTCAGTCGCCTGGTCCAGCGGCAGGGAGGCGAGCAACTCGCGAACCTGGGCAACGACGTCGTGCGCGCTCCACGGGCCGGTGGCATCCGCGCCGCCCCGTGCGGCTTCCTTGGACTCCTTGGTCAGCAAGCGAACTTGCTCCACGAGTTGGAGCAATTCCGGACCGTGTTGTCGTACCAGGGACTCGCCGAGAAGTGTGGAAACCCGGCGTACGTCGGCACGCAGTTCGGCAGCGAGATCGGTGTCTTGATGGGCAGTGTGAACCATTGATACTTACCTTTGGGATCTGGTGTGGCCCGTACACTGCGCTGGATACTGTGAGCCGGATTACTAATGTTTCCTACGGGATCTTACCCGCACAGAACTCAACAAAAGAATGCGTCTCAGATTTTGGCGTCACCGTCCGGGCGGGAATGACCTTGAAGGACAACCTTTCCGCCCAACAGCCCCATGCGGTCAGCGTACGCCCGCTAAAAGCCGACGCCTACCCCTTCATTACCTGGCCCAGGCCTCTTTGAGGACGTCCCAGTGCTGGCCTTCCATGAGACTCGCCGGTGTTACGGACACTGACGTCGCCCCGCCGAGGACAGCATCCCGCAGTGCGGTGGCTAATTCCCCGGCTGATATCCGGCCATCATTGCCCCAGAGCCCCACGGACAATGAAATGCGCGAGCCTGCCCTGCGGTTCATTGCTTCCGCCAATTCCTTGGTTTGCGGCGAACTCTCACTGTTCAGTCCCACATATTCCCAAACATGAAGCCGATGCGCCTGCTTAAGCAGGAGATCGTAGTCATGTCCGCTGTCCGCCCGGTCCAGTGAGGGTGATTCACGCGGTGCGCGCACGTCCATATCGAGTTTGACGCCATAAGGTTCGACGGCGGTCCGCACCTTCAGGACGATGTCCGCCATAGCCTCACTGCGCCAGCCGCCGATACTCGCGTCCGACGCATCGATCGAACCATCGTTCTTCCTCGGCCAATCCTTGGCTCCCGTGGTGGCTTTGAAGTCGATGAGATCCTCTTCACCGAAAGTGAAGTCATCGAACATCAGCTCCGTCAGATTGACCGCCGTGGGCCGGTATCTACCGGCGATCACCGCCGCAAGGGAGGCCAACCGGGAGCCGGCTTTTCCATGCCGCAAGGACGACACACTGGCAAAGGTTGAGGACGCTGCTCCGGACGTGTCCCGCCCGGCAAGTGCCGGTTCCGCGGTGAGCGCGCGGTCCAGCAGAGCATCTATGGTGAGGACAACATCGCGTTTCCTTCCATCCTCCGCGAACTCCAACGCCGAAATTGACTCGGCCACGTAGTCCCGACCGGTCCGAGCAACCTCACTGGATTCCGTTTCGGTTTGGCCCTGCAAAGGGAAAGCCGTCCAGTCCGTCCGTCCTACTGCGAGCGATACCGCTGTTGCATCAACCGAGTCCAAGCGCTCGGCGAGTCCGGTCAAGTACAAGGGATCGCTGTTGACCACATCTTCGAAACCCAGATTGACCATGCGGTCCGCGGGACGATTCTTCGGTTCCACCGCGCAGGCGGACGTCAGAAGGAGCGACATCACAACGGCAATGGCCAACGTTGGGGACGCTGCAGTACCCGGGACGCCCTTCACGCGTGCGCTTCCTGCCGTTGTGACACATCAGTGGAAGTCACAGAATGCGTGGCAGTCACAGACTTGATGCCTGTCCGCTGCAACTTGTTCCAACGGGCCGGACTGCCACGGATTTCTTTCACGATTGCGCTGGCCAGGGCCAAGCCCACAAACACCGAGTAAAAGGGCCACAGTGGCAGCGTCCACAGGAATCGCAGATCCCGCCATGAGCGGTTCAGGCCAACGGAGAAGACGATCAGCGCCAATGACACAAAGACCCCGAGCCAGCCGAGGATTGCGAGGACTTCAGCTGGGACGGGTCCCATGCCTGCCACGTACAGGAACGGTAGTAGAGCCAGGACGACGAGTTGCAGAATAGGGATCAACACCATGGTGATGGCGTTGAAAACCAGGAACGCCCCGAACATTCCGTAGCGGCGGCTCCCGAGCATTCCGCTGTGCAACCTCAGCGTCTGGAGCAGCCCTCGCGACCAGCGGACCCGCTGACGCCACAAGCCACCCATGGTGGAGGGAGACTCGGCGTACACGAGTGCTTTGGGCTGGAATCGAACCCGGTATCCGGCTTTGTAGACCCGCCATGTCAGCTCAAGGTCTTCCCCGAGCGTGTCCTCGTGGAACCCTCCCAGCTCCCGGACCAAATCGCTGCGAAAGGCGCCAATGTTTCCGGAAACGATGGGCAGGCAATTCATGAGGGATAGAGCCCTACGGACCAATCCCGTACCCACGTGGCTCAGGATCGCAAGCATCATGGTCTGCAGGCGATCGAGGTTGACCGGCCGGTCATCGCCGCACACTGCGCCCACTTTCGGATCGTCAAAACCCTCCAGCATGTGTATCAACGTGTCTGGAGCAAAGACTCCATCGGCGTCCACAAACATCAGAATGTCCCCGAGGGCTGCTGCAATCCCACAATTCAAAGCGGCGCCCTTGCCCGCGTTGGCCTGCGAAAGGAACCGCACCCGGTCATACTGCTGCGCCAAGCCTTCCATGATGGAGGCGGTCTCATCCGTGGAACCGTCATCCACCAAAATGACTTCCAGGCGCAAGTACCGGCTGGCCAAAATGGACTCAACACAGCCGGTGATCACCACGGCCTCGTTGTAGCCCGGGACAATCACCGACACCAAAGGCCTATCGCTCAACACGGAATACCGATGCCGGGCACAGATGGAGCGGTAAAGCCAGTCGAAATACAACGCCATGGGAACATAGACGATTTTGGCCATGCCAAAACCGAGAATCACCAAACCGCCAACGTACACCACCACCAACGCCACGCTCGGGAACGTCACACAAGCCGTCCCGGAACATAGCGGCGGAGTGCGTGGTCCAGAAGCTCCGGTGCATGGGCACTGTTCGCTCCAAACCTTGCGTTGACCTCCAGCACCACGGGCTTTCCGTCCGGCATGCGACGGACATCCACGTCAATGGGGCCCGTCAATCCGAGGGCTGCCGTCGCTGCCCGGGCCACGTGGGCTACGTCGGCGGCCATGGACAACTCCACTTTCCTGACGGAGACGGCGTTGCCTACGCGCCCTTCCTTGAGCTCGGTTTTCTCCAGCACCACCACAAGACCGTCGTCCCCGGTTGCAAGCTCACCGCGGAAGACCACCGGCGCGTACTCTGTTCCGGGCGCGAAGCGTTGCACGATCCAAGAGTCATCCAGGGAAGCCCAAATCCGTGCAGCGTTTCGTCCCCCGTCAGCGGTTCGTTCCAGAATTTGGACCCCGCGTCCACCCCTGGAAACCCTCGGCTTTACCACCAGCGCCCCGCCAAAGCGGGCCATGGCCTCACTAACCGAAGCGAAATCTCCGGGCAGCCCAAAACCAGGCACGGCGACGCCTGCAGTATCCAGGCAACGCATGGTGAGGTATTTGTCATTGGCAATACGCACTGGAGCCGGATCAGCAATAAGGACTTCGACGCCCGGGGCGAAGTCTTCCCGTGCCTCAGCTACGAGAACAAGCTCATCGCTGACGGTGGGCACCAGGAGTTCGATGCCGTGATTGGCCACAAGCCCGCGCAACTCCCACAGGTAGCCGGCAGAACTTGCGGGGGACACCAACGACACAATGTCCGCTGCTGACGCCGGAACCTCCTGCATATCGACACCCAGAACCCAGTGGCCCAAGCCCCTTAACTGCCGGGCGAGTGAAAGCCCGGCCGGTCCCCCAACCCCGGTTACAAGAATCCGCGCCATCAGAATTCCCCTACGGCTGAACCGAGTAACCGAACGGGCTCGAAACCCTCGGCGTAGGAAGTCTTCACCTGTTCACCCCGGAAAGCCGCGAGACTGCGGACCTTTTCGGCGCTCATGTACGGCTTCCCCTTCTGGTTCCTGTGCATGGCGACAGCCCGAATTTTGACGTCCAGATATCCTGCGATGTCCACGAAGACAGTGGGATCAAACTGGCGCGTGGACGAGGGACTCTCAAAGCACAGGATGGAGGAGTGGCGCCGGGCCGCCCGCATGGTGGCACTATGAACCGCCTGGTGGTCCTGGTGGTAATCGTTACGGGAATGGGTTATGACCACATCAGGCCGGAATTCCTCAATGAAGGCCTCGATCGCGGTGACCATTTCCTGTCCATGCTCGGACAAATAGGTGTCCTGGAAGTTGTGGATCTGGACAGCGGATGCTCCCATGAAGTCCGAACCCGCAGTAGCTTCTGTCACCCGTACAGCACTGTTTCCGCCTTTGCTGCCTGCGCTCATCACCATGGTCCGGACTTCGTGGCCGGCGTCCGACAGTTTTGCGAGGGTAGCCCCGCAGGCCAGCTCCAGATCATCAGGGTGTGCACCAATAGCGAGCACCTTCCGAGGCTGAGTGGCCACACCGTGGCGAATGCGGAACGTGGGGGCCACGAGGCACGCGCCGATCATGCCTACCCCGGCGAGCAGTACCAAAACCCTAAGCCAGGAATGATCCTTTGGATCAGCTGCGAAGCCCACTGAGGCCATCAGCAGGACGCCGCCCAAAGCTGCCAATGTACCCCGCAGGCGATGCGGCCACCTGTACCTGCGGACGAACCAGTTTCGACCAGTCGGGAGCACTGTCCAGACCATAACCAGGAGCCCCGGCAAACCAGCAACGGCAAACAACGTTGCGTTCATAATTCCTTCAAGATGGAGTTGAGATGTGTGCGGCTTCCGGATTTCCCAGGCACCGCCGTTGACTAAGTGGGCGGGGCAGCAGGATCGTGACGCAGACCCTGCCACGAATTGGGCTCAGTACCGGTACGCGAAGTCGCCTTGGACAAGACCTTTCCCACTCAAGGAATAGTTGAAGACGCCGCCGTCCCTGGAGCGTACCGATTCCGCGGTCACATGAAAGTGGAGGCTGCCTCGCTGCACCGATTCCGTGAGGCACATGACGACGGACTGCCCCTCCATGGAACACTCCCACCCGTCGGGCGCACGCAGTGAGCTCTCCACAATGCGCGCATGCCTTCCTACCGAAAACACAACCTTGCCGCTGCCCAAGGGGCCGGTGCCGGAGGCATTGAAGTCGATTTCCATGGCGGTACCGCTGGAGCTACTTCTCTCACGGATCTCCCGCACGGTGCCCGAGACCTTTGCCGGGACGGCCGCTGACGAACCGGTAGGAGCGGCCGGCGCGGGGGGCTTTGCTGGCGGCGAAACGGGGGCAGGAGTCGTAGCTACCGGCTGAGGCAACGCCTTCGGCGGCGACGGCAAGGACTCTGCCGGGGCCGGCACGGGAAGAGGCTCAACCGGCTCCGGGGCCGGCGCGGGAAGAGGCTCAACCGGCTCCGGGGCCGGCACGGGAAGAGGCTCAACGGGGGGCGGCACGGGTGCGGCAGGCAGCGGCTGAGTCTGTGCCGACGGTGCTGGGTCCGGAGCCTCGGTCTGACTTGGCGACGGGGAGGCCAGCCTTAAGTCGCTTTCGATTCGCGCTGCGGATGTCTCAGCTGTCTGCTGTTCTGCAAATATCTCCGGAGCCAGTCCCTCAGCTAATCCCCCTGCCCCCAGCATCAGGCCAACCCCTGCCGCTGCAAAGAGAGCCATAACGGCTGGCTGCGCCAAAGCAGGGACTGCGAGGGCTACTTTGGCCGGGACCATCCCGCTAAGGAAACCGAGCGCAGCGCCTTTACCCGCCCACATAGCCAAGGGGATTCCCGTCACCAGGGGCAGCAGTACCGCCCGCATGCTTCCCTGAACGTCTTCGAGTTCCGTAAGCGCGGCCGTACATGTGGAACAGCTATCCAGGTGATTGCGAACCATGCGTTCAGTAGCGCTGGGTAGCCCACCCCTGAGGAAGCTGCCAAGCTTGGACGCGAATTCGGCGCACCTGCCCGTCTGGTTCGCGAGATGACTTTGGAGGTATTGGCGTCGTAGGCCCTCACGCGCACGGACAGCGAGTGCAGAAACGGCGTTGGGGGTCACCCCAAGAATCGGTGCCACGGCTGCAGGTTTCATGCGTTCGACGTCCATGTACCAGAGAACAGCCTGCCACCGTTCCGGCAAGGCGCGGAACGCCTTGGCCACTGTGCGTGACTCGAAAGCGCTGATGACGGCGTCTGATTCGACCAGTGCTTCGTCCAAAACAGGATCATCACCGCTGAGCAGGATTTTGTTTGATTTTCGATTGCGTTGATGGGATAGCCGGGTGACTATGGACAGCAGGTACGCCCTGAAGAAGGCACGCGGTCCCTTTCCCCCTACGATGCTTTGCAGAACGGATTGAAAAGCCTCAGCCACAACATCCTCGGCGTCGCTCGGATTGTCGACATTCCGTTTGGCAATGGAGGACGCAATGGACAGGTGACGTTTATAGAGTCCATCGAAGGCAGATATGTCTCCGCCTCTCACCAGCTCAATGAGGTGTTGATCGCTGTCAACTTCACCCTCCATGTTTACGTTGCGGCCCGTATGTGCCCCGTGCGCCATTTATGGCATCCCGAAACTGTGAGTAATCCTGCCCATATTTATGGAGTGAGGGCAGACAGCAAGTCGTGACGCGGTTTATACAATGTGTTGAACCAAGACGCCAAAAGACTTCTTTGACAGGCGATCCCGGAGCATCTTCGTCACGAAACAACGCTGCTATGCACTGTTCGGATATGACATCGTTCCGGAGAAAATCACTCGCAGATTGCACGTTCTCGCGGCACCCTTTGCTGCGAAAATGGCAGGACACCAGCTATCAGGCAGGTTGGCGGTTTCGTGCGGATTGGTTCCTGCCGGAAGTTGGGACTGTGGTGGCTTCCCTCGCGAAGAGCGCGGTGATCCCAGGGCCCACAGCCAAGTCGCTTGGCGCTGCCCGTGCCAGGAATGGTGTCGGCATCACTGAGACCATGGCTGACTTCCGTGCTCTCTTCGCTGCCGCAGGGAAGAACGTGGACGTCGAAGCTCTGCAGTCCCTGGCAGAAGGGTGGGCGGAAGCCATGGAAACGGCGCCCCCGGTTTCGTGTACGGATGTCTACACGGGGTTGGCTACCCAGGCCCATTTCCGGCGTCGTCTCCACGAGATCTCAACATTTGGATCCGAACGGCCCGGGACGGTGGTTCTGGCCATCATCTCGATGGCCGGCCCCCGCAACAGTTTGAACCACTCCTGGACGCTGCTGGCACGTATCGGAGAAGCCGTCAATGGCCAGCTGGATGGAACCGGAGCAATGGCTATGTACCAAAACTCGGCCATCCATGTCCTTTTCCCCCTCAGCGAGAGCAACATATCCCGGGTCATCGAGTGCAAGATCGCTGTGGAAGCCCTGGGTGATGGCGCCCTCAGTCCCGCTCGCACCAAGTTCTATCCGCTTCCGTCGGCGGCGCCTGCCACCACCACAACGGCGCCACGGGATTCTTCCTGCGAAAGGCAATAGGCAAAGCTGCGCGACAGCGTCACGAACCGCACAGCGCGAACACTCACTACCAACCGGCATTCGCTGGCAAGGCACCCAGCGCCTGCCTGCTCGTGCCGTCCGTCAAACCCGGCTCGCGCTGGCATGTGTTGAAGGGCCAGCGCGAGCCGTACCACTGAACACCCCGTGAGGTTTCCGGGATTCGGGGAATTACGGCGTCCAGCGCATAGTTGAGCCAAGTGCAACACCGAGATCTGACGTGAACACAGCCGAGGAGAACCATGAGCTCGCCCACCACCACAATCGATCCCCAACTCGCCCGTTGGGAACGGTTCCGTGCCGGTCGAAATGCGGCCCTGGCCACCGAGCACGGCTGGTTGACGCTCACGTCCTTCCAGTGGCTTGAGGCTCAACCGTCCAAGGTTGAACTTGTTCCGGGCCTCTGGTCCACTGATGGCACCACGGCTTTCCTCACGGCGAGCGCCGCGGACGGGCTCACCTTGGTGGAGACAGGACAGGTTGTTGAGGGGACCATTACGGCGACACTGCAGGACGAAGAGTCGCTGATGTGGGTGCAGTTTGGAGGCGACGACGGCAAGCAAGTTGTGGTGGAACTTGCCATGCGTGCGGACAAGTACGCGGTTCGCACCCGCGACAACAGCTCCCCCGTGTTGACTGGGTTCGAGGGTGTCCCCACCTATGCGTACAGCCCTGCTTGGGTTATCGAGGGCCGGTTCGAACCTTACGCTGAGCCCATGGACGTACCCATCGGCACGGCCAACCCCTTGGTGGACGGTGTCCACAGGTCCGTGGGCGAGGTGGTGTTCCGGGCACCGGGCGTTCCCCACGAAATCCGGCTGCACGCGGAAGAGGAGAAGCTGGGCGCGCTTAACGTCACTTTCCACGATGAGACCAACGGTGACACCACGGATGAATGGCGGAAGGTGTTCATCCCCAGGCCTCGCCCCGACGGGTCCGTGGTGATCGATTTCAACCGTGCCATCAACTACCCCAGTGCCTTCACTCCCTATGGCACCTGCCCCATGCCTGTTCGGGGCAATTCAGTCGACGTGCGGGTGGAGGCCGGAGAGAAACTTCCGCAGGGCTAGCACCCGGACCGTACAGCCAGGGCGGTCTAGGTGATGGCTGAAACCCCCGTTACGGCGCGGCCAACGATCAGCGAGTTGATTTCGTAGGAGCCTTCGTAGGTATAGATGGCCTCGGCGTCGGCGAAGATTTTAGCGATGCGGTAATCGGTGACGATTCCGTTCCCGCCCAGGATTGACCGGCCCAACGCCACAGTTTCCCGCATCCTTGCGCTGCAGTAGGCCTTGGCGAGCGCCACCTGTGCCATGTCGGCGCCTCCGTGACGGACCCCCTGGGCGTCCGTGAAAATGTCCTCCTGCAGTTGCGCTATCCGAACCATCATCCCCATGCTGGCCACCGCGTTTCCGAGCATGTCCACCAGGTGTTGCTGGATGAGCTGGAATTTGGCCAGTGGCTTGCCGAACTGCATGCGCTCGACGGCGTACTGCCGGGCGACGTCGAAGGCTGCCAGTTGTTGACCCACTGCCTGCCAGGCGACCATGATGCGTGATCCACGGAGTAGGTGGTTGGTGTCGGCGAAACTGCTGATGCCGGCGAAGCGATCTGCCTCAGCTACCTCGACGTCAGCAAAGACGATGTCGGCGTTCTGCACCGTCCGCAGGGCTATCTTGTTCTCGATGCGGCTGCGGGTGATGCCCGGCAGGGATGCGTCAACGATGAAGGCACGCACTGCGCCGTCTTTTTCGTCCTTGGCCCACACCAACATGTAGTCGCAGAACGTCCCGTTTCCAATCCAGCGTTTGGCACCGTTGATCACCCAGTAATCGCCGCCGTCGGAATCTGCCCGCTCAACACGGCGGGCAGTGGTCTCCATCCCGCCGGCGACGTCCGATCCGTGGTTGGGTTCTGTGAGCGCGAAGGCTCCGGTGGTGCGGAGATTGGAGGCGTCGTCGAGGTAGCGGTCCTGTTGGACGTCGCTGCCGAAGTCGTAGAGGGACTCCACGAAGAGATCGTGGTGGACCATGAAGAACGTTGCGATGGAAGTATCAACGCGTGTCATCTCTGCGATCACCAGTCCGGCAAACAGGTGTGTATACCCACGCTGTGCCGGCGCACTGAGCCGGAGGGCAGCAAGCTTGGGGAGAATGTGTTCCGGGAACTCTGCCTTCTCCCACCATTGCCCGGCGTGCGGGGCAATCTCGGAGGCAAGGAATGCCCGGAGTTCGTTGAGTTTCCGCTGTTCCTGAACGCTGAGCAGCGATTCGAAGTCGAAGAAGTCAGCCGTAGGAAGGTCAGCCACGGACGGCGGAACGGACCCAACGGACCCAGCCGGAACGGGCCCGGACGGAACGGAACCAGAGGGAAATCCCGGAGAGCCGCTGTAGTCGCCCATCATTTGAGCCCCATACGGATGGCGCCATCGAGTCGGATGGTTTCCCCGTTGAGCATGGCGTTTTCCACGATGTGGGCCGCCAGGTTTGCATATTCCGCGGCGCGGCCAAGGCGTGCTGGATGCGGGACCTGCTGGCCAAGGGAGTCTTGGGCTGACTGGGGAAGTCCGGCCATCATGGGCGTTTCAAAGATGCCGGGTGCAATGGTGGCCACCCGGATCAGTGAACGGGCAAACTCCCGCGCCAAGGGGAGTGTCATGGCCGCCACCGCACCTTTGGATGCGGCGTAGGCAGGCTGGCCGATCTGGCCTTCGAAGGCAGCCACGGACGCGGTGTTGATGATGACGCCGCGTTCGGGCCCGCCCAGTTCCGTTGAGACAGGCTCGGTTTCCGCCATGGCTGCTGCGGCCAAGCGGATGACGTTGAAGGTGCCCACGAGGTTGATCTGTATGACCTTGTTGAAGGTCTCCAGCGGCAGTACGCCTTCGCGGCCCAGAACTTTCCCGGGGGTCGCGATTCCGGCGCAATTGACCACGATGCGCAGTGGCCCCAAAGCCAGGGCGGCGTGGACGGCGGCCTGGACCTGGGACTCGTTGGTGACGTCCGCGGGAGCAAAGACCGCGCGTGCCTCACCGGAACCTGCCGCATTCAGCTCGGCGGCATAGGCGTCCCCGGCAGATTGTGGCAGATCCACCAGCACCACCGAGGCCCCGGCGTCGAACAAGCGCTTGGCGGTAGCCGCCCCCAGCCCTGATGCCCCGCCGGTAACCAGCGCGACTGTGCCCTTGATGTCCATTCATCCTCCTTGATGCAGACCCAAATCCGTTAATGCATGTTAACTGGAATTGTGGTCCAGCGCACACTACCGGCTCCGATAGGCCAATTTCCCGACCCCGCTAGGCTAATGACATGTCCAGCCAGATCGAGCCGACCGGGAAGCCGGCCCCCTCCACAGACGCCACCGAATGGGCGTCGCGCGCCAATCAGGCGGCCCGCTCAGTGACCCGAAGCTTCGGTAGGCGACTGCTCTTCCTGCCAGGGACCCACATCGGCGCCGTGAGTCTGCCCAGCAACACCCTCAAGAGCATCTCCGGCCCTTGGCACTATTGGTGGCAAGCGCACTACGTCGATTGCCTGGTGGACGCCGGCCGCCGTGAACTCGCGAGCAAAACAAAGTTCGACGGCGCCTCCCGCCCTAGCGCCGGCCGGCTCGCTTCACGGCTGGTCACCACTATCCGGTTGCGGAATCTGCTGCGTTTCGTGAACGACTACTACGACGATATGGCGTGGCTGGCCCTCGCCACGCTGCGCTTGGAGAAGCTGGCGGAGGAGACCAAGAAGCCTGGTCGCCGGCGCAACGCGTACGTCCAAAAGAGCCTGACGCTGCAGTTCGATTCGGCCTCTACCGACCACCTTGGTGGCGGCACCTTTTGGAGCACCAAGCGCGACTTCAAGAACACACCCGCTACTGCCCCCGTGGCCCTCTATTATGCGCGGACAGGCCACCAAGAGCGCGCGCAATCACTGGTGACCTGGCTCAACAACAAACTCCTCCACCCGGAACGCGGCGTGTACTTGGATGGTTTGCGAATCAGCAACGGCAAAACAGAGCTGGATGCGGCCATCTACACCTACAACCAGGGCCCGGTCCTGGGTGCGCTGCTGGAACTGGGCGGTGAGGACAATCTGCGCAGAGCCGCCCTGCTTGTGGACGCCGTGGAACGCGAACTGACGCTTCCCGGCACGCAGGTGTTCCGCGGTGACGGCACAGGAGATGGCGGCCTCTTTACCGGCATCCTGCTCCGCTACCTCGCGCTGGCTGCAAGGGACGCCAGACTCCCGGCGACAACGCGAGAGACGGCCACGTCCTTGGTGCGCAGCACGGCCGATGCCTTGTGGACCGGCCGCCGCGAGAACCAGAACCAGGCCACGTCCCGCCGCGGAACTCCTGCCATCGTCTTCTCATTCGACCCCCAGCGACCGGCGAGCGAAACGTATCCGGTGGGGGCCGCCGTCGAGCTTTCCACGCAGCTTCAAGCCTGGATGGCACTGGAAGCCGCCGCGAGCATTCCAAGCAATTAAGACACGCAATACTTCTAGTGATCCTCGTCACTTATTGCCGTTTCATCTTCAAACAAAGGTATGCCTAACCTACGCTTTCCTCAGCGGGCTCCCCAACCTACCCGCCAGCACGGACCCAAGCCACAGTTCTTGGACTGCCGTGCTTGTATCCAGAAAGTAGCCCCCATGAAGCTCCCCAAAAACGCTCTGGCCGGAATCGCACTCCTCGCCACTGCCACTCTTGGCCTTTCCGCCTGCGGTTCCAACACCACCACTGCACCGGATTCCTCCGAATCCGCGGCTACCGGCGATGGCATCACGGTCTACAACGCTCAGCACGAGAGCCTGACCAAGGAATGGATCGACGCCTTCACCAAGGAGACCGGCATCAAGGTCACCCTGCGCCAGGGCTCGGACACCGAGATGTCCAACCAGATTGTGCAGGAAGGCGCTGCTTCACCGGCAGACGTCTTCCTCACCGAGAACTCCCCTGCAATGGCGCAGGTGGAGAATGCGGGCCTGTTCGCCGACGTCGACAAAGCCACCGTCGACCAGGTTCCTGCCGAGTTCCGCCCGTCCACCGGCAAATGGACTGGTATTGCCGCGCGCTCCACCGTCCTGGTGTACGACAAGAACAAGATCAGCGATGACCAGCTGCCCAAGTCCATGCTGGATCTGGCAAAGCCCGAGTGGAAGGGAAAGTGGGCCGCTTCCCCCTCCGGCGCCGACTTCCAAGCGATCGTCTCGGCCCTGCTTGAGCTCAAGGGTGAGGCCGCAACCGAAGAATGGCTCAAGGGCATGAAGGAAAACTTCAAGGCTTACAAGGGCAACAGCACCGCCATGAAAGCCGTCAACGCCGGCGAAGTGGACGCAGCACTGATCTACCACTACTACTACTATGGCGATCAGGCCAAGACCGGCGAGAACTCCAAGAACGTCACACCGTACTACTTCAAGAACCAGGACCCGGGCGCGTTCGTGTCCGTATCCGGTGGCGGCGTCCTCAAGTCGTCCAAAAAGGCAGCCGACGCCCAGGCGTTCCTGAAGTTCATCACGGGCAAGGCCGGCCAGGAGATCCTCAAGACCGGAACCTCCTTTGAGTACGCCATCGCCTCAGAGGTTGATGCCAATGAAAAGCTTGTTCCCATCAAGGACCTGCAGGCACCCACGGTGGATCCCGCCAAGCTGAACTCCACCAAGGTCACCGATCTGATGACCAAGGCAGGACTCCTGTAATTCTGTGACCACTGATCTATCGGCTCCCAACGTTCCACGTTCAGAGGGAAGCACGACGACGGCGGGCCGGGGCAAGCGCCCCCGCCCGCCTTTCGGCGTTTCCACGGTGTCCTTGCTGGCGGTGCTGATTGCGCTGTTTTCCCTGATTCCGCTGGGCTACGTGCTGTACATGACGGCGGCGACAGGTTGGGACACGGTGGTGGATCTCATTGTGCGTCCCCGTGTGGGCGAACTCCTGCTGAACACTGTGTTGCTGATGGTCTTCACAGTGCCGCTATGCCTGGGGCTCGGAGTGGGCGGTGCCTGGCTGGTGGAACGAACCAGGCTCCGCGGACACCGCTGGTGGGCGGTGCTGTTGGCCGCGCCTTTGGCTATCCCGGCGTTCGTCAACAGCTACTCCTGGGTGTCCGCCGTTCCTTCCTTGGAAGGACTCTGGTCCGGTGTGCTGATCGCCACGTTGTCCTACTTCCCGTTGGTGTACATCCCTGCCGCGGCGACGCTTGGCCGGTTGGACCCCGCCATCGAGCAGTCCGCGGCATCGTTGGGCCTGGGTTCCTGGGCCGTGTTTTTCCGCGTTGTCCTGCCGCAACTGCGCATCGCCATGACCGGTGGCGCCCTGCTGGTGGCCCTGCATCTGTTGGCTGAGTACGGTGCTTTCGCGATGATCCGCTTTGATACGTTCACCACGGCGATCATGGTCCAATTCCAGTCCACCTTCAACGGCACTGCAGGGAACATGCTGGCGAGCGTCTTGGTGCTCCTGTGCTTGCTGCTGCTGCTGGCCGAAGTCAAAAGTCGGGGCACTGCCCGCTACGCCCGGATCGGCTCCGGCGCGCAGGCGAAGGCTATCCGCCTGCCTCTGGGGGCCTACCAATGGCCTGCTCAGCTTGCACTGCTGGCCCTCACTGTCCTGGCCTTCGGGTTGCCGCTCTGGTTTGTGCTGAAGTGGGTGATGGCGGGCGGTTCGGACGTATGGGCGGCTGAAGACTTAATCCCGGCGCTCTCGCAAACCCTCATGTACGGGGCAGCGGGGGCACTGGTCACCACGGTGGTGGCATTCCCCATGGCTTACCTGGCTGTAAGACACCCGAGCTGGTTCAGCAAGATGTTGGAACTGTCCAATTACGTCACCAGTTCGCTGCCCGGAATCGTGGTGGGCCTGGCGTTCGTCACCGTCAGCATCCGGGTGGTCCCCGGGGTTTATCAGACCGCGGGGGTCCTGATAGCGGCGTACGTCCTGCTGTTCCTTCCGAGGGCCTTGGTGAACATCCGTGCTGGCTTGGCACAAGCCCCCAAAGAACTCGATGAGGCCGCGCAGTCCTTGGGCAAGACCCCTTTGGAGTCCTTCTTCAAGGTGACGTTGCGGCTCACTGCCCCGGCCGCTGCCGGCGGTGCTGCGTTGGTGTTCCTGGCCATAGTCAACGAGTTGACGGCCACTTTGCTCCTCTCGCCCAACGGTACGCGCACGTTGGCCACTGAATTTTGGAGCAAAAGCAGCGAGATCGACTACGCCGGCGCCGCACCTTACGCGTTGCTGATGATCCTGCTGTCAGCCCCCATGACATACCTTCTCTTCCAACAGTCCAAGAAAGTAGCCGGACAGTGACCGAACAATCCCCTTCCAGGCTTCCTGCGCCGCGGGTGGCCCCATCGGTGGCTCCCACCACGAATGCGCACCTGGATATCCGGGAGGTCACCAAGAACTTTGGCTCCCAAGCCGTGCTGAAGGGCGTGAACCTCTCCGTCGCCAAAGGCGGGACCACTGCGATCGTGGGCCCTTCCGGTTCAGGCAAGACCACGCTGTTGAGGTTGATCGCGGGCTTTGAGCATCCGGACACAGGTTCCATCAGCCTGAACGGTTCCCGGGTGGCCGGAGAAGGCGAGTGGGTGCCCGCGCACAAACGGCAGGTAGGGTACGTTGCCCAAGACGGCGCCTTGTTTCCGCACTTGACGGTGGGACAGAACGTCGCGTTCGGCTTGGATTCAGGAAAGCTCGACGGCGGTCGCGGCGCCGTGAGGTCGCGGGTGCAGGAACTGCTTGAGATGGTGTCCTTGGATGCGTCCATGGCCAAGCGCCGGCCGCACCAATTGTCCGGCGGTCAGCAGCAGCGGGTCGCTTTGGCCCGGGCGTTGGCCCGGGAACCTGAGCTCATGCTCCTTGACGAACCTTTTTCAGCGCTCGACGCCGGACTTCGGGTAGCCACCCGCAGGGCCGTAGCCAAGGTGCTCAGTGCTGCCGGTGTGACCACCATCCTCGTGACCCACGATCAAGCCGAAGCGCTCTCCTTCGCTGACCAGGTGGCCATCATGCGCGGCGGCAAGCTGGCCCAGATAGGCAACCCCTTTGTGGTTTACACCCGTCCGGCTGATCGCGCCACGGCTGAATTCCTTGGCGACGCCGTGATTCTTGAGGCGTGGATGGAAGGCTCCCTGGCCACGTGCTCGCTGGGCGGAATTCCGGTCCGCCGCCCGCCGGCGCAGGGAAGGGTGCAGCTGATGCTGCGGCCGGAGCAAATCCGCATTGCCTCCGATGGGCCTATCCGCGGAGTGGTGGTGGACACGGATTACTTCGGGCCGGAAACCACTGTTCGTATCAAGCTGGGTGAGTACACGGCCCCGGACGGCGGCGCGTCGGGCAACAGTCACCGCTACCCTGGCGGCGGGGAGATCATCACCATCAGGCATTGGAACGCTTCGATCACCAAGCCCGGCACTGAATTGTGTCTGCGCGTGGTGGGCGAAGGCGTGGCGTTTCCGTCCGAAACCTGACCGGCCTGGTGCATTACGTCGGCCGTTTCTTCTGCGGGTACGGCGTTTCGTGGCGGGCAAGCATCTCCACGAAACCGGCGATCTTGCGCGCACGGGTGTCTGCGCGCTTAACCCCGTTGGTGCGGTGAATAAGGGCGAACCGGTTCTGTGATGTCAGGACGTCGAACATTGCCTGAGCTTCCGGGACTGCGGCGATGGCTGCAGCGAGGTCGTCCGGGACCACGGAGTCCGCTGGCCCGGCGTAGGCCGCTTCCCAGCGTCCGTCAGCTTTGGCGGCCTCGACGGCGGCACGTCCGGCGTCGGTCATCCTGCCCTCGGACTCCAGACGGGCAATGTGCCCCACATTCCGCACTGACCAGATGCTCTTGCGGCCGCGGGGTGTCATCCGCTGGAAATAGCTTTGGTCGTCGCGGCTTTTCGCTTGGCCGTCGATCCAGCCAAAGCACAGGGCCTCGTCCAACGCGGCGTCGTAGTCCAACTCCGTGACGTTGCCGCCCTTCTTGTGCAGGATCAGCCACACGCCGGGACTGTCTGCGGCATGCTCCGAAAGCCAAGCACGCCACGCGGCGCCGTCTCGGACAAGAAGTTCTTCAAGCTCAATGGGCATGGACTCATTCTGCTGGGAACGGCAGATACGGCATAGGCTGAAACGCAGAAGCCCTGACAATCCCAGGAGGACCGATGTTGCGAGCCCGCCCCACTCATTACACGTCCCACCCCGAGCAGTGGGACGCGCTCCTTCAGGCTCTGGGTTTGGTGAAGACCGTTGACGACGACGCCTGGCGCGAATACGACGCCGGTTCGGGTCGCGTTGCGGTGGGCTCCGTGGACCATGGCCATCCATTGGACGGATCCACGATCTTTGGGGTCGAAGCAGGAAACCTGGAGGAGTTCGCACGCCGCACCGAGGAAGCCGGCACGCAGGCAGAGCTCCACCAAACTCCCGACGGAGCCACTGTGCGTATCTCCACGGAGGACGGTTTCGAGTTCTTCGCATTCCCCGCGCGGCGTGCCATGGATGGCACGTGGGCCACTTCAAGTGAGGCCGATTCCGCGCTCACCGTGGTAGCCACCTGGGTCAGTCCCTTTGTGGGCTTGGCGGCCAACGACCTCCGGAACATCGGCGCCCGGCCGCGCACGGAGGACGACGAATCGGCCACGTTCACCACCAAGAACGGTGGAATCCTGCGGGTGATCCACGGGGCGGATGGCACCAACGGCGAACTCGCGTTCGAGTACGACGACGGGTTGGAAGCTCTGCTGGACCGCCTCAGGGCAGCAAAAGTCGAGGCAAGGATCAGCGAGGGTGTCCTGTACATCGCCAATCCCGATGCCTCGGGTGGCGCGGCACCGGCCTCGATCGTGGTGGAGGCTGTTTAGTTCTCCAGCGCCCCGTCACACAGACGGGCAACCACCTCGGTGAGCATGGTGAGTCCGGCCACGATGTCCTGGTCCGTGGTGTATTCGTGCTCGTTGTGGGAGATGCCATCAACGCTGGGCACGAACAGCATCACGGTGGGGACGATGTCCTTCATGTTCGTGGAGTCGTGCCCGGCCAGGGTCATCACTTCCTTGTTGGACAGCCCGAGGTCGGCGGCAACCTTGGCTGCGAGCTCCACGCCTTCGGGCTGGTACGGGGTGACGGCCCAGGAGTGTGAGTGGTTTTTCTCTACGGTGACGTTGGCCAGCTGTTCGATCTCCGTGATGCGGGCGTGCAGCAGGGCGTCGGCCTCGGCCAGGACGGCTTCGTCGGCGCTGCGCAGGTCCAGCAGGAGGTTCACTCGGGACGGCACCACCACGGGCGAGTTGGGGTACACGTTGAGCTGACCCACCGAGGTGTGCAGGACACCCGGGAAGCGGTCGGCGAGTTCGCGTGCGGCAACCACCAGCATCGAGGCCCCGAGCAGAGCATCCTTGCGGTCCGCGATCACCGTGGAACCGGTGTGTGCCTGCTCGCCGTGAACCACGAACTCGTACTTGTTGGCGGCCCAGTTGGAGCTGACCAGCCCGATGGTGACGCCGTCGCGCTCCATGCTGCGGCCCTGTTCGATGTGGATCTCGGCGCAGTACGCGGCTTCCGGCCCCTCATACGTTCCGCGGCACCCGATCGCGTCCAAGGCATCGCGCACGGTGACCCCGGCGGCGTCCTTGGTGTTGAGTGCGTCCTCGAGTTCCAGCTTGCCGGTGTAGACGGATGAGCCCATCATGGACGGCTTGAAGCGACTGCCTTCCTCGTTGAACCAGTTGACGACGGCGAGGTTGAACGTGGGTGCTGTGGCGCCGGCTTCCCAGCGGGCGGCCAGGCGGAACGCGGCGTGGGCAGCAGCGAGGACGCCATACGCGCCGTCGTAACGTCCCGCCGTCGGCTGTGAATCCATGTGCGAGCCGACCACCACGTAGGGCGCACCGGGCACAGCTTCGTAGAGGCCCCACTGGTTGCCGGCGTGATCGAACTTCACCGTGAAGCCGTGCTCCTCCAGGAGTCCGGCGAGCCAGCGGCGCTGCTCGCCGTCGGGAATGGTTGCCGCTTGGCGGTCCACGCCGCCGTTCTCCGTGGCACCGAAGGCGCTCATGGTCCGGAAGTCCTGCACGAAGGCGGTGTCCTGGGTGGTGAAACTAGTGGTGATGGTCATGGTCTCCCCTATGAGCTTTGGGTTGCTGATACACGGCTCGCTGAAACACGGGCAGCGTACGGACTTTCCGAGGAAGGTTCCGCGTGGAAGTAGGTTGATTGGTAGGTAAAACGGCCGCCGACGGCGGTGGCCAGGACCTGCAGTTCGCTGATGGCAGGCGCCGTCAACGGTGAATCGGACAGGACGGCGAAGTCGGCAAGTTTGCCGGGTGTCAGCGTGCCTTTCTCGGCCAGGGTCCCCGTTGCTGCGGCGGCTCCGGAGGTGTACGCGGCGAGTGCCTGGTGTGGGGTGAGACGTTCGGCCGGGTTACCGAAGACAGCCCCGGACCCGGTCCTGCGGTCCACGAACGCCTGCATGCCGCGGAGCACGTTTCCGTCGGCTACCGGCCGGTCCGAGCTTCCCGCGAGCATCACTCCTGCGTCCAGGAAACTGGCTGCCCGGTAGGCCCACGGCAAACGGTCCGGCCCGAGGGACGCGGTCATGCCGTCCCCACCCTCGCGGAAGAAACTTGCCTGGGGTGTCACGGCGATTCCTGCGTCCGCGAGCCTTGCCAGCTGCTCGGGGCGCGTCATGGAGGCGTGTTCGATCCTGTTGGGCAAACGGCGCTGCCCGTACACGCCCTGGCAGTCGGTGATGATATCCACGGCGAGGTCAACGGCCCGGTCCCCGATGGCGTGGGCCGCGATGGACCACCCGGCGGCGTAGGCGGCCTCGATGCGTTCCCGCAGCTGGGCCGGATCCGCTTGGAAATAGCCAACGTTGCCGCGGTTGTCCTTGTGGCCGTGGCTGCAGAACTCGTGACTCACGGCCGCGGTTTCGCCCAGGAGCGAGCCATCCAGGAACACTTTCGCGGGGCCCAGCGATAGGTAGTCATTGCCGAAGCCGCTGGTGATGCCAAGGTCCAGCCCGGCCGGTGCGGCACCAGCACTGTCAGAAGCATGACCGCCCAGGCCATGCAGCACATCGAGCACGGGCATGACCTGTGCCCGGGCATGCAACCGGCCGTTGGCCGAAGCGCTCTGGTAGGCAGCGAGCTCGGCCGGGCTGTGCCCGATCCACCCGCCGCCCACCCCGGCCTCGGTGAAACTCGTGATGCCCTCGGAGGCGTAATACAACGTGGCCCTCTCAAGGGCGGCCTCGATGTCCTCCAGCGAATACGGCAGGATCAGCCGCTGGATCAGTTCCTGGGCCGTCTCCTGAACCAGTCCCGTGGGATGTCCCGCTGCGTCGCGGACGATCGCTCCGCCGTCGGGATCCGGGAACGACGGCGACTCCGCACCTGCCAGCCGCAACGCGGCTGTGTTGACCACGGCCATGTGCCCGGAGTTGTGCCGCATGAACAGCGGCCGCTCCCCCGTGATGCGGTCCAGCTCGGCGATGTCCGGGAAGGACCCGCCGTGCTGGGTCTGGCTGAAACCAGTGGAGAAGAGCCAGCCCTCGCCGTCGGTCCCGGGGTTGGCAACAGCGCCCCGAAGCAACTCATAGAGCTCCTCCAAGCCGCGGGCACCGGAGACGTCCAGTTCCGCCAGGCCCAGCCCGAACCACGTGGTGTGGCAGTGGGCATCGATGAAGCCTGGAGTGACGGTGGCACCGCCAAGATCGAGCACCTGAGCAGCGTCCAAGCCATCCAGATCCTCGTCCAAGCCCACGATGCGGCCCTGCCAGAGGCCCAGCGAGCCGGCCACAGGGCGGTCCGGATCCATGGTGATGATCTCTGCGTTTCGCAGGAGGAGGTCGAGTTTCATGTCCGGTTCTAGCGGTGGGAGGTGGTGACGGATTTGATGCGCGTGTAGTCCTCAAGTCCATAGACGGAGAGGTCCTTGCCCGTGCCCGAATGCTTGAACCCGCCGTGGGGTGCTTCGGCCGGGATCACCTGGTGGCAGTTGATCCATACGGCCCCGAAGTCGAGCTCGTTGGATACGCGGGTAACCACTCCATGGTTCTCGGACCACACGCTGGAGGCCAGCGCGTACTTGGTGCCGTTGGCGAGTTCGATCGCTTCTTCCTCGGTGGCGAACGGCTGGACGGTCAGCACGGGGCCGAAGATTTCGTCGCACACCACCTCGTCGCTCTGGAAGACGCCGTCGATCACCGTTGGCTCGAAGTGGAAGCCGGTTCCGGTGCGCTTGCCGCCGGAGAGGACGCGGGCGTTGGCGGGCAGGCGGGACATGAAGCCCTCTACCCGCTCCAACTGCGCGGCGCTGTTGAGCGGGCCAAGATCCGCATCGGAACCGCCCACCTTCAAGGCAGAGGCGGCGTCAGCCAGGGCTGCTGCGAACTCCGTATGAATGTCCTGGTGCACCAGGACACGGGTCACCGCAGTGCAGTCCTGCCCGGCGTTGAAGAAGGCAGCCAGGGCGATTTCGCTGGCAGTCCGCTGGATATCGACGTCGGCAAACACCACAGCGGGCGCCTTGCCGCCAAGCTCCAAGTGCACGTCCTTGAGCGTCTTGGACGCCGCGGACATGACCTGTGCACCGGCCCGTGTGGAGCCCGTAATGGACACCATCTCCGGGATGTCATGATCCACCATCGCAGCGCCGGCTTCGCGCCCGCCGCACACGATGTTCACTACGCCGGCCGGGTAGACCTGCTGTGCCAGTTCACCCAGGACCAGTGTGGACCAAGGGGTGGTGTCGGCAGGCTTGAGGACCAAGGTGTTGCCCGCAGCGAGGGCCGGACCGATCTTCCAGATGGCCATCATGAACGGGTAGTTCCACGGCGTAATCTGGGCCACCACACCGATGGGTTCACGCCGGATGGTGGACGAAAAACCCTCCACATACTCGGTCTGCGCCGTACCGGAAACCACCCGGCACGCCCCGGCGAAGAAGCGCAGTTGGTCCGCGCCGCGCAGGATTTCGAGCTCTTTGGTGAGGGCGGAAGGCTTGCCGGTGCAGGCAACCTCGGCCTCGAGAAGACGGTCAACGTTCGCCTCGATGAGGTCGGCCAGCTGCAACAGCAGCGACTGGCGTGTTCCCGGCGTCGTGCGCTTGTATCTCTTGAAAGCTGCGGCAGCGGCCTGGAAAGCGGCGTCGACGGCGGCAGCATCACTGTCCGGCGCGGTGCCGATCTGCTGGCCCGTGGCGGGGTCGAAGAACGGCAGGCTGGCCGCGGCGTCCACGGACTCGCCGTTGATGATGTTCTGAAGCTGGATCACGGTGAAGGCTCCGGTCAATTTGTTGAAGTCTTGGGGGAACGCGTGGTGGGGTCCTGCGGCAGGTGCAACAGGGCCGGGAGGCCGGAGTCGACGGCGCGGTGGAACGCGGCTGCGAAGTCTTCCGTGCGGTCCACGCGCTCGCCGTAACCGCCGTAGGAACGGGCGAGTGCGGCGAAGTCCGGGTTGGTCATGTGGGTGCCGGACGGGCGGTCCGGGTAGTGCGCTTCCTGGTGCTCGCGGATGGTGGCAAAGATGCCGTTGTCCACCACCAGGACGATGAACGTGGCACCGTAGCCCATGGCAGTGGCGATCTCCTGGCCGTTCATCATGAAGCAACCGTCGCCTGCCACGGAGATGACCTGGCGGCCCGGATAAGCGAGCGAGGCTGCCACGGCTGCCGGGATACCCATGCCCATGGCGCCGTTGCGCGGAGCGGCCAGAGAGTTGGCCGAGTTGTGGTCCAAGTACCGGGCGGGCCACAGGGCGTGGTTCCCGGCGCCGAAGGTGAGGACGGCGTCGTCGGCCATCTCCTTCTTGAGGACCTCCATGGCGACGCCCAAGTCGACGCCGATGCCGCCGTCGGGCTGGGGCGTGGAGAACGTGAGCTGATCGGCGCGGGCGCTGGCGAACCAGCCTTCCTCGCGGTTGACCTCCACAGCTGTGGCGGGGAGGGCCGCAGCGAATGCGGTGACGTCCGCAATGATGTGCTGGTCCACGCGGCCGAAGTGGCCCAGGAGGTTGGCATCGGCGTTGACTACGACGGTTTCGGCGTCGAGTCCGCGCTTGTAGCCGTCGGAGAGGACGTCGCCGCGGACGCAGCCAACAAAGACGATCAGATCGGCGTCGTCCAGGCGCTGGGCGTTGGCGTCGCTGCGTCCGTAGCCAAGGAAGCCGGCGTAGGCGTCGCTGCGGTGCGGGACGGCGTCGTAGGCGCGGAAGTCGGCCACCACCGGGATGCTGTTACGGCTGGCCCAGGCGGCCAGCTGCTCGCCGGAGTCCTGCGTCCAGCCTTCACCGCCGACGACGATGAGCGGCTTGCGTGCCTTCTCCAGTTTTTGGGTGAGGCCTGACAGGTCCGCCGCGGCAGGCTCCGGACGGGCAACCTTGCGGGGTTCCACCGTGGCGTTCTCCACGACGTGCACCAACACGTCTTCCGGGAGGCCGATCACCACGGGGCCGGGGCGTCCGCTCAGGGCGGTGAAGATGGCGTCGTCCACCACGCGGGCGGCGGAAGCGGCGTCGTCGAGGGTCACTACCTTCTTGGCGGTGCTGCCGAACCAGGCGTTGATATCGAATTCCTGGAAGGACTCGCGGCCCCGGTCGGCCACCGGAATCAGGCCGACGAACAGGATGAGCGGAGTGGCGTCCTGATAGGCGGTGTGGACGGCGATGAAGGCGTTGGCTGCACCCGGACCACGGGTCACCATGGCAACGCCGGGCAGCTCAGTCAGACGACCTTCGGCGAGTGCCATGAACCCGGCACCGCCTTCCTGGCGGGCCACCACGTTCTGGATGGGCGAGCCGTGCAGGCCGTCAAGGACATCGAGGAAGCTCTCGCCGGGAACGGTGTACACACGCTTGATGCCTGCGCGTTCGAGTTGGCCAACAATCAAGTGGCCGGCGGTGGTGCTCAATGCTTCATTCCTTCTTCTTCGATGGAAAGGGCGGGGAGGAACAGACCGGAGAGTGCCGTCAGTACGGAAACCACCAGCAGGATGATGGCGCCGGGCCAGAAGGAGTTGTTGGCTGCTACCAAGGCGGTGGCGATCAGCGGCACGAATCCGGAGATGACGCCGGCGGTGTTGGAGGTGATGGCGACGCCGGTGTAGCGGACCTTCGTGGCGAACAGCGCTGTCAGTGCCGTGCCGGAGACGGCGTACGGGATGGAAAGGACGGCGACGCCGATCACCATGCCCAGGACAACAAGGACGGGGTTGCGACTGTCGATGGCGAGGAAGACCGGGATGGCAATGACGGCCGAGGCCACGCCGCCCCACAGGATGACCTTGCTGGCGCCGAACTTTTCGCCCATGCGTCCGGCCCAGATGAGGGCGCCGATCTCCAGGGCTGCAGCAAGCAGGGTGCCCAAAAGCAGCAGTTCAGAGGGCAGCTTGAGGACCTTGGTGCCGTAGAAGACCACGAAGCTGGTGATGAGGTAGAAGCCACCGATGCCGAGCAATGCCGAGCACATGCCCACCAGGATCTGGCGCCAGCTGTTCTTCAGGACGCCGCGGATGGGAGCGTGTTCGGTCTCGCCGGACTCCATGAGGGCTTCAAATTCGGGTGATTCGCTGAGCCGGCTGCGGATCCACAATGAGATGGCAAGCAGCGGGATGGCTGCGATGAAGGGGATGCGCCAGCCCCAGGCGTCAAAGTTGCTCTGGCCCACCAGGAACAGCATGCCGAAGAAGCCACCGGAGGACAGGATGGTGCCGATCGGGGAACCGATCTGCGGCAGGGCGGCGTAGCGTGCGCGCTTCTCCACCGGAGCATTCTCGACGGCGATAATCACCGCGCCGCTCCACTCACCACCCACGGCAAGGCCTTGGACGATGCGCAAGGCAACCAGCAGGATGGGAGCTGCCAGGCCGATGGTCATGTAGTTCGGCAAGAGACCGATGAGGCCGGTGACAATACCGATGCCCACGATGGTGACCATGAGGATCTTCTTGCGGCCAACCTTGTCTCCAAGGGCACCGAAAATGAAGCCACCGATCGGGCGGGCAACGAAGCCCACCGCGAGAGTGGCGAAGGATCCCATGGCCGCCACAAAGGGGTCCTGGGAAACGAAGAACTGTGCGTTGAACACCAGCGCAGCGGCTGTGGTGAAAAGGAAGAAGTCGTACCATTCCAGTGCAGTGCCCACGAGGGCAGCCAGGGCCACCTTCTTGGTAACGCTTTCATCGACGACGCGTACTGCCGTGGGACTGGCGTCCGTAGCTCCGCTGACCGTGCTTGCCATAGTTACTCCATGAGTGCGAACGGGACCGGACGCTGGGGGTGCCCGGGCAAATTTGTGTGACTCAATCCATAGTGCCAGTAGTTTTCCCCAAAAAAACTAGCAATCCACCCCGGAATCGTGGCGCTAGAATGTGTGGATGCACAATTCCGAGACATCCGGGCATTCTGTTCGCTGGGCCGAGTTGGTGGACGAGCTTGAAGGCAGGCTGGACACCCTGGCCCAGGCCTTCACCACGAGAGTCCGGGAAATCCCCGAATACGGCGAAAGCCAAGTGACGGTCCTGGAAATCCAGGAGACCGCACGGGAGACTTTCCGGCGGCTGATCAGCGGCCTGAGGAATGGCAGGGCGGACAGCCGCGATGGCCTGCTCGACTTCGCCTCAGACCTCGGCTCCAAGCGCGCTCGAGCCGGCATCCCACCGGAGTCCCTCACCTCTGCCGTGCGGCTGGACTTCAGCATTCTTTGGGCCGAACTGCTGGAGATCGCCCACACTGAGGACGCCGCCTTGCTGGCCACCAGGGTGGACCAGGTGTGGAGCGTCGTGGACGAATTCGCCACCCGGACGCACACCAGCTACCTGACCGAGCGCGTCAGGATGGCGCAGGAAGAGTCCAGCATCCAACGCGAGTTCATCGCACGCCTGTTCAACCAGAGCAGCCCGTCCCTGGAAACCTCCTCCCAGGTAGCTGCGGCACTGGGCATCAACCCCGAATCGCGCTTCGCCTTGGTGGCAGCAAGCGGCGAACCCGGTGCCCGGCTACGCGCCGCAACGTCCCAGTTCGGATCGGGGCAGCACACCCGGCAGCGCTTGTTTCTCCACGAGTCCGGCGGCAACACCTATGTTTTCTGGGCGCTGCCGGCTGTTCGGACGCGGGGTGCTGAGCCCCTTGGCGAGACGCGCAGCCCTGAAGCCGACGGCCAGCAGCTGCCGCCCGGCGTCGTCGATGTCCCATGTGGCTACGTGCCCGAGGTCCTTGGACTGCGGGCCCTTCCAGGGGCCGCCCGCACCGCGGAGAGCCTCGCTGCTCTGCTGCGGCCACGGGATTCCGGTCCACTGTCAGCTGATTCCGCGTGGGCGCGGCTGGCCCAGCAAAACCTGCAGGATGCAGGCCTGGACCTCGCCGCGGAACTCGAAGAAGCCCTGGCCGAGTGCCGGGGCGGCGAGCGCGAGCGACTGCTGGAAACGGTCCGGAACTACCTGTCCACCGGCAACGTCACCGTCACGTCCGAGCAGCTGTTTTGCCACCGCAACACCATCCTCAACCGGCTCAACCGCTTCCAGGAGCTGACGGGAATCGACCTCGCCGTCCCAGCGAAAACGGCACGGCTGGTGGTGGCGTGGGCCTAAGCTTCAGCAGGCGAAGCTGCGCACCGGTGTGTGTTCTCACATTCCTGGCCGCGGTTTGCTGGAGATTATGCCATTGATGGTGTGATCCGGCACACACCATAGTTGTAGCTACCTTGCACCGGACATTCGTCCCCGCACCCCATCCGGAGAATCAGATGGCCCACACGGTAGATACTTCCTCCGCATCCACATCCAGGCTGGACCTGGCCAAGATGCGCAAGATTGCCCTTGCCAGCGTTATTGGCACCACCGTCGAGTGGTACGACCTTTTCGTGTTCGGAACAGCGTCGGCCCTCGTCTTCAACAAGATCTTCTTCCCCAGCTTTGATCCGATCGTCGGCACCATGCTGGCGTTTGGCACGTTCGCTTCCGCCTACATTGCCCGCATGGTGGGCGCCATCATCTTCGGCCACTTCGGTGACCGGCTGGGGCGCAAATCCATGCTGCTGGTCTCCCTCCTGACCATGGGAGCGGCAACGTTCGCCATTGGCCTGCTGCCGGACTACAACAGCATCGGCATCATGGCACCACTTCTGTTGCTCTTCCTCCGCGTCATCCAAGGACTGGCACTAGGCGGCGAATGGGGCGGTGCCGTGCTGATGACCGTTGAACATGCTCCTCCCGCACGTCGCGGCTTCTACGGTTCACTGGTGCAGGTTGGCGTTCCCGCAGGCACCCTGATCGCCAACGTGGCCTTCCTGATTGTGGCCTCCACGGTCAGCACCGAGGCCCTGTACTCCTGGGGCTGGCGCATTCCGTTCCTCGCCTCGGTCCTCCTGGTCACCGTGGGCATCTACATCCGGCTGCACATCGAGGAAACGCCGTCCTTCCAAGCCGTCAAGACCGCCGGCGCTAAAGCCAAGATGCCGTTCGCCGCGCTGATGGCCAAGTACTGGAAGCAGGTTGTCCTGGGCGGCGTCGCTACCCTGTCCACGGGCAGCACGTTCACCCTGCTGGTGGCCTCCGGCGTCTCCTACGGTAAGAAGGAACTCGGCCACTCGGAGAGCCTGATGCTATGGGTGGTCCTGGCCTCCTGCATCCTGGGGCTGTTCCTCATCCCGTTCTTCGGGAAGCTCTCCGATAAGTTCGGCCGCAAACCCATCATCTTCGCCGGCGTGGCAGCCGAGGCCGCCCTCGCGTTCCCCATGTTCTGGCTCATGGACACCAAATCGGTGGCACTGCTGTTCGTCGCCTACCTGGCCATGATGACCGCGTTCTGCGCCAACTACGGCCCCATCGCAACGTTCCTTGCCGAGCTCTTCGGATCCAAGGTCCGCTACTCCGGCCTGTCCGTGGCCTACATGCTGTCCGGCCTCCTGGGCAGCGCCGCCACCCCGTTCGTCACCACATGGCTCCTGGGCATGACGGGCCAGAGCTCCTCGATTGCCTGGTACATCATGGCCGCAGCCGGGCTGTCCTTGGTGGCTCTCTTCCTGCTGACCGAAACCCGGTACGGCAACATCGACGCCGTCGATGAGGCACCGGCGTCCGCTGGCTCCACGGAAGCCGCGGCAGCGCGGTGACCGTCACCACCATCGAGCGCCTGGCCGGCATCCCCGGCCAGGCGCCCGCCGTCGGGCCCTTTTCCCCGGCGGTCATTGCCAACGGTTTTGTCTTCACCTCCGGCCAGATCCCCGCGATCACCGGCCTGGACCATCAGCCGGACAGCTTTGAAGGGCAAGTCCGGCAAACCATCCAGAACCTCGCGGGCGTGTTGGAAGCCGCAGGATCCAGCCTTGAACACGTGGTCAAGGTCAACACCTACCTGACCAGCCAGGACCAGCTCGAGGAGTACAACCGCGTGTATGTGGAGTACTTCGGCACCGCCAAACCGGCCCGGACCACCGTATGCGTGAGCCTTTGGGGCGTGTCCCTGGAAATCGAATGCGTAGCTGTCGTTGCCCAGAAACCGGAGGTAACCCCGTGAGCCCAACACTCCTGCAGGACCTGAGCGATGTCAGCTACCCCACCGTCGGGCACTTCCTTGAGGATGGCTTCGTCTCCCCCGCCATCCAGTCGTTGCTGGCAAACGTGAAAATTGCCGGCCCCGCCGTCACAGTCCGCATCGCAGACCACGACGCCATTGCCATGAACCACGCACTCTTGGCACTCCGTCCCGGCGATGTGCTGGTGGTGGACATGGGCGGCGACCACCAGCATGCGCCCGTGGGGGCCGTCACGGCAGCCGCAGCGCTCGCCCAAGGAGCAGCCGGCGTGGTGGTTGATGGCGTGGCCACCGACGTCCTGGAACTCCGGGAGACCGGCCTGCCCGTGTTCGCCCGCGGAACATCGTGCCTGACCACCAAGCGCCTGTACGGAACCGGCTCCGCCGTCAATGTCCCGGTGCACTGCGGAGGCGTGGAGGTCAGCCCCGGAGACCTGGTCCTGGGCGACGATAACGGGCTGATCATCCTCTCCCCCGAAGCGGCAGGCAACGTGCTGGGGAAAGCGCTCGCATCCGACGCGGCGGAGCCCGCCATCCTTGCCCGCATAACATCCGGGGAGCCGCTCGAGTCCGTTCTGGCCCTCTAATACCGCCGAGAGCGTAACCACGCAGCCAGCGGAACGCCACCAAGGAACTTCGGCTGGGGATGCGGTAGAACTTAACCATGAGCGTACGTACACCCGACCCGTATCCAGGCTGGCTTTCAGATGAAGACCTCTTCGAAGCCCGCGGCCGACTCCCCATGGTCTATGTGGAGGCTGTTCCGGTCAGGCTGGACCCGCTCGGGTATGTGAACGAAGTCGGCACCCTCCTCCAGGGCGACGCCGACGGAAACATGGTCCGCTACCTCGTCTCCGGCCGCGTCCTCTACCGCGAGACCATCCGCGCGGCCCTCCTGCGGCACATGGAGAAGGACCTCGGCCCCTTGGCTTTCCCGCAGCTGCCCATCAGCCCAGTTCCCTTCACGGTGGCCGAATACTTCCCGGCTCCCTCCCAGACAGGTTTCACGGACGACCGCCAGCACGCCGTTTCGCTGGCTTACATCATTCCTGTGACCGGCGAATGCGACCCCCGCCAGGACGCCTTGGAACTCACGTGGATGACGCCCCAAGAGGTGCTCAGCGACAACGTGCAGCAGGAATTCGACGGCGGCCGCGGGAACCTCGTGCGGCAGGCACTGGCTTTCTCGGGCATCGTCCTCTAGCGGGTCCCGACACCCGCGTCGGCAGCTCTTTGTAGACTGGACGGCGGACCCCACGAGAACCAAAGGACTTCCGATGACTCACAGCCCAGCCACACAGCAATACAAGGAAAAGCAGGCTGGGGACCTGCAGCCCGGGGATTTTGTGTTCCCACCCGGCGACGGGCCGGCCGAGGAAATCGCCGCCGTTGAGGTGGAAAACGACGATTACGGCTTTGCCGCGTTGCTGCTGGTGACACTGGTCGACGGCGGCACGGTGCGGATCGCTGTTGGATCCACCGTTCCTGTGGGTGACGGTGTTCCGGCCGACGCCGAAGGCTCCATCCCAAGCGCCGCGGACTCCAGCACCTCCGCGGAAGGCGACGCCGAGGCTCCCGCCGGACCCGCCGTCGTGGTTCCTCCCCGCCCGGAGACGCCGCCCGCGTACACCGGCCCCACCGCCGAAGAGCTCGCGCTCATCCCCGAGCCCGACGGCACACCCGAAGCCGTAGTCCGTGCCGCCGCCGCCAACCACAAAGGCAAGAACGGGGTGCAGGTCCTGGCAGAACGGCTGGCGAAGGGCATCAACACGAAGTCCGGAAGCTGCCTCCGGGACCTCAGTGACCTCGCCTTTGACCTGTGCATCGTGCTGCGCGATCCGGACCACGCCTTGACCGTCGCCGACCTGCTGAATGTGTTGCCGTTTGACGGAAACCTGGACCGCTGGGCGTCCATCGAGCGGGCGCTGGCGTTGTCCAGTTTCATCTGCCGCGAGGCCGGACAAAGCGAACGAGCCGCGGTCTACGAGAAACTGCTGCGCGCGCCCGAGTCCCAGGAAGAAGACCCCTTCAAAGCCCGGATCAATGCCCGGGTCCGGCAGCGCTCGCTGAACGAACCCAACCTGTACGACAAAGAAATCTTCCGGGCGATCGATAACGGCAACCACGAAGCCGAGCGCGAATGGCGGTTCCTGCGTCTCGAAGCGCTGATGTTCCTGCGCGCCCACGGCGGATCGAAGACCATCGACGAGGACGAGCTGGCCCGGCGGATCGGCAATGAACTCGAGTCGGTGCGCGCGTAACGCTATTTCGGGAATATCAAGCCCTGTTCTGTGGGCGCCAACGGCGGTAGATTCGGGGCCATGACGAACAATCTGAGCGTTGTGATTAATGCCGACGCGCAGCAGGTTTGGACAATGCTGCGTGAACCGTCGCTGGTGGCCCAATGGCACGGCTGGGAAGCCGATGACCTCAACGACGAAATCAAACAGATCTACTTCAACACAGATGTTGTGGAGGGACCCGATCATACGAGCCTGACCGTCAACGGCGGCGATGTCTTTGAGCTCCACCCCGTCTCCGGTGGTACCGAAGTGCGGGTCACCAGGGCCGCCCTCGACCACAACTCGGAATGGGCCGAGTGGGATGAGGACATCACCCAGGGCTGGCTCACGTTCCTGCACCAGCTGCGCTTCGCGCTGGAACGGCACCCCCACGGGCACCGACGTACGCACTTCATCTCTCTTCCGGGCAAGGGCGGGCCGGCGATTGAGAAGCTGGGACTCGGGGATTTGCCGCCTGTTGGGGAGGAGTACTCACTCACACTCGCCACCGGCGAGAAGATCTCCGGCAAGGTCTGGTTCAAGAGCCGCCACCAGGTGGGCCTCACCGTGCACAGCTACGCCGAGCATGGGGACGGACTGCTGATCGTCGCGGAGCAGCTGCCGATTCCGGAAAAAAGGCCCGACGGCGGGTCAATGGTGATTGCCTCCACCTACGATCTGGGAGCCCACACGTTGGCTGACATCCGGTCCTCGTGGGACAACTGGAAGGCTGAGAACTACGGTTCGTAGAGGTTTTTGGGCAAGTTACCCGCGGTAAAGCTGGCACACTTGGTAGCGTGCCAGCTTCCTCTTCTGCTCCTGCTTCTTCTCCTGCGCTGCCCGGTTTGTCCCAACGGCAATCCGAGTTCTCCTTTTCGGTGGGCAAGCGCCTGACGGAAACGTGCTCGCCGTCGGACTCTCAGGTGGACGCCAACGGCGGCGCTTTCCTGGGCCGCACCGGAACCATCACCACGCCGCACGGGACCATCCAGACGCCCGCGTTCATCGCCGTCGGGACCAAAGCAACCGTCAAGGCAGTGCTGCCGGAGTCGATCGCCGGGCTCGGCGCGCAGGCTGTCCTGGCCAACGCCTACCACCTGTACCTGCAGCCGGGACCTGAGATCCTCGACGCCGCGGGCGGGCTGGGCGCGTTCATGAACTGGTCCGGGCCTACCTTCACAGACTCGGGCGGATTCCAAGTGATGAGCCTCGGCTCCGGGTTCAAAAAAGTCATCGATATGAAGAACGTGGACAGCTCAGGACCCGACGACGCAGTAGCGCCTGGCAAGGAGCGGCTGGCGCACATTGACGACGACGGAGTCTGGTTCAAATCGCACCTCAACGGGGATCGGCACCGGTTCTCCCCCGAAATTTCCATGCAAGTCCAGCACCAGATCGGCGCGGACATCATGTTCGCCTTTGACGAGCTCACCACGCTGCAGAACTCACGTGCTTATCAGGAGGAGTCACTGGAACGGACCCGGTTGTGGGCGCTGCGGTGCTTGGAGGAGCACGCTCGCTTGACCTCATCCCGTGTGGGCAAGCCGTACCAGGCGCTGTTCGGCGTGATCCAGGGCGCCCAGTACGAGGACCTGCGCCGCAAGGCATGCCAAGACCTTGGCGCCATGCCCTTTGACGGGTACGGCATCGGCGGGGCGCTGGAGAAGGAGAACCTTGGCACGATCGTCCGCTGGTGCAACGAGGAACTTCCCGAGGACAAGCCCCGGCACCTGCTGGGCATCTCGGAGCCGGACGACATTTTCACGGCCATCGAGAACGGCGCCGACACGTTCGACTGCGTCTCCCCCACCCGCGTTGCCCGGAACTCCGCGTTCTACACGCCGTTTGGCCGGTTCAACCTGTCCGGCGCTAAGTACAAGACCGACTTCGGGCCCCTGCAGGACGGCTGCGACTGCTACACCTGCGTGAACTATTCGCGGGCCTACATCCACCACCTGTTCAAGGCCAAGGAAATGCTCTCGGCAACCCTGATCTCCATCCACAACGAGCGTTTTGTGGTGAAGATGGTGGACGATGCCCGCCTCGCCATCGAATCCGGGGACTTCTTTGAGTTCAAGGCGGAGACTCTGGGCCGGTACTACCCCTAGGCGTCGAGTTCGCCGGAAGCATGCGTGAGCGTGCGGAATCTTGCGGCGACCTCACACGCTTCCGGCGAACTCGGCGAAAGCCTACGCCGCGACGACTCCGTAGCTCGGCTCGCGCTTCTTGATCCAGCCAACAACCAGCACTGTGACCGGGACGAACAGGAACTCCACGGCGGTCTTGTAGACGAAGCCCACCAGGACGTAGTTCAGGAACGAGCCGAAGTCCGTGATGCCAATGACCGACGCCGCGATGCTGCAGAAGATCAGGGTGTCCACGAATTCACCCACCACCGATGAGCCCATCAGGCGCGCCCACAGTGACTTCTCGCCGGTGCGGGCCTTCATCTTCACCAGGATCCAGGAGTTGATGGTCTGCCCGGCCAGGAAAGCGAGCAGCGAACCGAGGACGATCAGCGGAACCGGGCCCAGGGCACCTTCGATGGCAGCCTGCTTGGCGGTTCCATACTCGTCATTGAAGCCGGGCAGCACGATGATGATCCAGTAGCAAAGGGATGCGAACATCGAGAGCGCGAACGAGGTGATGATGGCCTTGCGCGCCACCTTGAAGCCGTAGACCTCACTCATGACGTCGCCCAGAATGTAGGCGAGCGGGAACAGGAAGAACCCGCCGTCAGTGATGATCGGGCCAAGCACGACGCCCTTGGACGCGCCGATGTTGGACAGGATCAGCACCACGGCCATGATGGCCAGCATGATGCCGAAATACGGGGAGCCGATCGAAGCGAAGCGCGGAGCGGGCTTGCTCAAAGTACTGGAGCCGGAGGGCGAGGGCATGGGTCATCCATTTCGTAGTGGTTCGCGCAGGCCCCCATAGTGAGGTTGCCCCGCTGTATTAGCACTGTGGTTGGTGGGGCATCGGGCCCGGCACCGGTTCCATTCTCCCACCACGGACCCTCTCTCACATCCCACCCCCTTCCGAGCAACCCTCTCTCACCTCCCACCATCCTGTCACCGTTTTGAACACGTTCAGAAAAGTGACATACTCGTTCTTGAACACGTTCAAAATTCACGCAAGGAGCAGCTGGTGGCAGCAAAGAGTGAACAGACCCGGCAATTGGTGGCCGATGTTGCGCTGAAGATGTTCCGCGAGGTCGGCTTCGAAAAGACCACCATGCGCGCCATCGCACAGGAGGCCGGAGTCTCGGTCGGCAACGCCTACTACTACTTCGCTTCCAAGGACGAGCTGGTCCAGGAGCTGTACATCCAAGTCCAGGATGAGCACGCCGTGGTTGCGGCGCAGGCCCTCGAAGGGGTTCAGGATCTCGCGGGGCGCCTGAAAGCAGTGCTCCACACCGGCGTCGACGTCATGGCGCCGTACCACCAGTTCGGTTCCGATTTCATCGCGACGGCGATCCGGCCGTCGTCGCCCGTCAATCCGTTCGGCGCGGCGTCCACCGCCGCCCGCGAGGCTTCCCTCGCGATCTTCCGGTCCGCCGTCGAAGGTTCCTCTCCCGCCGTCGCCAAGAAGCTGCGCGGCGACCTGCCTGAGCTGCTGTGGTTGGCGTACATGGGCGTCGCGCTGTTCTGGGTTTACGACAAATCCGAGGACCAGCGCCGGACACGAAAACTTATCGACGGCGCTGCCCCGCTGGTGGCGCGCGGCCTGTCGCTGGCGAAGATTCCCGGTGTAAGCAAGGTGTTCGACGACGTCCTGGGGCTCGTGCGCAGTGTCAAGGAAGAGTCATGATGTCGCGGACGGTGGTGATCGCGGGTGCTTCCGGCTTCATTGGCAGTTACTTCCGGCGTCGGTTTGTAGCCGAGGGGTGGCAGGTCCGGACCGTTGGGCGGGACGCCTCGGCGGACGCGCAATGGCACGACGACGGCGCCATCACCAAAGTGCTGGACGGCGCCGAGCTGCTGGTGAACCTCGCCGGACGGTCTGTGAATTGCCGCTACGACGAGAAGCACCGGCGGGAGATTCTGGACTCCCGCGTTCTGACTACACGTGCATTGGGCCGGGCCGTGGCTGCCTGCGCCGAACCGCCCCGGACGTGGATCAACTCGAGTACTGGAACCATCTACCGGCACGCCGAAGATCACCCACAGTCGGAGGTCGCGGGCGAATTGGGCAGCGGGTTCTCCGTGGACGTAGCCCGGGCTTGGGAGGATGAGTTAGCGGCTGCTGTTGTGCCGGCTACGCGGAAGGTGCCGCTGCGCATTGCGATCGTGTTGGGGGCCGGCGGGGTCATGAGCCCCCTCCGTAACCTGGCCCGGCTTGGCCTGGGTGGACACATGGGCCCGGGCACGCAAAAGTTCAGCTGGATCCATGTGGAGGACTTGTTCCGGGCGGTGGTGTTTATCCACGCGGATCCCGGGGTGACGGGTCCGGTGAACGCAGCGTCGCCCTACCCCGTGGACAACCGGGAGCTGATGGCCCTGGTTCGACGGAGCATGGGTGTCCCCTTTGGCATCCCGACGCCAGCGTGGCTGCTGGAGGCCGGAGCCGTTCTGATCCGTACGCAAACGGAGTTGGTGCTGAAGAGCAGATGGGTGGAGCCCCGAAAACTGCTCGATGCCGGCTTCACGTTTGGGTACCCGTCGTTGGCAGGCGCCCTCAACGACGTAGCCAATGGCAAGGCCGATCCCTCGCTCACATAATCGCCCCTTCAACCGAACGCTCGCTCATATCCCTCGGAGGTCGTCATGAGCCAGGACCCGTGGCCAATCGATGAAGACTACTCGCTGGCAACAAGGAGCCCATCCACTGGATGGCGCTATGGACCGAAGGACCGGGTGGTACTGGGAGGCAAAGGACTGACTCTGGGCATCGCCGTGGCGCACTTGACGTTCTGCGTGTTGCTGTCCATCCAGAGTCCCGAGTGGGCCGTTGTCTTTTTCATTTACAGCCTGCTTCCAGTCTGGGCAGTTGGTGCCTCGGTTGGTTCACTCCTCGGACTGGCCCTGCGACGCGTTCGGAACCAGTGGGTTCACGTGGCCGCATTCTTCGCTGCGGGATTGCTCATGTGTGTGCCCTTCGGCGCATTTTCATCCACGGGTTCGCTCCTGTTTTCCTCGTCCATAGCCGTCGCCGCCTGCGTTGGCCGCGTAGCCATCTGGAAGCTGGTGCGAATTAACCAGATGGGCGAGCCCACATAGCGGGGGACGTCTCTCTGGTATTCGGCATAGGGCTGGCCAAATCGCTCCTTGAGCATATTTTCTTCCCACAGCGCGCCCAGATGTTCCACCAGCATTCCAGCAGGCAAAGTCACCAAAGCCCAAGCGGAACCCCTGGAAACCGCCACACCTGTGTGAATCAGCCACCACCCCAGATACATCGGATGGCGGCTCGCTGCATAGGGTCCGCTGGTCACCAGACCTTCGGGATGACCCAGAGCAAAGCTTCCAGTCGTTTTACGCCGGCGCTCCGCAACAGCCCAAGCGGTGATTCCCGCGCCGGTCAGAGCCAAGCCCGCACCGGTCGCCCGGCGTCGGACGTCGCGCCCAGGGACGAAGGCCGGATGCAGACGATCGAGGACTACATCCAGCACCAGGCCCACAACTTGCCCGGGTGGCAGCGGAATACTGGCTGCCTCCCGTTTCACTGCGCGGGCGGTTCGTAGAACTGCACCCATGCCAAGAAGATAACCCCGGCCGCCCGGGAAAGCCACAGCCGAAGCTGCAACCGGGAATCCTGTGGCGAGCGCCCGCCGTCGAGCACTAACCGACGTCACCCGAAACCTAAGGAAGTGTTAGGAAATCCCCCGCGGACTAGGGCTGTGCCGTGCATCACCCATAGTTTGGAACATGTCCTCTTCACCCTGGAGGGCCTTTCTTAGTCGACGAAGAGCCATGCGCAAGGACGCCATGAGCACGAGCTTCATGGACAGAACGAACTCATGCAAGACACGGCCGTTGCAAAACGCTGCCGTCCAGGAAGGTTCATTGATGAGCACCCAACAAGCTGCACCTCTGAGCGAAGCCGCCCAGACACGCAAGGCCGTGAGCAACATCCTCAAGGGCTCCGCGGGCAACCTCGTGGAGTGGTTCGACGTTTATGTCTATACCGCTTTTGCGGCGTATTTCCAGTCGCACTTTTTCAACTCCTCGGACGATCTGCAGGCAGGCCTTGAGGCGATGGCGGTCTTCTCGACGTCGTTCCTTATGCGCCCGATCGGCAGCTGGTTCTTCGGCCGCTACGCCGACCGTAAGGGCCGCAAAGCTGCGCTGACACTCAGCGTGACCATGATGTCGGCGGGATCTTTCGCCATCGCGATCCTGCCAACGCAGGACGTCATCGGCCTCTGGGCTCTGATCCTGCTGGTGTTTATCCGCATGATTCAGGGCTTCTCGGTGGGTGGCGAGTACGGCACCAGCGCTACGTACATGTCCGAGGCTGCAACGGCCAAGCGCCGCGGTTTCTTCTCCAGCTTCCAGTACGTGACGCTGATCGGCGGCCAGATGCTGGCCCTCCTGGTGCTGGTGATCCTGCAGAACACCATGAGCAAGGAAGACCTGACGGCGTGGGGTTGGCGCATTCCGTTCGCCTTGGGTGGCGTTGCTGCGTTGGTTGTTCTCTGGCTTCGCCGTTCGATGGAAGAGACTCTTTCCGCAGACCAACTCCGCGCCGCACATGTCAAGGTTGAGGGTGAAGCGCAGCCTGGCACCATGAAGCTGCTGTTCACCAAGCACTGGAAGCCGCTGCTGATCTGCATCGGCATCACCCTGGGTGGCACCGTGGCGTTCTACACGTACACCAACTTCATCCTCAAGTTCATGAACGATACGTCCGGCATCGCCAAGACCGACACCTCCGTCATCAACTTCTGGGCTCTGTTCATCTTCATGCTGCTGCAGCCCGTGTATGGCATGCTCTCGGACAAGATCGGCCGCAAGCCGTTGTTGATCTGGTTCGGCGTCACTGGCGTACTGTTCACATGGCCGCTGCTCTCCACCCTGGCTGGAACCAAGGACCCGTTCGTGGCATTCCTCCTGATGTTCGGTGGCCTGCTGATGGTGGGCGGCTACACGTCCATCAACGCGCTGGTGAAGGCCGAACTGTTCCCGGCATCCATCCGCGCACTCGGCGTTGGACTCGGTTATGCGATTGCCAACTCGCTGTTCGGCGGCACCGTTCCACTGATTGGAGCTGCGCTGCAGAAGTCGGGCCAGGTGGATATGTTCTTCACCTACGTCACCGCCGCGATCTTCATCTCGCTGCTGGTTTACATCTTCGCGCTGAAAAACAAGAAGTCGACTCACCTGGATGCGGAGCAGGGCCACGCCTTCGTGGCGAAAGGCACCGCAAAGGGCGCTGCGAAGGACGACGACGACAAGAAGGACCTGGTCAACGCCTGATCTGTTTCTGCGCCTGATCTGTGCGCCTTGTGAGGCCCGTTCTGCGCTCTTTGGATACTCCGAAGGGCGCGGAGCGGGCCTCACAACGTTAAGCTCTAGTAGCGGACAAGCCCTACGGACTGGCCCAACCAGCTCGAACGGACCAGCCCCGCGGACCAGCCCACGGCAAGCCAAAGGACATGACAGTGCACGTGCTCATCGTCGAGGATGACGACGCCATGGCGTCGGCCTTGAGTGCAGCCGTCGCCTCCGCCGGCCACAAGCACACCCGGGTTTCCCGCGGGGAGGATGCGCTGCTCGCTCACCGCCAGCACGAGGTCATCCTTCTTGACCTCGGCCTTCCGGACCTGGATGGCTTGGACGTCCTGCGGAAACTTCGCCAGGTCACACAGATCCCCATCCTGATCCTGACTGCCCGCGACGACGAACGCAGCGTGGTGCTGGGCCTCCGATCCGGAGCGGATGACTACCTCGTCAAACCGGTGAAGCTCGTGGAATTGCTCGCCAGGATCGAAGCCGTGACGCGTCGGACCAACAGGGTGGGCAACACAGCACCCCACAACATAGTCCTCGGAGAACTGGAAGTGGACCTCGACCGCCGCCTGGCATCCGTGGGCCAAAGGCAACTGGCCCTGACCGCAACGGAGTTCGACCTCCTGAGCCTCCTCGTCAGGAACGCAGGCTCGGTGGTGACCCGGGAGCAGATCCTTGACGCGCTTTGGGGTGACGCGTTCCTGGCACACTCCAGGTCCTTGGACGTGCACCTCACAGGCCTCAGGTCCAAGCTCCAGCTTCCCGGATTCATCATCAACGTCCGAGGCGTCGGCTACCGCGTAGAGCAACCGTGAAAGTCCGCGTTCTGGCCATCCTGAGCCTGCTTGTGGTGGTCATCGTTGTGACGGTTTCCAGCGTGATCCTCACATCGGCCAGCCGAGAGCTCACCCAGGAACTGCAGATCAACCGTGTCGCAGCCCTTAACCGTTTCGCGCAGCTGGCCAGCGACTCCGCAGAGGACAACAACACAACTCAACTGCAACGGGAAATGGACCGGTATTCCGAGCTTTATGGTGAAGGGATCCTGATCCGGCTTCAAGAAAAGAAGATCCGCTCCGGCGGCCTCAGCGAGGACCAGCCCGAGGTCCGCGACGCCCTCAACCGGGCGAGTCTCAACCTCAGCGACACCACGCTGAACCCCATTCGCGCCTTCGGGACCGGCAACGACATCATTTCCAGGCCCTTCGGCACAGCGAGCCAGGTCCTCGGCGAAGTGGTTGTTGAAGTCAACCTCGACGCCGCGCGGCAGAAACTACGCGAGCGGTGGCTCGTGGTTGGACTTGCCGCGGCGGCGCTGGGTGCGCTGCTCCTGGTGGCGGCGTCCCGCATCACGGCTTGGGTTCTTCGGCCGGTCCACAGACTGAGCAAGGCAGTCCACGAGCTCGAAGCCACGGGTAAGACCAGCCAGCTTCCCGAGGCCGGTCCGCCTGAGCTCCGCGAGCTGAGCCGGTCCTTCACGGCCATGGCAGATACCGTGACCGAAAGCATGGAGTCACAGCGCCGGCTCATCGCCGATACTTCACATCAGCTCCGGAACCCTGTTGGCGCGCTGCGCCTGCGCATCGATCTGCTGCAGCTCGCCCTGCGATCGGAACCCGGGAAAGAAGCTGCGGCCGGAGTGGTGGCGGAACTTGAGCGGGTTGAGGAAATGCTCGACGGCGTGCTGAAGCTGGCTACCGCTGAACACCGGGCTTCTGAAGGGTCTGCCCGTGCGGAACAGGAATCAGGGCACCAGCGTTTGGGCATCACCAATCCTTTCCCGGTCCTGCAGGGCGAAGTGGAAAGGGCGACGCCGGCAGCTCACCTTGCGGGGGCACAGCTGACGTTGGTGGGCCCACCGTCTGACAGCCCGATCGTGTGCGACCCCGACGAACTCGCACACATGGTGGGCGAACTCCTCGCCAATGCCATCAAGTACGCCCCGGGTGCCCGCATTACCGTGGCCATCAAAGCTACGAAAGGAGGCACCGCCGTCGAGATTTCCGACGACGGTCCCGGCCTCCCGGCCGAACAGCTCGCCGCGTCCACCACCAGGTTCTGGCGGGCGCCGCAGCACAGCAGTATCCCTGGCAACGGGCTGGGCATGACCATCGTGGAGCGGCTGGCAGAAGCAAATGGCGCGAAGTTGGTCCTGGAATCGCGCGAGCCGCACGGGCTCACTGCCCGTCTCGAGTTCGCACGACCACGGGAGGACGGTCATGCTTGAGTTCCCTGTCATGTCCCGGCGGAGTGTCCTTCAAACCGCCGTGGCACTTAGCCTGGGCGGCAGTCTGCTCACGGCCACCGCCGCGTGCACTCCGGAGGAACCCCTGCAGGAGCTCACCGTCGCCGGTGGTGAAGCCGGCGGCTTCTATCTGGAGTTCGCCACCCTCCTGGCGGCGCTGCTGCAGCGGGAGCGCGTCGCCGGAAGGGCCGTCGCATTGACTACTGGCGGCAGTCTGGAGAACATCCAGCGGGTCCTGTCCGGCGAGGCGACCTTCGCCGTCGCGCTGGCCGACGCAGCAGCCCAAGCAGCCGCGCCCGCCGGTAAGCCAGCGCAGCCCGAAAGCAAGTTGGTGGCGCTTGGGAAGGTGTACCAGAACTACGTCCACTGCCTGGTGCGGGAGGACAGCGGAATCCGCACCTTTACTGACTTGGCAGGGAAGGCTGCGGGCGTGGGCGAAGTGGGCTCGGGGACAACGCTCACGGCCGGACGGATCATTGCGGCCGCGGGACTGTCTGAACCGGACCGGGCTGTGAAGCAGGTGAACCTTGGTTTGAACCAAGCTCTGGCTGCCTTGAAGGACGGGTCCATCGACGTCATGATCCAGTCGGGAGGCGTACCTACGGCACCCATCGCTGCCGCGGCGCGGGACCTCGGCGTCCGGCTGCTTGACCTCTCCGACCTCATTCCGGCCACGCGGGCTCAGTCCGGGTTCTTCTACGACCGCGTCCTGATCCCCGCCAACAGCTACGGGGACGCGCCGGCTGTGTGGACAGTCGGCGTCGCGAACCTTCTTCTGTGCCGCAGCGATCTGGCGGACCATGTTGTTCGGCAAACTGTGGAGCTGTTGGTGGAACAGGCCCAGGATCTGGTTCCGAAATCCAGCACCGGCGTGCAATTCCTTAGCCCGGAGACGTTAATCAACACGGCCGGTGTCCCCTTGCATCCGGCGGCGGAGGCCGCCTATCGGGCACTGCATGGGTAGCCCTCACGGGCCAAAATCGGTCCACGGCCGGGCAACTGGCAAAATGGAAACCATGACTTCAGCCGTTGCCCCTGCCATTGCCCTGACCATCGCCGGTTCCGAAGCGACCGGCGGCGCCGGTGCGCAGGCCGACCTCAAGACCTTCCAGGAACTCGGAGTGTTCGGCATAGCGAACCTCACCTGCATCGTGTCCTTCAACCCGCAGGACAACTGGAACCACCGTTTTGTCCCGGTGGATCAGCAGGTCATCGCGGACCAGTTGGAGGCCACGACGGCGGCATACGGTGCCGCTTCCGGCGCACCTTCGGTCCTGGACACCGTGAAGATCGGCATGCTGGGAAGCCCGGCAACCATCAGCACCGTGGAGAAGGCACTGACTGACGGCGATTTCGCGAATGTGGTTTTGGACCCGGTTTTGATCTGCAAGGGCCAGGAGCCGGGCCACGCCTTGGACACTGATCAGGCGCTGAAGGCCCAGATCCTGCCGCTGGCGACCTTCGTCACGCCGAACCACTTCGAAGCGGAGTCGCTGTCAGGGCTGACCATTAGCGATGAAGAGTCGCTCAAGGCTGCTGCTATCAGGATCCACGAGATCAGCGGTGCAGCAGTCCTCGCCAAAGGTGGCGTGCGGCTGGAAGGCCCGGACGCCGTCGATGTTTACTACGACGGCGAGACGCTGGAAGTCCTCCGCGCCCCGAAGGTTGGCGAAGTGGCTGTGTCCGGCGCTGGTTGCTCCCTTGCTGCAGCTGTGACCGCCGAGCTCGCCAAGGGTGCGACGCCCCTTGAAGCAGCCCGGACTGCGAAGGCTTTCGTGACTGCCGGCATCAAGAACCGGGTGTCCTCCGGTGCGCCGTTCGATGCCCTGTGGCAGGGCGGGGCTCTGTCCTAGCTTCTCTCGTTACAGACAAAAGCAGCCGCCCCGGAAACACTTCCGAGGCGGCTGTTTGTCTTTGCGTGAGGGCTTCTTTGCGTGAACGCTAGCGCGAGACCTTGCCCATGAGCGAGGCGATCGGCCGCAGGAACAGCGGGCGGGCAAGGAACCAGGCGGCCGCAGTGAAGACGATGGAAGCCGCGAAGATGCCGAAGCCCCACCAGCTGTTGTTATCGTCGTTCGACGCGTACATGTGGTTGAGATTCCTCAGGGCGCCGGTAGCCAGCACCAGGGTGACGTGGACGATCACGAAGGCCACGAAGTAGATCATCACCGGGAAATGGACCTTCCGGGCCAGTTCGATCGGGTAGAACTTGTTGATCGCAGCCTTCTTGGGCCATGCACCGGACATCCGAATGCCCGTGAGGATGGCCAGCGGTGCCGCGATGAACACCGTGATGAAGTAGGTCAGGAGCTGGAGGCTGTTGTAGTTGTTCCAACCGTTTTCAACCGGCCAGTTCAGCGAGGCGTACTGCAATCCGGCGGAGACGGCGTTGGGGAAGACATCCCAGCTGGTGGGAACGATCCTCAACCACTGACCGGTAGCGAAAAGCAGCACGATGAAGATGATGCCGTTCAGGACCCAGAGCGCGTCCAGCGTCAGGTGGAACCAGAGGTCCAGGCTGATCTTGGTGGGCGGGTTCTTGGTCTTGATGAAGCCCTTGTTGTTCCGGGTCCAGTTTGCCGCCGGGCGTGTGGTGGTCCGCACCTGCCAGCCCGAACGGATGATCAGGACAATGAAGAACATGTTCAGGAAGTGTTGCCACCCCAGCCAGGCGGGGAAGCCGGTGGGAGCGCCCTCAGGAACGGCCGAGTGCCCGGGGTAATCCACCAGGAACTGCTGGACCGGCTGAAGGGTCCGGAGCCATTGCGCCACGAGCACCAGGATGAGGGCCACCACCAAAGCTCCTGCGGTGACGACGACGGGTTTGAACCACCTGTTCGACGTGATCCCGGACGACTTGCTTGAAACGGACATCAGGCCGCGTTCCTCTCTGGCTTGTTTGGCTGCGACCAGTTGGCGCTATATAGCGATTCAACCAGTTGCAGCCCGACGGTGAAAACGGCACCCGGGTTTCGGGGCGTTCGACGTCAAAAATCGCAGCATTCGGATACATGCCGCAATACGTATTTCTAGAACAGACTTCCAGAATTATTTCCTGTGTTTCACGGGGCAGTCAAGGCTTGTTGATGGCTATGTGGATTCTTTCGGAGGTAGGATTCCAAAAAATGGCCGGTCGACACTCCGGTCTTTGCCTTGCCTGTGAGAGGAGCCCAAAGCATGGTCCGCAAGACATCCGAAGTAGCCAACAACGCGGGCTCCTGGCAATGGACCCGGACAGCTGCCACCCAACGCAACCTGCTGGACGCTGCCACCGAAGTGTTCGTCCAGCATGGCTTCACCGACGCGAGCATCTCGGACATCGTGGCGCGCGCCGGATCCAGCGTCGGCAGCCTCTATCACCACTTCGGAGGGAAGACCGAACTCTTCCTCGCGCTCTGGGACGACTACCAAAACGAGCACGAAAGGCTGGTCGCCGCGGCCGTGGCCAAAGCCCGGAAGGCCGGCGAAGACGATCCCTTAGCGCTGTTCAACGTGGGCAGTCGCAGCTACTTCGACTACACCTGGAAGCACCGGGATCTGGAGCGCGTGTTCATCGAAGGCGACACTCCCCCGGGCTTCGAAGTACTCAGGCGGGAACGCGGCCGCGAATGGGTCCGGCAGAACACCGTGCTCCTCGGCGCCAGCGACGACACCCTGGGCAGGCTCACGGTCGCGGTGATCACGGACATCGTGACAGTGTCCGGGCAGGAAGTGGCTCTGAGCGCATCCAAGCAGGCAGCCGACGAGGTTGTTCAAGCAGCTGCAGTCCTGGTGGAGCGACTGGTCCGCTAGCGCGGGTCCGCCACCCACCCCGTGAAGAGGGGCATGCCCGTCTCACTGTGAACGATCTGGTAATGGAACGGGTGATCAAGGATGATCTTCCGTTCCGGGACCATCGCGCTGGACGCCTCTGCATTGATTTGGGTCACCGCTGAAGCGATGGTCCCTTTCTCAGCAACAGTGATGTTGGCTGCCTGGGCCGCCTGCGTCAGCTTCATACCCTGCTGGATGGAATCGAAGTCGGTGGAAGTCGCCAGCATGTCCTTGAGTCCCAGCGTTTCGAACACTTTCCGCAGTTCGAATGTGGTTTTGTGGTCCCACTTGGGCATGCTGATGTGGACCATGTCCTGTTGTGCCCCGGAAAGCTCCCTCGCCACATCGGCAAGCACCTCCGCAGAAACCGCAGCCGGACCGTCCGGACCAGACGCACCGCCGTCGGGCAGTATCAGCCGCATCACGAAGCCCTCGGCGTAAGGCAGGTCCACTGCCTTCCAACCCGGAGCTTCCGCGTAGGCCATGGTGAGTGATGAGTGCATGCTGGGTACGTTGATCACTTCGCCTCCGGCCTTGGTGAAGGGGCTGTCCGCCGTGTCGTTCGCGTCGAAGGGAGCCTGCCAGGCTGCGGCGAAGTAGAGGGCGTTGAGCAGGCTGAAGGTGTTGTCCGGACTGTATTGTGCAGGGGCTTCCTTGATCCGCCCACCGGTGTTTTTGCTGACCCACTGGTCAATGGCGGGCTTGGTCACGGCCTCGTCCCTGAAGTTCACCGGATACACGCCCGTGCCAAAATGCTTACCCAGCGTGGTCAGAAAAGCCTCGCCAGTGGGCACCCCTTTGTCCACAAACAGCCCGTTGGCAGCGTGCATGACCGGCTTCTGCGGCGGGTTCTCTTCGTCCACTGAGCCGGGGTCGCCGTCGAACTTTTCAAGGGAGGCGAGCAGCGCGTTCATCGCTTCGTCGCGCCCTTCGGCCGGCAAACCCAGAACCGAGTCCATCTCCGCAGCAGTGACCCCCGACGCCCCGGCCCGGAGCATGCTCAACGCAATCAGCAGGCTGGCGGGCGACGAGACCACGTTGCCGTTGCCGGAGTCGCCGCCATCGGCGAGCAGCGTGACACCGAGCTTGCGCGCTGACGCATTGAAAGCCTCAAGCTGCGCAGAGTAGTCCGCAGTTTGAACCGAAACGCGAGTCACGCCGTCGGCCGTCAAGAGCCCGACGTCGGCTGGTTGGGGCGCGCAGGCACTGATCGTCGCCGAGCCGCTCACCAGCGCGGCTGCCGCGATCAGCGTTGTCGCTTTGCGGACTCGATTCATGACGCATCCCCCTGCTTGGTGTCGTCCTCACATGGTGCTCCGTTTGTGGTGGGAACTCACGCGATCTGAGAGAGGGATGGCCAAATGTTGCCGGAATGTGAGAGAGGGTCACTGCCAAGCACGAGGGATGTGAGAGAGGGTCAGCGCTCGGAGTGGGCCGCCAGGAAGCTGTATACCTCTGTCTCGTCCACGCCGGGGAACGCACCCGGGGGCATGGCTGCCAGCAGGTGCGAGTGCGCGCGGGCGGAGGGCCACGCGTTGCCGGCCCACTCGTTCGCCAATGATGCCGGGGGCCGCTTGCAGCAATTGGGATCCGGGCAGTTTGACGTTGCCCGGGCAGTGGTCTCGCGCCCCCGGAACCATTTCACATGCTGGTACGGCACACCAATACTCAGGGAAAATTCACCGGCGGCCGACCGTTCGGTCCGAGCCGTGCACCAGTACGTACCCGAAGGGGTGTCCGTGTACTGGCTGTAGGCGCTGAATTTGTCCGGCACATCGAACACTGCACGGGAGGTCCACGCCTTGCAGGACGGTTGTCCTTCAATTGCCCCGGTGTGGTCCTGCGGGAAGGTGACGCCGTCGTTCTCGTAGGCCTTGTAAATGATGCCGGACTGGTGGGTCTTCTGGAAGTGCGTGGTGATGCCCAAATGCTTGGTGGCCAGGTTGGTGAAGCGGTGCGCGGCCGTTTCGTAGGACACGGCGAAGGCGTCGCGAATGTCCTCCACGGCAATTTCCTTGGCGGCCTTGGCTTTTTGCAGGAACTCCACCGTGGCCTGCTCGGGGAGGAGCAAAGCGGCAGCGAAGTAGTTGGTCGCCACCCGCTGCGCCAGGAAATCCCCGTAATTGCGCGGAGTTTCGTGCCCCAGGACGTAGTGGCCCAGCGCCTGCAGGAGGACCGAACGGGGGTCATGATCCTGGCGTTGGTTCTGCGTCAGATAAATTCTGCGGTTCTTCAAATCGGTCACGGACCGCGTGGAATGGGGAAGATCACCCACATGGTGCAGGGTGAAACCCAGGTTCTCGGCGATGTCCGCGATAACGTGCTGGCTCAGCGGACCGGTGGTGTAACCCACTCCTTTGAGGACCTTCTGCGCCTCCGCCTCGTACTCGGGGAAATAGTTGCCGCGCTCGCGCATCATGGCACGCAACTCGCCGTTCGCACGGCGGGCTTCTTCCGGCGTCGCCACCTGCTCATTAAGTTTGCGTTCGAGCTCCTGGAGCAGCCCCACCTGAGACTCCAGCACATCGAGCGGAAGCCGCGAGCTGATGCGGATTTTGGGCAGGTTGAGAGACTCGTAGAGCGGCCCGCGCTGGTACCGTTCGAGCTCAATTTCCAAGGCCGCCCGACGGCTTGGCGGCTCGGCTCCGAGCAGCTGATCGATGGTCACATTCAGTGACGCGGCGAGCTGCTGCAGCAGCCCCAACTTGGGCTCGCGTTTGCCGTTTTCGATAAGGCTCAACTGGCTGGGTGCGGTCCCGACGGCGGCACTCAAGTCGTCCAGCGTCAGCCCCGCCTGCTTGCGCAGATGGCGCACGCGGCGGCCAAGGCTGATGACGTCCAGTTCAGGGGACGCAGCGGGTAACGACGGCGACGCGACTTCGCGATTCCAGCTCACAGGCGACATTTCTTGAGAATACGCGAAGAAGTGCATTTCTTTCCATAGTTTTCCCCTAGTAACCCTCTTGGAAGTGCAGAAAAGTAGGTCTTACGAAAAGAAATACAGACCCCGGGCAAGCCGGCCGATGCAGCAAAGGCGCAGCGGAGGCCGGCCCGGGCACCACATAGGAGATCAAAGATGACCGCTTCATTTGAACCAGCAGAGTCGTCCGCTCAGGACACAGCAGGCGAGCAGGCCGCAGCGCTGGAACTTGAATGGTCCGCCAACCCGCGTTGGGAAGGCGTCACCCGCGATTACTCGGCTACCGACGTCGTCCGCCTCCGCGGTCGCGTCTCCGAAGAGCACACCCTGGCCCGCCGCGGTTCGGAGAAGCTGTGGAAACAGCTCACCGAAGAAGCTCCTACCGGCGGCTACACCAACGCTTTGGGTGCACTGACCGGCAACCAGGCAGTGCAGCAGGTCAAGGCCGGCCTCCGCGCCATCTACCTTTCCGGTTGGCAGGTTGCAGCTGACGCCAACCTTTCGGGCCAGACCTACCCGGACCAGTCCCTGTACCCGGCCAACTCGGTACCCCAGGTTGTCCGCCGCATCAACAACGCCCTGCTCCGCGCAGACCAGATCGAATATGCCGAGGGCGTCAAGACCGTTGAGGACTGGCTCGTCCCGATCGTCGCCGACGCCGAAGCCGGCTTCGGTGGCCCGCTGAACGCCTACGAGCTCATGAAGTCCATGATCACCGCCGGCGCCTCGGGCGTTCACTGGGAAGACCAGCTAGCGTCCGAAAAGAAGTGCGGCCACCTCGGTGGCAAGGTCCTGATTCCCACCCAGCAACACATCCGCACCCTCAACGCAGCCCGTCTGGCAGCCGACGTCGCCGGCACCCCCACGGTGGTCATCGCCCGCACCGACGCCGAAGCAGCAACCCTGATCACCTCCGACGTTGACGAGCGCGACCAGGAATTCATCCTCCGCGAAGGTGGACAGCCTGTTCGCACGGCCGAGGGCTTCTACAAGGTCCGCAACGGCATCGAACCCTGCATCGCCCGCGCCAAGGCCTACGCACCGTACTCCGACCTCATCTGGATGGAGACCGGCACCCCGGACCTGGAGCTGGCCCGCAAGTTCGCCGAGTCGGTCAAGGCCGAGTTCCCGGACCAGATGCTTTCCTACAACTGCTCCCCGTCCTTCAACTGGCGCAAGCACCTGGACGACACCACCATCGCCAAGTTCCAGCGCGAACTCGGTGCCATGGGCTTCACCTTCCAGTTCATCACCCTGGCCGGATTCCACGCCCTGAACTACTCGATGTTCGACCTCGCCCACGGCTACGCCCGTGAAGGCATGAGTGCCTACGTCGAGCTCCAGGAAAAGGAATTCGCCTCCGAGTCCCGCGGCTACACCGCCACCAAGCACCAGCGCGAAGTCGGCACAGGCTACTTCGACGACATCGCAACAGCGCTCAACCCGAACGCATCCACCCTCGCACTGGTCGGATCGACCGAAGAGGGCCAGTTCCACTAAACCAATTCCCGACGGCGGCTGTCGCCTCCGGCCTGCGGACCGGCTCCTTGGCCTGGTGCGCATCTCGCGGAAGTGCCGCCGTCGAACATTTGCTTCTCATAGGAGAGATTGAAATGAACAGCTTCACTGACAACTTCACTATCAATGGCATCACCATCACCGCGCAGCCCATTTGCCGGCAGAACGAGGTCCTCACGCCGGACGCCCTCGAGTTCATTGGCAAGTTGCACCGGGCGACGGCGGATCGTCGTCAGGAGCTGATGCAGGCACGGCACGCCCGCCGCAACCAAATTTCAGGGGGCCAGGATCCACGGTTCCTGCCGCAAACCGAAGCCATCCGGAATGACCCGTCGTGGCGTGTCGCTCCCCCGGCGCCGGGCTTGGAGGATCGTCGCGTCGAGATCACGGGCCCGGTGGACAAGAAGATGACCATCAACGCCCTGAACTCCGGTGCCAAGGTTTGGTTGGCTGACATGGAAGACTCGTCCACACCGACGTGGCGGAACGTGATCCAAGGGCAGCTGAACCTGACCGATGCTTTGGAGCGCCGGATCGATTTCACTTCTCCTGAGGGCAAGGAATACAAGCTCAAGGCCGCCGAGGACCTGCCCACCATCGTGGTCCGCCCCCGTGGCTGGCATCTGCCGGAGAAGCACATGCTGATCGATGGCAAGCCAATCGCCGGAGGCATCGTGGACTTCGGGCTGTTCTTCTTCCACAACGCCCGCCGCCTGATCGCCCAGGGCAAGGGCCCGTACTTCTACCTGCCGAAGATCGAGAACCACCTCGAAGCCCGCTTGTGGAATGACATTTTCGTCCTGGCCCAGGACCTGCTCGGCATCCCGCAGGGCACCATTCGCGCCACGGTGCTGATCGAAACCATCACGGCTGCGTTCGAGATGGAAGAGATCCTCTACGAACTGCGTGACCATGCTTCGGGTTTGAACGCCGGCCGGTGGGACTACATTTTCTCCCTGATCAAGAACTTCCGCACCCGCGGACCGCGTTTCGTCCTCCCGGACCGCGGCCAGGTGACCATGACCCAGCCGTTCATGCGTGCCTACACGGAGCAGCTGGTCCGGGCTTGCCACCGCCGCGGGGCCATGGCGATCGGTGGCATGGCTGCTGCTGTTCCCAACCGCAAGGACGAAGCAGCAAACACCGCTTCGTTCGAGAAGGTCCGTGCGGACAAGACCCGTGAGGCCAATGACGGTTTTGACGGTTCATGGGTGGCCCACCCGGATCTGGTGCCGGTGTGCCGGGAAGTTTTTGACTCAGTTCTCGGAGACCGCCCCAACCAGCTGGACCGTTCACGCGAGGACGTCACTCCCGATGACCGCGCACTGATCGACATCGCAAGTACCGAGGGCACCATCACCGAGGGCGGGGTTCGCCTGAACATCGAAGTGGGAATCCGCTACATCGAGTCCTGGCTGCGGGGCAACGGAGCTGTGGCCATCCACAACCTCATGGAAGACGCCGCCACCGCGGAGATCTCCCGCTCCCAGCTGTGGCAGTGGATCCACTCCCACGCCATCACTGACCACGGTGACATCATTACCCGCGAATGGGTTGAGGACATGCTGGATGAGGAATACGCCCGCCTGGAACGCTTCGATGGAGACCGCTTCGCTGATGCCCGCGCCATCTTCGAAGAAGTCACCCTGGCCGAGGAATTCCCCACCTTCCTGACCATCCCCGCGTACGCCCGTTTCCTCACTGAGGCCCGTGAAGAGGCCACGGAGGAGGAACTCGTCGCGGCCTAGTTCTACTGGGTAGCGACACCATCAAGCCCCGACGCTGGGCTGCCTGCACTCTTCGCAACAAGTGACCCCGACCGTCGGGGAGGCAGCCCAGCAACGGGGCTTCTCCATGCCCGAGTCCATGCCCGAGCGGCCCATTTCGATGCCCCGCTGCTGATCGTGCCGTGCGCACGGCACGATCAGCAGGGAACCCCCGAATCGGGCCGGCCAAGCGAGAAAAGCTCAGCGCTGCCGGGCCACCCAGCGCACGGACAAGGTGGTGCACACGCAGAACGTGAGCACCGAGCCGAGGATCACGAACAAAGGCACCGTCCAGCCCTCGGTAACACTGTGCACGTAGCCAACAATCGTGGGAGCCAAGGCAGCGAAGCAGTAACCCACGCCCTGCACCACGGCGGACATCTTGCCGGCGGCGGCCTGTGAATGGGCGAATTGGATGACGGCAATGAAGATCACCGTGATGCCTCCGCCCTGGGCAACTCCGCCCAGGGAGGACCACATCCACCACCACGAAGGCGCCAACAACAAGCCCACGGGAACCGTCAGCCACAGCGCACTCAAGGTGACCGCCACCGTCGTCGTACTGGCAAAGCGGGCCAGGAGCGGGACGCCCAAGCCGCCCACAATCGCGAAAATCTGGAACAGTGAGGAACCCGCGCCGGCTTGGGCGGTTCCCATGGCGAGTTCGTCGGACAGGAAGCTGGGCAGCCACGCGGTGACGCCGTAGTAGGAGAACGCCTGGCCCGCGAAGCCAAGTGTCAGGCCCACGGTCAACCAGCGAACACCCGCAACGCCCCCGGACGAGGAAGCAGGAACAACCGGCACAGCGGCTGGCACGAACGCCCGGCGTGCACCCACGGTGGGCACCCAGAACAGGATGGCGGCCAAGGCCAGCAGGGCGCTTGCAGCAAGGGCAAGTCGCCATCCCACCAGCTCGGCAAGTGGCGCGGTGGCCACGGAGGTGAGGAACGAGCCGATGTTGAGCGCGGCCGTGTACACGCCCATTGCGGTTGCCTGCCGCCTGGGTGCAAAGTCCCGCCGGATGATGAGCGGCACTGCGATGTTGCCAATGGTGATGGCCACGCCAATGATCACCGTACCGGCCATCACCAATGCACCGCCGCCACTGGAGCGGATGACCACGCCGGCCAGCACACCCAGCAATGTGAGCATGACGGCGAACTCCGCCCCCAGCCGTCGGCCTGCCAACGAGGCCAAGGGGGACGCGAGGGAGAAGCAGAGAACGGGAATGCCGGTCAGCAGCCCGAGTTCCACCGGCGAGAACCCCAGGTCCTGCCGCAGCAGGTCCACCACGGGTGCCACGGCCACGAAGGGTCCGCGCATGTTGAGGGCAATGAGCCCAATGCACGCGAGGATCAGCCACCCGCGGGGAATTTTGGCGAGGAACTGACTCATGGTGTGGACCGGAAAATGACAGGAAGCGTTTTCATCACTTTCATTGCTATCACGCGCCTAACCCGCCGCGAGCCATAAGACGCGATTAGCCCGTCGCTTGGAGCGTGGCCTCAATCACTGCCGGTGACAAGACGTGCTGGGTGACCATGTGGCTGGCGCCGAGGATGGCGGCGCGCTGGCCGGCTATGGAAATGCCGATGCGCAGGTGCGTTGTGGCCAGGGGCAGGGATCGCCGGTAAACCACTTCGCGGATTCCGGCCACGAGGTGTTCGCCGGCCTCCCCCACGCTGCCCCCGATGATGATCATGGACGGATTGAGCAGGTTGACCACGGTGGCCAGTACATCGCCGACGTCGCGTCCGGCCTGCCGCAGCGCCTGGATGGCCTGAAGGTTCCCTTCGCCCACGAGGCGCAGGACATCAGCACCGTTGGAAGCTTCCAAACCTTGCGCTTGCAGTTGACGTGCGACGGCGGGACCTGACGCGAGCGCCTCCAGGCAGCCGTGATTGCCGCAACGGCAGAGGACGTCGTCGCCGCGCGGAACACGGACGTGGCCGAGGTCGCCGGCTGTGCCGTTGGCACCACGCTGCAACTGACCGCTGCTGATGATGCCCGCGCCGACGCCGGTGGCCACTTTGATGAACAGGAAGTTGTCATGGTCCGGCCAGTACGCGGTCCGTTCGCCGAGCGCCATGATGTTGACGTCGTTGTCCACCAGGACGGGAACGGGCAGGGAGCGCTGAACGTAAGTGACGACGTCGAATCCGTCCCAGCCAGGCATGATGGGCGGCTTCACCGGTCGACCGGAATCGTGCTCAACGGGGCCGGGCAGTCCAATGCCCATCCCGGCAAGGTCGCCAAGTTCCCGGCCGGCTTCGGCCAGGAGTTCCCGGCCCGCTGACACCACGCGGCCCAGGACCACGTCCGGACCATCGGCGACTTCCTGCCCCAAGCGTCGCTCCGCCAAAACGTTGCCACCGAGGTCGGTGACGGCAACAATCACGTGGGTAGCTCCGACGTCGACGGCAAGGACCACCCGCGCTGCCGGGTTGAAGGCAATGCGCGACGGCGGCCTGCCGCCTGTGGAGGTCGCTTCACCGGCGGTCCCGACGAGCCCGGAGTTAATGAGCGCGTCAATGCGTGAGGCCACCGTGGACCGGGCCAACCCGGTGGTTTCGGCGAGCTCAGCACGGGTGCGGGCCTTTCCGTCGCGGAGGAGTTGGAAGAGATTCCCGGCGCGCGAGAGATTGCCGGCCTCTGGCGCGGCGGTGTTTCCGGCCGCTGTTGTCATGCATTTAGTGAAGCATGATTGCTTATGCATGTCATCCGCCGGAAGTTCGGCGGAATATTTACAACTTTTGCTAGACGCTCGGCAAAAGTCCCTCTAGGCTGAAATGAGTGCGCTCACTAGACTGACGCCATCTCGCCAATATTCCTGAACAGCCCTCTCCGGAAAAGGAAACCAATGTCTTACTCGATCCAGCTCTACACCTTGCGGGACGCTCTGCAGGAAGACCTGCCGGGAACCATCAAGAAGGTTGCCGAGATTGGTTTCACGCAGGTTGAGCCGTACAACTTCGTGGCCACGGCCAAGGAGCTCGGTGCTGCACTGAAGGAGAACGGCCTCACCGCTCCTTCCGGCCACGCACCGCTCCTGTCCCAGGACCAGGACCAGATTTTCGCAGCGGCCAAGGAATTGGGCATCACCACCGTGATCGATCCCTTCCTCCCGGCCGAGCACTGGCAGGACGCCGAAACCATCCAGGCCACGGCAGCCAAGCTCAACGCTGCAGCCAAGAAGGGCGCTGAGTACGGCATCCGGGTGGGCTATCACAACCACGCGTGGGAGCTGGAGTCCACCATTGAGGGCAAGACCGCCCTGGAATACTTCGAAGGACTGCTGGATCCGGAACTTGTCCTGGAAGTGGACACGTACTGGGTGGCGGTCGGCGGCCAGGATCCCGTGGAGCTCTTGGCCCGCTTGGGTGACCGCGTGAAGCTCATCCATATCAAGGACGGACCGGGTAACACAGACACCAAGGCACAGCAGCCTGCAGGCCAGGGCACCATTCCGGTGCTGGACGTTATCGCCGCAGCCAAGTCCTTGGAAGTAGGCGTCGTGGAGTTTGATGACTACTCCGGCGACATCTTCCAAGGCATCACCGAGAGCCTGCAATTCCTGACCGCCGCTGCCAGCGCCAACGCCGCCGAGGGCACCGTTTCCCGGGAGGCCGGCGCATGAGCTTCGCACCTTCAACCCGCAAAGGCCCGGTTGGCGTCGCCGTCATCGGCGCGGGCAACATCAGCAAGCAGTATCTGGACAACCTCACGGTCTTCCCGGACCTGAAGGTCTTGGTGATCGCAGACCTCTTCGTCGAGGCCGCCGAAGCACGGGCCAAGGAATACGGGATCCCGGAGTTTGGTGCGCCCGAGCTGGCACTGAACCATCCCGACGTCGAAATCATCGTGAACCTGACCATCCCGGCAGCGCACGTCGAGGTTGCCACGGCTGCGGTGAACGCGGGCAAGCACGTCTGGACTGAGAAGCCCTTCTCGCTAGACCGCGAGTCCGGGCTTGGCCTGCTCAAAGCAGCTGACGCCGCCGGCATCCGCCTGGGCACCGCACCGGACACGTTCCTCGGAGCCGGTTTGCAGACCGCCCGGCGGATCATCGAACGTGGGGACATCGGGACGCCGTTGACCGGCATGACCACGTTCCAGACCCCCGGCCCGGAATCCTGGCACCCGAACCCGGCGTTCCTTTTCCAGCACGGCGCCGGTCCGCTGTTCGACATGGGACCGTACTACCTCACTGCGCTGATCCAGACCTTCGGATCGATCCGTAAGGTGGCCGCCGTCGGCTCCTCTGCCAAGGCGACCCGCGTCATTGGTTCCGGTCCCAAGGCGGGCGAGGAATTCGCCGTCGAGGTTCCCACGCATGTGTCCGCGATGGCGCAGTTCGAAGGTGGCCAGTCCTCGCACAGCGTGTTCAGTTTCGAGTCCCCGCGCCTGCGGATGGGCTTCGTGGAAATCACCGGCTCAGAGGCGACGCTGTCCCTCCCGGATCCGAACTATTTCGACGGCGACCTGAAGCTCTGGCGTCCCGGAGCGGAAGAACCGGAAATCGTCCCTGCAACGGGTCCGGCCAACGGCCGCGGCCTGGGTGTTCTGGACATGGCCCGCGCCCTCCGTGCCGGCACCGCCCACCGCGCCACAGGTGATCTCGCCTACCACGTGCTGGACAGCATGGTCTCGATCGCCGAATCCGTGGAATCGGGAACGTTCGTGGACGTCACCAGCAACGCCCCCGTCTCGGCTGCCCTCCCTGAGGACTGGGCACCCGAAACCGCGACCCTTTAGAACCGGCGAGGAACCTGATGACTATTTCCAACTCCTCCCCGCTGGGAGTGGCGGTAATCGGCTATGCCTTCATGGGCAAGGCCCACTCGAATGCCTGGCGGAACGTGGGCAGTTTCTTCGACGTCCCCGCTTTCGAGCAGAAAGTGCTCGTGGGCCGGGACGCCGGTGCCGTCGCGGAGGCCGCCGCCAAATATGGCTGGGCCGAATCCGCCACGGATTGGCGTGCCGTGCTTGAACGGGACGACATCCACATCGTCGATATTTGCGCGCCGGGATGGATGCACGCCGAAATCGCCACTGCCGCGCTGGAAGCAGGCAAGCACGTCCTCGTGGAGAAGCCGCTGGCCAACACTCTGGGCGAGGCCGAGGCGATGGTGGCCGCCGCCGCTTCAGCCCGGGCCAACGGCGTCCAATCGATGATCGGCTTCAACTACCGCCGGGTCCCTGCCCTGGCACTGGCCCGCGAGCTCATCGCCGAAGGTCGCCTCGGCACTGTCCGCCACGTCCGCGCCGCGTACTTGCAGGACTGGTTGACCGACGCCGAGTCCCCCATGACCTGGCGCCTCCGCAAGGAAACCGCCGGATCCGGTGCGCTGGGCGACATCGCCTCGCACGCCATCGACCAGGTCCTGTACCTCCTGGACGATCCCGTCACGGAGGTATCCGGCCGCCTGCAGACCTTTGTTGATCAGCGCCCAGGCGCTGATGGGCTGGAGGATGTCACGGTCGACGACGCCGCTTGGGTCAATCTGACGCTCGCCTCCGGAGCAATCGCCTCAGTGGAAGCCTCCCGCGTAGCGACCGGACAGAAGAACTCCCTCAGGCTCGAAATCTACGGTTCGCTCGGATCGCTGACGTTCGATCTGGAAAACCTCAACGAACTCAAGTTCATGGACACCACAGTGCCCGTCCGGGAGCAAGGATTCCGACGGATCCTGGTCAGCGAACCCGAACACCCCTACCTCGAAGCGTGGTGGCCGCAGGGGCACATCATCGGCTGGGAGCACACGTTTACGCACCAGATCCGGGACTTCCTGACTGCCATCGCCACAGGTGTTGCTCCGTCGCCGTCGTTCGAGGACGGCCTGAACATCCAACAGATCTTGGCCGCAGTGGAAGAGTCCGCCGCAGCTAAAAGCTCACTGATCCAGCTGTCCGCAAGGGCAACCAGCACCGCTACCGAAGGAGCCTGACATGCCCCGCCCGTACACCCTGTTCACCGGCCAGTGGGCCGACCTCCCGTTCGAGGAAGTCGCGCGCCTTGCCTCGGGCTGGGGCTACGACGGCCTGGAAATCGCCGTCTCCGGAGACCACCTGGACGCCTGGCGCTGGGACGAACCCGGCTACGTCGAATCCAAACTCGCCATCCTGGAAAAGTACAACCTGAAGGTCTGGGCCATCTCCAACCACCTCAAGGGCCAGGCCGTCTGCGATGACCCCATCGACTTCCGCCACGAAGCGATCGTCGGCTCCCGCGTGTGGGGCGACGGGGAACCCGAAGGTGTCCGGCAACGCGCCGCCGAAGAAATGAAACACACCGCCCGTCTGGCTCGCGCCCTGGGCGTGGATACCGTGGTGGGGTTCACTGGTTCCTCCATCTGGCAGTACGTCGCCATGTTCCCGCCCGTCCCGGAAAAGGTCATCGAGGCCGGCTACCAGGACTTCGCCGACCGGTGGAACCCCATCCTGGACGTGTTCGACGAATGCGGGGTCCGCTTCGCCCACGAAGTCCACCCCTCCGAAATCGCCTACGACTACTGGACCACCGTCCGGACCCTCGAAGCGATCGGACACCGGGAAGCGTTCGGCCTGAACTGGGACCCGTCCCACTTCATGTGGCAGGGCATCGACCCCGTGTCCTTCATCTGGGACTTCAAGGACCGGATTTACCACGTGGACTGCAAGGACACCAAGCTCCGCCCCACCGGCCGGAACACCGTGATGGGCTCGCACCTGCCCTGGGGCGACCCCCGCCGCGGCTGGGACTTCGTCTCCGCCGGACGCGGTGACGTGCCCTGGGAATCCTCCTTCCGGGCCCTGACTGCCATCGGCTACACCGGACCCATCAGCGTGGAATGGGAAGACGCAGGCATGGACCGCCTCCACGGCGCCCCCGAAGCCCTCGCGGCGCTGAAGATGTTCGACTTCCCCGCCTCACAGACCTCCTTCGACGCCGCCTTCAGCAGCAAGGACTAGGACCAACCGACGTGATCCGCACCTTTCAACCAGGTCAGCGCTGCGAGGTGTGGGTCGCGTCGGTAACTGGCGAGGCCGAGCTGCTCTACAGCACTGACGACGTACTCTTCGAAGCACCCAACTGGACCCTGACTTCGAAGGGATCGGGCCACGCGCTTGTCCTCAACGGGGACGGAAAGCTGTGGACGCTGGACGTGACCGGTGGTCATCCCGTGGAAGTTCCGCTCACCGGTATCCCTGACCTCAATAACGATCATGTGCTGGCACCTGATGGAGAGAGCATCTTCCTCTCCGCCAACGACGGCCACATCTACCGCGCCTCGCTTTCCGGTGGCCCCGCCACCAGGATCACGGACGACGACGGCTCTTTCCATTTCCTCCACGGCGTCAGCCCGGACGGCAAGGAACTGGCCGACGTGGGCATCGAGGCGGGCGACTTTACGCAGCCGGGTCGCCTCATGACCATAGCGTCCGACGGCGGCGCTATCGCCCGCGTTGATGTCGGGTCCGGTCACCGCGACGGCCCGGAGTACTCGCCGGATGGGAAGTGGCTCTACCGGAACGGAAGGCCACCCCGCCGACTTGCCGGTCGACGTCGTCCTTGTTTCGACCGAGGACTGGACCACTCCCCTCCATACATGGCCACTTTTCGGCGGCCAAGGTACCCTCAACGTCAACAGCTGGTCGCCGGATTCCGTGCGCTTTGCGTTTGTGGCGTACCCAATTTCTGACTCGACAATGGACTAAGCACGTGACCCTCAGCAATGGCACCTCCGACGGAACGATCCGTTGGGGAATCCTCGGCACAGGATTTATTGCCGGGCTCCAAACGCAGGACCTGAAAGAGAATGGCTTTGCGGTGCAGGCGGTGGGTTCGCGCTCATCGGACTCAAGCAAGTCGTTCGCGGAGCAGTATGGCGTGACCACCGCTCACGGGAGCTATGAAGATCTGGTGGCAGACCCGCTGGTTGACGTGGTCTACATCGCCACGCCTCACCCCTTCCACCACGAGAACGCCCTGTTGGCGTTAAATGCGGGCAAGCACGTGCTGGTGGAGAAGTCGTTCACCATGAATGCGCGCGAAGCACAGGACATCGTTGACCTCGCTGAGTCCAAGGGACTCGTTGCCCTCGAAGCGATGTGGACGCGATTCCTGCCGCACATGATCCGCATCCGCGAACTCATCGCTGCCGGCGCTATTGGTGAGGTCCGCAAGGTTGTGGCCACCCACAACCAGAGCCTCCCCCAGGACCCTGCACACCGGCTCAACGATCCCGCGCTCGGTGGCGGAGCGCTGCTGGACTTAGGCATCTACCCGATCTCCTTCGCGTTCGACATTCTCGGCACCCCGGCCGCAGTCCGGGCCAGCGCCACCATGTCGCCCACCGGCGTGGACCGTCAAACGGCAGCGATCTTTGAGTACGCAGACGGTGCTCAGGCGATTGTTGATTGCGAGCTCGACGCCGCCAGTGCCAACCGTGCCATGGTCATCGGGACGGATGGGTGGATCGACATTGAACACACTTGGTACAACCCTGTGCCGTTCACGGTTCATGCCGTTGATGGCAGTGTTGTTGAACGGTGTGACCAGCCCGTCGGCAGCCGTGGAATGCAGTTCCAAGCTGCTGAGCTGGAACGCCTGATCCGCGCAGGAGAGACCGCCGGAACCATCTTGCCGCCGGGTGAGACCGTGTCCATCATGGCCGCGATGGATGAGATCCGACGCCAGATCGGGTTGAGCTACGAGGCTGACGCTGCAGTGGAAGGGAAATGAACAATGACTGAGTCACCGCGGCACGCTGAACTCCGCCAGCAGGAAGAAGAGCTGGTCTTCGCATCGTTCGACAACCACGACGCCTGGCGGCTTGGTTCGCTGATCGCCAACCACGCCATCGCGTCCGGGTTTGGAGTGGCGATCGATATCCGCCGCCACAACATCGTGCTCTTCCGCTGCGTTTTGCCGGGAGCCACCTCAGACCAAGAGGAGTGGATCCGCCGCAAGTCTGCTTCCGTGCTGCGCTTTGAGCACAGCACGGCGTTGTTGTCCGAGCAGTTTTCTGCCCGCGGTCATAGCCCTTTGGGTGGTGGCTGGCTTGCGCATGAGGACTACACCTTGGCCGGAGGATCGTTCCCCATCCGCGTCCGCGGAGCAGGCGTGATCGGCGCGATCACCGTATCCGGGCTGACGTCCGATGAAGACCACCAGATGGTGGTGGACGGGATCCGGAACTACCTGAAGACGGTAGGGGTCTAGGGTGAGCTCCCAGGCTGAGGGCTTCGTCCCGCCAGTGAGATACGGCGGCTTGCCCGCTCCCATCACAAAAGGTAACCTCCCGCCGTCGTCCCCGGTACCGCCGCCTATTCTGGGCAGTAACTGCCGACCCAACCCGAAGGACGTCCATGCCCCGCCCCGAACAGCCCCTCCGCAAGCTTGGTTTTCTCACTATCGGCCTGTTCGACGCTGCGGACCCGGCGGCTGGCCACCGGTCCACGCTGGAGATCATCGAGCTCGGTGAGCAGTTGGGGTTCGACAGTGCCTGGCTCCGGCACCGTCATTTGCAGTTCGGAATCTCCTCCCCGGTAGCAGTCATGGCCGCCGCCAGCCAGCGCACGTCAAGGATTGAGCTCGGAACCGCGGTAACCCCGCTGGGTTGGGAAAACCCGTTGCGGCTGGCCGAGGACCTGGCCACCGTGGATCTGCTCGCAGGCGGACGGATCAATCCGGGGTTGAGCGTGGGAGAACCGATGCACTACGACACCGTGAAGCATGAGCTGTACCCGGATTCCACAGAATCAGAGGACTTCTCATACGCCCGCGTGGAACGCTTCGCCCGTCTGGTCAGAGGCGACAAAGTTCGGGACTTCTCCGGTAAACAGGGCGTTGTGGAGGAATTCTCCAACCGGGTGGAGCCGCACTCCCCCGGACTGCGCAGCCGCCTCTGGTACGGGGCAGGCAGCATGAAATCAGCCGTCTGGGCCGGAGAAAACGGCTTCAACCTGCTCTCCAGCAGCGTGATCTTCCCGGACAAGGACCAGGAGCCGGACTTCGCCAAGGTCCAGCAATCGCAGATCCGCGCGTACCGCGAAGCAGCCGCCGCAGCCGGAAACACCGCCCGGGCATCGCAAGGTTTGGTGGTCATCCCCACAGATTCTGCTTCCAGCGGCCAGCGTGCGAAGTACCAGCGCTACGTCGATGAACGTACTCCCCGCACACAGTCACCGCAGGGACCGAAGGGCATGATGTTTGCCAGGGATCTCATAGGCACCAGCGACGAAATCGCCGAGCAACTATATTCACACGCAGGATTCCAGGAAGTGGACGAGGTGGCGTTCGCCCTGCCCTTCAGCTTCGACCACGAGGACTACGTGCAGATCCTCACTGACATCGCAGGGAAATTGGGGCCAGCCTTGGGGTGGAAAGCGAGCATGTGAGCCAAAAGCGCCTTTATGTACATTTCAGCGCTCGGGGCGTAAAATCGCAGTATGACCGAGATGACAGTCACCGTGGCCCGGAGCCGACTTTCCGAAGCGGTTGACACGGCACGAGTAAGCCATGAACCGGTGTATTTGTTGCGCCGTGGCCGCCGCGTGGCAGCACTGATCGACGCAGAAGATCTCGCCAAGCTGATTGAGGCAGCTGAGGACCTCAACGACCTCCGCGCAGCCAACGCTGCACGGACCGAAATGACAGAGACCGGCGATGCCGCCGTGCCATGGGAGGAAGTCAAAGCGGAGCTTGGCCTGGCTTGAGTTACGCCGTTCAGGTTGCGCCCGCGGCGGTCCGCCAGTTGCGAAAGATCCCACCGGAAGCACGCCGGCGCATCCAGGCCGCCATCGAAATCCTCGCCGAAACACCTCGTCCTCCCGGGGCAAAGAAGCTCTCCGGAAGCAGCGGAGACTGGCGCGTCCGGACTGGTGACTATCGGATCATCTATGAGATCCGCGACGCACAACTCATTGTTTTGGTGGTAGCCATGGGCCACAGGCGGGACATCTACCAGCACTAGGTGAGTGTCCGGCTTACCGCCCCTTCAGCACATATCGCCTTTCAGGACGCCCGACGCCGTACTTGAGTCTGACCTCCAGCGCCCCTTCGTCGTGGAGGTACTCCAGGTAACGGCGGGCGCTGACACGGGACGTGCCAAGTTGCTCGGCCAGCTCCGCTGCGGAGAGATCCCCAGGCGCTGTTTTCAGGGCTGATTCAACCAGTCCGAGGGTTTCCACGCTGCAACCCTTGGGCAGTGTCCGTTCGGAAGCAGACAGCCCAAAGACCTTGTTCACATCGGATTGCTCGGCCTCCACCTTGGAAGCGTCCAGGCCTTGGTAGGCACTGAGGTAATGCTCCAGGCGTTCCTGCAGGTCAGACTGGGAGAAGGGTTTGATGAGGTAATGGACGATCCCGCCGCGCAAGGCCTTTCGGACGGTTTCCACCTCGCGGGCAGCGCTGATCACCAGGACATCGAGGGCCGGTGCAACATCACGCAGCTGGTGCATGAGCTCCAGTCCGTTGATGTCCGGGAGATGGATGTCCAGCAACACGAGGTCGGGCTGGAGCCTTTGCGTTTCAACTAGGGCCTGCGCACCCGTGTGTGCCACGCCCACCACTCCGAAGCCTGGGGTCCTTTGGATGAATCCGGCGTGGACCTTGGCCACCATGAAGTCATCGTCAACAATCAGTACTTGGATCATGGCTGGGAGGCCCCTTTCGTGAATCGAGCCGTGAAGACGGCTCCGTCGTCGTTGACCACCGTCAAGTCTCCCCCGGAGCGCCGGCAGATCACCCGGGACAACGCCAACCCAAACCCCCGCGCATCGCCCGGTCCAGGCTCTTTCGTGGAGAAGCCTTGTTGGAAAATATCCTCTGCGGAGCCGGAAGGAACACCGGGACCGTTGTCCCTGACTGTGACTGTGACGTCGTCACCCGAGTTGACCACCCACACTTGGACCGACGCCCCGGGAAGGCCAGTGACGGCGTCGAACGCGTTATCTACCAGGTTCCCCACCACGGTGGTGAGGTCGCGTGACAGTTCCTCGTTGACGCGTGGCAGCGCGGACCTCGGGTCCAGTTTCAGGTCCACACCGCGCTCCGTTGCCAGGCTGGCTTTGGCGATCAGCAGGGCTGCGAGCGCGGGGTCCTCGATGCGGCTGGTGACGTCGTCGTTGAGCCGTGTCCGGTCTACGGTGGCGCCATTGACGAATTGCACCACGGAATCGTATTCGCCTATCTGGATCAGGCCGGAGATGACGTGGAGTTGGTTGGCGAACTCGTGGGCCTGGGCCCTCAGGGTATCGGTGACGGTGCGGGTGGCACCGAGTTCGCTTTCGAGAGAGGACAGTTCGGTCCGGTCCCTCAGCGTGGTGACGGAGCCGATGTCGCGTCCGTGGGAACGCAGGGCAACGCGGTTCATGACCACTAGCCGCTCCCCCACGAGTACCAGTTGATCCGCGTCTGACTGTTCGCGGGTGAGGACTATCTTCAGGGCCGGATCCACGTGGAGGGATCGCAACTTCTTCCCCACACAATCCGGTGGCAGGCCGAGGAGTTGCCGGGCGCTCTGGTTGGCCACCGTGATGCGCTCGTGGGGATCCAAGGCGACCACGCCTTCCTTCAGGCCCTGCAGCATCGCTTCACGATTCTCCACGAGGCCCGTGATTTCGCGGGGTTCCATGCCGAGGGTTTGCCGTTTGACGCGGCGGGACAACAGGAGGGATCCGGCGACGCCCAGGATGCTGGCGACACCCAGATAGGTGAGCAGGTTGGGAACGGCGTCGCCGAGTCGCTCAATGGTGGATGGGTAGTTCCTGCTGATTGATGCGACGCCAATGACTTTTCCGGAATCGTTCAGGACCGGGACGTGGGCGGACAGCACGGCACCGCTGCTTCCTGGCAGCACACCTGTCCAGGCGCGCCCTTCCATCACCTGGCTCTCACCCAGCGGCAGGGGTTGGCCCAACAGGCTGGGATCCGATGATGCCACCACGGTGCCGTCAAGTTTGGCGAGTGCCACATGTGATGATCCCGAAACGGTGCGCACGGATTCGGCCACGGCCGGAAGGGCTGAACCGACGCGCGGTTCGGCCTCCGGCAACAATGCGCGGACGGTGGGGTTGCTGCCCAAGGCTTCAGCGGCCAGCAGCGCACGGCGTCCTTCAGTCCGCTCGAAGGTGGCGGCGGATTGAGCCAAAGAAATGGCAACAACGGCAACAAGAACTGCGAGGACGATCAGCAACTGCAGCACAAGGTACTGCCCTGCCAAGGACATGCCTCTTCTTCGAGTCAGTCGAGTCACTGCTGGTTCCTTTGGTGGTGCCGGAGATCGGAGGGGCGGACAACAGCTTCCCCCGTGGCGTATCGGAACTATACCCCAGCGGCACAGAAGACCCCAGCGGCACGAAAGACCAGCTCAGACCGCAGAAACCCGTGAACGCAATGAACTTAAAGATCACTGCGAACACAAGAGTGATCCCTGTCACTGACGCGCCTAGCATCAAATCAACGGGGCACAACGCTGATCGCCCTGCACTGAATTTTCAATGATGAGAAGAGGAACACCATGCGCCAGATCCGCGCATTGCGAGTCGCCGCCGTCGCTGCCGGCATCGCCCTGATGGCCACCGGCTGCGGTGCCACAGGTAAGTCCACCGGTTCTGACAGCACCGGCGCAGCAGCAGGACCGATCACCGGACTCCAGATCATGGTTCCGAACACTCCGGGTGGCGGCTATGACACCACCGCCCGCGCGGCCGCCAAGGTACTGGACGACGAGAAGATCTCCGCCAACACCGAGGTCTTCAACCTTGCTGGTGCCGGCGGGACAGTGGGCCTCGCCCGCATCGTCAATGAAAAGGGCAACGGCGACCTCACTATGCTGATGGGCCTTGGTGTTGTTGGAGCCAGCTACACCAACAAATCCGAGTCGAAGCTGACCGAGACCACTCCCTTGGCAAAGCTCATCGAGGAGCCCGGCGCCATCATGGTCAGCAAGGACTCACCCTACAAGACCATCGATGACCTTGTGACGGCGTGGAAGGCCAACCCGGGTTCCATTGCCGTTGGCGGCGGTTCCTCGCCGGGCGGCCCGGACCACCTCCTGCCGATGCAGTTGGCCGGCGCTGTTGGCATCGACGCTACCAAGGTCAACTTCGTCTCTTACGACGGCGGTGGCGACCTCCTCCCAGCCATCCTCGGCAACAAGCTCGGCTTCGCCGCTTCAGGTGCCGGAGAGTACTTGCAACAGATCAAGTCCGGTGAGATCCGGGTCTTGGCCACCAGTGGCGAGAACCGTCTGGAAGGCGTGGACGCACCCACGCTGAAGGAATCCAACATTGACCTGGTCTTCACCAACTGGCGCGGCATTGTGGCCCCTCCGGGTATCAGCGACGACGACAAGAAGTCCCTGATTGCAGCACTTGAGAAGATGCACGCCTCCGCAGGCTGGAAGGAAGCGCTCAAGACCCACAGCTGGTCCGATGCCTTCGTCACCGGTGACGAGTTCCAGACGTTCCTGACCGACCAGGACAAGCGGGTGGCAGACGTCCTGAGCAAGCTCGGGTTGGCGTGAGCTCCTTAGCCACAGGCCTCAAAGGCCGCGCCGAGCTGGGGGTCTCCCTCCTGCTCGGCGTGGTCGGCGTTCTGGTCTTCTTGGACGCGAACGGCCTGGTCACCCCGTACTCGCAGTCGGACCCGGTGGGTCCCAAGACCGTTCCGTTCATTGTTTCCGGACTACTGATTGTCTGCGCCATTCTCCTTGCCATCAACGTCCTCCGTGGCGGCAAGGGCGAAGCCGAAGGCGGCGAAGACGTTGACCTGGCACACCCTGCCGATTGGAAGACCGTCCTCCCGTTGGCCGGAGCTTTCATCCTGAACATCCTGCTCATCGACTGGGCCGGCTGGGTCATTTCCGGAACCGTCCTGTTCTGGGGCAGCGTGTTGGCCCTCGGCAGCCGCCGCTACATCCGTGACGGCCTGATTTCCGTCGCACTCTCCTTGCTGACCTTCTACGGCTTCTACCTCGGCCTGGGCATCGCCCTTCCAGCCGGGCTCCTGGAAGGAATCCTCTAATGGACGTCTGGTCCTCCCTGATGGACGGTTTCGCCACCGCCCTGACCCCCATGAACCTTTTATTCGCCGTGATCGGCGTGCTCCTGGGCACCGCCGTCGGCGTTCTTCCCGGACTTGGCCCGGCCATGACTGTGGCTTTGCTGCTTCCGGTGACTGCCGCATTGGAGCCCACCAGCGCGTTCATCATGTTCGCCGGCATCTACTATGGCGGCATGTTCGGCGGTTCCACCACCTCCATCCTGCTCAACACACCAGGAGAATCGTCGTCGGTGGTGACAGCCATTGAAGGCAACAAGATGGCTAAAGCCGGCAGGGCCGCGCAGGCTCTAGCCACCGCGGCCATCGGCTCCTTCATTGCAGGTACCATCGGCACTGCGCTGCTGGCCGTCTTTGCACCCATCGTGGTGCAATTCGCTGTCAGCCTCGGTGCGCCAAGCTACTTCGCCATCATGATTCTGGCCCTCCTTGCGGTGACCGCCGTCCTCGGTTCGTCCAGGCTACGGGGTTTCGCCTCGCTGGCCCTGGGCCTGGCCATCGGACTGGTGGGCATCGACTCCGTGACCGGCCAACGTCGCCTGACCTTCGGCCAGCCCCTGCTGGTGGACGGCCTGGACATTGTGGTGGTTGCCGTTGCGATCTTCGCCGTAGGTGAAGCCCTCTGGGTTGCCGCCCACCTGCGCCGGACTCCCTTGCACATCATTCCCGTGGGCCGTCCGTGGATGGGCAAGAAGGACTGGGGCCGCTCCTGGAAGCCCTGGTTGCGCGGCACAGCATTTGGTTTCCCGTTCGGCGCTTTGCCCGCCGGTGGCGCGGAAATTCCCACCTTCCTCTCCTATGTCACGGAGAAACGTCTCAGCAAGCACCCGGAGGAGTTCGGCAAGGGCGCCATTGAGGGCGTCGCCGGACCTGAAGCAGCCAACAATGCGGCCGCTGCAGGGACGCTGACCCCGATGCTCGCCCTCGGCCTGCCCACCAACGCGACGGCCGCCGTCATGCTCGCGGCCTTCACGTCCTACGGCATCCAGCCCGGTCCGCAGCTGTTCTCCAGCCAGGGGCCCTTGGTGTGGGCGCTGATCGCAAGCCTCTTCATCGGCAACTTCCTGCTCCTGCTCATCAACCTGCCCCTGGCGCCGGTCTGGGCGAAGCTGCTGCAGCTCCCCCGCCCGTACCTCTACGCAGGCATCTTGTTCTTCGCTACTTTGGGTGCCTACTCGGTCAACCTGCAGGCGTTCGACCTGGTGATCCTGCTGGTTCTCGGCGCACTCGGGTTCATGATGCGGCGGTTCGGACTTCCGGTCCTGCCGCTGATCCTCGGCGTCATCCTGGGTCCGCGCATTGAGGGCCAGCTCCGCAAAACGCTGCAGCTAAGCGCCGGCGATCCCGCCGGCCTCTTCAGCGAACCCATCGCGATAGTGGTCTACATCATCGTGGCGATCATCCTGGCATGGCCGTTCATCTACAAGCTCATCCGCCGCAACCGTCCTGCTGCAGCAACAGTGATCCCAGGCAACTCCGGGGCGACTGTCCCGAGGGAAGCCGGCGGTGTAAGCCACGGCAGCCACCGCGCCGACGGAACGGCAGACGGCGACGGCGATGGCTAGCCTGGCGCCTGTCAAGGCCAGCCGCCCTTCCAACTACAGATACACCAAGGAGAAACCATGACCATCGTGGTGGGATACGTCCCCACACCGGAAGGCGAAGCGGCACTGACGCAAGCCATCGCCGAGGCCAAGAAAAGCAACGACACCCTGCTGGTCATCAACTCATCCAAGGGCGACGCCTTGGTGGATAACCGATATGCCCAGGAACCGGATATCCAGAGCATCGAGGAGCGCCTCGCCGAGCACGGCATCCAGCACATCATCAAGCAACCCGTCCGCGGTCACGACGCAGCGGCCGAGGTTCTGGACGCCGCCGACGACAATGACGCCAGCCTGATTGTCATCGGCCTTCGCCGCCGCAGCCCGGTGGGCAAGCTCATCATGGGCAGCGTCTCCCAACGGATCCTGCTGGAGGCCGACTGCCCGGTCCTGGCGGTCAAAGCGGACTAACTTCAGAAAGCACGACGGCGGCTGGTCACCTTGGCGACCAGCCGCCGTCGTGCGTTTGCGGCCATACGTCAGGGCGTGGGCCGAATGGCTGTGTCCGGGCTGTAGGACGTGATGGTGGAGGCGGCGCCGCTGTCCAGGACCTTGGACCGGGTTGCCGATCCATCAAGAACCACGTGTTGGGTGTCCACGTTGCTGATGACGTGATTGGTGGCTATGACGTTGCCGTCCCCGCCTGCGATCAACATGATGGTGGGCTGGGCTCCCGCAGGGGCAACCTTGTTCGGCGGGACGTCGTAGGCAAACAGGTTGTTCGAGATCAGGTTGTTGTCCCCCAGCGCGTGGATGACGCCGTAGAGGTCATCCAATCCGTTGGTGCGGTCAATGAACGGAGGGAACCCTTCCGTGCCCCGGCGGAAATGGTTGGACGTGATGAGGTTTTCCTTGCAGCCATTCAGCAGCCGCATCATGCCGGGGTAGAAGCCTTGGAACCTGTTTGATGTCACGCTGCAGCGGTTGCAGCCGCTGAACTCAAGGAGACTGCGTCCTCGAGGAAAGAAGTTGTTCCCTGTGACCAAGAGGCCCTCGTGGTTTTCGGCGAGAAGCGTCACACCTTCGGGGCCGGCACCCATCAGGTTGTCGCTGACAATTGTTGCCTGTCCGGCACCGGTCAGTTCAACGCAGTTCCCGCATTCGGCAATCATGTTGTCGTGGACCCGGAGGGCGTCCGCACCTCGAACTATCAGAGCGTGTTCAAGATAGACGAACCCCATTCCGGTGATGTGGATGGAGTCATTGTCGGAGGCGACGTCAATGCCGGTCTTACCGTTCTTGTAGCTGTTTCCGTCCGGGACGAAGTTGACTCCATCAAGGCAGAAGTCCTTGAACACAATCCCGGACAGGCGCGGACTCCCGTCCCGCCGCACAAGGAATGCCTGGGGCGAGGATGGGGGCGTGAGGACGCGGATGTGGCTGCCACCCGGCTGAAGGTTCAGCCAGCCCGTGGTGTCCACGTTGTCTTTGATGCTGCGGGAGAAGAAGCCATGTCCAAAACCGGCGATGGTGAGGTAATCCACGTCCACCACCACTTGAGTGTGGAGGTCGTAGTCCCCCGGCGGGATGATCACCACGGCTCCCGGTCTGGTTTCCGGTGTGGATTGGCGTTTCTTGATGTCCGCGATGATGTCGTTGATGACGGCGCCTATATCCGACTCTGCCGTGACCTTGGGCTGGCCCTTGATTCGCCAGGCCGTGACGTCATAGACATTCGGCGAGTTCAACGGGCTGACTTTCGCGCCTTCGGCAGCTTCTGCCTTTGGGGCCATCCCCAGGCTCAGGGCAGCTGCCAGCGTGCCCACGGCTCCCGCACCCACCAGCTTCCGCCGGCTGGTGTTGTTCATATCAAGCGTCGTATCAATTCCCATAGGGTTCTCCTGCCAATCCTTGGTCCATTGGTTTGTCCGGGGCAGCGCTCCGGCGTCCATGCGGTGGTGCCCCGGCATTGGCGTCTATGCCACGGTGTTGATGCCAAAAATGTGCCAAATCGTTTTATCTGAAGCTGAGAGAAACACTAAGCTGCGCTGAAGATCACTGTCAACGACAAAATCCGGGCAGCAATTTTGGCACCTAACACCACTCCAAGTGACTCTTGACACTTCCAAACTCTCGGCCCTACAGTGTTGCCAAGACGTTTTGGCAAAACGATTCTTCAACCAAATCACTCCTTTCACCCGTTCAAGAGAAAGTGAGTCGACAGCGATGTCCACTCGAAAAACCATCTCCAGGCTCGTCACCCTTGGCGGCATCTGCACCGCCGTCGCACTCGCAGCTACCGGATGCGGCGCAGGGGGCCCGGCACCGACGTCGGGCAGCGCCGCCGGCACCGTCAACGTCCTGGTGGAAGCCGGCGGTCACGCCGAACTCACCGGCGTGGCCGAACAATGCAAGAAGGACACCGGAATCGACGTCAACTTCGTCGAGCTGCCGTACGACGGCATGTTCAACCGGCTCTCCAGCGAATTCTCTTCCGGCAACGTTTCCTTCGACGTCGCCGCCCTGGACTCCGTGTGGCTCCCAAGCTTCAAGGACGCGGTCCAACCAATCGACGAAATCTTCACCGATGAGGCCAAGAAGGACATCTTCCCCGCCCTGGTCAAGGAAGCCAACGTGGATGGTCACTTCATCGGCCTGCCTGCGTGGACCAACGCCGAGATCATCCTCTACCGCAAGGACCTCTTCGAAGACGCCAAAAACAAGGCCGACTTCCAGGCGAAGTACGGCTATGAACTCGCTGCGCCCACCACGTGGAAGCAGTACCAGGACATCTCGGAGTTCTTCACCAAGGACGGCATGTACGGCACCGACGTCAAGGGAGCCGTGGAAACCGAATGGCTGGCCCACGTCCTGCAAGCGGGCTCCCCCATGGTCCTCGACGGCGACAACGTGGTGATCGACAACGCAGCCCACAAGGAAGCACTCGACTTCTACGTCAGCCTCACAAAGTCTGCGCCTCCAGGTGCAGCACAGGTTGACTGGGCTGCAGCCCAGAACCTGTTCAACCAAGGCAAAACCGCCATGACCCGCTTCTGGGCCCACGCTTACCGCCAGATCCCCAAGGATTCACCAGTGGCAGGAAAAGTGGGAACGGCAGCAATGATTGGCGGCAGCGCCGGCGTCGCAGGCGTCCCCGGACCCTGGTACCTGTCCGTACCGAAGGCCACCAAAAACGCAGACTCTGCGAAGAAGTTCATCAAGTGCGCCTACGACCACAACTCTCTGGGCATCGAATCCAGCCTTGGCCTGGCCTCCCGAATCTCCGCGTTCGAGAAGTACCAGGACCAGCCCGGATACGAGAGCTTCAAGCCGCTGATCGAGACCCTCAACGGCAAAGCCACAGCCACCCGCCCGGCAACGGCCAAGTGGCAGCAAATCGTTGACACCGTCCTGGTGCCGCTCCTGCAGAAGGCAGTGGCCGGCGGTGACTCCGCAACCCTCCTGGCCGACGCCAAGAAGCAGATCCAGGACCTCCTCAAGTAAAGACTCCGCGGCCGGCACCCGGAACCATAAACCCCGTGCCGGCCGCGGCCCCAACCAGCAGAAGAGAAAATCGTGCGCATCTCCGATCGCCGCTTCGCCCTATACCTGATGACCCCGGCGGCTTTGTTCCTAGGCGTCTTCGTGGCTTACCCGCTGTTCCGCCTTATCGCCGACAGCTTCTACAAAATCTCCCCCATTGCCGGCGGCCCCCGGGACTTCGCCGGATTCCAGAACTACGTCACGGCCTTCGCCTCCGAAGCCTTCATGGGCGCAGGATGGCGGACCCTGGCTTACACCGTGGTGGTCGTAACCCTCGAGTTCGCCCTCGGCCTGGGAATGGCGCTCCTGTTCACCACCCTCGGACGCAAATCCCAAATCTGGCGAACCGTCTTCCTGTACCCCCTGATGATCGCGCCGATCGTTGCAGGTTTGCTGTGGAAGTTCCTCATGATCGATAACTTCGGCCTCATAGGAACCCTCCTGCATCAGGCGGGTATTCTCTCCAATCCGAACCAGATCGGCTGGTTGTCAGATCCGAACATCGTGCTGTTCTCAGTGGCCGTTCCAGACATCTGGCTCACCACCTCCTTCATGTGCCTCGTCTTGTTCGCCGGACTGCAGAACATCCCCGGTGATCTGATTGAAGCTGCACGCCTGGACGGCGCCAAGGCCCCTGCCCTCCTGTTCCAGATCATTCTTCCGCTCCTCCGCCCGGTGATCGCAGTGGCGTTGGTAGTTCGCGGGATCGACGCCGCACGCGCCTTCGACACCATCCTGATCCAAACCAACGGCGGCCCCCAGTCCGCATCCGAAACCATGAGCCTGCTGATCTACCGCACCATGATCCGCTTCGGCGATCCCGGCCTGGCCAGCGCCATGGGCACCATCTACCTGCTGGCGATGCTCGCCGTCGCATTCTTCGCGGTGGCCACCATCTGGCGGCCAGGAAAGGACAACTGATGACCTCCCGGACCGCGATCAAACGGAACCAAGCCACAACAGAGGGCGACGTGACAAGCCAGGGCGAACAGCCGACGTCGAACGCCGCCTCGTTGAACGGCCCGCGCAAGCGCCGCGGAGTCAACCGCGAGGGCCTGGAAGCAGGGCGCCGAAGCACCCGGATCATTCTGTGGATCCTGCTGGCCGTGGCCATGGTGCTGTATGGCTTCCCGTTCCTGTACCTGCTGTTTACGTCCTTCAAGACGCCGATCGACACCATCGCCGTCCCGCCCACCATCCTCCCCACGGAATGGACGCTGGAGAACTACGCCAACGCGTTGGGCCGGAGTGGAGTTTTGGCCTCGTTCATCAACAGCATTCAGACCGCCGTCATCAGCACCCTGCTGTCATTGGTGCTCGCTATCCCGGCCGCCTACGGCATCACGCGCTATAAGACTCCCAGCGGCCGCGTGTTCATCATGGCGGCACTGGTAACACGGATGGTCCCGCCGGTAGCAATCGGTATTCCGCTGGCATCCATGATGTCCTCCGTAGGCCTGGCAGACACACCCATCGCCCTGTCCATCGCCCACACCACCATCTCCCTGCCGTTGTCCATCTGGCTGATGTCCAGCTTCTTCGAGTCGGTCCCCCGCGACTTGGAGGAAGCGGCAACGGTGGATGGTTGCAGCAGACTGGGTGCGCTCTGGCGGGTAGTCATCCCGGTGGTCTCCGGTGGCATCGCCGTCACCGCGATCTTCGCCTTCCTGGCGTCGTGGAACGAATTCCTGTTCGCGCTCCTCATGACCGCAATCCGCTCGCAAACAACGCCCGTGGTCATCGCGAACTTCCAAACCCAGTTCGGACTGGACTGGGGCTCCATGACCGCACTCGCGGCCGTCTACTCCATTCCCGTTATCCTCCTGACGCTGCTGCTGCAGCGCAAGATCGTTGCCGGCATGACGCTCGGCGCGGTTAAGGGCTAAGGAAGGAACCATGTCCAACAGCAATTATTACAACGTCACCACCTGGCCCATCGGCGATCCGTTCACGGACGTTGGTGAAGTCATCAACAGCATCATCGCGGACATCAAGGACCGGCAAACGGCCACGGATGAGAACGACGGCGGCAAGCCGGGAGCGGTGATTTATCTTCCGCCCGGCGATTATCGCCTCCGGACACAGGTAGTCATCGACGTCAGCTTCCTCAGGATTGAGGGCTCAGGTCACGGCTTCACGTCCTCGAGCATCCGCTTCAACGTTCCCGAGGCCGAATGGCCCGATCTTCATGAGTTGTGGCCTGGCGGGAGCCGCGTCATGGTCGACATTCCGCTCCGCGACGACTTACTCAGGGACGACGAATCCCAGGGTGCCGCCTTCTACGTTGAACGAAGCGGAAGCCCAAGGATCAGTTCCGTTGAGTTCTCCAACTTCTGCATCGACGGCTTGCACTTCACCCTGGACGGGTCCGAACTGCCTGCGGAGAACAGTTACGTCAACGGCAAGACCGGCATTTATGTGGCGAGCGCCAATGACTCATTCCGGGTCAATGGAATGGGTTTCGTCTACCTTGAGAACGCGCTCACCATCTGCAAGGCAGACGCCCTGTCCGTCCACGACAACTTCATTGCTGAATGCGGAAGCTGCATAGAACTCCGCGGCTGGGGCCAGGCCTCAAAGATCACGGACAACTTGATAGGGGCCGGATTTAAAGGGCACTCGATCTACGCCCAGAACCATGGCGGTCTCCTGATCACCGCGAACAACATCTTCCCCCGCGGCGCCAGCAGCATCCACTTCGAAGGTGTCACACGTTCAAGCGTCTCCAACAACCGCCTGCACTCGTTTTACCCCGGAATGGTTGTCCTGGCGGAAAACAGTTCGGAAAACCTTGTGGCCACCAACCACTTCCTGCGCGATCACGAGCCTTGGACGCCGTTCCTGGAAGTCGACAACGGGCTGGACGACCTCTTCGGGCTGGTTAGCGTCAGGGGCAGCAACAACTCCGTGATCGGCAACCACTTCTCGGAGATCGTGGACGCACAGAGTATTCGGCCATCCGGGGCGTCGCCCGTGATCATCCGCTTGGCCGAAGGGACAGGAAACTTCGTCTCCAACAACCACGTGGTGGCCATGGACGTTCGCTCTGCGTCCAGTGACTCCTGCTTCTCGGCCCAAGTGGATGCCTTGTTGACCACCGGAGCTTCGGACGGACTCGCAGTAACGGCGGTGCTGGTCGACTCCACCTCGGCACGGAATACCATCCTTGACTCCGGGAATGACGCCCAGGTCATCGCGGACAGGGGTGCCAATGCTGTGAGGGCCACGCCCACCGTGGGCTTTGAGGCAGCAGAGGCCACCCAAAGCAGCCAGGGCGCGGGTATTCCTCGATAGCCTACTGAGACCAGTAAGCGGACGTAGGATCAGCAACAATCATCAACACCTTGAGGACGTGGGAAAGCAATGACCAAAAGATCTGTCGGTATCAAGGACGTGGCCGCCGCAGCCGGTGTCTCTGTCACCACCGTCTCCCATGTCCTCAATGACGTTGCCTACGCCCGCGTAGGTACCGAAACGAGGGAACGGGTCCACCAAGCGGCTCAACAGCTGGGTTACGGGCCCAACCGACTGGCCCAGGCCCTTCGCACCCAACGCTCGGGGATGATCGGTTTCATCAGCGAAGAGATCGCCACCACTCCGCACGCGGGCCGGATCATCCTCGGGGCCGAGGAAACAGCACGGGCACGTGGGTACAACATCATGATCATCAACTCCACCAGCACGGGTTCGCAGGACTCACGCGAAAGCGACGTCGCTGATCTGTTGGACCGGCAAGTGGATGGCATCCTGTACGCCACCATGTATCACCGGAAGCTGTCCCTTCCCAAGAATCTCACCGGTGTTCCGGCGGTCCTCGTGGACTCCGAGGACATCAACCGCTCCGTTTCAGCAGTCATCCCCGACGAGGCCGGCGGTGCACGCCTCGCGGTTCAAACCCTGATCGACGCCGGTCACACGCGGATCGGAATGATCAACAACACCGATGACGTACCGGCAACGCACTCCAGGCTCAAGGCTTTCCAAGACACGCTGGCCGACGCCGGGCTGACTTTCCATGAAGAGCTGGTCCACTCGGAACTGTCCGAGGTACCAGGTGGCCATGAAGCGGCACTGCGGGTTCTGCAATCGCCTCACCGCCCCACGGCCATCTTCTGCTACAACGACCGCATGGCCATGGGTGCTTACAGGGCAGCCGGGGAGCTCGGGCTGCGAATACCGGAGGACCTCTCCATTGTGGGATTCGATAACCAGCAGCTCATCGCGGAAAATCTGTACCCATCGCTGACCACTGTGGCCCTTCCGCACTATGAAATGGGCGCGTGGGCAACCAAAAACCTGATTGACGCCATCGAGGGAAAAACGGACCTGCACCTGTTGACGGCCCATCCCACCGTTCTTCCCTGCCCGTTGGTCCTGCGCAATTCCGTCGCGTCCCCGCAGCCCGGGCCTCGCGAAGGCAGTGCAGAACAGAATGCGCGCACCACCACCTGACTTCCACCGCGTCCTCGGACGCGCCCACCACGAAGGATCATCAATGCACAGCCGCCCTGTCCCCTCCTGCCCTGAAACGGACGTCGTAGTAGTTGGCGAAGCCCTCATCGACGTCATTGACACAGCGGCAGGAGCCGTCGAGTTCCCGGGCGGTTCCGGGCTCAACGTTGCCTTCGGGCTCGGTCGCCTGGGTATCAGCACTGCGTTTCTCACAGCATTGGGCAAGGACCACCGCAGCGCGCGGATTCAGGAGCACTTGGCGAGCGCTGGCGTGTCCATGATGCCGGGAGCCGAACACCTCCCCAGGACGTCAACTGCCAGGGCGATCCTAGACAGCAAAGGCTCCGCGGAGTACGAGTTCGACTTCCAGTGGGATCTCCCCGCTATCAGTCCGACGTTCCTCCCGAAGGTACTGCACACAGGGTCTTTGGCCGCGTTCATGGAGCCCGGGGCAACTCAGGTCCGCTCCGTCCTGGAACTGTTCTCCGGCCGCTGCACCATCACCTACGATCCCAATATTCGCCCCACGCTCCTCCCGGACCACGCTGCAGCCCTGCAAACCTTCGAGCGCACCGCGACACTGGCTACCGTGGTGAAACTCAGTTCGGAAGACGCCCTCTGGCTCTACCCACGGTGGTCTCCTGCCGCCGTCGGGCGCCACCTTCTTGGCCTGGGGCCGGAAGCGGCCATCATCACCGATGGCGGGTCAGGGTCCTATCTATGGTCCAAGACCGCCGAGGTCCATGTGCCGGCGCCAGCTGTGGCGGTTAAAGATACTGTCGGCGCGGGCGATTCCTACATGTCCGCCCTGATCGCAGGACTGGTGGAGAACCCGCAGGCCGTTTTCGACGACGCCGACCTCACCAGGCTGGGAACGGCGGCTTCCCTCGCTGCGGCCATCACCGTGGGACGGCACGGAGCCAACCCGCCAACGCGGGCCGAACTGAGCGGATCGCTGGAACTGGCACACACTTCCCGAAAGAACTCCAATGACTGATACAACCACTCACCCTGCCGGTGCCGCCCAACTTATGAGCCGGCCCGCACTTCACTACACGGCCACCAACACCTGGCTGAACGATCCCAATGGGCTGGTGTACTACCAGGGTGTTTACCACCTCTTCTACCAAAACAATCCGTTCGATAACGTCTGGGGCAACATGTCCTGGGGTCACGCCACCTCAGAGGACCTACTGCACTGGACGGAACACCCGGTTGCCATCGCCTGCGACGAGCAGGAGGACGTGTTCTCCGGCAGCGTGGTGGTGGACGAAGATAACACGTCCGGTTTGGGCACACTGGAGAACCCTCCGCTGGTTGCCATCTACACCAGTGCTTTCAAGGAAGGCTCAGGGCTGCAGGGGACCCAGGCACAGTCGCTCGCCTTCTCCACCGACTCGGGCATGACGTGGCAGAAGTACGCGGGCAATCCTGTCCTCAACCGGGGCTCGGCACATTTCAGGGATCCCAAGGTGTTTCGCCATGAGGGCTCCGACGGTGCTTTCTGGGTGATGGTTGCGGTGGAGGCCCAGCATCAGCAGGTTGTCCTGTACCGTTCCGACGACCTCAAGGAATGGGAGTACTTGAGCACGTTCGGCCCCGCCAATGCCACCGGCGGCGAGTGGGAATGTCCTGATCTGTTCCCCCTTCCCGTGGACGGGGATCCCCATCAGCTCAAGTGGGTGCTGGTGGTCAATATCAATCCCGGTGCCGTGGCCGGCGGTTCGGGAGGGCAGTACTTTGTGGGCCACTTCGATGGCGTCCGATTCATCGCTGATCCCGATTCCCTGGTTCAAGCCAGTGCAGACGGAACGGTGAACCTCCCGGATTGTCTTTGGTTGGATTGGGGCCGCGACTACTATGCGGCCGTCTCTTTCAGTAACGCTCCCAACAACCGCCGGATCATGATCGGATGGATGAACAACTGGGATTACGCCAACTCCCTCCCAACGCAGCCGTGGCGGTCAAGCATGTCACTGGCACGGGAGGTGGAACTGACCACGATCAATGGACTACCCCGCTTGGTCCAGCGCCCTGTTCTGTCCCCAGGTTTCGGGAGGAACATCCACACCGTGCAGGACATGGAGGTTGGTTCTTCCCCTCTAGCCCTGCCGGACTTTGACACCGCCCAAGTGATCGATGCCGACATCCTGCCGGGTACGGCCCGGGTTGTCTCGTTGACACTTTTCGGGGCCACCCGCCTCAGTTTCGATGCCGCCACTCACCAGCTCACCTTGGATCGCCGAAACTCCGGTCACACCACATTCCACGAAAAGTTCGCTTCCACTGAATCGGCACCTGTGGTTCTGGAGGACGGCATCCTGAGGCTCCAAGTGATCGTGGACCATGGCTCCGTGGAGGTCTTCGCCCAAGGCGGCAAGGTTGCGTTGACCGATCTGGTGTTCCCCGGCCCAGGGAGCGTGGGCACCGAACTGAGTGCGGAGGGCGGCACAGCAACAGTACGGAAACTTACCGTCTCGGCCGTATCCTGACTCCTATGACCGAGACCATCCGCACCGCCACAACGCACGACGCCGGGAAGCTGGCTGAGCTTGCTGCCGTCACCTTCCCGCTGGCGTGCCCGCCGGGCGCCTCACGGGCGGACATCCAAGCGCACCTCGAAAAGACGTTGAGCGAAGCCAACTTCACGGACTACCTCGCCGATGCGAACATCACCATCCTGGTGCTCGACGACGGCGGGCAGCTCAACGGGTACACCATGCTGGTTGCCAAACCGGCCAGCGACCCCGACGTCGCGTCCGTTCTCTCGGCGCTCCCCTCCACGGAGCTGAGCAAGTGCTACGTCCACCCCGAGCACCACGGCAAAGGCGCTGCATCGCGACTCATCAGCGCCTCGATCGCTGACGCTGCAGATAAAGGTGCGTCAGGAGTCTGGCTCGGCGTCAACAGCGAGAACGCGAAAGCCATCCGTTTCTACGAAAAGAGCGGTTTCCAGCGGGTGGGCACCAAGTCGTTCAAGCTCGGCGACTCCGTAGAGCACGACTTCGTGATGGAGCACGCGCTCTAATAAACAGGAACTAGCCGAACAAGTCCCCCGTCAGTGGCGGTCGAGGATCGGAGCGCAGTTCAAGCCCGGCCGGTAGCCCACTTACCGTACCGGACGAACCGGAGGCTTGCACAGTGATCCGCGAGCGCCCCAGCAGCACGTTCTCCGCTCGGAACGACCCGTAAGCGTCCGGCAGGATCGGCGCCAGGTGCAGCACGTTCCGGGTGAAATCCGGGTCGAACCGCAGCAGGATCCGGGCGAGTTGAACGGGTGCCGCAGCCGCCCACGCTTGGGGGGAACACGCCGTCGGGTACGGTACCGGCTCCGCAAAGTCGCCACGGTCAAAGCCGCAGAAAAGCTCCGGAAGCTGACCGCCGAAGTGTTCGGCGGCGTCGAACAGTCCGCTCGCAACCCGGCTGGCTTCCTTCACGAAGCCGTACCGCATGAGTCCTGTGGCCACGAGCGCGGTGTCGTGGGGCCACACCGAGCCGTTGTGGTAGCTGACGGGGTTGTACGCGCCCATGTCGGACCCCAATGTCCGGATGCCCCACCCGGTGAACATCTCCGGGGACATCAGCCGCTCGGCCACCAGCGGTGCCTTGTCCTCGTCCACGATGCCCACCCACAGGCAGTGCCCCATGTTGGACGTGCAGGAGTCCACGGGCTTCTTGTCCTTGTCCAGCGCCAGCGCGAAATAGCCCTGATCGGGGAGCCAGAACGCCTCGTTGAAGGCGGCTTTCAGTGTTTCGGCGCGGTCGGCGCAACGGCGTTCGACGGCGGTATCGCCCGCCGCGCGGGCCAGCAGGGATCGGCCTACGTAGGCTGCGTAAGCGTAGGCTTGCACCTCGCAGAGGGCTATTGGCGCTTCCGCCATCCGGCCATCGGCGAAGTTGATGCCGTCCCAGGAGTCTTTCCAGCCTTGGTTGATCAGTCCGTGCTCGTTGGGCCTTTGGTATTCGATGAAGCCGTCGCCGTCGCGGTCTCCGTACTGTTCCAGCCATTCGATGGCACGGTCCGCGTGCGGGAGGAGGGAGTCGATGATATCCGAGCCGAGGCCCCATCTGCTGAGCTCGCCGAGCGTGGAGACGAACAGGGGCGTCGCATCTGCGGTTCCGTAGTACGCGGTCCCGCCCAGCGAGAGCCCGGCGGTCACGCCGAGACGGACCTCGTGAGGAATGCGCCCGGGTTCTTCCTCGGAATCTATGTCCACTTTGCTGCCTTGGAGCGCGGCCAAGGTCTGCAGCGTTCCGGCCGCCAGACGCGGGTCCACCATGAGTGACATGTAGGACGCAAGGAGGGAGTCGCGTCCGAACAGTGCCATGAACCAGGGCGCTCCGGCCGCCACCGCCACCCGGTCCGGATGCTCGGGATCAAAGATGCGCAGCGAGCCCAGGTCGCGTTGGCTGCGCTCCAGGACTTCCTCCACGTTGGCGTCCGTCACGGCGATCCGGGGAACATGCTCTTCCCAGGCGACGTGACGGCGGACGCCCGGGGTGTGGTGCAGCGGCGTGGTCTCGGTGAAGGGATCGTTGGGCCCCTTTCCGTTGACCAGGGGAAGGGCGATGATGCTGGTGGACCATTGGCTGCGTGCGGGGATGCTGATGTGGAACCGCAAGCCGTCGTTGGACACTTTGGCGCCGGAGGCCCGGAATGCCACTCCCCTGCGTTGGCCGCTGGAGTGGAGCGAATCGATGTGGAGCTCCTTCTTGTGCGCCTTCTTCAGGGGGGTGGCGGCTTTGTTGGTACGGCCTCCTTTGACGTCGAAGAGGTCGGCGAGGTCGGCGTCGATCAGCAGTTCAATCTCGCACGGGGCATCCTGTCCCGAGTAGTTCCGGATGGTGATGTCGTCCCGGAGGCCCGCCCCCACGTGCCGTTGATGCTGGACTACCAGCGGACTGTCGAACCTGCCGTCAGCTGAGCATGCCCGGCCGACGTACTCAGCCTGGAACGCGGTGGGATTCCGAGCTACCAATGGCTCCCTGAGCGCCCCGTTGATCCGTAGGATCCAGCGCGAAACGATCCTCGTGTCCTGGTAGTAGGCGCCTTGGGAACCGCCTCCGTGAATGTCACCCGAGTGCGAGGAGATACAGAAGGATGAACCTTCCACGACGGTGACGGCACCCAGCTCTGACGCCCCGGCTTCGGTGTCTTCGTTCCAAGCGGTCATGGCCGGAAGGCCTCCTCGGGAGTCTTGCTTGAGGGCTTGAATTGTTTGATCACCTTGGCGTAGAGGTCCAAGTGGTCTGCCGCCATGCGTGTGGCGTTGAAATATTCATCCACTGAGCGCCGGCACTCCGCCCGGCTCAGCTGGGCCGCCGCCTCCACGAATCCGGGTAATTCGTCGATCCCACCGAGGTACCCGGTGACGCCATGCCGGACAATTTCGGGAGCAGCACCCATGGGGGTGGCCACCACTGGAGTTCCCGTGGCCAACGCCTCGATCATCACCAGCCCGAACGGTTCGTGCCACTGGACAGGGTTGATGAGGGCTGACGCACCACGCATGAGCTCGTATTTTTCCGGATCGGAAAGCTCACCGAGCAATTCTTCCTGCGGCCCGAGGACTGGCTGGACCATGTCCCGGAAGTACTCTTGCTCATCCTTGGCGTGCATCTTGGCTGCGATGCGCAGTGGCACTCCGGCTTCCCGGGCAACAGCCACCGCCTCCAAGAGTCCCTTGTCCGGGCACATCCGCCCCACGAAGCACACGTATCCGCCATCCCCTGCTCCGACAGAAACACTGGAAAGGTCGAGTCCATGATGGATGACTGCCGAGATCCGGAGGTCCTGCACCCGGCTGCACTGGTCGTGTGAGATGGCGATGATGGCGGTGTCCTGGGCCATGTCCCGGTACAGTGTTGCCGCCCGTGGCGAGAGCTGCCCGTGAATGGTGGTTACTACGGGAATATCCAGCGGGCGGTGGGCGTACAGCGGGCCGGCCATGGTGTGATCGTGGATGATGTCCACTCCGCCCATATCTCGGTAGGCCTTAATGACATAAGCCAGCTCGCTCAGCGTTAGGCCTACTTCTTCGGGTTCGCTGGGTCCAAAGCCCGGAAGCTGCGGGACAGGGCAGATGCTGTCCGATGCCGCCGCCAACAGAACGTCGTGTCCTGCGTCCACCAAAGCCCGCGCCAAAGCGTCCACGACACGTTCGGTTCCGCCGTATTTTTCGGGCGGCACGGTAAACCAAGGGCCGACGATAAGTCCGATGCGCATGCTAGAGCCTCCGCGCAAAACCCCCAGTCCAAGGGCTGGCTTCATAACCCGTTTCAAGAATATTGGGCTTCGGGTGGAACAACAACGGGTGAGCAAAATAACAGTCGTGTAAGGAATGCCGGGCTGTCCTGGCAGGTTGTCCAGATCATGAAGATTGAGATCTGGTCAGACGTCGCGTGCCCGTGGTGCTACATCGGCAAGCGCCGTTTTGAGACCGCCCTGGCACAGTTCCCCCACCGCGATTCCGTGGACATCGAGTGGAAGAGCTACCAGCTGGACCCCTCCGTTCCCGAGCACTACGACGGCACGGAATTGGACTATCTCAGCAATCGCAAGGGCATGGCCCCTGAGCAGGTCAAGCAGATGTTCGCGCACGTCACGGAGACGGCTAAGGGCGAAGGGCTGGATTATCACTTCGACAAGGTTGTGGTGGCCAACAGTTTCACAGCCCACCGCCTCATCCACCTCGCGGCATCCCACGGACGCCAGGACGCGGCCAAGGAACAGTTGCTCAGCGATCACTTTGAGCACGGCAAGGACATCGGGAACCAGGAGTACCTCACGGAACTCGGCGCCTCCCTCCAGTTGCCGGCAGATGAAGTCGCCGAGCTGTTCACCTCTGACAAGTACACGGACGCCGTCAACCAGGACATCAACGAGGCCCGCGCCATCGGCGTCACCGGCGTCCCGTTCTTCGTCATAGACCGCAAGTACGGCATCTCCGGCGCCCAACCCGCGGACCTTTTCAGCCAGGCCCTGAACCAGGCGTGGCAGGAAGCCAACCCGCTGATCCCGGTGGGCGCTTCCGATGCCGAGGCCTGCGGACCGGACGGCTGCGCAGTCTAAGTAGCCCCCGCCGTCGTGCATCAACCCACGTAGGTGACGGCAAACGTCGCAATGAGCGCTCATTGCGACGTTTGCTGTCACTCAGCTGGGTACGCGGCTAGCCTTTCACCACATCAAGCTCGACGACGGCCCAGGACAATGCGGGCAGCGTCAGGCGCAGCTCCGAACCGGTCGCCTTCACACCTTCCAAGGCAGTCAGGCCAACACGGCCCGGCTGATCCTGGGTGTTGATGGTGAGGCGGTCGCCCCCTTCGGGGATTTCGAGGACCTCGGCGCGGAGCACCTGGCGGGCATCGAAACCGCGCAAGGCAACCTCCACGTCGGCAGCCTCTTCCAAGCCGCGGTTCGCGAAGAACAGTGCCACCCGGCCCGTTTCCTCGTTCCACGTAGCGCTGACGTCCACCAGGTCCGTGTCCCCGAAGCGACTATTCGAGTACTTGTCCGAGTCCACCGAGAGCCGCAGGATCTGGCCCTTGGCGAGCTCGGCCATCCGTGCGAACGGGTGGAAGATGGTCTGCTTCCAGGCCGGACCGTTTTCCTCCGACAGGATCGGCGCGATCACGTTCACCAGCTGCGCCTGGTTGGCGATCTTCACACGATCACCGTGGCGGAGCAGCGAATTGAGCAGCGTCCCCACCACCACGGCGTCGGTGACGTTGTACTTGTCCTCGATCACGCGGGGGTGCTCACGCCAACCGGCCTTGATCACGTTGTGCGGCTGGTCTTCGGTGTCCAAGCCGCGCTGGTACCAGACGTTCCACTCATCGAAGGACAAGTTGATGTGCTTCTTGTGCTTTCCCTTGGCACGCACCGCGTCCGCGGTAGCGATCACGGATTCGATGAAGTAGTCGGTGTCGACGGCGGAGGCCAGGAAGCTGCCGACGTCGCCATCGTGCTCCTGGTAGTAGGCGTGCAGGGAAACGTAATCCACTTCGTCGTAGGTGTGCGTCAGGACGGTCTGTTCCCAGGCGCCGAAGGTCGGCATTCCGGAGTTGGAGCTGCCACAGGCCACCAATTCCAGCGAGGGGTCCACAAAGCGCATGGCCTTGGCGGCTTCCTGTGCCAGGCGTCCGTACTCATCGGCGGTCTTGTGGCCGATTTGCCACGGGCCGTCCATCTCGTTGCCCAGGCACCAGAGCTTGATGTTGAACGGGTCTTTGTGGCCGTTTTTGGCGCGGAGGTCGGACCAGTAGGTTCCGCCGGGGTGGTTGGCGTACTCCACGATTTCGCGGGCCGCGTCCACTCCCCTGGTGCCCAGGTTGATGGCTTCCATGATTTCCGTACCGGCTTGCTTGGACCAGTCCACGAATTCGTGCAGGCCGAAGGCGTTGGTCTCCACGGTGTGCCAGGCCCCATCCAGGCGGCGTGGCCTGTTTTCGCGGGGACCGATGCCGTCTTCCCAGTTGTAGCCCGAGACGAAGTTGCCGCCGGGGTACCGGATGACAGTGGCGCCCAGTTCCTTGACGAGCTTCAGGACGTCCTGGCGGAAGCCGTTCTGGTCAGCTTCGGGGTGGCCGGGCTCGTAGATGCCGGTGTAGACACAGCGGCCCATGTGCTCCACGAAGGAGCCGAACAGGCGGCGGGGTACCTCGCCAATGGTGAAGTCGCGGTCGAGGGTGATGCGTGCGCGGGACATGTATCTCCTTGGTTGTGTTCTGAAACTGTTGATAAGTGGAAGGTGCCGGTCAGGTTCCGGCGAGTCCCGTCGTCGCGACGCCCTTGATGATCTGGCGCTGGAAGAACAGGAATACGACGATCAGCGGCAGCGCGGCGAGCAGTGCGGACGCCATGTTCTGCGCGTACTGGATGCCGTAGGCGCTCTTGATGGTTTGCAATCCGACCGGGAGGGTCAGCAGGTTGCCGTCGTTGGTGGCGATGAACGGCCACAGGAAGTTGTTCCACGCGCCGATGAACACGAAAATCGCGACGGCGGCCAGGATGGGCCGGGACAACGGCAGGATGATCTGTGTGAAAATCCTCAAACGGCTGGCACCGTCCATGACGGCCGCTTCTTCGAGTTCGCGCGGGATCTGATCGAAGAACTTCTTCAGCACGAACACCATGGCTGGGTGAATGACCTGCGGCAGGATGATGGCCCACGAGGTATCGATCAGGTTCAGCGCGAGCATTTGGTAGAACAGCGGGATGATCAGGACGGGCGGCGGAATGATGATGGACGCGATGATCGCCGTCATCAGCACCTTCTTGCCCTTGAAGTCGATCCTCGAGAGCGCGTAGGCAACCAAAGCAGAGATCACCAGGGTGATGGCCGTGATGGCCGCAGAGGTGTAGAGCGAGTTCCAGGTCCACAGCGGGATGTTGCCGTCCTGGAACACCTTCACGAACGCTTCGGGAGTAAAGCCCGACGGCGGCAGCCACGTGACGTCCGGGGCTGCGGCATCCGTCTCGGTTTTGAAAGCGGTGGCGGTGGCCCAGCCGAACGGGATCAGCCACAGCACCGCAATGAAGGCAGCGACGACGATGGCGGCGATCCTGCCGACCGTCAGCTTCTTGCGTGGCTGGCGGATCTTGAGGCTGTTGCTGGTGGTTGTACGCGGTGCGGGACGGGTCAGGGTAGGGGTTGCCATGGTTATGCACTCCTGCGACGGGTGATGACGAACTGCATGATGGAGATGACCACGATCAGTCCGAAGAAGATGTAGGAGATGGCTGCCGAGTAGCCCAGCCGGTAACCGGTGAACCCGGTTTCGAAGATGTACTGCACCACGGGCCGGGTGGAACCACCGGGGCCTCCGGCGGTCATCTGGTACACCTGGTCGAAGATCTTCAGTGACGCCAGGATCTGGAGCAGCACGATCATCACGGTGGTGGGGGTCAGCTGCGGGAGCGTGATGGAGAAGAACTGGCGCCATGCTCCGGCGCCGTCCAGCGATGCTGCCTCGTAGTGCTGGGCCGGGATGTTCTGCATCGCAGCCAGGTAGAGCAGGAAGTTGAATCCCACCGTCCACCACAGCGTGGCGATGACGATTGCCCACATGGCCACGTTGGGGTCATTCAGCCAGGCAACCCTGGGGAGCCCGATGCCTGTCAGGAACTCGTTGATCAGGCCAAGCTGCGGGTTGTACATCCAGGTGAAGAACAACGAAACCACCGTGGAGGCCAGGAGGTACGGCGCAAAGTAGGAGAGCCGCCACAGCCACTGGGCCGGAAGCCCGATGTTGAGCAATGCGGCCATGACCAGGGCAACGAGGACCAACGGGACGGTGCTGATGACCGTGAAGTAGAGGGTGTTGCCCAGGGAACGCCACATATCGGCGTCGGCCAGGGCTTCGGCGTAGTTCGCGAAACCAATCAAACTGTCGTTGGCGCCGGTGAGGGACTTTCCCGTGAGGCTCATGTAGAAGCCGTAAATAATCGGCCAGACGAGGAAAACGAGGAAGAAAACAAGGAACGGGGTGGCGAATCCCCAGCCGCTCAGATTGCTTCGGGTGCGGCTTCCGGGTTTGCGCAGGCTCTCCGGCCTCGGCCGGGACAGCGTAGAGGTACTCATTGAAGAACTCCTTTGGTCGCTCGGTACGTGGGCCGGTCAGACCGGGTTGGGACGGGAGAGGAGGGTGTTGGTGCGTTGCTCGAAGGCATCCCATCCTGCGGCTGCCTTGTCCCTTCCAAGGAGGACGTTCTGCACGTTCTCCGCGAAGTAGGTCTGCCAGTCCGAGCCGGAGCCGCTGAACCAGGACTCGGGGTCGTAGGCGATGATGTCCGCCGCGTTGGCGTAGTGGATCTGGGGCGTGAGCTCACGGTAGGCCTGTGATTGGACAACTGGCTGGTAGCCGGGGATGTGTCCCGCTTCTGCCCAGGACAGCGAACCCTTGAGGACGTCCGTGACGAACTTGTAAACGTCTCTGCGCTTGTCCTCGTTGAGGTTTAATTGGCGCGGGAGGACAAAGGAGTGCGAGTCCGCATAGGAGGCCGGGGTCCCGTAAAGAGTGGGAATGGTGGCCGCATCAACGGGTATTCCGGCTTTCTTCATGGTGGGCAGTTCCCATACGCCACTGAACAGCATTCCGGAGCCGCCGCGGGCAAACTCCGCGATGCCTGTGCTGATGTCTCCGGCCTGGGCTGCGATGGTGTCATCAAAGAGGGAGGCCATGAACTCCAGCGATTCGATGGCCGCGTCCCGGTCCACTTTCATGGGCTGGCCCGGTGTCAGTTCCATGTCCACGCCGTGCTGCTTGTAGAGGGTGTAGAACAGGCGCCACATCTGCGAGCCGCTGCCCAGGTAGCCGAAGGATAGGCCGTGGGCTTTGGTCACCTTCTGCATTTCCAGCGCCATGGCTTTGAACTCTTCCGGCGAGCGCACTTCCTGGAGCTGGCCGTTGCTGCCCAAGAGTCCCGCTTTGCCGGCTACGTCGGTGTTATAGAACATGACGAATGGGTGGGAGTCCAGGGCTATGGAGAAGACCTTGCCGTTGTGTTGGCTCTTCTCCCAGATCCTGGGAGCGAAGTCGGAGGCCGTGACGCCATTCTCTGCAAGCAGGTCCAGGTCCCACGGCTCAATGAGTCCACCTGGCGCATACCCGGGAACCCGGCTGGCGTGCATGATGGCTACCTCTGGAGGACGCCCGCCAGCGGAGGCCATGGCCAGTTTGGTGTAGTACGGCGGACCCCATGCAAGCACTGTGGGGTGCACCTTGAAACCGGCATTGGCTTGGTTGGCGCTGTTGATCATGGCCTGCATCTTGATGCCATCACCGCCGGAAAGGAGGTGCCAAAACCCGATGTCCTGCACTGCGGCGGCCTGGGCTGCGCCTCCGCAGCCGGTGAGGCCTGTGGCCAGGAGGCCGCCGCCCAGAAGGGCCGATCCTGTCAATAACTGTCTCCGGGACAACTGTTTCCCGGTCAAAGATTCAAACTGCTTCACCCGTCACTCCTTTGGATGGGTCCGCTGAAAGGTCACTGCTCTACTGCTCAAAGTCCGGCTCCGTTGCGTCCCCACGCTCGGGTAAAGGTTGGCCCGGGGGTGACGCAGGTCTCACATTACATCGATGTAATAGGCAGGGCAAGAGAAAATTGTTAGCGCGCACAATTTAATGCGGGGCTATCGTTTCAGCCCTTGCTGCTGTCCCGTTCCACGATGCTGTAATCGATCTCCACCAAGCGCTGACCGTGGGACCTGTCGGACATGCGTTCGGTCAGCAGGCGCAGGGCTTCCGTGGCAATAGCCCGTTTGTCGAAGGACACCGTGGTCAAGGAAGGTACCGCAAAGCGCCCGTCGATCACGTCGTCGAAACCGGCTACCGCGATGTCATCCGGAACGCGCACTCCCCTCTTCCACAAGGTATTCAGGGCGCCCAGAGCCATGGAGTCGGTGAAACAGAACAGAGCCTCGGGCAGGGGATTCGCGTCCAGATACTCTGCCAGTGCTGAAGCGGATGACGCGGGCGTCCAACTGTCGCAAGAGATCAGCAACGACTCATCCTTGGCAATACCCAGCATCTGGAGTGCGGCCTCGTAGCCGCCCGCCCGCTGGATCGCCGTGGCGGATTGCCTTCCGCGATTGACACCCAGAACCGCAATACGCGTTCGCCCGGGTCTGGCCAGAGCCAGGGTCATGTCCCGCGCCGCCGCGAAGCTGTCCACGAAGACACGGTCGGCCAACTGCTGCTTAACTTCCCCCAAGAGGACCACTGGAGGGAGCGCGACACCCACCTGGACGGCGCTCTCCCTCAGCACAACGGGGTTGAGGATCAGTCCGTCGATGAGGTTGGCACGCGCACGTGTCATCAACTCGTGCTCACGCTGCGGGTCAGAGCCGGTTTCCTCGATCTGCACGCTGAAGCCTTGCTCGTGGGCAACCTCCACAATGCTTTGGGCAATCTCCGCAGAGAAGGGGGTAGCCAGATCCGGCAACGCCAGTCCAATGACACCTGAGCGGCCGTTCCGCAGTCCGCGGGCCGAAAGATTGGGGACGTAGTCCAGCTCCGCCATGGCCTGCTCTACCCTGAGCCGCGTGGGGCCACTAACGGGCACGATCCCGTTCATCACGTTCGATACCGTCTTAGGCGAGACCCCTGCACGGCGCGCGACGTCCTTAACCGTTGCGCGCAAGACGCCCCCTAGATGCTTGTTATGCGTTTGCTGACGATGTTACCGCCCGCCTCGTCAGTCACCGCGTCGGGCACCCGTTTGCTGACAGATCACTGTAAAGTGTCTATATGCCCAGGATCACGGCCGCCACGAATGCTGCCCAACGTGCCGAGACCCAACGTCGGATTCTGACCGCTTTTGGAGAGCTCCTCTTCACCCATGGCCTCCCCGGGCTCACCATGACGGACGTCGCCCGACACGCAGGCGTTGGACGCACCGCGGTCTACAACTATTACGCGGACATGGAACAACTGCTCATCGCGTACGCCTTGGACGAGACCGAGCGTTTCATCGTGGACCTCCGGGATTCGCTGGCCGCCCTGGAAAACCCCGTGGACAGGCTTGCGCTGTATGTTCGCGCCCAGGTGGAGGATCTCAGCCGCCGCCACCTGCCTCCGGGTCCGGCCATGGCCGCGGTCCTCTCCCCCGGGTCCTTCGCGAAGCTCGCAGACCATGTGGGCGATCTCAACGTCCTGCTTCAGGACATCCTCCAGGACGGGGTCCGGCAGGGATACCTTCCGGACATCGACGTCGCCCAGTTGGCGCGGCTCATTCACGGGACACTGTCCGCCAGCGCCGCACGACGCAACCGAACGCCCGACGGCGACACTCCCCCGCCAGCCCCAACCTCCGACGTCGAAGCCCGCACAGCGCAGACAGTGCGGTTCATCCAGTTGGGCGCAGGGGCCCGCTTCGACGAAGCCGGCCGGCCTTTGCGCCTGGAAGAGCCGACCCACGACGCCCTGGCGGGTTGAGCAACCCGTTACAACGGACACCTTCCGATTCGTGGGCTAACTGCACACGATGCCGTTCGCACGGCACGAGGCGCAGCTACCCATCGAAACGGGCAAGCTCATCAAGCACTCATCAAGCCCGGCTAGCTACTGTGCGGCTGGAAGCGTGGGGATAATGGGCCACTTGGAGTTGTCCGCGATCCGCAGGTCCTCACGCGGGCACTGCAGTGTGCCCGGGGTCTGGTCCACCAGCTGGGCTTCCACCAATCCCTCGAAGCCAGGCGTGAGAATGACGTCCACCGACTCGTCCTCGCGGTTGTCCTCGAAGTAATCCGTACCGGCAAGGTTCCGCTGGACGTTGAACGCCGCCGCCTGGCCCTTGACTCCGGAGACCACCACGCCGATGCCCGAGTACGCGGTATCGCTGTTGTCCACCGACGCCACCTTGTAGCCACGGGCCGTGAACTGGTCTGCCACCGTGCCGGCCAGTCCTCCGCGTGACGTGGCGTTGAAGACATTGAGTGTCACGGTCTCGTTCGGGACGTAGTCGAACTGGGTGGTGGGACAGAGACTGGTGGGCGCTTTGCTGGCGATGGAGCTTGGAACCTTGACCACCCCGTTCATGATCGCCCACGCACCCACGGCACCGGCCGCTATGACGCCAACCAGGAGGACCAGGACGATCCCATGGAACAGTCGCCGCCCGAAGCGGCCCTTGTGCGCCTGGGCGTCCTCGGCAAAGGTTGCCCGAAGCTCCGGGCCTGTCACCACGCGGTGACCGTGGAGCTGCGTCACATCCTTGGGACGCCTGCGCTTACTAGCCATCGATCACCAATACACGTGCGTGAATGGCCGTCCTCTGGTGGAGAGCCGTGCGAACCGCCCTGTGAAGCCCGTCTTCGAGATACATGACGCCTTGATACTGGACGACGTGCGGGAACAAATCACCAAAGAAGGTTGAGTCCTCAGCCAACAGTGCCTCCAAATCCAGGGTCCGTTTGGTGGTAACCAGTTCATCCAGGCGGATAGGGCGCGGGGGAAGGGCAGCCCAGTCCCGCGGCGCAGAGTATCCATGGTCAGGGTACGGGCGTCCCTCGCCCACAGCTTTGAAGATCACTCTGCAAGCCTATGGAAGAAGCCGCCCGAACGGAACTTGTGACCGGCAGCACAGGCACGTTGTAGCCAAAAGGTGACTATCAGCTTCTGCTCCAATCATGGGCTCACTCTACTGACGCGGTTCCCATCGTCCCGCGCGAGGACCTACCCCCCGCGCTTGCTCAAAGAGCTGCGCACGCCGCCTTGGTGACGGTGAAGTCCACACTCTTGGCGCTTCCCTCGAATGTGTACACGTACTTCATCTTGATACCGGCATCAAGAATTTCTTTCGTCGATGTGGCTGCACATACGGTCGGAAGGACCATGCCGCGTACGGACTCTGCGCTGAGTGTGGACGGGTCGACGCTGGACGAGAGGACGAGGTCGTAACGGATCGCATCGCCTTCGGCCTCGATTCCAGTCAAGGAGGTGACGGAGTCCACTTGCATCGGGAGCTCTCCCTGAAGATCGCGCGCTTTCTCGACAACGGACTTAACTGTGCTCTCGACCGATGGGGATGAACCGTTGAAGGCTCCTGACAGGGCGAGAACGGCTCCGAGCATGAGCAGGCAAATGTTCAGGCCGTTCAGAATAAGGACAATCCAGCCACAGATTCTCCCGAATGGAGCCCGCACCCCCAGGGCCTCGGCCTTGGCGGCATTCCTGATCGCCAGGGGACCAAAGATGACGCCGAAGAAGAAAATCCCGATGACGGCAAAGGTTGTGGCTTTGGACCTGAACGCGGCGCCCTCTAGGTCGGGGAAGAAAAACGGCCCCTCTTCCTGTCCGTCGTCAGCCTCGCGCTTGGGATAGTTGGGTGGCGTAGCGTGGGGCTGCTGGGCGAATTCGTGGGCCATAGTCCGGTCTCTCTCGTACATCATCGTTGGAAGGTCTCTCCAGAGACTACGGGCCGGATACGACAGCCCTTTGTCACACGCCCGCTGACCAGAGGGCCGTATCTCTGGCAAGGCGATGAAAAGGTTGGCGCGCTGTAAGGGCTTGAATCTTGGCTTCGACTGAACGTGCCACACCGTAAGCATGCCGTCACCGAAGAATCTCCTCCACAGGCGTCACAGACGTCACAGCTGTGAAGCGCACCTCCGGGACTGACAGAATGGGGTCATGACTCAACCGCTGCAAGGTACTGACCGGACCGCTGCCCGCGCCACGCCAGCTTTGGCGTTGCTGCTGGATGTCGATGGCCCTATCGCCAGCCCTGTGACGCGCGACGTCAAGCCGGACATCATTGCGGACATGGTGGCCCTTGCCTCGGCCGGGATCCCCGTCATTTTCAACACGGGCCGCTCGGACGCGTTCATCAGCGAGCAAGTCATGGAACCCATGATTGCTGCGGGAATGCCGGCGGACACTGTCATTCACGCTATTTGCGAGAAAGGCGCCGTGTGGTTCAGCTACACATCCGATGGTCCTGGCCCTATCCACGTGGACCACGAACTCGCCGTGCCCAAGGCATACGGGGATGACATCCGCAGGCTCGTTGCCGAGGACTACTCGGCGCATATGTTCTTCGATGAGACAAAGCGCGCCATGGTTTCGGTGGAGCAGCACGTGGACGTGGCCAGCGAGGATTACCTGGCCGAACAGAAACTCTTCGACGCCGATGCCCTGGACATCATGGGACGCCATGGCCTCAACGCCGCCATCCTGGACCACCACGCACCTGGGTCCGATGACACCGCGGATTACCGCCTGGACCCCACCATCATCTCCACGGACATCGAATCCGTCCGCCTGGGCAAGGACCTCGGAGCCAGCCGCGCCGTTGAACTCCTGGCAGCGCAGGGCATCACCCCGCTCTCCTGGAGGACAGTGGGTGATTCCCGTACGGACTACGCCATGGCAGACTGGCTTCACCACAACGATCACGATGTGAAGCACGTGGACGTCCGGCCCGCAGATGGCGTACCGGTGAAGCCTTACACCATCCTGACGGCTGCTGACCTGGAGTTGACGGACGACGTTATCCACGACGACGCCGGCGGCGCTTTCCTCCGCAGCTGGCGCGAGGCACTTTCCATCTAAGTTCCAGCGCAACATAGTTTTAGAGTTTCAGAGCAACCCGCACCGCAACGATCCCGGAGATACAGCCATCACACAAGCACAGGTCGATCCGATTTACCACGGCAGCCCGTCCATCGAAGAGGACACGATTGCCGAGGCAATCTCGCCTGCCGTCGTCGCGCATCTTAAGCACAGGTCCGACGTCGTCCGTCACCGCGGGCGGTACGCCCTGGTCAACGGCGACCTGACCCCGCAACAGGCCATGGTGTCCGATCTTCTGGCTGTCCGGGCCGCTTTGGACGCCGCTGGTGTGGACTTCATCCTGGTGCGTGGCAATGATGAGCGGCCTGTTATTGCGGTTGACTGGGAGTCGCGGAAGGACGTCCGTGAGGCACTGGTCACGGCGTTCCGGAATGAGCCCTTCTATTCCATGACCGTGGACGCCAAGAAGAAGACCTCCATGTTGGTGGCCGACGGCGATCTCACGGCTAACCGGAAGGCCCGCATCTTCCGCCTCTACCGGCCGCGCGTCGAGATCGGTGGCGGCCTCTGGTACGGCCCGGCCTTGGGCGTGCAGCTGGAGCTGTGGCGGTTCGAAGGCGATCACTTGGAACTGCCCGTGGAGAACTCCCTGACCCGCCGCACCATGCTGCGCCAGGACGCGGTGCGCGGCACAGTTCAGCGGCACGGACTGACCTGGCCCACCATCGAGAACATGTTCGCTGATCACGCCAGCGACATCGACTTTGACATTGACATCGTCTTCTCGTGGGTGGACGGCAGCGACCCCGAGTACATCGCCAGGAGGCGCGCGCAGCAGGCCGAGGCTGTCCTCGGCGAGGGCGACGATCATGAGGCACGCTTCCGGCAGATCAACGAGCTGAAATATGCGTTGCGTTCGGTGCACATGTTCGCGCCGTGGATCCGGAGGATCTTCATCGCCACGGACTCCCCTGCACCGGAATGGCTGGCCGACCACCCGTCGGTGACCATTGTGCGCAGCGAGGAATTCTTCGCCGACCCCTCCGTGCTGCCCACCCATAATTCGCAGGCCGTGGAATGCCAGCTGCACCACATCAAGGGCCTCTCAGAGCACTTCCTGTACTCCAATGACGACATGTTCTTCGGCCGTCCCGTGGGCCCGGACATGTTCTTCACGCCCGGCGGCATCACCAAGTTCATCGAAGCGGACACCCGCATTGGGCTGGGCGAGAATGACGCCGAACGCAGCGGCTTTGAGAACGCCGCCCGTGTGAACCGCAGGCTCCTATGGGAGCGCTTCGGCAGGATCACCACCAGGCACCTTGAGCACACCGCGGCGCCGCTGCGCCGCAGCGTCGTGGCCCGCATGGAGAAGGAATTCCCGGCCGAGTTCGCGAAGACCGCCGGCAGTCGCTTCCGGGCCGCGGACAACATCTCGGTGACCAACTCGTTCTACCACTACTACGCCTTGCTCACCGGCCGTGCCGTCACCCAGACCAGCGCCAAAGTCAGATACGTGGACTCCACCATGTGGGCCGGGCTCCACTACCTGCCCAAGCTTCTGGCAAAGCGCCACATGGATTTCTTCTGCCTGAATGACGGCAGTTTCCCGGAGGTTGAAGCCAACGAGCGCGCCGACCTGGTGACCGACTTCCTGGAGAAGTACTTCCCCGTCAAGGCGCCTTGGGAGAAGTAAAAGCTCCGGGCGAAACAAGCGGGAGCGACGAGGTGTGCGTGCCCGGTGAGGTGTGGGCTCCCACCCTGGACTCGTGCGGAATGCGGATGCCGGCCTCGGCCAGTCGCCGCTGAACCTCTGCTGCGTCCACCGGTTCACCCACGGTCACACCACCGGACATCGGCACTATCGAATGCACAATCGTGTGTTCGTAAACGTGGATCATGTTGTACGACTGCGCTCCGTCGCGCCCTCGCTGTCCACCTGCGCGCACCGCCAGGTCCTGGGTGTAACACGTGGCGGAGGCAACCGAAACCGGGATGCCGGCGAAGCTCGCCGTCGTCGAGTAATGCAGGTGGCCACCCAGGATAGTGCGGACGTCCGTATTACGCACGACGGCGGCCAGTGCGGCTTGGCCGCGCAACTCCACCAACACGGCGAGGTCCTGCACGCACGGGACAGGCGGGTGGTGCAGTGCCAGGATGGTGCCGTCCGGGGCCGGTGTGGCTAATTCGGAGGCCAGCCAGTCCAGCTGGGATTCCGACAACTCACCGTGGTGATGCCCCGGAACCGTGGTGTCCAAGGTGATGATGCGGAGTCCGTTGACAAAGTAGCTCCGGTCTACCGGGTCCTGCGGCTTGCTGGCCTCGGAGGCGTCAGCGAACGCGGACCGGAAATTTGCGCGGTTGTCGTGGTTGCCCATGGCCCAGATGGCCTTGGCACCCAGTGAGTCGCAAAGAGGTTCGATCATCTCGCGGAGACTCTCGTAGGCTTCAAGCTCGCCCTTGTCCGCGAGGTCTCCGGTGAAGATGATGGCCGCGGGCCTGATCCTGGAGGCCACGATCTGCTCGCAGATCTCCTGTAGCCTGGCTGCGCTGTCCACCGAGCCGTGGAGCGTGCCCGGACCACCTACCAGGTGAAGATCGCTCAGGTGCAAAAGCACATGACCTGGTTTGGGGTATTCGGCCTCGATGAGCTCCATAGCTTCGCCTTAGCGTTTGGTGGGAGACGGCGCCTCCCGTATCAATCCAGTAGTTCCAATCCAACCAGACAACAAGCCAACAACCGGCTAACTTCCGGCGGAATGTTGGAAAATTACTTTTCCTCCTTTCGGAATCGGCGGCTTACAACAGCGCCTTTTCCACTGCTTCCATAAGGTCTTCGGAGTCAGGCTCCACTGCGGATGGGAACCTTGCCACGAGTTCACCCCCGCGATTTATGACGAACTTCTCGAAGTTCCACTTCACCTTGGCCGACTGCCCGTCCTCGTCCCGGGTCAGCTCCGCGAACAAGGGATGCTGCTGCTTGCCAAGGACGTTGGCTTTGCTGGTGAGCGGGAAGGTCACGCCAAAATTGCGTTCACAGAACTCGGCGATCACGTGATCAGCGCCGGGCTCCTGCCCGCCGAACTGGTTGCAGGGCACGCCGAGGATTTCCAAACCCTGCGCCCGATACTTGCCATACAGCTCTTCCAGGCCCGCGTACTGGCGCGTGTAGCCACATTCGGAAGCGACGTTCACCACCAGCACCGCTTTGCCCTCGAACCGGCCGAAGTCCGCTTCGGTGCCATCGTTGAAGGTGAGGGGAATGCTGTACAGGCTGGTCATGGGATTCGCTTCCTGACGACGTCGTCTGGCGGGATTGCCGCCATCGAGCTTACGGGAGCTGACTCAGGTAGAGAAACCTAGGGCGTCGGAATGATGAGCGAGGACAACGGCACGATCACGCCGTCCGGCCGCTGGACCAGGTCTGGTGCGATCAGGATGTATCCGGGCGGAAGGACCACTGCCGGCAGCGACGTCGGGAGGACAGCAACCGGTGCGGGCGCCGGAGCGACCGGAGGGGCAGGAGCTGCCGGAACCACGGTCTGGGTCACTACCGGAGCCTGCTCCACGATGACCGGTGCCGGGGCAACCACAACCGGGGCCGGCTCCACAACGGCAGGCGCAACGGGTGCAGGAGCCACCACAACCGGGGCAGGCTCAACAACGGCCGGAGCAACCGGTGCCGGTTCAACAACTGCCGGCGGGACGGTACTGGTTTCCGGGACGGTGGTCGGCGGCGGCGGTGGAGTCGTGCTGTCCGTCGGGGTTGGCGTCACAGTGGTCGTCGGGGTTGGCGTCACAGTGGTCGTCGGTGTCGGCGTGACCGTCGGCGGAGCCGTGACCGTCGGCGTCGGCGTTGCCGTCACGGAAGGTGAGGGCGTCGGCGTCGTGGTTTGAACCGGCGTCGTAGTTGCTGGCGGAGTGGTCTGGGTGCCGCCAGGGCTGCTCGGGGGGTTAGCTGCCGGCGGAGTGGTGCCGGACGGTGCCGCGGGTGGAACAGGAAGCGGTTCGTCGTGTTCGTGCTCTCCACCGATGACGGCCCGGGTGGTGCCATCCGATACGGGAACGGCCCACTGCGGTGTGGCCGAGGTGCCGGTGCCAACGCCGGGCTGGTAGTTCACCATGGCGATGGTTTGCAGCGCATCAACCTGCCGGATGGGCAACAACGACCAGTTGGCGGGGTCAGTGTGCAAACCGTTCACGATCGTCTCAAAGTGCAGGTGGCAGCCAGTGGACCAGCCCGTGGTGCCAACCTCTGCGATGACCTCGCCCACCCGCACCGACTGGCCTTGCGTGACTCCTATTGCCTGGAGGTGGTTGTACGTGGTGACCAGGCCGTTGCCATGCTCGATTTCAACACGGTTGCCACCGCCCCATACATGCCACCCGACGGCCCGCACTACACCGGCGTCGGCTGCGTAGACGCGGGTGCCGCAGGCTGCTGCGTAGTCCTGGCCCCAGTGGAATTCTCCGGCAAGGCCCGTCAAGGGGCTGTAGCGGTAGCCGTAGGAGGAGCTCTTGTTGAGGACCTCAAGCGGTGAGTACAGGCTGCCTGCGGGTGGTCGCGACAGGCCTGCGGAGGCGACGGTAAGGCCCGTGGAGCCGTCCTTGCTGACGGTACGGACCAAGGCGCGGTCGAAGTAGACCATGGGCGTGCCGGGGACTTGTTCCGGGGGTTCGGGCATGGTGTCGATCACCAGCGTTTCGGCCTCCGGCGGCACCAAGGTGCCTAGGGCCGTTGGTTCAACCACCCCCTGCGCCAGTGCTCCACCAACGGAGCTGCTGGAGACGGAACTTAGAGGTTGGAACCCAAACGCAAAGAAAGCCAGGACGGCCAGGCTTCCCGCGATCAGAACGCGATGGAAGCCTACGGTGCGGATCAGGTCTACTGCCCGGTCTGATTCATGATGCTTGCCCACAAAACACTCCCCAAAGCCAGCGGCACCAAACCCCAGCCTGGCGTGCAAGCACCATTGTTGCGGGAATGGAAGCGAAAATAAAGGCTTACCGGGTGCCATCCAACGAAAGGTTGGCTCAGTTTTGGCTCAAGAATCTTGAGCTTTGCGTCCGCAGGTTAAGAGCCGAGGTTTTCCTTCAGCAGGGCACGGTGTTCGACGGCGGCATTGGCGTGAAGTGCGCGGCCCGCCTCAGTCAATTCCAGGAAGAGGGAACGGCGATCGTCGGCGCAGGTTTCGCGTGACACCAGCCCTGCTTTTTCCAGCCGATCCACCACCTTTGACACAGCACTCTGGGTCATGGGGGTGCGCTCCCCCAAGGCCTTCATGCGGCACGCGGACTCTTCGCTCTCGGCCACGAGGTCCAGGATTTCGAACTCGTTGAGGCCAATGTCGAACTTGGCTTCGAGGGCGCGGTCGATCGCTCCTGCGGTGCGGAAGTAGGAGTTCTGGATGCTGCGCCACTGTTCCACCAATTGGCGGTCATGCAGTTGACGGTCACGCGTCGTTGCCATGGTCCGATTCTAGTTCATCACGGCGTTAGAATCCACGTCATAAGATGACACATCATATTCCTTGTCATTGAATGACGCGTCATGTACATTCGAATCCATGACATCACCCACCACCCTCAAAACCTCAACTGAGCCGCCTTTGGTTTCAGCCGTTCACTGGACACGGGCCCAGTGGCTGCTGCTCATGGTTGTGTGCACCGTCCTGGCTTTGGACGGGCTGGACGTCTCCATGGTCGGCGTTGCCTTGCCGTCCATCGGACAGGAGCTCAACCTCGGAACGGATTCCCTGCAGTGGATCGTTTCCGCATACGTTCTGGGCTACGGGAGCCTCCTGCTCCTTGGTGGCCGTCTCGCCGATCTGTTGGGCCGGCGTCGAATCTTCCTCATTGCGTTGTCCGTCTTCGCCGCGGCCTCGCTGCTAGGCGGGCTGGTGGACGACCCCGCCATCCTGATCGCCACACGGTTCATCAAGGGACTGGCTGCCGCGTTCACCGCACCCACTGGCTTCTCCATCATCACCACCAACTTCGCGGAAGGCCGCGAGCGCAACAAAGCGCTGTCCATCTTCACCACGTTCGGCGCCAGCGGTTTCTCGCTGGGCCTGGTGGTGGGCGGCCTGATGACCAGCCTGAGCTGGCGCTGGACGTTCCTGGTTTCGGTGCCCATCGCCGTCGTCGTTGTCTTCCTGGGCATGAAGTTCATTCCCAAGGACAAGCCGTCAGCGGAGAACAGCGGGCACGATATCTGGGGCGCCGTGACCCTCGCACTGGGCATGCTCGGCCTGGTATATACCCTGGTTTCAGCACCGGAGCAGGGCTGGGGATCTGTGGCAACAATCGCCGGATTCGCAGTTTCCATCGCCGTGCTGGCAGCCTTCGCGGTAATTGAGAACAAGGTCAATCATCCGCTGATCCGCTTCAGCATCCTCAAAGAAGGCTGGGTTGCACGGGCCAATCTCAGCGCGGTGGGGCTCTTCGGCTCCTATCTCAGCTTCCAGTTCATCGTCACCATGTACCTGCAGTCCGTGCTGGGTTGGACGCCGCTGGGAATGGCCCTGGCCCTGCTGCCGGCAGGTCTGTTGGTGGCCACAAGCGCGCCGTTCGCGGACCGGCTCATTGAAAAGTTCGGCGCCACGCAGCTGATTCTGACAGGGCTCACGGCCCTTGGTCTCGGCTATGTCCTGTTCCTCCGCGTGGGCACCACACCCAATTACGTGCTGGACATCCTGCCGTCGGTGGTCCTGCTGGGCATCGGATTCGCTCTGGCTTTCCCGTCCATCAACGTTCAGGCGACGGCCGGGATCAAGGATTCGGAGCAGGGGCTGGCTGCCGGGTTGATCCAGACCAGCACACAGGTAGGCGCCGCCTTGGTTTTGGCGGTCACTACGGCGCTGGTGAGCGGTCACGGCCAGGCAGCCGGAACCGTCAGCGCCCAAGCCATGCTGGAACAGTACCGTCCGGGCCTCATCCTGAGTGCCGCCGTCGCCATCGCCGCCCTGCTGGTGGCCGCAGCACCATCCCGGCGACGAGTCCGCACCTGACCCCGCACGTTTTTCCCCTGTACACCGGCGCAATTGCGAGGTCTCATGGGATTTATGAGGAATTACCTCACGGAGTACAGGCACGAACTGCAGCGCACCTTCACAGGAACGTCGGGCACGCCTCCGGAGTGGGTGCCGCGCCTCGCAGAGGGGAACGACGCCGGCTATCACCTTCCGGGGTCGGCCGTCTGGGCGGTTCACGGCCACGTGGCCACCATTGTGGCGGGGATCAGGGTCCTGTTGATGCAGGCCCTGCACCCCGGCGCGCTGGCGGGGGTCTACGAGCACTCCGGTTTCCAGAAAGACCCGCTCGGCCGCCTGGCGAACACGGTCCGATGGATTTTTACGGTGACGTACGGTTCCACGGAGGCAGCCGAAGCAGCCACCGCCCGTGTGCGGAAGATCCACGAGCGCGTGCGGGGGACGTACGTGGACGGCAACGGTGTAACGCGCGAGTACGCCGCCAATGATCCGGAACTCCTGCGCTGGGTTCACGTCACCTACGCCGACTCCTTCATTACCGCCAACCGTATTTGGGGCCGGCCCATCCCCGGCGGGCCCGATGCCTACGTTCGCGAGTGGGCAGCAGCAGGGCGGCTGATGGGAGTTGAGAACCCGCCCCTCACCGAGGCCCAGGTCCACCAAGAACTTGAGCAGTGGTACGCCTCCGGGATACTTCGGGCTGACGAGCGACTTGCCGAGACGGTGTCCTTTATCCGCTATCCACCTCTCAGCCCGCTGCTTAAGCCGGGTTACAGCATCCTGTTCGCGGCCGCCGTCGCAAGCCTCGAACCCAGGTATCGCGAGATGCTGGGTATTCGCCGCGCCGGCTTGGGTCCGCTTCCTTTACCCGTGATCACAGCCGCCCGGGCCGTCTTGGGCATGGTCCGGTTTGCCCTGGGCTCCCACGGACCCAGCGAGCAGGCTGCCCGGCGGAGGTTGCAGAGGCTCGGGTACGCGGCCTGAGCGTGGCCTTCGCCGAGGGGTGAGCTCTCACCCCTTTCGCGGGGTAATAACTCCGAAAGCTAACCCCTCGACGCAAGCCCACCTTGTGGGGGCCTCGCCGAGGGGTTGGCTTTCAACCTTTTCACGTGTGCTTACAGCCGAGAGCTCACCCCTCGGCGAACGGTCCTAGATCAGGTGATCCGACAGGTGGTTCGGGGTGCCGAAGCGGTGGGCAGTGATGGACACGGCCTGCTCGCGGAGGAACGGCAGCATCTCGATCCGGCCGGCCTGGGTCACAGCACCGTGGTAAACCGCGACATCCGGACGACCACCCATGGCTGCGCTCAGCGCGGCGAAGTCGCCCCCGATCAGGCGGATCCGTCCGGCGTCGAACTTGGCTGCACGGGCCAGCCACGCGGCGTCGTCCTCGATACGGACGCTGACGCCCAGGTTCGCGAACACGGTAACCACAGCGTCAGGAAGTACGACGGCGGAGCTCACCTTGAGCGCCGAACCTGCCACTGCGCCGGCTGCTACAACGCGCAGCAGCTCAGCGAGCCGCTCGCCTTCGGAGAGGCGGACCGTGACGGGTAGGGAACGGTAACGGAAGACGTTGCGCTCTGCGGAAAGGGCGGAGACGTCCTTGCGGGTGCCGAACTCGGATTCCCACGCTGCGGCATCGCTGAAGAGCGACTGCTGGAGGGTCTGGAGTTCCTCGGCGGTCACGTCCGCAGACTTTGCTGCGGTGAGGATTTGTGCGGCAGCGCCCTGAAGTACGGTGCCTCGCTTGGCCTTGGCCTCGGCGGGAAGCCAGCTGCCCAGGCCGATCAGGTAGTTCGGTCCACCGGCCTTGGTTCCGGCGCCCACGGCCGACTTCTTCCATCCACCGAACGGCTGGCGCTGGACGATCGCACCGGTGATGCCGCGGTTGACGTACAGGTTTCCGGCCTGGATAGTGTCCAACCAGACGCCCATTTCAGCGGAGTCCAGTGAGTGGAGGCCGGCGGTGAGGCCGTACTCGATCTCGTTCTGGATGGCGATGGCTTCCTCGAGGGTCTCCGCGGTCATAACACCCAGGACCGGACCGAAGAACTCGGTCAGGTGGAAGTAGGAGCCACGCTTGACGCCGGAACGGATGCCCGGGGACCACAAACGGCCGGTTTCGTCGAGGCGCTCGGGCTTGATGGCCCACGTTTCGCCGTCGCCCAGGGTGGTGAGGGCGTTGAGGAGCTTGCCGTTGGCCGGCTCGATGATCGGCCCCATCTGCGTGGTGGCGTTCTCCGGGTAGCCCACGGTCAGTGAGCGTGCGGCGTCGATCAGCTGGTTGTGGAAGCGTGCGCTCTTGGCCACCGAGCCCACCAGGATCACCAGCGAGGCAGCCGAGCACTTCTGGCCTGCGTGGCCGAATGCCGAATACACCACGTCCTTCGCGGCGAGGTCCAGGTCGGCACTCGGGGTGACGATGATGGCGTTCTTACCGGAGGTCTCCGCGAGCAGCGGCAGGTCCTGGCGGAAGGAACGGAACAGCTCAGCGGTTTCGTAACCACCGGTAAGGATCACGCGGTCAACGCTGGGGTGCGAAACCAGCTGGGTGCCGAGCTCACGCTCTTCAAGCTGCACCAGTGCCAGCACTTCGCGCGGCACACCGGCTTCCCACAGGGCATCCACCATGACCGAACCGGAGCGGCGGGCCTGCTTTGCAGGCTTGATCACGACGCCGGAACCTGAGGCGAGCGCTGCGAGCGTTGAGCCTGCGGGAATCGCCACCGGGAAGTTCCACGGCGGGGTCACCACGGTGAGGTTGGCCGGGACGAACGTGGCGCCGTCGACCGTTTCCAGGTCCTTGGCACGCTCGGCGTAGTAATGCGCGAAGTCGATCGCTTCGCTGACTTCGGGGTCGCCTTGGTCGATGGTCTTACCGGTCTCGGAAGCCATGACCTCCAGGAGTTCCGCGCGGCGGGCTTCGAGGACCTCGCCGGCGCGGTGCAGGATGGCTGCACGCTCGGCGGCGGGGCGGGCGCCCCAGGCCTTGCCGTGGTCTACGGCGGTGGCGATGATGCGATCCAGCTGGGCAGCGTCGGAAACCTTGGTGGACTCCACGATCTTGTTGCCGGCGGTGGAACCGGGGATGCGCTTGAGGATGTCACGGCCCCAGGCTCGGTTTGCCGGGAGGGCCGGGTCGGTGTCCGGGGTGTTGGCGAAGCCTTCAAGCGGGGCAGGCTCGGCGGGGAGGCGGCGGTCCTGCTGGCGGTTGGGGCCGGGAACCGTGTCCGTCATGCCTGCCAGGGAGTCCAGGAAGCGCTGCTGCTCGCGCTTGAACAGGGCTTCGTTTTCGCTCAGCTCAAACACTGCGGACATGAAGTTTTCCTGGCTGGCGCCTTCTTCGAGGCGGCGGATCAGGTAGGCGATGGCGACGTCGAACTCGCCCGGGTGGACCACCGGTGTGTACAGGAGGAGGCTGCCCACGTCCTTGCGGACTGCGGTGGCCTGACCGGTTGCCATGCCCAGGAGCATCTCGAATTCAATCGCTCCCTGTCCCTGCTGGGCAATGCCCCGCTGCTTCGCCAGCAGCCAGGCGAAAGCGACATCGAACAGGTTGTGGCCTGCGACACCGATGCGGACTGCGTCAATGCGCTCCGGGGTGAGGGCGTAGTTGATGACGTTCTTGTAGCTGGTGTCCGAGTCCTGCTTGGTGCCCCACGTAGCCAGCGGCCAGTCATGCAGCGAGGCTTCAACCTGTTCCATGGGAAGGTTGGCGCCCTTGACCACGCGGACCTTGATGGGTGCGCCACCCTGGGCGCGGCGTGCCGAGGCCCACTCCTGCAGTTCCTGCATGGCGCCGAGGGCGTCCGGGAGGTAGGCCTGGAGGACGATGCCGGCCTCAAGGTTCTTGAATTCGGGCATGTCAAGGATGCGCTTGAACACCGCAATGGTCATGCTGAGGTCCTTGTATTCCTCCATGTCCAGGTTGATGAACTTGGGCTTGGGGAAGGACGCGGCAAGGCGGTAGAGCGGGGTGAGCTTCTCCACCACGTGGTCGACGGCTTCGTCGAAGGCCCACGGGGAGTGAGGTGCCACGGTGGAGGATTCCTTGATGGACACGTAGTCCACGTCATCGCGGGCAAGGAGCTTCAACGTGCCTTCCAGGCGGCGCTGGGCTTCGTGCTCGCCCAGGACTGCTTCGCCGAGGAGGTTGACGTTCAGGTGCACACCGTCCTGGCGGATCTTGGCGATGGCCGGGCCGAGCTTGGCGTCGGTGGCGTCCACAATCAGGTGGCCCACCATTTCGCGGAGCACGCGGCGGGCGATCGGGATGACAACCTGCGGGACAATCGGAGCCATGACGCCACCCACGCGCACAGCGCTGCGCATGTACCACGGGAGGAACTTGGGCACCTTGGGAGCGAGCTCTGCGAGCTTGCGGCCGGCGACCGACAGGTCCTCGGGGCGGATGACGCCGTCGACGAATCCGACAGTGAAGTCAAGGCCGTTCGGGTCCTTCAGGACACCGGCGAGACGCTGCGCGGACACATCCACGGGGATCTTGCTGGCTTCGGTAAGCCAGTGGCGGACCAAGGCGATGGCTTCCTGAGCCAAAGCATCGAACTGCCCGGAATCCTGGGTGCGCGGGGCGGTGGCATCCGGGAGGGTGCTGGTCATGGGGGCTCCTTCTGAGACGGAGAAGTTTGTTTGTTTCCATCAGTATGGATCTACAATCACGTTAGGAAAAGCGATCTTTTCTGACGAATATTGATTACCCATCCCGAACCTTTGGAGGTCGTCTTGCTGGACGTCCGCAGGCTGCGTTTGCTGCACGAGTTAAAGATCCGCGGAACCTTGGCCGAAGTCGCCGATGCGATGCAATACAGCCCCTCATCAGTTTCACAGCAGCTCACGTTGCTGGAGAAGGAAGCCGGGGTGGAGCTGCTGCGAAAAGCGGGGCGTCGGGTGCAACTGACTCCGCAAGCGGAGATCCTCGTGGCCCACACCGCGGCGCTGCTGGAGACCTTGGAGCGCGCGGAAACCGAGCTCGCGGCGTCGCTCTCCATGGTGACCGGAACCGTGCGCTTGGCCGTGTTCCAATCCGCGGCACTGGCTTTGCTGCCCGATTTCCTCAGCATCATGCGCAAGGAGTATCCCGAGGTACGCGTGGAAATGACACAGCGCGAGCCCGAGACTGCACTCTACGAAACGTGGGCGCGGGACTTCGACCTTGTGGTGGCCGAGCAATACCCGGGCCACGCGGCCCCGCACCACAGCGGGCTGGACCGGGTAACCCTCACCAGCGACGCCATCCGGCTGGCCACTCCCCCCGTAGGACTTGGCGGCGAAACCGTAGCCACCCTCGCGGACACCGCCTCAATGCCGTGGGTCATGGAACCCCGCGGCGCAGCATCCCGGCACTGGGCGGAGCAGGCCTGCCGGTCCGCGGGCTTCGAACCGGACGTGCGCTACGAAACAGCCGACCTCCAAGCCCAGATCCGGCTCATTGAATCCGGGAACGCCGTGGCACTCATGCCGGACCTCGTATGGACCGGGCGCACCCGCACGGTCCAACTCCTGGACCTTCCCGGTCTCCCGGAGCGAACCGTGTTCACATCCACCAGGACGGCCGGCCGGATCCACCCGGCAATTCTGGCCTGCCGGGAAGTGCTGGAACGCGTGGCTGCCGCTCAGCAGAAAGATACCGAGCAGCGGGCTGACGGCTAACCCACCAGCCAGCGCCGGAGCGGCGACCGGAGCACCAGCAATGCGAGAGCAAAGGGCACCGCCAAAGCTACAACGGCGTCAAAGATCGATCCCGACGCAGGCGTGTTGAGCAGGTAGAGGAAGAACGCGTGGGTGAGAACCACCACCAGCCCGGCGGAGGCCAGCTGGATCGTCAGGCGATTCACCGCCGGGCTAACCATGCGGTACAGCGCTGCGAAGACGAGGATCAGTCCCAGGCTAATTGCAGAGGCGTTGACCACGCTCAGCGCGACTGAGCCGAAGTCGCCGTCCTTCATGTTCAGCGGCTGAACCACACCGCCGACCGTCAGGGCAACGCCAGCAAGTACCAGACCCACGCCCACGGCCGTCTTGTACCGGACGCGATGGACCATGGCAGGCAAAGCGCGTCCGACGAGAACGAACACCAGGCACGGCACCGCCAAGGCTATTCCTAAGGGCGTCTTTGCCATCACCTCCCCCGCAAAAACGCTTGCTGCCAGCCCAAGTCCAGCGATGATCCACGCCATCCAGGGCGGAAATCGCTCCAGCCAGCGGAACAGCACGGCCGTGAAAAAGAGGACCGGCACAAACCAGAACGCCGAATACGGGCGCACCGCGAACGCTCCGCCATAGACCGCATTTCGGAGTGCTTCGACGGGCAGGGATCCGCCACGCAGATACTCCACGGAAGCGAACGCGACACTGAGGACGGCCAGCCACGCAACATACGGGACCAGGAGCGTCTTGGAGCGGCGGGTGATCTCATCCCGCACCGTCCGGCCCGACTTCCACAGATAGCCCGTCAGGATGAAAAATACGGGGACATGCCACGCAAACAGGGCATCGGTGAACGGCCCGGATGTCCAGACATGACCAACCACTACGGCTGCGATACCGGTAAGCCTGATGGCGTCCAGATCCGCCGCCCGAGCCCGGTTCGACGGGGCCGCACTGTGCCGGGTCGACGGGGCTGCGCTGTGCCTGATCGGCGGGACTGCAAGGTGCCTGCCCCGGACTCTTCCTACACTGAAGTCCGACACCGGATTCCCTCTGGTTGCGAGCAAGTCCAAGCAATCCTAGGAGGGCATAAAGGTCCGGCCAAGCACGTCATAGGACAAATGGTGCGCTGGGAATGAGCGGGACGTGATGCGGGAAACCGTCATGGCCGGACTCGGGTTTCGGGCAAAGAGAAAGGCTCCGGGATCAGCTGGATCCCGGAGCCTTTTTCGGCGGAGAATGGGGGATTTGAACCCCCGAGGGCGTTAACCCAACACGCGTTCCAGGCGTGCGCCATAGGCCGCTAGGCGAATTCTCCTTGCTTCCGATTCGAAAGCAGATACTACTGTACCTGAGAATTTCGGCATCGTGTAATCGGGCTGATTTGCCACGCCGAAGCACCCTCGGAGAAGCGGTCGTTAACGGAAAAATGGACGCCCCCAACGCGCCCATTCTTGCGGTATCACCGTTGAGCTGCCGGGTCCGGCCCCTCGCTCCCAGGCCCCGCAGCTCACAACCTTGAGATTGCCCCAATCGGTGTACATACCCATGGTCCGCTGCAGTCCCTCGTTTTGCAATGGTTGAGACCTGTTTGTAGCCGAAGTTTATTGACAGGATGTCCTTATGGCTCAGCTGCATGCCCTGGTTGTCTACGTTCCTGAGACGCATATCGAGGAAGTCCTCCTGGCCATTGGCGACGCAGGCGCCGGGAGAATCGGCGACTACTCCCACTGCGCCTTTACTTCACCAGGCACCGGCCGCTTCACGCCTCTACCGGGAGCACGGCCAGCCATCGGTGAGGTGGGGATCGAGGAGCAGGTGCCCGAAACCCGGGTTGAGTGCGTTGTTCAGGAGGACATGCTCGACGGCGTTGTGCTGGCTCTGCGGGCCGCGCACCCATACGAGGAGCCGGCTTTCATGACATGGCCGGTGAATGGCTGGCGGTGACGGGGAGACCGCCAGGACACGAACCCCACCCACTCCCCACTACCCATCCCGCACCATAGCCACACCCGTTCCGACGAACCTCTCCTGCAGTACGACGATTACCAGCCAGCCCCGACAAAATGAGAAGGCCAGCCAAACGCCGTCGAGCCTTATCCACAGCCCTTCGAGCCGATTCGAACCCCAACCCAAGTTCGGGTAAGCTTGTCGACGGCCCCTCATGTGGCGTCATCCTGTTGAACTCCCCCAGGACCGGAAGGTAGCAAGGGTAGATGGGCTCTGGCGGGTGCATGAGGGGTCACTTATTTAAATGTCAGTCTCTATAGGTAGGTTTCACTTGTGACTGTTACAACTGCCCTGTATCGAAGGTATCGCCCGGACTCTTTCGCGGACGTTATCGGGCAGGAACACGTCACGGAGCCGCTGATGACGGCGCTCCGCAAGAACCGTGTGAACCACGCCTACCTCTTCTCCGGCCCCCGCGGTTGCGGCAAAACCACCTCTGCGCGCATTCTGGCCCGCTGCCTTAACTGCGCCGAGGGCCCCACTGACACCCCCTGCGGAAAATGCCCCAGTTGCATCGAACTTGCACGCGGCGGCTCCGGCTCGCTTGATGTCATAGAGATCGACGCCGCCAGCCACGGTGGCGTGGACGACGCCCGCGATCTCCGCGAGCGCGCAACGTTCGCCCCGGTGCGTGACCGCTACAAGATCTTCATCATTGACGAGGCCCACATGGTCACGTCTGCCGGCTTCAACGCGCTGCTCAAGATTGTTGAAGAGCCGCCGGAACACATCAAGTTCATCTTTGCCACAACCGAGCCGGACAAGGTCATTGGGACCATCCGCTCGCGGACGCACCACTATCCCTTCCGGTTGGTGCCGCCCGAGCCGCTGATGCAATACCTTGAGCTGCTCTGCCAGCAGGAGAATGTTCCTGTCGCTCCCGGCGTACTTTCGTTGGTCATCCGCGCGGGTGGCGGTTCTGTTCGTGACACCCTGTCCGTCCTGGACCAGCTCATGGCTGGCGCGGGACCCAACGGCTTGGACTACGAGCTCGCTGTTGCGCTGCTCGGTTACACGCACGCTTCCTTGCTGGACGACATCGTGGATGCCGTGGCTGCCGCGGATGCTGCCACCGTATTCCGCGCGGTGGACCGAGTCATCCAGACCGGTCACGACCCCCGGCGCTTCGTCGAAGACCTGTTGGAACGCTTCCGCGACCTCATCATCGTCCAGGCCATGCCCGAGAGCGCGCAGGCCATCCTTCGCGGCATGCCGGCCGATCAGATCGCTCGGATGCGCAACCAGGCAACCAACTTGGGCGCAGCCGAGCTGTCCCGGGCAGCGGACGTCACAAATACCGCGCTCACCGAGATGACCGGGGCCACGTCCCCGCGTCTCCACCTTGAGCTGTTGTGTGCCCGCATCCTCCTGCCCAGCGCCGAACAGACGGAGCGTGGCATCGCTGCCCGCATCGACCGCGTGGAACGTCGCCTGAATTACACGGGCGACGGCGGTGCTCCGGCTGTTGCTGCCGCCCCACCGGCGGCTGCAGTTACTACGCCAACGGCTTCGCCGGTAGCCCCGACGACGCCCGCTCCCGCCCCTGCGCCTGCGCCTGCAGCCGCTGTTGTTGCGTCGGCCGATGCCCAGCCAACGCCCGCTTCGGCTCCGGCGGTTTCCGAGCCGTCCGCTGAAGCAGGATCACGCGACGCCATCACGGCACCGCGAGTCTCCACCAACGATTGGCCCGTCGAGGACCGTCCGGCTGCCGGCCGCTCCCCCCAGGCTGCCGCATCCCCGGCCGCTCCAGGCCAGCCGCAGCCGCAGCCGGGGTCGGCATCACCACAGCAAACCCAGCCTGTTCAAGCTCCTACGCCTCCTCCCTCGCAGGAGGCTGCCCCGCAGGTTCAGCCGACAGCCCCGGTGCAGGCAGCCCAACAGCCACCCGCCGCAGCCCAGCAGCCACCTGCCCCCACTCCGCAGCCTGCTGCTGCAGCTTCGGTTTCCGGTGGCAGCGGCGACGTAGAGGCCCTGCGTCGCGCATGGCCTGACGTCCTGCAGACCTTGACCAAGATCAAGCGCAGCACCTGGGCACTGGTGGAACCGAATGCCCAAGTTGCCCAGTTCGATGGCCAAGTGCTGACTTTGGCTTTCACAACAGGCGGCCTTGCAGGGGCGTTTGGACGCGCGGATCATTCCGAGAACCTTCGCCAGGCGATCCACAAGACCATCGGCATCGACTGCCAGATCGTCGCCGTGGCTGGCGGCAACAGCTCAGCGAGCTCTGAGCCAAACCCAAAAGCACCTACTAGCCGGGAAACTCCGGCTGCTGCATCGTCAGCAGGCACCCCCGCGAACCCCACTTCGCCGCCTGTTGAATCAGCTCCTGCACCAGCCCCGGTATCAGCGGTCGACTCTGCGTGGGGGCTGGCACCAGCGGCAGCAGCATCGCCAGCTCCAGCAGCAGTACCCGCGCCAGAAGTCCCGGCTGCCCCGACGCCGGCCGCGCCAGCACCCGCCCCGGCGGCAGCATCGCCGGCAGCACCCGCACCCGCCGCCCCCGCGCCAGCCACTTCGGCACCCGCCGAGCCATCCACGGATTACTCGTACCCTGACGACGATTGGGGTCCGCCGCTCGACGAGGATGCCCCGCCTTTGGATGAAGAGCCTCCGGCGGATTGGGAACCCCCGTCGGGATACGGCCGCACGGGCTCACAGCCGGCTACGCCGGCCCCCGCCCAGTCCCCGGCAAGCGGATCACCTTCCTCGAGCCCGTCACCGACGGCGCCGCGAGCATCAGCAGCGCCGGCCCAGGCCGTCCCTTCTGCCACCGCTTCCACAGCGGCAAACCCTGCGGGCATCAACGGGTCCGAGGACCCATGGTCCCGCGCGGTGGAGCAGGCTCCTGGGACGTGGGTTGTGGGCACGGAGTCCAACGTGGGCAAGCGACCCCTCGACTCTCCTGAAGAAAGCGCACCCGCAACGGACGCCCCGGACTATGAACCGGCGGCGGCGCAGGTCCCGGAAACACCCTCCGGAACTTACGGCCACCCAACCAATGCCGAACAGAACCCAAGCTCCAGCTGGGACGTCGCACCGGCGTCGAGCTGGCCGGGAACGCAATCCATGCCCGACCCTGCCGGCAGCAGCGACACGGCCGGCAGCGTCCCGGTAACCAGCGGCGCCCCGGCTGCCAGCAACGCACCGGCAACCTGGCCATCCTTGGCTACGCAACCCGAGGAGTCGCATGGTTCGGTTGCGACGCTTGAGGAGGGTGCGCCGTCGAGCAGTCCAAATGGCCGGCAGAGCTTGTACCAGCGGTTGACGAACAGCCCCGAAGCCCAGGCCGGCCGTGTGCAGGCCCCGGTGCGGACTCAGGCGAAGCCGGAGTCAGTCCCGGAGGACATTCCCAGTCCGGAAGATGAAACCATCGAGGAATCCCGGGTCTTTGGGCGGGCTGCGGTGGAGCGTATTCTGGGCGGAAAGCTGATTGAAGAGCGCGCCTTGGACGGTTCTCCCCTACAACCCCGCTGACTCCAGCACTGATTTCAAACTAATGAGGACATTGTGTACGAAGGTGCAGTTCAAGAGCTGATTGATGAGCTCGGCCGGCTTCCCGGTGTGGGCCCTAAATCGGCGCAGCGCCTGGCGTTCCATATCCTTGAGGCAGATCCCGAGGACATGAAGCGTCTTGTCACGGCTATCACCACGGTCAAGGAACGCGTGAAGTTCTGCACTGTCTGTTTCAACGTGACCGAGCAGGAAACGTGCAATATCTGCCGGGATCAGCGTCGTGATCCGTCGGTCATTTGCGTCGTTGAGGAGTCCAAGGACGTCTTGGCCGTCGAGCGCACACGGTCCTTCCGCGGGCGCTATCACGTGCTGGGCGGGGCCATTAATCCCATCGCCGGCATCGGGCCGGAACAGTTGCGCATCCGTGAACTCCTCACGCGCCTCAACGACGGCGCCATCCAGGAAATCATCATCGCCACTGACCCGAACCTTGAGGGCGAAGCTACGGCAACGTACCTTGCCCGCATGCTCAAGTCGATCGGGATCACGGTGACACGGCTGGCGTCGGGCCTCCCCGTGGGTGGAGACCTTGAGTACGCGGACGAGGTCACCTTGGGCCGCGCGTTCGAGGGCAGGCGCAACGCGCTGTTGTAGTCTCGCAATCACAACATCAACCGTCAAACGCACGGGGACCATGTTCGACACCGTCGTGATGGGCTGGAACACCTACGCTGTTGGACTGCCGGTGGGCATGACAAGCCCGTATCAGCACCTCAAACAAGTGGTGTTTTCCCGGACACGGACCGAGTCGGACATACCCGGCGAGCACCCGAACCTGAAAGTCACGGATGAAGATCCGGTAGAGGTTGTTCGCCGGTTGAAGTCCGAGCCCGGCCAGTCGATTTGGCTTTGTGGCGGCGGGCAACTGGCAACGCAGCTCGCGGGCGAAATCGACCGGCTTGTGCTCAAACGCAGTCCGGTGCTCTTTGGCGACGGCATCCCGCTGTTTGCGCCCGGCACCTACCAGCCCAGCGCCTTCAATGAGGTTTCGACGACGGCGTTCGGCTCGGGAGTCGTCATTTCTGAGTACGCTCGGAGGCAGCTCAGCCAGGACCCGAACTAGCCGCCGCCCGGCGGTCAGCCAGCCAGCGTCCCGACATAATCGCCAGCGCGGCGAGTGCTGCCTGCAGTACCAAGCCCGTCAGCGCCACAGGCATGGATGGAGCAAGGCCGTCGCTTGATTCCCCGCCAAGGCACGGGACTTCGCGTGACGGACCGTCGGCGGCCCATTGCAGTCCGGACAACATCCATCCAATCGGGTTGTCCGTGGGCGCCAGTTCCCCGCCCACGCTGCCCAGGAGCAGGGCAGGGTTGGTGGTGGCCAGCCAGGCAACCCGATCCGTGTGCGCCACCTCAACCGGACGAAGATTGCCAACGCATTCATAGGCAGTGATCCTTCCGGAGTCGTCCCGCTCCACGTTCACCGGCACGGATGCCTGACCCGTACCTGTGGTCGCGGGCAGCAACAGGACCGTGACCGCCACATTTCCTATGCAAAGGAAAGCCATGAGCACCACAGCCAAAACCCCTGCCGGCATGACCTTGGCGAAGCATCTCCGTGAACCAGCACCGATCAGCCCGAAGAGGGCTACTTCAAGGACAATGACGACGACGGCGGCACCGGCCAGCGCGATCGGCCCGCCGACGTTGAAGCCCACCACCATCAGAACAGCGCAAGCTGGCACGGCCAAGGCCACCCCGCGCATGGCTCCTGCAAGCAGCAGTGAAGGGACGCTTCCGTTGGGATGCCGGAAGCCCCACACGGCGCCCAGCACGGCCGCTGAGAGTGCCAGAAATGCCGCCATCAATAAATGGACAGCATTGGCGACCCCGGCCTCAAACCCCCCGCTGGATTCTGCCCAGGCCACCAAGGCGGCGGCTATCCCCCAGGCGAGAGCAATCCCAAGTGCGCAGGCCAGCCAGAACCACCATGACGTGAAGGACTCCCGGGTGTTCCGCCACGCCTCGCCGGCAGTCACTGAGAAATTTCCAGAGGCGAGCGGCGGCCCCGTGCCTGGTTTCCGGTCGGTCACCTTGGACGGCTGATCATCGATCATCCCGCCGCCGATGACTTCATATTCGGGCTCGTTCCATCCCGGACCCGAACCGCCCGTATGGTCAGGCAAACCGGCCATCGCCGCTCACAAACCTCATGAGTTGGATGGTACGCCGGGCACGCCCCAACCGATACGCCGGGGCCCAGGCTCCGATGCACCGGCTTTCACGGGGAGATCCCAGCCAAGCGTGCCACCATGGGACATGGTCTCCAGTCGCAGTGTTTCCGGCGTCTTTCGGCGCCCCCGGCCCATCAAACCCAAGAAGGGACAGGAGTCGGTGTGGGACTATCCACGTCCGCCGAGGATCGAACCACGCTCGGAAAGGGTGGTTGTCCGACTTGGGGGTCAGGTGATCGTGGACACCACTGACGCTGTGCGGGTTCTGGAGACAAGCCACCCGCCCGTCTACTACCTACCCTTTGATGCCTTCCCTTCCGGCGTGCTGGTTCCTCACGCCGGCACGAGTTTTTGCGAGTTCAAGGGAGAGGCAAGCTATTTCGACGTCGTTGCCGGCGGTGTTGTCGTATCCCGCGGCGGGTGGACTTACGCGAACCCGGCCAGGGGTTTCGAGCCCCTCAGTAGCCGGGTGGCCCTCTACCCGCAACATATGGATTCCTGCGAGATCAACGGCGAGCAGGTGACATTCCAGCAAGGCGGCTTCTACGGCGGGTGGATCACTCAGCAGATAGTAGGCCCGTTCAAAGGCGGTCCGGCCACGTCAGGTTGGTGAGACGACTCACCATATGTATGGTGCGTGGCCGCTATGTGGTCACAATTCCTACCAGCCCTGCGCGCGGCGATAAACTGGGCAAATAAGCTACGCTGGCGTGCTCAAATTTGGAATTTGGCATGCCGCGTTCGAACCCTATTGATGCAGTGAGGGTGCGCGCATGACTATGCCCACTACCGAAGTGAAGATCGAAGAGCTCTCCAACGAGGCTGCGATTACCAAGCAGCTGATCGTTCAGAAGTTCGGCGGTTCCTCGGTTGCAGATGCTGATGGCATCAAACGGGTCGCTCAGCGCGTCGTGGATGCGCAGAAGGCCGGCAACGAGGTTGTGGTTGTTGTCTCCGCGATGGGCGACACCACCGATGAACTCCTGGACCTTGCGGGTCAGGTCACGGACTCCGCTCCCGCCCGTGAGATGGACATGCTGTTGTCCGCCGGCGAGCGAATTTCCATGGCTTTGCTCGCCATGGCCATCAACAAGTTCGGCGCTTCCGCGCAGTCCTTCACCGGCTCCCAGGCCGGCATGATCACCGACGGCATCCACGGCAAGGCCCGGATTATCGACGTCGACCCCCACCGCATCCGCACAGCCCTGGACAAGGGACACATTGCGATCGTGGCAGGTTTCCAGGGCATGAGCCGCAGCACCAACGAGATCACCACCTTGGGTCGCGGCGGATCGGACACCACCGCTGTTGCGTTGGCCGCCGCACTTGAGGCTGATGTCTGCGAAATCTACACGGACGTGGACGGCATCTACACCGCCGACCCCCGCGTTGTGACCTCCGCCCAGAAGATCGACCGTATCTCCAGCGAGGAAATGTTGGAGTTGGCCGCTTCCGGTGCCAAGATCCTGCACCTGCGGTGTGTGGAGTACGCCCGCCGCTTCGGCGTGCCGCTGCACGTCCGCTCGTCATTTAGCCAGCACGAAGGCACTTGGGTCATCCCCGGCGCCGATGAAAAGTTCAACATTCAAGAGGGAGTTGCCTTGGAGCAGCCAATCATCTCCGGCGTTGCACACGACCGGTCCGAAGCCAAGGTCACCGTTGTGGGCGTTCCGGACATCCCCGGCAAGGCTGCCGCGATCTTCCAGGTGATCGCAGACGCGCACTCGAACATCGACATGATCGTCCAGAACGTGTCCACCCACGGCACCGGCCGCACGGACATTTCGTTCACCCTTCCCATCGTGGAAGGCGCCGACGCCCTTGCCGCCCTGCGTGCTGCCGAAGGCCAGATCGGCTTCGAGAGCATCGAATACAACGAGCATGTTGGCAAGCTCTCCCTCATCGGCGCGGGCATGCGTTCGCACCCGGGCGTTTCGGCCACGTTCTTTAAGGCCCTCTCCGACGCCGGCATCAACATCGACATGATCTCCACCTCGGAAATCCGCATCTCCGTGGTCACCAGCGCTGACGCCTTGGATGATGCCGTGCGCGCCATCCACAATGCGTTCGAGCTCGACGGCGACGCTGAGGCCACCGTTTACGGCGGCACTGGCCGCTAGAGCCACCAAGTCTTAACAGCGGAAGGACCGGAGCAAGCGCTCCGGTCCTTCCTGCATTAGTTTGGTGGCACTCGAATTCGTTGAGGACGTGTCGCAAGCCTCTTCGCGCAGCGAGGAGGAGCCCGGGTAGCTATGCCTCCTTGGCTGCCGGCGCCAAAAGCACGTCAATGAGTTGCCGTAGCCCGTCCGCCATGTCCACGGACTTGTCGTAGAGCCACTGGAGTTGCAGGCCGTCGAACGCGGCAATCGTTAGCCGCGCAAGCATCACGGAGTCGACGTCGGTGCGCACCTCCCCTAAGGCCTGGCGCCGTTGGATGTCAGCGGCAATGTCCCGCACCACCGTCTCGTAGCGCTCTTTGAAATAGCTGTGGGAGTTGTGCCCGGGATCGTTGGCCGTGGCCGATGCCACTGCGTAAAGGGTGGTGAGGCCGGGCTCGCGCTCGTTCCGTTCCGCGATAGGCGGCATCAGGTTCAGCCCCACGTCCTCCTGGCCGCTGACTGCAATGGAGCGCCGGTCGCGTTCCGCCAGCACGGCAGTGAGGAGCTCTTGCTTCCCCTTGAAGTAGTGGAAGAGCGTGGCTTCCTTGACTCCCACAAGTTCAGCTACGCGCTTGAGGGCCGTTCCTTCAAAGCCTTCAGTGGCAAAAACATCAGTTGCCGTTTGGATGATCTGTTCACGGCGTTCCGCACCCTTGGCGTACTGGCCCCGGGCCCTCGAACTCGACGTAGACATCCGTTCAGTGTATTTCACCATCCCAAAACCTAGCTTCACTCGACTTTTTACGCAAAAACCTAGTCACACTAGATTTTTAGGGCTAAAGTCGTTCTTCGAGACCCAACGGTGGGTCACCCGTTCACCAGGAGGCAATGTGGCCCTCAATCTCAATCAGCAGATGGCAGGCGCGGAAACCGTCAGCCCGGGGCTTCGAAGCACCCCGCCTAAAGCCGCTTCCCGCGCCTATGTCATCGGTATGCCCATCGCGAGCGCCGGCCTCTGGATGGCTGTCCTTGCCCCCGCATTGGTAGTCCTTGCCATCAAGATTTCGGAGATCACCACACCGGACACGCGCGCTGGAGCACTCAGCCTCGTGGCTGGCGTCGGAGCAGCTGTTGCCTTGCTCGCCAACCCGTTCTTTGGCCGACTCAGCGATCGCACCACGTCACGATTCGGCATGCGCAAGCCGTGGATCGTCGGCGGCTCCCTAGTGGGCCTTGCAGCGCTCTTCCTGCTGGGTTCGGCCACGGAAGTCGGAGTGGTTCTGATCGCTTGGGTTGTAGCACAGCTGGGCTTCAACGCCGGCTTGGCCGCTCTGGTTGCAACCCTTCCCGACCAAGCCGGCCCAATGGAGCGCGGACGCCTTTCCGGGCTGATCGGCATGACGTTGCCCATCGGCCTTGTTGCAGCGGCCTTCTTTGCACAGATGTTCGAAACCGCCTTGCAGATGGCGGTAGTCCCGGGGATCGTGGGCACGGCGATAGCCATTGCCTTTGCCTTCACCTTCAAGGACCGCGTCCTCACCGAGAAACCGGCACCGCTGAACTTCAAGGAGATCCTGGGTTCCTTCTATTTCAACCCCAAGGATTACCCGGGCCTGGGGTGGGCTTGGGTCACCAAATTCCTGGTCTACGTGGGCTACTGCGCCGGCCTTCTCTACCTGCCGTACTTCTTCACGGACCACCTCCACGTCGCCGAAACGCAGGTCACCAGTTTGGTGTTCCAAGCAACCTTGGTGAGCTCAGCCGGCACCGTGATCACCAGCCTCGCAGGTGGCTGGATCAGCGATCGCCTTGGTAAGCGCAAGAGTATGGTCATCATCTCCGCCCTGATCATGATGGGCGGCCTGGTCGTCATCGCTACCAGCACCAACACAGGTCAGGTGCTGGTGGGCCAAGGCATCCTGGGCTTAGGCCTCGGAGTCTTCAGCGCCGTGGACGTAGCCCTCATTACGGACCTGCTGCCCAGCGACCAGTCAGAAAATGCCAAGACCTTCGGTGTCTTCAACATCGCCCAGGCCCTCCCTCAGTCCCTGGTGCCTGCTATCGCCTTCCCTGTGATCGCCCTGGGTGGCTACCCCGCGTTGTTCCTCGGCGGTGCCGTTGTCGGCATCATCGGAGCCCTCCTCGTCACCCGTATCAAAGGAGTCAAGTAATGAATCCCACAGTCTCAGCCGCCGTCACGGCCCCATCAGCAGGAACTCAGGATGCGGAAGCCGAGATCCGCGACCTCGCCCAAAGCCTGACTCTCGAACAGCAGGTTCAACTGCTGACGGGTGCGGACGTTTGGTCCACGCACGCCATCCCGGAGATCGGCCTGTCCCGCGTGGTCATGTCCGATGGTCCGGCCGGCGTCCGCGGTGAAGATTTTGATGAGCGCCACGACTCAGTCTCCTTACCATCGTCCTCGGCTTTGTCCGCGACCTGGAGCGTCGAAACGGCGCGCCGCTACGGCCAGGTCCTGGGCCAAGAGGCCCGCCGCAAGGGCGTCCACGCCGTCCTGGGGCCCACCATCAATCTCCACCGCTCCCCGCTGGGCGGCCGCCACTTCGAGTGCATGAGCGAGGACCCGCGCCTCACAGCTACCATGGCCGCAGGATATGTGGCCGGCGTCCAGTCCATGGGTGTTGGTGCAACGCCCAAGCACTACCTGGCCAACGAAGCCGAAACCGAGCGTTTCACCGCGGACTCCGTGGTGGACGAACGCCCCCTGAGGGAGCTCTACCTGGCAGCCTTCGAGGACGCCATCACCGAGGCCCGCGCCTGGCTGGTGATGAGCTCTTACAACTCCATCAACGGCACCACGGCCAGCGAGAACAAGCTCTTGGAAACCCCACTGTCCACCGAATGGGGCTTCGACGGCGTCGTGGTATCCGACTGGACCGGCGTCCGCTCGATCGACGCGGCCAACGCCCATCAGGATCTCGAAATGCCCGGCCCGGTAGGCCACTGGGGACCCAAGCTCCTCGCCGCCGTCAACGAAGGACGCGTCAGCCGCGAAGCAATCCTTGAGAAGGTCACCCGTATCCTGCGGCTCGCTGCCAGAGTGGGCTCACTCGAAGGTTTCGAACCAGCAGTGACCCACCTCCCCACCGAACTGAACGGTGCCGCCGTCGCGCGTGAAGTTGCCGTCCGCGGCGCCGTGCTGGTCCGCAACAAGGGCCTCCTCCCGCTGGATGCCAAGGCGCTGGGCAGCGTGGCTGTGATCGGCCACAACGCCGACGAAGCCCGCACCCAAGGCGGCGGCAGCGCCACAGTGATGCCTAAGTACACGGTCTCACCGCTGGAAGGGCTGCGGAAGGCACTGCCCGAGGGCGTCAAGGTCACCTACGCGCGCGGCGCCAAGGTTGCCGAGGGCATCCAGGCGTTCCCCCGAACGTCACTGCACAACCCGGTCTCCAATGTGCCTGGAATCCGCGTGACTTTCCTGGCGGAAGACGGCACGGAGATCTCAGGCGAAGACCGCTTGGCGTCGCACCTGATTTGGTTCGGCATTGGAATTCCCGACGGCGCGGCCTCCATCCGCATGGAAGCGGACTGGACTGCCGAAACAGCAGGCGTCCACCACCTGGGCGTCGGCACCGTGGGCCGGATCCGCTTTGTCCTGGACGGTACGGAAGTCTTCAACAGCGAACTTGAGGACGACACCGAAGTCCTGGGCGCCGCCCTGTTCGATCCGCCCAAGACCGTCCATGCAATCGACACCACGGCCGGCCAGAGCATTCGGATCGAGGCCGAGTACCAGTTGCCCAAGGAACAGGTCATTCCTTTCACCGCCATCCTGCTGGGCGAGGAAACGGTGGTTGCGGAACCGCAGGCCGAGATTGACGCGGCTGTGGAAGCCGCACGGGCCTCCGACGTCGCCGTCGTTGTTGTGGGCACCAACGCGGCCATCGAGTCTGAAGGATTCGACCGCAAGGATCTGGATCTCCCCGGGTACCAGAACCAACTGGTGAAGGCCGTCGCGGCGGCCAACCCCCGCACGGTGGTTGTTGTGAACTCGGGCTCGCCTGTGCTGATGCCGTGGCTGGACACGGTTGACGCGGTCCTGCTGGGCTGGTTCGGCGGCCAGGAGTTCGGCAGCGCCGTCGCAGACATCCTGCTGGGTGTCGAGGAACCGGGTGGACGACTTCCCACCACCTGGCCTTCCGCACTGGAAGATGTTCCCGTCCTCAACACCACGCCCACGGACGGCAAAGTGGTCTACTCCGAGGGAATCCACATCGGTTACCGTGCCTGGCTGAAGCAGCAAGCCGAAGGCGGTGCAGCCCCTGCCCTGCCGTTCGGCGTCGGGCTCGGCTACACAACGTTTGAATTCGGCAAAGCCCACGCACCCCAGGCGGTGACCGCAGGAAAGGATGTTGTGGTCCATGTGCCGGTCAAGAACACCGGCACACGCACTGGCCGCGAAGTGGTGCAGGTCTACGTCGAGCGCACTGAATCCGCGGTTGAACGCCCGGTCCGCTGGCTCGCTGGCTATGCGGGAGCGCACCTCGCCCCCGCTGGCACCGAGAGTGTGGAAATACGCATCCCGGCCAAAGCGTTTGCACATTACGACGGCGGGTGGCAGTTTGAGCAGGGCACGTTCCGCCTGCTTGTAGGTCGACACGCGGCCGACGACTTCCAATCTCTGGACATAGAACTTCGGTAACACAGAGGCGAAATGACCGTGGGTGGCGGATTTTTTTGGCCGCCACCCACGTGGTTTTCGCCACAAGCTGTAGAACTGGGGTATGGTATGGAATTTTCGTGGCATGCTGTACGTTGCATACCCGGTAACCCCCTAACACGAAGAGGCATTAAAAAGTGGCAGCCGATTACGACGAACTCCGTACCGATGTAAAAGAGAACCAGGAGCAGTCCCTCCAGGCTCTCCAGTCCGCCAGCGCTCCCACGGCCAAGAGTGTCGTGCTTGAACTGGACGAAACCGATGGCCTCGACGCCAACGGCCCCGGCGGCGAAATCGTCGCCGAAGAACTGGTCATCCAGGTCATTCCGCAGGCAAACGACGAGTTCACTTGTCACTCCTGCTTCCTGGTCCGCCACCGCTCGCAGATCGCACGCGAAAAAGATGGCGTCGCCTACTGCACTGACTGCGAAGGCTAAGACGACACAACACCCCGGCGGACTTAACATCGTCAGGGAGTGCCGCCGTCGGGATTTAATTGCGGAAGGACCGGAGCAAGCGCTCCGGTCCTTCCGCAATTAACAGGTCTAAGGGGCCACGCCCGGCCCACCAACGGCCTTTTTGCGGCGGTGGTTGCTCATCCTCAGCTGAAGGATGCGGGCGCCTCCTGCGAGCGCCACCAGCACGCCGCCACCTACAGCCGCTATGAACAGCGTGGTGCCGAGTGCGAGCGTCCCCTCCAGCCCAAAGAACCGGACCGTGATCATGTCCTGGTTTTGGACGAAGAACACGATGAGCATCACCAGGACCACCAAACCAACGGCTACTGCCACCCACAGGGCGGCGGTGCGGGTTGGCCTGTCGTGGCCTGACGAGGGCGTCGGGGTTACTGGTTTCCGGCGCTCGGAACTACCTCGATCCGGACGGGCGGAGCTGTTCGGTACGCTTGCTGCATCATCTTGGAAACTCATGGAAGGCCCCCTCTGTAGACCAGCATTTACCGTACTACTCACATAATAAGCATGCTGATTAGTTGCTCAACAGTGGCACGGTAAGGGAATCAGGGTCAAGGCGCCGTGCCGGTCTTCACGTAAGGAAGGGCCGGAGTTCGCGGTCCGGCCCTTCGGCATCTCACGCCTTTTTAAAGGCTGTAGTCGGTGCTGGTTGGCCCGGGATCATTGTTCCGGACTGCGTAGTGATGGCCCTCAGAGTCGGTCTCGACGTCGAAGTTCTTCAGATCCGCCTCGGAAGCGGTCTCGAAATCATCGTGCTTGTGCACCACAGGGCCGTCCGTATCGCCGTGGGTTGCCGGTCCAAAAACGGACTGCAGCCGCTCGGTCACATGGACGAAGCCTTCCATTCTGCGTCCCATGTTTTCCACCTCCTTCCCTACCGGAGAGAGAAAAAGCGAGTGCCAATCAGTGAGGCAATTTTACGCCCGCTGAGGGAAAAAGGCGCGGCCTGAGGCGGGGCTAGAACGCCTGGCCGGTCGCCCGGACCATGACTTCTGAAACGTCGACGCCGGGTGGCTGGGTCAGAGCCCACAGCATGGTCCCAGCCACGGACTCGGGCGGGATGAGAGCATCCGGTGCTTCTTTCCACAGCGGGGTGTCCACATGGCCCGGCGCGATGTGGAGCACCCGCACTCCTGTCCCCACCAACTGTTGGCGAAGTGACTCCGCATACCCGGTCACGGCCCATTTGGTGGCGGTGTACAGATTTCCGGGATATACCTTCCTCCCTGCCGTGCTGCCGATCAGTACCATGTGTCCACGGTTCTCCAGGAGTTGCGGCAGGGCGGCCTTGGCCAGGATTGCGGGGCCGTAGACGTTGGTGAGGACCATGTGCCGCCATTGGTCCGGGTCGCCGTCGGAGAGATCACCGGCCGCGGAGAACCCGGCGTTTGCCACGGCGACGTCGATGCCGCCAAGGAACTCATGCGCTGCGGAAACGGCATCCCGGGTCTGCTCCCAGTCGCCGGCATCTGCCACCACACCACCAACATGACCAAGGCCGGAGCATGTCTCAAGGAACGCTGCGAGTTTCGCAGGGTCACGGCCCGTGGTGAACACCGAATGCCCGGCCTGCAGGGAATCCCTGACCAGGGCGGCACCGATCCCGCTGGTGCCGCCCGTGACAAGTAAACGAAGCATCAGGAGGGGTCCGCGATACCGATGTAGCGGGTCTCCAGGAACTCCTCGATGCCCTCGGTGCCACCTTCGCGGCCAAGGCCGGATTGCTTCACACCGCCAAACGGCGCCGCCGGGTTGGACACGATGCCTGTGTTGAGTCCGAACATGCCCACGTCCACTTTCTCGGACAGCCGGATACCGCGGTTGAGGTCCCGCGTGTAGGCGTAGGCCACCAGGCCGTACTCGGTGTCGTTCGCCAAAGCGACCGCTTCATCCTCAGTGGAGAAACTGACCACGGGTGCCACAGGACCGAACACCTCCTCATGCAGGATCCGGGCTGAGGCGGGAACGTTCGTCAGCACGGTGGGCGGGTAGAAGTAGCCCTCCCCGTCCGCTGGAGCCCCACCAGTCAAAACTGTCGCGCCGCCGTCAACGGCATCAGTCACCAGTTCGTCCACCTTCGCGCGACTCTTGGCATCAATGAGCGGCCCGATGTTGGTGCCATCCGCGGACCCGCGTCCGAGCCGGAGGGAGGACATGCGTTCCGCCAACCGATGGCTGAACTCTGACGCCAGCGATTCGTGGACAATGAACCGGTTCGCCGCTGTGCAGGCCTCCCCCATGTTCCGGAGCTTGGCCACCATGGCGCCATCAATCGCTGCATCCAGGTCCGCATCCTCGAAGACCAGGAACGGCGCGTTGCCGCCCAGTTCCATGGAAGTCCGGAGCACTTGCTGCGCAGAGTCAGCGATGAGCTGCTGCCCCACGCCGGTTGATCCGGTGAACGAGAGCTTCCGGAGGCGACTGTCCCGGATGAGCGGCCCCGTGACGTCGCCCGGGCGGGTGGTGGGAATGACGTTCAGGACGCCCGCCGGAAGGCCTGCTTCCTCCAGGACCCGAGTGAACAACAAGGCAGTCAACGGAGTAAGGTTGGCCGGTTTGAGGACCATGGTGCAGCCGGCGGCAATGGCCGGGGCGATCTTCCGCGTGGCCATGGCCAACGGGAAATTCCACGGGGTGATGAACAGGCACGGGCCCACCGGGCGCTTGGTCACGAGCAGACGGGACTTGCCGTCCGGTGCCGTGGAGTAGCGGCCCGAAACCCGCACCGCTTCCTCGGAGAACCAGCGCAGGAACTCGGCACCGTACGCCACTTCGCCCCGGGACTCGGCCAACGGCTTGCCCATCTCGAGGGTCATCGCCAGTGCGAAGTCCTCTGCCCGGGCCGTGACCAGCTCGAAGGCGCGGCGAAGAATCTCGCCACGCTCGCGAGGCGGGGTTGCCGCCCAGGATTCCTGGACGCGGGCAGCAGCTTCCAACGCACGGTGGCCGTCAGCGGGAGTCGCGTCAGCGATCCTGGTGAGCACAGCGCCCGTGGAGGGGTCCTCAACAACGGACGTCCCGCCGTCGGACGCGTCTGTCCACTGGCCGTCGATGTAAAGCTGCGTGGGCAGGGACTCAACGAACGCCCGCTCGGCGCCTGTCAGAGCGGACGTATCAAAAGTCAAGGTGTTTTCCACTTAGAGCGCTTTCTCGAGGATCGTGCGGATTTCGACGGCGGTGGGCGGCACCGGGGTGTTGTTGATGACCGAGTCCGCCAAGGTGTCCTCCACGAGGGAGTCGAGGTCGGCTTCAGTCACGCCGAAGTCGGTAAGTCGGGCTGTCATGCCCACCTCCCGCGCCAGCGTGGCAACAGCCTCGACGGCGGCATCCGCGTTCTGTTCGACCGTGGCCGCAGTGTCTCCGACACCCAGCGCGAAGGCGAGCCGCGCGGTCCGGTCAAGCCGGTTGCGGAGGTTGAGGCGAAGGACGTCCTCGATCACCAGGCACAGCGCCAGGCCATGCGGGATGTTGAAACGGCCGCCCAGCGGGTGGGCGATGGCGTGCACCAGGCCCAGACCGGTGTGGGAGAAGCCAACGCCCGCAATGTGCGAGGCCAGGAGCAGCTGCGAACGCGCCTCGATGTCACTGCCGTCGGCCACTGCGCGGGGCAGGAACTCGGCCACCATGGAAACCACCTGAAGGGCAATGCCGTCCGAGTACGGGTTCTGCCGGATGGACGAGTAGGACTCAATGGCGTGCGTGAGCGCATCCATACCGGTGGCCGCGGTAGCCTTCGGCGGGAGCCCAAGGGTCAGCTCAGGATCCAGGACCGCGGCCTTGGGTAGCGCCGATTCGTGGCCGACGTAGAACTTTCGGTGTGCATCCACGTCCGTGACCACCCCGAACGCGTTGACCTCCGCACCGGTGCCGGCGGTGGTGGGCACGGCAACAATAGGCAGCGCCGGGTTCTCAAAGTGGTTGCTGTAGTCCAGTCCCGCTCCCCGGGCCGGGTTCACGGCACCCAGCGAGATGCCCTTTGCTGCGTCCATGGACGATCCCCCGCCAACAGGCACCAGTACATCGACTCCGGATGCCGCGGCCTGGTCCGAACCCGCATCCACGCACGTGGTGGTCGGGTTGGGCGTGACGCCGTCAAACACGCTGACGGAGAGCCCGGCTGCTTCCAGGGACTCCCGCACGGCCGCTACGACGTCTGTGGTGGCAAGGAAAGGGTCCGTGACAATCAGGGCGGATTTCGCGCCGAGGGCAGCGACAATCCCTCCAATCTCAACCACGCGGCCCCGCCCAAAGTAGGCGGTGGGCTTCGGATCCAGCGTCAGCTCCGTGGAGGCCAGTTCAGCGTGGATCTGCATACGTGTCTGCATGATGGTCAAGCTCCTTCCGTGGCGCTGCCGGAGGCCTGCACGGGCGTCCGCAACTGCATGCCGATAGCGTCTTCGTAAAGTTTTACCGGGGTCATCTCCCCGGCCTTGTCGCCGTAAAGAGCCTTGGCCCGGCGGTAGAGCTGCTCCACCAAGCCGGACAACTCCATGGGAACTCCAACGGAACGGGCCAGGTCCACGGACAAGCCAAGGTCTTTGCAGGCCAAGGCGATCGCGAAGCCTTCGTCGTAGTCGCCGTGGTTGAGGATGGACAGGACATCGTTTTGGACGAAGTTGGAGTTCGCCGGGCTGGCGATGAGCGCCTGCCTCAGGACTTCCAGGTCCACACCCGCCTTGACGCCTGTGCTCAGGACCTCCGCGGTGGCCACCAGGTGCGAGAACCACAGCTGGTTGATCATGAGCTTCACCGCGTAGCCGGCGCCATGGCCGCCCACGTGCAGTATCCGTTCAGGATCGCCCATAGCTTCGAACACGGGACGAAGACGTTCGACGTCGGCAGGCTCGCCACCGACAAAGATCTGCAGCATGCCGTTCGCAGCGCCTACGGACATGCCGCTGACGGGTGCGTCAAGGACGCGGATGCCGCGGACTGAGCCCGCCTCGCGAACCCTGTTGGCCACCTCCGGAACCGAGGTGGACATGTCCACCCAGGTGCCGCCGTCGGGCATCCCGGCAAGGATGCCGCCGGGCCCCATGGCCACCGTCTCCACGTGCTTGGGCGTGGGGAGCATGGTGATGACGACGTCGGAGCCGGCGGCGACTGCCGCTGCGTCCTCCGCCCACTCTGCTCCGTTCGCTAGGAGTGCGGCCGCGGATTCCTTGCGGACATCGTTGACCACCAGGTGAAAGCCCGCGGCTTGGAGGTTGCGCGTCATGCCCGAGCCCATGTTGCCGAGGCCGATGAAGCCGATGCGGGCGGTTCCGGGCGTGAGGGGTTGTGTTTCCGTGGCGGAAACGTGCGTTGTTGCAGTCATATCGAGTCTCAATTCAGGCTGGGTGGTTCAGTCGTCCAGGGCAGCGTCGCCCAGGTTGATCCAGGTTGTTTTCAGTGCGGAGTAGGCGTCCAGGGCGTGCAGGGAACGGTCCCTGCCGAACCCGGATTCCTTAAAACCGCCAAAGGGCGTAATGATGTCCGCGACGTCGAAGGTGTTCACCCAGACGGTGCCGGCGCGGAGTTCACGCGCGGCTGTGTGCGCCTTGGTGATGTCCTGCGTCCACACGCTGGCAGCCAGCCCGTACTTGGTGTCGTTGGCCATCCGGATGCCCTCCGCAGCGCCACGGAACGTCGATACTGCCAGTACCGGCCCGAAGATCTCTTCCTGGCCGATGCGGCCGGCGTTGTTGACCCGGTCCAGGACCGTGGGTTCCAGGTAGTAGCCATGTTCGACGCCGGCAGGGTGGACTTGGGTGCCGCCGCTGGCCACCGCGATGCCCTCGCCTTCTGCGACGGCGTAGTAGCCGAGGATGCTCTCAAGCTGCCGGTCATCAATAATCGCCCCGATCTGGGTGGCAGGATCCAGCGGGTCGCCGAGCTGCAGCGAGCGCCCCACCTTGATGACTTCTTCGATCAATTCGTCGTGGACGCGTTCGTCCACCAGGAGTCGGGAACCTCCGTGGCAGGTCTGCCCGGCGTTGTAGAAGATCCCCCAGGCCACAGCCGAAGCGCAGGCTGCGATGTCTCCGACGTCGTGAAGAACCACCTGCGGCGACTTGCCACCGAGCTCCAGCGCCACCTGCTTGCCATTGGATTCGGAGGCGTAGCGTTGGAAGTACCGCCCAACCTCCGGTGAGCCCGTGAAGGTGATCTTGTCCACGAGGTCATGCCGCCCCAAGGCAGCACCCGCAACGTGGCCGAGGCCGGGGACGACGTTGAATACGCCATCCGGCACGCCCGCCTCAGTGGCGAGTTCGGCCAGGCGCAACGCAGTCAGGCTGGTCTGCTCCGAGGGCTTGAGGACCACGGAGTTTCCGGCGGCGAGGGCGGGAGCTACTTTCCAGGCAGTGATGATCAGTGGATAGTTCCACGGAACCACTGCGCCGATCACACCGAGTGCCTCGCGGGAAATGACCGCGAGGGCGTTGCGCGGAGTGGGTGCGACGTCGTCGTAGACCTTGTCCAGGGCTTCCGCGTACCAGCGGAAGGTCCGTGCGCAGCTGGGCACGTCAACGGCGAGTGCGTCGCTGATGGGGTGCCCGGCATCCGTGGACTCCAGGAGCGCGAGTTCCTCGAGGTTTTCCAGGATCAGGTCCGAGAGCCTGGTCAGGACTGTTTGCCGGTGGCGGCGATCGGTCCTCGACCACACGCCGCTTTCGAAAGTACGGTGCGCGGACCGGACGGCATCGTCCACGTCCTGATCCCCCGCTGCCGCCACGTGAGCCGTGATGGAGCCGTCTCTCGGCGAGACAGTGGGGAATGTTTCACCGCTGCGCGCGGAGCGGAAACCGCCGTCGATATACAGTCCCGTGGCTGGCTGCTGGGCTGCCGCCCGCTCGATCCAGTCGTTCTTCGTTGTTGCCATGGCGGGCTCCTTAGACCGAGTACTTCTTGACGGCGTCGTAGTCGATGACGGCGCCCAGGCCCGGAAGGTCGGGCACGCGGAGTGCACCGTCGTCGTCGATGTCCAGGGGCTCCATGAAGAAGTCGCGGCGCTCGGGGGTCCAGCCCGGCGGGTCATAGGGGAATTCCAAGTATGGCCCCGCGTCCACGCCTGCGGCTACGTGCAGGTTGGCCAGCAAGCCCAAACCATTGCTCCACGTGTGCGGTGTGAAGAAGCGGTGCTTCAGGTTTGCCGTTTCGGCCACTTGGCGGGCGCGGTACATGCCAACTGCCAGGGCGACGTCGGGCTGGTAGATGTCGTAGGCGTCGGCTTCGATGAGGGCCATCATTTCCGGCATGCTGCGGACCATCTCGCCTCCCGAGACCTGGATGCCGGTCTGCTCACGCACGCGCTGTGCGCCCTTGATATCGGCCTGCGGAAGTGGTTCCTCGAGCCAGCGGACATCCAGTTCAGCCAGCTGGGCTGCGAGTCGGTGGACTTTGGCAAGTTCCAGGGCCGGTTCGATGTCGCCGCTCATGCGCCACATCTGGTTGAGGTCCACCATCAGGTCGAAGTCTTTGCCCACGGCTTCCCTGGCAGCGCGGACGGACTCCACGCCTTGGTCCAGGTGGTCCCGGGAAATACGGATCTTCATGGCTTTGAAGCCGCGCTCCTTCGCCGCGAGTGCAGACTCGGCCCTCGCTGCGGGCGCCTTCAGTTCGCCGGAGGAAGCGTAGGCCACCAGGCGATCCTGGGCTCCGCCGAAGAGAGTAGCTACCGGGAGTCCGGCAACTTTGCCGATGATGTCCCACAGCGCCGCTTCGAGTGGCCAGTAGCGGCCGCCGTGGAAGTTGATGGTTTCGATCCTGCGGACCTGGTTGAGGATGGCCATAGGGTCGGTCCCGATGAACAGGTGCTCATAGGCCTCGAAGCCATCCATCGTGTCGCCGGAGCCTACGCCGGTGATGCCTTCGTCAGTTTCCACCTCCACCAAAGTTGCCGGGAATGATGTGCGGGGTTCAGGATCCCAAGCGGCGTTGAACGGCGGGTCCAGGGGCAGGACCATGCGGGTCAGCCGGATTGCGGTGATCTTCATTGCTGTCAGCCTCGCGGGGTGAAGAAGGGGTTGGACGGGGAGTTGCGTGCCTCGATCACTTCTGCCGTGGAGGGAAGGTTCTTGACCCCGTTCTCCAAAGCAGTCCGGACTGACTCACGGTTATTGCGGTAGACGGCGTCGTCGTCGTCGGCGTTGGGGTTCACCCACACCGCGGCGATCAGCGCGTGCGAATCGGCCTGTTCGTCCGTGAGGATGCCGTCGGCCACAGCGTCTGCCACGCCTGCGGCGATGCCGGCCTGCGCTGCACCCCAAATGAGGTTGCCGTGCTGGTCGTTGGACGCCGCCGCCTTGGTGACGAAGAGCGTCAGCGGCTTCACGGGAAGCGAGGGCCGGAGGACGGCGACGAACGGAACGTGGCCGGCACTCGGTGATGCCAAAGCCGTGGCCCACGCGGTTCCAGCGGGGCCGCTCCGGTGTCCCAGTACGGTGTTGACGTGCGCTGCGTTGACGCCGTCCCCAATGAAGGACTCGCCGATTTGAAGCTGTTCAGTCATTTTCAGATCAGTCCTTCGGATTCGAGCCATTCCTTGGCAATGTCTTCCGGGTCTTCGCCATCCACGTCAGCCTTGGCGTTCAGCTGCTGCATGACCTCGGTGGTGAGCTTCGGGGAGACCTTGGCCATAATGTCCGTGATGGCCGGGTACTTGGCGAGGATGTCGGCCTTGACAGTGAGGGCACCTTGGTAAATCGGGAAGAAGTTCTTGTCGTCTTCCATGACCTGAAGCTTCAGCGCGGGAATGCGGCCGTCCGTTTCGAAGACTTCGCCGAAGTTGCAGTCCTGGCCCTTCTGGGTGGCGGTGTAGATGACGCCGGTGTCAAGCATGGAGACCTTGGCGTCGGGGCTCAGACCGTACTCTTTGCGCAGTCCCGGCCAGCCGTCGTCGCGGGTTGAAAACTCACTCTCCACGCAGAAGGTCTGCTCGCTGGCGGGAAGCTTGGCCACGTCCGAGAGGCTCTTGATGCCGAGTTCCTTGGCCTTATCCTCGCGAACGGCGAATGCGTAGGTGTTGTTCAGCGGTGCGGGGTCCAGCCAGGCAATGCCCTTCTTGGCATCGGCATCCTTCACGGCCTTGAACATCTCCGTTTTGTCCTTGATAGGCGTGGTCTGCTTGTTGTAGGTGATCCAGGACGTTCCGGTGTACTCCCAGTAGCCGGCGAACTGGCCGGTCTCGAAAGCCGTGCGGACGTTGGCCGAGCCCACCACGCTGGTGTTGGTGGTGGTGTCTGCGCCGTGGGCGTTCAGGACCTGGCTGGTGATGTGGGACAGGATGAACTGCTCGGAGAAGTCCTTGGCACCGAACACGCCGGTGAGGCCTTCGAGTTCGTTGCTTCCGGCTCCGCTTGACGTGGAGGAGGCCGAGCCGCCGCAGGCTGTGAGGCTGAGGGCCACGGCGACGCCGGTGGCCAGGAGGGTCATTGCGGATTTTTTCATGATGAAAGTCCTTGGGGAAGTAGGAAAAGTCAGATGCCTTTGGGCTTGAGCAGGTCTTCAGCGAGGCCTGCCAGCCAGTCGATGGTGAGGGCGATGCAGGAGACCACCACGGCTCCGGTGATGAGGACGGGCCAGCGCTGGAGTTTCAGGCCGTTGACGATCATGTCGCCCAGGCCGCCGGCGTTGATGAATGTGGCCACTGTGGCGACGCCGACGCAGAACACCAGCGCGGTCCGAAGTCCGGCAATGATCACCGGCACGGCCAAAGGGAGCTCGATGCGGGCCAGCACTTCCAGCGGACGCATGCCCATGCCCTTGGCCGCTTCCGTGAGGCTGGAGTCAACCTGTTGGAGTCCCACCAGGGTGTTCCGGAGGACAGGAAGGACCGAGTAGGCAACCAGGCCTACCAGTGCCACTTCAAAGCCTGTCTTCCACACGATGGCCAGCAGGATCACCAAGCCGATGGCGGGTGTTGCCTGCCCCACGTTGGCAATCCCGAACACCACTGCGTGGACAGCCTTGGAATGCACCCTGCTCAGGGCAATACCTGCCGGGATGGCAATCAGGGACACGATCGCGGACGCCGTGACGGTCAGCAGGAGGTGTTCCCTGGTCCGATCGGCAAGGTAGTCCCAGTTCAGGGTGCGCAACTCAATGGAATCGAGCGTCAGCGAGGAGATCCAGAGGAGCAATGCCAGCAATGCGCCCACGATGATCAGCGGTGTTCCGAACCGTTTGAAGGAGAAGTACTTGCCTTTGCGGTTTGAGGCGGTGCCGAAGGACGTGGCCAGATCCCGCGTTGCCTGCGCAGTCATGGCCGCACTCCCCCGGCAAGGGCTGGCGGGAGAATTTCGGCGCCGAGGACAGCGGAGATTCGTTCGATGTCGATGGTTCCCACAGAACTGCCGTTCCGGTCCAGGACCGATACGGGAAGGCCACCGGACAGCACCAAGGCATCCAGCGCGTCCCGCAGGGAGTCGTCCACACCTATGGTCATGGCGGTTTGTCCCCCGGCCGGACCCAGCGCCGCATGGCCCACAGGGATGAGTCCCAGCCGCTTTAGGGCGGCACCGTGTCCTACGAACTGGGACACATAATCGTTGGCGGGATTGGCCAGGATGTTCGCGGGGGTGTCGAACTGCTCGATCTGGCTTCGTTCGGACAGCACCGCGATCCTGTCGCCGAGCCGAACCGCTTCATCGAAGTCGTGCGTGACGAACACGATGGTCTTGCTCAGTTTCTCCTGCAGGCGCAGGAATTCACTTTGCAGCTTTTCCCGGGTGATGGGATCCGTGGCACCGAAGGGTTCGTCCATGAGCATCACGGGCGGATCCGCGGCCAAGGCCCGCGCAACGCCAACACGCTGTTGCTGCCCGCCGGACAGTTGGCGCGGGTAGCGGGAGGCGAACGTTTTGGGGTCAAGCTCGACGACGGCCAGCAGCTCTTCGACGCGGTCCCGCGTGCGCTTCTTGTCCCAGCCCAGGAGCTTGGGCACCACCGAGATGTTCTCCGCGATGGTCATATGCGGGAACAGGCCGATCTGCTGGATGACGTAGCCGATCCGACGGCGCAGCTCGTTGGGGTTCAGGGACAGGACGTCCTCACCGTCGATGGTGATGGAGCCCGAGCTCGGTTCGATGATCCGGTTGATCATCTTCATAGTGGTGGTCTTGCCGCAGCCGGACGGACCAACGAACATGATCAGTTCGCCTGGTGCGATGTCCATGGAGAAGGATTCGACGGCGGGAATCACCTGACCGGGGTAGGTCTTGGTGACGTCCTTGAGGACGATCCGGGCGCCGGCGGCCGGGGTTGTTGATTCAGACACGAAGTCCCCTTGAGGTAGTAACGCGGCGGATGAGCACGAACGCGCCATCCAGCAGCAGGGCAAGGACAATGACACCGACGGTTCCGACGACGGCGAAGTTCAGGGCGTTCTTGGACCCCAGGCTCGACAGGCCTTTGAAGATCATTTCGCCCAGACCGGGACCACCCACATAAGCAGCGATGGCTGCGATACCCATGGACAGTTGGGCCGAAACACGGACTCCGGTGAGCACTACCGGCCAAGCCATGGGCAGCTGGACCCGGAACAGGGTCTTCACGGTGCCCATCCCCATGCCCAATGCGGATTCGGACACTGCCGGCGGTACTTCGCGCAGCCCCACCACCGTGTTGCGGATGATGGGGAGCAGCGCGTAGAAGGCCAGACCCACAACGGTGGGAGTCCAGCCGAGTCCCAGCACGGGGATAAGGAGTGCCAGGAGCGCCATGGACGGAATGGTCAGGCCAACACCGGCCCCGGCGATGGCCATCGAGCGGCTGATGGGCCTGTTCCACACAAGGACACCGACCCCCACACCGATGACCGTTGCTATCAGCAGGGAAACCAAGACAACCACCAGGTGCTGGGCGGCGGATTCGGCAATGTCTGCCGATCTCTTGACGAGGAACTGTCCAAGGTCGGACAGAAGGGTGTCGTTCAACGTGATCCTCCTTTTCACTTCATTGGGGGTAAGGATCGGGGCCCACATCTCCGTGAGCCATGACACAACCGTAGAGGGGGCGTTCCCTTTTGCGCAATGAATGTTGTTGAAATGTCAACGCCATGAGGGTTAGGATCGGAGCGTGACCGGAACAACCAAGGAGCCAGCCGTGAACGGAACACCCATCCCCAGGCGCAATTCCTCGGGCCTCCGCAGGGATTTGGAACTGCTGGAGATCCTGGGCTCCCCGGAGGCCGTGGCCGGAGGGGGGCTCGGAGTAAACAAGGTTGCCGAGATCACCGGGCGGGACAAAGCCCAAGTGTCCCGGACACTTGCCACACTGGCGGAAGCGGGCTTGGTCAGCAGGGACCCGGAGAGCCTGCTCTACACTCTCGGGCACAGCCTCTACGCCTTGGCTGCCCGGACCACCGAGGCTCGCATGGTCAGCGCATCGGCACAATACCTCAAGCGGGTGTCGGCGGCTACTCACGAAACAACGCACCTTTGCGTGCTGCGCGGCGGCACCGTCCTGACCCTCAAGAGTGAAATGTCCAATCACACCTATAGGGCGCTGGGCTGGGAAGGTGTCAGCGTGGACGCCTGGAGCACATCAGCCGGCAGGGTACTCGTCAGCGACTGGGACGACGCCGCCCTGAAGGATTGGTATGACACGCATACCGCCGAAGCCAAGGCCGGGGTTCGGCCTGATCGGCAGGACCTTTCGCCCTTGGCGCTTCAAGCGGGCCAAAGCCCGTTAACAGGGGACCTCACGTCCAAGATCCAAACGTTCGAGGACCTTCGCGCCGAGATCAACCTCATCCGACGGCAGGGTTATGCGGTGGTGGACGAAGAATTCGAACTGGGCGTAGTGGGCGTCTCGGCACCCGTCTACGACTTCAAGCAACGCGTCGTTGCAGCCTTCAATGTCAGCGCGCCCAAGCAGCGGTTTGGACGGCATTTGGATCAAGCGGGGGTGCTGGCCGCGAAGGTTGCCCGGGACTTTTCCGTAGCTCTTGGCGCTTCAACCAACGCCGAAATCCCCCGCTGAGACGGGTTTACCGCAGCGACTTGTCCTCCGGGTTGCGTGGCACCACATAGGTGCTGCCGTCGGGCCGGCGGAGGGTTTCCCATTGCTGCGTCTCAGCCTGGCGCTGGGCGAGCAGTTTCCGGTTGGCGTCGGTCATCTCGTGGTCCAGGGAGCTGCTGTGCGCGGGGCCGAAAATTATCCGGAACTTCCCTGTCGCGCGCATGAATTTCCGAGTGAAGGATTCCTTGGCCACGCGGATCGACTCCTCTTTTAGGCGGTTCAATGAGTCCATAGTACGCTAATAATTAGTGCACTAACTAATCGCCGGGTGTGCGCTAATAGATGAGGCAGCGAGCACAGGAGGCAGCCATGACAGCCGTTGATGAGTCCACCCCCGAGACGGACGACCTCCTTCTGGAACGCCAGCTGTGCTTCGCCCTGACCGTGGCCTCCCGCAGTGTTGTTGGCGTCTACAAGCCTGTGCTGGAGCGCCTTGGACTCACCCATCCCCAGTACTTGGTAATGCTGGCCCTCTGGGAACGAAGCCCCCGGACCCTGAAAGACATCAGCGACAGCCTCCTCCACGAGCCTGCCACTCTCTCCCCTTTGCTGAGGCGTTTGGAGGAAGCCGAGCTGATCACCCGCGAGCGCGTACCCGGCAACGAGCGGGCGTTGGCCGTGAAGCTGACAGATAAAGGTGCCGCACTCCGCGAGCAGGCCACCGCTGTTCCGGGCGAGATCCGCGAGCGCCTGCAACTCAGCCGCGAAGAAGTAGCTGAACTCCACCAGGCCATGACCGGGCTGATCGCCGCCACCCAGCGGAACAACTAGGCGAACCGGACAAACCCGGCAGCGTTGCCCCTAGCCAAGCGCACAGCCTCAGTGGTCTCCTTGAGACGAGCACCGGAACTGCCACGTAAAATGGATGCAACTTAGGAGATTAGATGCGCATGCGATTTGTTCGGCCCTTACTGGCAGTACTGGCCGTCGCCGGACTCGCCGCATGCTCAGGCAGCCCCACCCCGGGTACTACGGGAAGCGCAACCCAGGCGCCGTCGTCGTCGGCCACCTCCAGCAGCCCAAGCAGCACCGCAACTCCAAGCGCCTCCCCCACCAGCACCTCGGCGGCGCCGGGACAGGGGAACGCGGAGCTCTCCATCACGCTCCTTGAAACTCCGGAAGCGGCACCCCAGATGTTCACGCTCGTCTGCACAAACGGCGCGCCGGCAGCTGAGAGCAGCCACCCCTCGGCGGCCGAGGCCTGCACTGCACTCAAGAACAGCCCCTCCCTCCTGAGCCCGGCCCCCACCCGGACGGATCAGGCCTGCACCATGCAGTACGGCGGCCCGGCAACGGCCAAGGTAACCGGCTCCGTGGATGGCAAGGAGGTCAGCGCTTCCTTCAACCGCACGGATGGCTGCCAGATCGGCTTATGGGACGCCGCAAAGAGCGTCCTCGGTTCAGATGGCGGCCTCTAGGCTGCGGCACCTCCCCCAAGCGCAGTGGCTCGGGCTGGAGGCAGCCCATCACGCGCGCGTCGCTCGCTACGCCGATCCCTATCTGGCCCGCCGTTCGGCCGGCAAGAAACACCCCGTGGAGGACTTCCTCTTCACCTACTACACGCAGAAACCGGGCCAGCTGCTCCGCTGGCATCCCGGCGACGGCGTGGTCCTCAGCGGCGAACGCGCCTTGGAGCGCGTCGCTTGGAAGTTCTACAGAACGCTCGACGACGGCGAGCTCGCCTCAGTGGGGCTGGCCCCGGACACGCCGGCGGTCACCTTTGATCGGGGCAGCTTCATGACCGATCGCGCCGAAGCTGTCCGCTTTGCGGGAATCATCCTCGGGGGCACGGCCAAGCGACCGGCACAGTTTGGCTGCTTTGGCTTGCACGAGTGGGCCATGGTGTACCGGCAGGAAAAGTTTGAGCTGCGGCACGAGTACCTGCAACTGAGGCTCGGCGGCGATGGCACGGACGCAGTTGTTGAAGAGAACCGCATCCGCTGCTCGCACTTTGACGCTTTCCGCTTCTACACACCCGATGCCATCCCACTGAATGAGCTCACGCCCACCCGCGAGAACCAGCGCAGCATGGAGCAGCCGGGATGCCTGCACGCCAACATGGACCTGTATAAGTGGGCCTACAAGCTGACGCCGGCGCTTCCGAGTGAGCTGGTGATGGACTGCTTCGAACTGTCCTGGCGAATCCGCGCGATGGACATGCAAGCATCTCCCTACGATCTTGAGGAATGGGGCTACCCGCCCATCAGGATTGAGACACCGCAGGGCAAGGCCGAGTACGTTGAATACCAGCGGGCTTTCGCGGCCGAATCCCAGGAGCTGCGGGCCCGCGTGCTCCAGGCAGTAGGGCCGCTCTTGGACGAGCTGAGCGGTTTGGCTGCCTGAGCACCCGCCGCCACCAGCGAAAGGTAACCATGGTTTCCGCAAACACGAGCGACACAAGCACGAGCGAGTACGACGTCGACCTCACAGTCACGCTGACAGAGGCACCTGGCGCTGAGAGCCACGAGTTTTTCCTCCGGTCCGCCACCGGCATCCTCTCGCCCGACCCTGACTCGCTGGACTCGAACTTGCCGGACGCACGTGCCGCGCTGGCCGCCGTCGAGCAGTTCGGAGAGGAAATCTTCTTTCCGGAACCCCGTCCGGACCGGATCTGCACGCAGCAGTACGGCGGCCCGCAGGTAGCTGTGGTGGAGGGTTGGTTCCGGGGACGCAAAGTTCACAGCCAGTTCAGCAGGACCGATGGTTGCGAGATCGCCCGTTGGAAGACCTTAGCTGCCTTGTTGGGCAATACAGGGGGCTCAACCGGGGCAAGCTAAGCCCGGCTCGCGCCACCCTTTCCGGCTGCACAACAGCAGTGGCCGGCGGGAACACCCACCGGCCACTGCTGTTTATCGACTCAAAGGGGATCAGCCGGCGTTGTTGCTCTGCGTCGGCTCGTCAGCGCGGATCTTGCCGCGGTGCTTCTTGTCCTTCTTGTCCTTCTTCGGGTCTTCCTCATCAGGAACCACCACGGCTCCGCCCGGGTTGACCAGGACGGTGACGAAGCTCGGCTCGCTGGTTCCTGCGAAGGTCAGACGACCAATGTAGGAACCGGGTTCAAGGTTCTTCCAGTTCAGCGAAATCTGACCGGTCTTGCCGTTGGCGAGGCGGATCGGATTCGGCGTCACGGAGGCGTTGCCCTGATTGGCGCCCAGGACCGCGGCATCAACAGTTGCCTTGGTGGCCTGGTTGTTGGGGCTCGCGTACAGGTTGGCGTAGACGTAGTAGTCGCCTGCTGCCGGGTTGGGCACGGACAGGGTTTCGCTTGCTGAGGCGGTGGCGGCCGGCAGTTGCTGACCGGACGGGGTGACCACCAGCATGTCGAAGTCCGCGGCCTCGTTGGAGGAGATGACCGAGAACTTAGCAAGGGCGCTGCCCTCACCAACGGTGACCTTCTTCACATAGTTGGACGCATTGGTCTCGCCCGCGAACGGACCCGGAACCAGCTCGACTGCAGAGGAATCGGCCTTGGAAAGACCATCAATGGTCACACCCACCGGCAGGTTGGTGCCTGAGGTGATGTTGATGGTTCCGGAGCCGTTGGGGCCCGTTCCGGTGAAGGCCAACGCCTTATCCGCGATGACTGACTGCGGCCGCACTGCGATGGGCGAGGTGACGGTCTTGTTGGCACCCTGCCAGTTCAGCGAACCCATGGCGAACTTGCCCAGGGCAGCGTTGTTGTTTTCGAACTGAACCTTGAAGGTCTTCTTCTCGCCGGGAGCCCCGAAGGTTAGGACTGACGGTGTGACTTTGACGTTGACACCGGGGACGTTGACTGACGCCCGGTATGTTCCCGGAGTCAATGCCGTCAGGGTACGAGTGACCTCGATCTTGCCGGCCAGGTTGCCCAGGGCGAAGGAAGGTACGTTCATGTCGCGTGCCTGGGTGGTGCCCAGCCCTTCCATGCCCAGGTCCATGCCTGTGCCTTGGATGAACTTCAGGTAGTCCTCGGTGGTGGCGTCGTACACGAGGCCCGGTGAGAGTACCTTCGCAGGATCCACCTGCCCGGCACCGGTGGCAAAAACGTCCTTGTTGACGGCGCCGTTGGCCAGCTTGACCGGACCAGCGGTGGTCATCATGGCGGACTTCACGGTGGCCGGGGACCACTGGGGGTTCTTGGCCAGGATCAGCGCGCCGAAACCGGCAACGTGCGGGGAAGCCATGGACGTTCCGGAGAGGAAGCCGAAGTTGTCCCCTCCGGTTCCGATCGGCGAAACGCCTGCGAGGATCGCGACGCCCGGCGCGGACACGTCAGGCTTCAACAGGTCCGAGTCCGTGGCGAGCAGCGGACCGCGGGAGGAGAATCCGGCGATCTGCGGCTGCGCTTCAGCAGGCAGGCCCGTGGTGTCCCGGTTTAGCAGGGACACGGTGATGGCCGGGTTGGCCGTGACCTTGTCCTTGATGGTCTGGGTGGCGGGCGGGTTCACGTGGACCGTGGGAATAATGTGCTTATCGGTGTCCAACGATGAATCAGTCAGGTTCACCAGGATCATGCCAACGCCACCCCCGCGCAGAACCTCCGCGCTCTTGGCGGTCCGGTCAACAACGCCGCGGTCACAGACAACAACCTTGCCGGCTACCTTGGCCGGGTCCAGCGAGCCCGGGGCGCAGAGTGCCGCGTTGCCTTCACCGCTTGCGGCGTTGGTGGAAAGCACGACGCCGGCCCCGGTCACCTCGCGGTTCATGATGGACGCTCCGCGGAATTTGCTGCCATCGGAGAACTCAACAGTGCCCTGGAGCTCTTGCGAGAAGGAGGTGGCGGCTACGGTAGTCAACCACGGCGCTCCATGGTTCACGGTGCTGGCGGTCGGTCCGGAGTTGCCGGCCGAGGTTGCCACGAAGATGCCTGCGGAAGCGGCTGACAGGAATGCCAACGACACAGGATCCGTGGTGGACGTGGTTGAACCGGAGATGGAGTAGTTCAGGACATCCACGCCGTCCAGGATGGCTTGTTCGATTGCATCCACGGAAGCGGAGCCGTAGCAGCCGCCGGTGGCGGGATCGGTGTCTTCCCAGCAGACCTTATATACGGAGAGCTTGGCGGCGGGTGCGATGCCGCTGGTTGTTCCGAAGCTGCGGCCATCTACGACGGCGTCAACGTTGGCGTTGCCCGCTGCCGTGCTGGCTGTGTGGGTGCCGTGGCTGTCCGCGTCCACGGGTGAAATGACTTCTTCCGGGGCACGGTTTTCCGGCGGAACTGTTTCGAGGAAGGCGTCCGCGAAGTAGTGGGTGCTGAGGACCTTGGAGTTGCAGGCGCTGCCGTCGTAATCCGCGCCGGTATCGGTACCTGGCTGGCATTCGCCGACGAAAGTATCGCCGTCGGCTTTGAGCATGGCGATCTTGCCGTCGGCGGTGCGGTAGGGAACGCCGACCTGGGGGTTGCCCACCAGCGGACCAACGGGCTCACCGGCGAAGAACGGGTTGGACGGGGTGTAGCCGGTGTCGATCACGCCAACAACGGTGCCCTTGCCGGCGTTGTCCTGGCCGCCGTACTGCGTAGCCCAGGTTCCGTTGGGGCCGCTGAGCTTGAGGAAGTCGGTAGTGGAGTAGTCCGGAGCGTACTGCGTATCCGGCGCCACCATGAGGACCTTGGGATCCTTGGCGAGGTTGATTGCTTGGTCTGCCGTAAGGGTGGCACTGAAGCCGTTAACGGCAGTGGTGAAGTCACGCTTGATGGTGACGTTTTCCTGCTGGGCGACCTCCTGCTGCTTCTGTTGGAGGTGCTGCTGGTATTGCTTCACCTCGGCACTGTCGACGTCCAGTTTCTTGCCCTCTTCGGGTTTGGTGGGCGCAAGGCCCGCCGTGCCGCCGTCGTATGTGGCTGCAGGCTTCTCGGCAAGGACCACCATGTAACGGCCGTCCTTGTAGGAGCCGGGGTCAAGGTTCTTCTTGGCCACGCCTGCAACATTCCCGGGCGCCTCCGGAGCGGGAGCGGCCTGGGCCGGCATCGCCATGGACGAGAGCAGCAACGGCAGGCCGACGGCCATCGCCGCCGCCTTCCGGAGTCCCCCGCTTCTGACGAAGCTCTTTCCTTGTGATTTCACGAGTGGTTGCACCTTTCACTGAGGGAGGACCGGGCTCCATCGCCCAGGCCTGTCAACTTTCAGTTGGTTGAACCTTTGACAGTTCTTGTCAAAGCCGCGCAACCAGCCGAGTCACAGAGTACCTAGTGATAGCCGAATATGACATACAGCACATTTCAAGATTTTTGTCTTGTCACAACAAGGGTGATTCGTCATGGAATGACAAACGGCGGACCGCAGGAGAGTCCTGCGATCCGCCGCCTGCTTCCGAGCCACATGGCTAGCCCTTGGGGGTCACCTGCAGGCGGTCGAAGGAGACTTGGCCGCCGTCCTTGTCCAGGACCACCGCGTCATCCCGGCCGTTCTTCACGTCCGACGGAAGAATGAACTCCACTGCGTTATCCGTGGTGGGGAAAATCCATCCGAGCCGGTAGCCCGTCTTATTCAAGTACACGTAGTACCAATTCCCGTACTCCAAGCCCTTGAGCACTACCTTCTGGCCCGTGCGGTACTTATCCGCAGTCCCGAGGTCCGTCGGCGGCGTGCCCAACTCCTGGACAGTCAGTGTCGGCACAGAGTCTGGACGCGCTGGCTGAACGGCGAGCGCCAGCGGGTCACTCCCGGCTGCGGCCGCAACTGCCCGGGAACCATTCCAGGCCGTCGCTTCAAACGAGACAGCACCCAAACTCCCCGCAGCAACGTCCGCGGCTGTCAGCACACGCTCTCGTGTAGCCGTAACGGTGTCACCGGCAGGCAGCGTGGCCGCCGAGATGCCGGCGTCGGGCGCCTCCAATCCGGTCACTGCGACGTTCCCGGCGTTGCCCACCGTGTACGTGTACGTCACGGGATCGCCGACGCTCGCGAAGCGGTCGCCGTCAGCGTCGCTCCACTCGGCAGACACGGTTCCCTCCAGCTTGGGCTCGCGAACCTTGAGGTCCACTTCGCCGCCGTCCACCGTAATGGTCTTGGTGCTTTGACCGGCCGAGCTGACCTCCCAGGTGGTCTTCGGAATGAAGAAACCCTGCTCGGCTTCTTCTGCGGTCACGGTGTGGCGCGGGGTGGCACACTGGTAGCTTTGGCCGGCCGGGAGCACACTGTAGCGGCAGTTGCCGGGCCCTTCCGGCAGGAACGGGCTGAAGTTACCGGCTGTGGGGACCACCTTCTCCACCAGCGGACTCGTGTTCTTCACCGTGAAGGCATATGGGACCTGGTCGCCGGCCGCGTATGGCTGGGTTGCCAGATCACGTCCGACGTCGGCGCGCGCCCCGCTGATATCGGCCGTCAGCAGGCCGTCACGCAAGGCCACCGCAGCGCCGGTGAACGGTACCGTTTTGGTCAGCGACGGCGTCGAGCTTGCCGTGATGCTGAAGCTGGCCTCCGGCACGAAATAGCCGCGTTGGATGTCGGCTGCCGTGATCACGTGCTTGGCGGTGGTGCAGGTGTAGCTGGCACCTGCGGCCAGATTGTTGAACCGGCAATTGGGGGCCGACGGCGGCAGGAACCCGGAGTCGAACGTCCCGGAAACCGGTACTGAATTGGCCGTGACGTTGGCGGTGCTCTTGACGTTGAGCGAGTAGCTGAGAACGTCGCCCATCTGGTAGGGGCTGGCCACGACATCGCGGGCGGGTGCCGTCCCGGTAATGGTGAGGCCTACCTGCGGAGCTGCCGGCACCGTTGCGGTGAAGGTGAACTGCGAAACCCGGCCGTTCGCCGTCGTGAAGGCTGCATTGAGGTTCTGCGGACCGCTGGCGTTGGCCGGTGCCGTCAGGGCAACGTTGACGGTCACCGAAGCGCCGGGGGCGACGTCGGGAACCGGCACCGTGGTGGCCGACCAGCCGCTGGGTGTGTAGACGGTGGCGCTGGCGCCCGAAAGTGTGGCGGCTTCCTGGTTGGTGACAGTCACGGGCACCTGCTGGGTGGCCCCCGGCGCGGTGGTGACAGCCGGGACAGCCAGCGGGGCACAGACGTAGTTCAGCCAGGCGTCGTCGAACTTCGCGAACGGCATGTTGTCCGTGTAGTTGCCCTCGTAGAGCACACCGAACTTACCGTTTTCCAGGCGGGTGACCGTGGAGTAGGCGGAGAAACCCGAACGGATGGTGCGGACGCCCGGCCAGGTGGCGCCGTCGTCACAGGAGACCCTGGCCGAGACGTTTTCGCGGCCGGTCTTGGAGTTCGCGTTGGTGAAGATGAGCTTCTTGGCATCAGCCGAGCCCTGCGCAGCGTTGGGGAACATCCGCGCAATGGCGCCGTTGTTGGCGGGATCCGGGAGTTCGGTGTCCTGCGTGACCGGGCCATATGTGGCGCCACCGTCCGTGGAAATGGCCACCTTGCGGTAGCCCTGGTTGGCGTTGTCCCGTGAGTTCAGGAGCACGCGGCCGTCGGAAAGTTCTACGGTTTTGTTCTCATCCATGCGGTCCCCGACGTTGGCGCCCTTGTGCCAGGTGGCGCCATGGTCATCGGAGTAAACGGAGTATGCCTGGATCTTGTTGGTGCCGTCCGCCTGGCGGATATCGCCGGCGAACTGCTGGATCAGGCGGCCCTTGTATTGGCCGTACTTGAGCTGGATGCCTTCGCCGGAGGATGCGAAGTTGGACCTGACATCGCCGGCAACAGGGCTGGTCTTGCTGGTGCCCGGCTTGGTGACGTTGGTGATGAGTCGGGGCTGGCTCCACGTGACGCCGCCGTCCGAGGACTCGATAACTGCCGAGGAGATCACAGTCCTGTCGGCGTCATTGTTGCCGAATTGGCTGCCGCCGAAGCCCTGGTCCTTGGAGTACACGAAGAAGGCTAAGACCTTGCCGGCTTCGGCATCGTAAATGTAGGAGGGGTCGCTGTATCCGTATTTGGGTCCGCTGGCATCGCCAACATGTCCCGCGGCGATGACGGTAACGGGTCCCCACGTCTGGCCGCCGTCGGTGCTGCGGCGCTGCACGATCGAGTTCGGGTTGGGGGCATCCGCGGCCGAGCCCGGACGCCCGTCCCAGGCCGCGAGCACCACGTTGTTGCCCAGATAGGTCAGGGCCGGAATCCGGTAGAAGAAGTTGGCGGCCGTACGGTCAGCGCCGATGTTGGCCTCGGTGAATGTACCGGGAGCTGCCGCGGGGTTGCTGGGCGGAATGGGTGCAGCGGTGGCGGGAAGGCCCAAGCCGGCCAGAAGGCCCAGGCTGACGGTGCCGACGGCGGCGATGCGGGCGAGAGGTGATGAAGAGGATCTCAAATCCGATGTCCTTTCGAAACTGCTTCGAGCGGGAGGATGCGAAACGACGACGTGGAGATTACTTGTGTTACGTGCCACGTCGAACGTCCTACAACCATAGGGTGTCAGTCGTCACATTGCTAGAGATGAATCGCAGTAGCCTCTCCGAGCTTGGTGAAGCGATAGCCTCGAGAGCGCAAACACCCGCCACATTTACCCTTGGAGCCCCCGTGAAAATCCTCGTCCCGGACACCATCGAACTGGACCTCGCCCATCTGGTTGCCGCGGGTGACGATGTGGTGGTTTACGCGGTGGACAAGCCCGTCCCCAGCGAACACCGTGACGCTGAGGTGCTGGTGGTGTGGCGGAACACCTCGGAGAACTTGTCCGACGCCGCTAAGGAAATGTCCGCCCTCAGGTTGGCGCAGACGCTCGCAGCGGGCCCGGATTCAGTGCTGGCAGCGGGCTTCGCGGACAACGTGGCCATCACGTCCGGCCGCTCACTGCACGACGGCCCCGTCGCCGAACACGCACTTGCCCTGATTCTGGCCACAGTGCGCCGCCTGGACCAGCTGATGGAGTCCCAGAAGGCCTCGTCCTGGAACCAGGCATATAACGCAGCCCAGTCCGTGCCTGACACTGAGCACCTTTACACGCTCGACGGCGCCAAGGTCACCATTTGGGGCTTCGGTTCAATTGCCGGGCGGCTCGCTCCCCTGCTGGCCGCACTGGGTGCAAAGGTCACCGGCGTCGCCAGCTCCAAGGGCGAGCGCCATGGCTTCCCGGTGGTGGCCGAGGACGAATTCCCCGATGTCCTGCGCACCACGGACGTCCTGGTCTCCATCCTGCCGGCCACTCAGGACACCGCGGATGCCCTGAACGAAGAAATCCTCCGCAGCCTCCCGGCCAGCGCAGTCTTCGTGAACGTTGGCCGTGGAGCCACCGTTGACGAAGAGGCCTTGATTGCCGCACTGGAAGAGGGCAGGCTGCGGGCGGCCGCCCTGGACGTCACCAAGGACGAGCCGCTGCCCGCCGATTCCAAACTTTGGAGCGCCCCCAACCTGATTATCACTCCCCATGTGGCAGGCAACCGCCCCAAGGGGTCGGCCAAGCTGGTCACAGCCAACATCTCCGCACTGAGGGACGGCAAGCCACTAACCAACAAAGTTGCGGGCTAAGCAATCCCCAATTCCTCACGGAATTCCTTGCATTGAAATAGTAAGCATGCTTATTGTAATGATTCCGGGGTGGCCAGCAGAGGGTTTCCATCCCACGCATAGCATGAGACAACGTGAGGAAACGTATGTACCTGCACACCCAGCTTCTCATCAATGAAATCGCTGCAGACGAGCCAGATCCCGCAGCCGCCAACGCCCTCCAGGAAGGCCTCGGCGGACAATTCGGCGAGATGCGCACCATGATGCAGTACCTCTTCCAAAGCATGAACTTCCGGGGCGACGCCGCCTCGAAGCCCTACAAGGACCTCCTCCAGGGCATCGGCACTGAGGAGATCAGCCACGTGGAGCTCATTGGAACCACCATTTCCCAGCTCTTGGACGGCTCGCCGCGCTACCAGGGGAAGAAGTCCGATCCTGTGGACCAGCCGGGTGCCGGCGGAGCCACTCCCCTGAAGATCGCGCTGGACACCAGCAACATCCACCACTATCTGGTGGGTGCCCAGGGTGCCCTGCCCGTGGACGCCGCGGGCAATCCGTGGAGCGGATCCTACGTCTACAACAGTGGCAACCTGGTGCTGGACCTGCTCTACAACCTGATGCTTGAGTCAACGGGCAGGCTCCAGAAGTGCCGTATCTACGAGATGACGGAAAACAAGACGGCGCGCTCCACCATCGCGTACCTGATCGTTCGCGACCAAGCCCACGAGAATGCTTACGCCAAGGCCTTGGAGAGCCTGGGCGTGAACTGGGGCAAGGTCCTCCCCATCCCAAAGACCAACGCTGAGCAGTTCCCCGAGGTGAAGAAGCTGCTGGACAAGGGTCTCCAGAGCATCCAGTACACCTTCAGCGCCGACAACCTCAGCGAAGCAGGGAAGCTCTACCGCGGAGCGTCGCCCTCCAATGACGGCACCGAGCTGAGCACGGACGTCATGCCCGAAGGATTCCCGATCACCATTTCTCCGGAACGCAAGGAAGAGTTTGCTCCCGGCCTGGACCCGGAGCTGCTGGCCTTGATCCAGGCCACGGCAGAGCAGGAAATGAAGGAAGCCGATAGCCCCAAGGAAGCCAAGCCTGCGGCAACCAAGAAGAAATAGCGGACACAAAAGGGTCCCCGCCTCAACCGAGGCGGGGACCCTTTTGGTCGTCAGGAAATATCAGGCGTGCTCGTACGTCAGGCAGTCGGCGGCCTCACGGCCGGGGCCAACCTTGACGTCGTGTGCTTCGCACATGAGGTTGTTGTTGTGGACGCATTCGGAGCGCTGGCAAGCGCCAACGTGGGCAAGAACCTTGGGAAGGCCACCCATGGCATTCGTGTCAATGAACGTAGCGCAGGAGGCGTGGTCCTGGCTGCCACCGATGGTGATTCCGAATGCGGTGCATCCGTTGTGGTTGAATCCGCACGTGCCAACGCTACAGGCGGATACTTCGGCAATGTGTTCGGTCATTGTTCCTCCTGGTGTGGGTCCTGAAAGGTACCGGGGCTTTACCCCTGGTGTACTTCCAAACTACGCCGAAACCACGCCTTTTAACCGCTTTGAATAGCGCATTTGTATGTGCCCTAATCCGCGTCATTCCGCCGGAAAACAGCCACTCGGAGGTTAGGTCCTGCTTACTTTGGCGTGCGCAGGGCGTCGCTGATTTTGGCTCGCGTTTCCTTATCCAAGGGCGCGGTGACGCGATGCTCCCGTGCCGCCCGGTCAGCCATGATCTTTTGGATGACCATTCGGCCCAGACCTGCAAAAACGGCTGCGGCCACAACGCCCAGCACCATCGATTTCGGTTTCTCAGCCATGCCGCAATCCTAGTGACGCCCGCCACGCAGGGAAAGTGCCGCCGTCGAGCCGTCAATTGAGGCTTTTTCCCCCGCCGTGGCGGGGTGTCCTCGCGCAATCCGGCTGAATAGGGTATGCGCGCCGCTCCCGGTAGAATGGGTGTGCAAGCTCGCGGAGCGCCCCCCATGCCGTTCAAACATTGCAGTTCACAACCGTGTTTAACCTGTGTTCATAACGCTGTTTGAATGCGGCTGAACGGCGTGAGACGGCACCTCCGCGGCAGCCTTATTTAAGGTTCACCCAACTCACGCACAGGAGTTACCGGATGCCCCGGATCGTCGTTGACGTCATGCCCAAGCCCGAGATTCTGGACCCCCAGGGGAAGGCCATCGTGGGTGCTCTGCCCCGCCTCGGCTTCAACAGCTTCAGCGCAGTCCGCCAGGGCAAGCGCTTCGAACTGACCGTCGACGGCGAGGTGACCGACGCTATCCTGGCTCAGGCCCGTGAAGCTGCTGAGACTCTCCTGTCCAACCCGGTGATCGAGGATGTTGTCAACGTCGAGGTCGTCGAGGCCTGATATGACGTCGATTCCCCTGATTGGCGAGGCTGTGGCCGTCGCCGCAGAACCCCGCTTGGCCGGCGCCAAGATCGGCGTCGTCACCTTCCCCGGCACCCTTGACGACCGCGACGCCGCCCGTGCGGTGCGGCTTGCAGGCGCAACGGCGGTGCCGCTCTGGCATGCAGACACTGAACTCGGCGATGTTGACGCAGTCATCATCCCCGGCGGTTTCTCCTACGGTGACTACCTCCGCGCCGGCGCCATCTCGCGGTTCGCTCCCTTGATGTCCAAGATCATTGACGCCGCGAACTCCGACGCCAAGCTCCCGGTTTTGGGTATTTGCAATGGTTTCCAGATCCTGACCGAGTCGCACTTGCTGCCCGGTTCCATGATCAAGAACGACCACCTGAAGTTCATCTGCCGGGACCAGACACTGCGCGTGGAAAACGCCAACACTGCCTGGACTGTGGACTACACGGATGGCCAGGAGATCGTTGTGCCGCTGAAGAACCAGGACGGCCAGTACATCGCTGACGAGAAGACGTTGGACGCCCTTGAGGCTGAGGGTCGCGTGGTGTTCCGCTACGTGGGCTTCAACCCGAACGGCTCCCGCCGCGACATCGCGGGCATCTCCAACGCGGCCGGCAACGTAGTGGGCCTCATGCCGCACCCCGAGCACGCAGTGGAGACCGGCTTCGGCCCGGAGTCCCTTGATGGCGCGCCCCGCGACACCGACGGCCTGGGCTTCTTCACCTCCGTTTTGACCAAGATTGTGGGAGGCGACAAGTGACCACGGAAACCACCAAGAAGTTCAACATCGATACCGTTGAGCACGCTGCCAAGACCCCGGACACGGAACTCCCGTGGGCCGAGCTCGGCTTGAAGCAGAACGAATTCGACGAGATCGTCAAGGTCCTTGGCCGCCGCCCCACCGGTGCCGAGCTGGCCATGTACTCCGTCATGTGGAGCGAGCACTGCTCCTACAAGTCCTCCAAGAACCACCTTCGCCAGTTCGGCGAGAAGGTCACCGAGGAAATGAAGAAGGACATGCTGGTTGGCATCGGCGAAAACGCCGGCGTCACCAACCTGGGCGACGGCTGGGCCGTAACGTTCAAGATCGAGTCGCACAACTCGCCTTCGTTCGTTGAGCCGTACCAGGGTGCCGCTACCGGCATCGGCGGTATTGTCCGCGACATCATTTCCATGGGTGCCCGCCCGGTCGCCGTGATGGATCCGTTGCGCTTCGGTGCGATCGACCACCCGGACACCGCCCGCGTCATGCATGGTGCTGTTGCCGGCATCGGCGGCTACGGCAACTGCCTCGGCCTGCCGAACATCGGCGGCGAAATGGTCTTCGACTCCGTCTACCAGGGCAACCCGCTGGTGAACGCACTGGCAGTGGGCGTCATGCGCCACGAGGACATCCGCCTGGCCAACGCCTCCGGCAAGGGCAACAAGGTTGTCCTGTTCGGCGCGCGCACCGGTGGCGACGGAATCGGCGGTGCTTCGGTGCTCGCTTCCGAGTCCTTCGACGACACCAAGCCGTCCAAGCGTCCGGCCGTCCAGGTGGGCGACCCCTTCGCAGAGAAGGTCCTCATCGAGTGCTGCCTGGAGCTCTTCAAGGGCTCGCTGGTTGAAGGCATCCAGGACCTCGGCGCTGCAGGCATCTCCTGCGCCACGTCCGAGCTTGCCTCCAACGGCGACGGCGGCATGGAGGTGGAGCTGACCTCGGTCCTGCTGCGCGATCCCACGCTGACCCCGGGTGAGATCCTCATGTCCGAATCTCAGGAACGCATGATGGCCGTGGTCACCCCGGAGAACATCGCCGCGTTCGAAGCTGTGATGGACAAGTGGGCTGTGGAGTACTCCTGGTTGGGTGAGGTCACCGATACCGGTCGCCTCATCATCACCTGGGAAGGCGAAGTAATCGTCGACGTCGATCCCCGCACCGTTGCGCACGACGGCCCGGTCTACGACCGTCCGTTCGCCCGCCCGGAGTGGCAGGACTCGGTTCAGGCCAACTCCTTCACCGGATCTGTTGAAGACGCAGGCCGTCCGTCGGCTCCCACCGAGCTGGCTGCGGCCGTCACCGAGCTCGTGGCATCGCCGAACATGTGCAGCAAAGCCTGGATCACCAAGCAGTACGACCGCTACGTTGGCGGCAACACTGCCATGGCCTTCCCGGACGATGCCGGCGTGGTCCGCGTTGACGAGGAAACCGGCCTGGGCGTTGCCCTGGCCACTGACGCCAACGGCCGCTACACCTACCTGGAGCCCTACCAGGGTGCACAGCTCGCGCTGGCCGAGGCCTACCGCAACGTTGCCACCTCCGGCGCTGTTCCGATGGCCGTCAGCGACTGCCTGAACTTCGGTTCACCGGAAGACCCGGATGTCATGTGGCAGTTGGCTGAAGCCATCCGTGGCCTGTCCGACGCCTGCATGGAGCTCGGCATCCCGGTCACCGGCGGTAACGTATCGCTCTACAACCAGACCGGCACCACGCCGATCCACCCCTCCCCCGTGGTGGCTGTCCTGGGCAAGCTCGACGACGTCGCCCGCCGCACGCCGTCAGGCTGGCGCGAGGACGGCCAGGCCATCTACCTGCTGGGCACCACCGCAGCAGAGCTGGACGGTTCGGAATGGTCCAACCTCCGCGGACACCTTGGTGGCTTGCCGCCGAAGGTGGACCTCGCAGCTGAGCGCGCATTGGGCGAGATCCTGATCAACGCTTCCCGCGACGGCATGGTTGACGCAGCACACGACCTCTCCGAAGGTGGCCTCGCGGCTGCCTTGGTTGAGTCCTCGCTGCGCTACGGCGTGGGCGCCCGCATCGCCCTTGAGGAACTCATGGAGCGCGACGGCGTGGACCTGTTCACCGCCCTCTTCTCCGAGTCCCAGGCCCGTGCAATCGTGTCCGTGCCGCGCTCCGAGGAAGTCCGCTTCAAGGACATGTGCACGGCCCGCGGCTTCGCCCACCTCCGGATCGGCGTTGTTGACGCTGCCGGTGGAAAGCTGGAGATCAACGGCGTGGACGAGCTCTCCTTGGACGCTCTCCGCGAAGCACACGAAGCCACCCTGCCCAAGTACTTCGGTTAAGAACAACTAAGCCAAAAGGCCCCTGCGAGCGTCCGCCAGGACGTGTGCAGGGGCCTTTTGCTGTCTCACAGGGTTTACCCCGGCCAGGTCCGCAGCCGCGACAACTGTTCAGTGAACTCCGCCTCCGGCAACGGCCTGCCAAAGTAATACCCTTGGCCGCTCGCGCAGCCGATGCTCCGAAGTGCCTCTGCCTGTTCGGCGGTCTCGATTCCCTCCCAAACGCCCTCCAAACCACAAGAATGGATGACGTGCTGGATGGCGGCCAGGAAGCCCAGCTGGGAAGGATCTTTCCCCAAGTCCTTCACGAATTGCCGATCCACTTTCACCCGGTCCACGGGCAGTTTCCGCAGGTAGCCCATGGACGAGTAGCCGGCTCCGAAGTCGTCGATCTCAAGTCCGACACCTAGCCTGTGCAGACTCGCCAGTGTGTAACGGTCCAGCTCGTTGTTCTGGATGATGGCGCTCTCCGTCAGCTCCAGCACCAGTGAATCCGGGGCCAGGTGCTCCTCCGCCAAGGCCGCACTGACAGCGTCCACGAACTCCAGGCTTTGAAGGTCCGCGGCCGAGGCATTGATCCTCATGGAGAAGTCCTGCTGTGCAGTGACAGGATGGTCCCGCCAACGCCGCAACTGACGCACGGCCGTGCGCAGGACCCACCTGCCCAGTTCCGCAATGAGGCCGGTCGCCTCAGCTATGGGAATGAACTGGTCCGGCATGATCAGGCCGTGCACGGGGTGGTTCCATCGGACCAGAGCTTCGCAGCCTTCGATCCTGCCGGTGGAGAGCTCCACGATCGGCTGGTAGTAGAGGACCAGCTGGTCTGCACGGATGGCTTCGCGGAGTTCCCCCACTATCTGCCGCTGGAGCAGCTGCGCGTGCAGGGTTGCGGGATCGAACACCTTCAGCTTGTTCCTGCCCTCGTTTTTGGAATCTTCCATGGCCAGATCGGCCTCTTGGAGAATGTCCTCGATGCTGTGATGCGGTTCCGCGGTACGCAGGCCGACGCTTGCGCCGCAGCGGATGCTGTTGTTCCCGAGGTCAATGTTCGGTTCCAGCGCTGCCAGGATGCGGTTTCCGACGGCGGTGGCCCGGTTTTGCGGGGTGGCGGGCAACAGCACGGCGAATTCGTCGCCGCCCAAGCGGGTGACGACGTCGTTCTCCCGGACTGCCGACCGGATGCGCATGGCGACGGTGACCAGAATCTGGTCCGAGGCGGCATGGCCGGCGGAGTTCTTCAGTGCTTTGAAGCCGTCCAGGTTCACCAAGAGGAGTGCCGGGGGGACGGCGCCCTTGGCCGCGGCTTCCTGGGCTTCGATGAAGGAATTGACCAGCGCCTGACGATTGCCGAGCCCGGTGAGGGCGTCTGTGAGGGCATCTCGGCGCTGTTCGTAGCGTGCTTGGTGGAGCTCCTGCATGAGTGCCTGGACGTGCCGCTCCAGTTTCTCGATCCGTGAATCAGCGGGGACCAGCCGGTGGGGCTTGGTGGCGCTCACGACTCTTCCAGGCGTCGCAATGATGAGTCGGCCACAGCTTGCGGCTTGGATACGGGGTTGCGGCGTTCGTCCAGGAAGAGCCGGTAGGAAGCGATGTCCAGCCTGCCGTCCGGCTCCACTTTGTTTCCGGCGCGGTAAACGTGGGTGATCCATGCCCCGCCCAGGATTGCCTCAATCCAGGCATCGCACTCTGCCAGCGGGAGGTGAACACGTGTGCCGGTGTTCCTGCGATGACCAGCGATGGACACCGTGATGCAGCTGCCCAGGAGGCCCTTGTCCGCGGTGAACCAGGCGAGGCCTTCGACGTCGGCCACTATGGTCAGATTCGCGTTGCTGTCCTCCACCGACTGAACAGGGCTCATCCTGACCGAGCGGCGGTCCGCGTTCAGCGTTGTGGGCGTCCCTGCTTTGTAGGGAGCGCTGGTGATGTCTTGCCGGAACGCGGACAGTTCCTGGGTGTGCTGGATCTGGATCCGGGTGGTGAGTTCGTTGAAGGTCATGATCGTGCCTCATCCGCGATAGTGGCCGCCTCGAGGCGGTCGGCTCCTACAATCCTGTTTCTGCCTTGCGCCTTTGCGCTGTAAAGTGCTGCGTCCGCTACCTCGATCATGAAATTGAGGTCTGCGACAGCGGGGATGCTGGACGTTACTCCATAGCTGACGGTGGGGAAAACCACACCTTCGGGGGTCTGCATGGCTGCCATCCGGCGACTGATTTCGCTTGCGATGTTCTCGGCCCGGTCCTGCGTTGCGCCCGGCAGGAAGAGGACGAACTCTTCCCCTCCATACCGTCCGATGAGGTCCGTGGACCTGACCGATCCGGCGCAGGCTTCAGCGAATGCCCGCAAGGCCACGTCCCCGGCCCCGTGCCCGTGCTCGTCATTGACGGCTTTGAAGTGGTCCAGGTCCGCCAGGACTACGGATGCGCCCGAGCCCGTGGATTGCAGACGCTCAAGTTCAGTGGTGGCAAGGTCCAGGAAAGCTCCGCGGTTGAGGAGTCCCGTCAGATGGTCGCGGGTGGCACGTTCACGGAGGCCTTTGATGAGTTGATCACTGGTAAGGGCCGTCATGCTGAAGGACACGGTGACCAGAAGCACCATGGATATCAGTGCGGACGGTCCGGGTCCGAAGTAGGTGCGGAACGTGTAACTGGCCGGCCCTTCGAATGCGTAGACCACCCAGCGGCACAAGTAGTAGACGGCCAACATACCCGCGGCCACGGACAGGGCTTTGTGGACTTGCGAGTGCGAGGACTTGATAAACCAGAGGTCATACGCTGCAAGTGCTATGCCCAGGGTCATCATGGCCAGATAGACCAGGCCGCCCGACCAAACATTGTTTCCCGGGTTTTCCAGGAACGACGCGACCGCAGTGACGGCCGGTCCAAGCGCCAACTGCCATGGTGCGGCTTTCCGGTTCCTCAGGGTCTTCGCTCCGGCCCAGACGCTGAAGGCTCCAGCCACCACAAGGACGTTACCCAAGGGGTTGGCCCACAGCTGGTGGGGAGTTCCGTTGAGGAGGAACGCCGCGTTTCCCACCATGAACTCGAGCAAAGCCAGGCTCCACCAGCCTGCGTACGGCGAGCGTGTGCGGTGGAATGAGGCGCAGAACAGCAGCAAGAGTGTGACAGTGACTACGCCAAGCGCAACCCTTACCGAGAACGCATCGAGCACCATGTCCAACCCCCTCAGCTGGTCATCATTCTGCCTTTGAGTCCAGTGTCGCGGGGCTTTCTCAACCTCGATGCGGCATTTGCTCAGGATTTGCTCAAGATCGTTTGTGGTCCCACCTCTACCAGTCGATCAAGACAACTTGCCGAGGGTGAGCCGGCGAGATCAACAGCAACCCGGCCGGGTATGTCCTGGACACCCTCGCCTAAAGCGGTCGGTACCGATGGACTGCCGGCCTATGTCCAAGTGGGCAACGTTGGATGTACCCCATATTTGTCAGACTGGATGTTGGATTACTGATTCTCTGAAATCGTTAGGTACCGACCACCTCACCGTGTCCGCCGCCTTACGATGCAGTTAAGATTCAGCTGGTCAATTGCGCCTAACCGTCCAATGCGACAGTTCAGCACTTGAATTCCATTAGCCCTAAACACGTATCGCTTTGTTGTGGACAACAGGACGACACTTAAGTCTCTTCGCTGAAATGACCAAATGATAGGTTTGGAAAATGATGCGACGAAATGACCTTCTCAACAGTCTTCCGCTGCGCGAATCTCTTCGAGCGCGGGAGGTCTATGGAGCCCCACAGATTGAAGTGCCTGTGGCGCTGAACACGAATGAGAATCCGCATTCATTGCCACCCGTTGTCCAGCAGTCTATCTCGACGGAGATCGCTGGAATCCTCTCGGACTTGAATCGCTATCCAGACCGCGAGTTCACTTCACTTCGTGAAGCGATGGCCGCCTATCTCGGACATGACCTGACCCACGAAAATATCTGGGCAGCAAACGGATCTAATGAAGTGCTCCACCACATCCTTCAGGCATTCGGTGGCCCCGGCAGATCATTGTTGACATTCGTACCCAGTTACCCGATGTACCCGATCCTTGCGGGGGGCGTGGACACTGAATTCATAGCCATGAACAGGGGCCATGACTTTTCCATTGATGTCGATGGGGCCGTAGCAGCCGTTGAGCACCACCAACCGGCCATCGTACTGCTCTCGTCGCCCAACAACCCCACGGGAACCTCACTGGAAGATGGCGTAGTCCAAGCCATCTACGAAGCTGGCGAGCCATCGTCAACAATCGTCGTAGTGGATGAAGCATATGCCGAGTTTTCCCACACCCCTGAGAAGACAGCTTTGCGTCTATTGGAAGGGCGTCAGCGGCTGATCGTTACCCGGACGATGTCGAAAGCGTTCTCCTTGGCCGGCGCACGAGTCGGCTACTTTGCCGCAGCGCCGCAAGTGGCTGATGCCATGCGCTTGGTACGCCTGCCATATCACCTCTCTGCGTTGACACAGGCGGCGGCGATAGCCGCTTTCCACAACGCCGCCGCTCTGCTCAAAGACGTCAACCGGATCAAAGAGCAACGTGACAGAATCGTCACTGAACTAGCAGGTATGGGACTGTCACCAGTGCCCTCAGATGCAAACTTTGTACTGTTCGGTGGTCTGCAAGATAGGCGTGAATGCTGGACAGCACTTCTGGAACACGGTGTATTGGTTCGCGAACTTGGACCTGAGGGTTACCTTCGGGTGACAGCTGGAACCGAAAAGGAAACCACTAAGTTCCTGGAAGCCCTTCGGAGGTATCTCATTAATTCTCGGCCCCTAGGCGTTTGAGATCTTCACCCAGGCTTCCGAGCAGTTAGTGCCATCCACGAGAGTTGCCCGGACGTCGAGTTTACCAACTTAGCCGTCCACCGATCCACCAATGATCGGTGGACGGCTTCACCATACCTCTCGACAATGCTGCCTCGTTCAGCATCTAGAATTGCTAGTCCGTAACGCTGCGATGCAACCAAATCGTCAGTCCAATCCTCTGCATCAACGTCAGCCCAGCCAGCCGCATGTAGAAGATCTACATATTCCCTAATGGTCACCATATGTTGTCCCCAATTGGTCATCCTATGGGGAAAGTCAGATTGGGCGTGGGGGCCCACACAAGTCGATCTTCGAGAACATCCGAACAACAGAATATAGCCCTCGCGCCACAGCGCCGGACTTTCTAGTCAATGATCGGCAGATTGTACTTTTACCTTCACAAGGCGAGCATGATATGGGCTGAATTCGCAAGGTACAAATCACTCAAATCTAGGCTGTGGATAAGTGCAGCAGGTGGTCCAGCACGTTTTCCGACTGACGAATGCGTCCGAGTTCCCGCTACGCTCAGCATGAGGTCATCTGTGTCGGATAGAAGGCGACCAGTCCCGCGCGGAACTTCGTCAGAGCGACGGGGTGGTTGAGGTCAGATTCCGAAACAGGAATCCTTGAAGACCACGCGAGACCTGCCTCGAACGCAGTAAAGGATCTTGCGCTATCGGTACAAGATTTGGTTTGCGGCGATAATGAACCATGTGGATCGGTTGGATTGAGTTCGACGTCCTCTTGGGCGATGTCCATAGCCTGAAGGAGAAGCGCTCGCTCGTACGGCCCTTGGTGGCCGAACTGAAGCGGCGCTTCGATGTTTCTGCTGCGGAAACCGGGCTTCAGGACCAGCACCGACGGGCGCTGGTTGGCGCCGCTGTGGTGGCACCGGACCACGCGCATCTTCAGCAAGTGCTCGACGCCGTTGAACGGTTCGTGGCTGCCCGGCCTGAGTTTGAGCTGCTCAGCGCACGGCACCGGGAGCTGCACAGCGAGGACTAATAGCCGATGACCGCCAGGCGCGTTGAGTTCAGGTGGGCGTCGATCGCTTGGTGTGCCGCATCCAGGCTGCGGCTGCGCAGCGCATCCACAATGAGCTGGTGCTCCCTGAGGACATCCCCTGCGCGGTCCGTTTGCTGGCTTACTGCCTTGACGCCGATCCTGAGTTGCTTTTGCCGGAGCGAAGCGTAGAAATCGGCAAGGACGGGATTACCTCCGGCACGGACCATGAGGGTGTGGAACTCGGTATCCAGTTCGATGAACCGGGCGGGATCATCCTTGGCTTCCTGCTGCTGGTCAATGACGCGCTGGAATGCGTCGATCTGGGCATCCAGCATGCTCTCCAGTGCCGAGACCGCCCATTTCTCCACCACGGACCTGGCCTGCAGGATAGCCCGGACGTCGGGGTCGGAGATGGGGGGCACGAAAGCGCCTTTGTGCGGGATCCGTTTGACGAACCCTTCAGCTTCGAGGCGCAGCAATGCCTCGCGCACGGGCGTACGTGACGTACCGGTGGTCTTGGCCAGGACCGCCTCGTTCAGGAAGGTTTCTTCCTCCCTTGGCAGGGCTGAGATGAAGCTTTTCATCCATTGGTAGGCCACTTCTGGCTGCGACCGTGCAGCGGGGGTCATCTGGATCATGCAGAGCCTTTCTCGCGAAGCCCACAGTATACGAGTTGCATTCCGGATGTTCCGGACGTCCCGAAAAACTTCTCCCCTAACTATAGACAGGTTGTATACAACCCGTCTACAGTGAAGTTCAGTGACTCCGCTCACGCACCGGAAAGACCCCAATTTCCTGGGAGCCCCGGCCACCGGTTCCACCGGCAGCCCGCCGCTCCCCATCGCAAAGGACCTCCAGAATGACCGAATTGAAGAAAGCAGAACTGAGGCAACAGAAGCACTCAAGCCTGCCCGTGGTGGCCGCTTCAAGCCTGGCCGGCACCGCGGTGGAATGGTATGACTTCTTTCTCTACGGCACCGCCGCCGCATTGGTATTCAACAAGCTCTACTTCCCCACCGACGATCCTTTGGTGGGCACCATGCTGGCACTCGGAACGTTCGCGGCCGGCTTCCTGGCCCGCCCCATCGGGGCCATAGTGCTGGGCCATCTCGGCGACAAGCACGGCCGCCGCGCAACCCTGGTGGCCAGCCTGATGCTCATGGGCGTAGCCACCACACTCATTGCCTTCATTCCCTCATACGCTGCCATCGGCCTCGCAGCACCCTTGCTCCTCCTCCTGCTCCGCCTGATTCAGGGGTTTGCGCTTGGCGGCGAGTGGGGCGGAGCCGTTCTCCTCGTCTCGGAGCACAGCAACGAGAGCACCCGTCGTGCCTTCTGGGCTTCCTGGCCCAATATGGGACCGCCCCTCGGCAACCTGATGGCCGCCGGCGTCCTGGCCATCCTCGCCGCCACCATGCCGGAGAGCGAGTTCCTGGCGTGGGGTTGGCGCATCGCGTTCGGATTGTCTGCCCTGCTGGTGGTCATTGGCCTCATCCTGCGGCTCTACGTGCAGGAAACCCCACTGTTCAAGGAAGCACAGCGGAAGCGCGAAGCCGAAGGCAACAAGGAACGGAAGATGCCGCTGACCATCCTGTTCCGCCGCAACTGGCGCGAAATCCTCATCGCCACCGGCAGCAGGATGGGCGAGAACGCGGGTTTCTACATCTACTCGCTGTTCATCATCACCTACGTCACCCAAATCATGGGACTGCAGAGGCAGACAGGCCTTACCGCCGTCATGATCGGCCAAGGCGTGGCCGTCGTCGCCATTCCCATCCTGGCGATCTACGCGGACAAGGTAGGCAGGAAACCCATCCTCATTGGCGCCTCGATTGCCACCATGGTGTGGGCCTTCGCGTTCTTCTTCCTCCTGAACACGGGCCAAGTGTGGGGCATCATCGCCGCAGCCGTCGGAGGCCTGTTGATCTTCGCGGCCTACAGCTCGGTGATCGGCGCCTTCTTCTCGGAACTCTTCCCCACGGACGTCCGGTACAGCGGTACCTCGGTGTCCTACAACCTGGCGTCGCTGATCGCCGGTTCCTTGTCCCCGATCATCGCCCTGGCACTCTACAGCGCTTTCGGAACCGGCTATGCGATCGGCATCTACCTCGCCGCCATGGGCTTGATCTCCATGGTTTCGGTGATGTTCGCCAAGGAAACCAAGGGCCTGAAGCTGAGCGATTTGGACGAGCCGACCAGCAAAGAGAAGGAACAAGCATGAAAATCGCACTCGTCCAGGTGGCCAGCCCGGATTCCGAAACCCGCGAGGACCGGATTGATCGTGTCGAAGCGATTCTCCGCGGGATCAACGGCGCCGAACTCATCGTGCTCCCTGAACTCTGGAGCGCCGGCTACTTCCACTTCGACGAGTACGAGGCATTGGCCGAAACGCTTACCGGTCCCACCGTCTCCATGTGCTCACGGGTAGCGGCGGATCTGGGCGTATACCTCCACCTCGGCAGCATCATCGAGGCCGGCCAGGACGGGCAGCTCAGCAACACCTCCATCCTGCTGGGGCCGGACGGCAGCGTGGTCCACACCTACCGGAAGATCCACGTGTTCGGCTACAAGTCCAAGGAAGCCAGCCTGCTCACAGCCGGATCCTCGCTTCCCGTGGTTCCTTTGCCGTTCGGATCCGTTGCCGGCATCACTTGCTACGACCTCCGCTTCCCTGGCCTGTGGATGGAGCTGAGCACACGCGGTGCGGAGATCGTCATAGTCCCCGCGGCCTGGCCGGCAGCCCGACGGGAACACTGGCGCCTGCTCACCACTGCCCGGGCGCTGGAGCACCAGATCTTCGTGATCGCGTGCAACGCCGCAGGAACCCAGGAAGGTGTGGCACTTGGCGGGCACAGCAGGGTGGTGGACCCATCCGGCACTGTCCTCGCCGAAGCGGACTCCGACGAGGCCGTCTTGATGGTGGACATCGATCCCCTGCAAGTGGACGCCGTCCGCAGCGAATTCCCTGTCATCGGAGACCGGCTCCCCGCCTACAACACACTCACCGTTTAGACCCCAAGAACGTTCAGAAGCCCTCCAAGGAGACGGAATGGAAACAACAAGGCAAGTCCCACTCACCTTCAGGGTGGTGGGCACGGACCAGACAATCGTGGTCTCGGATTTCCACGGAGTAGTGGCTGGTTACACCGGCCGGGATCCGAAGGCAGTCCAGCACCACATCGACGAATTGGCAGCCATAGGCGTAGCTCCGCCGCCAGAGGTTCCCATGTTCTACCGGATGGACTCGGACCTGTTCGAAACTTCCGGGGAGCATGACACGTCGGAGAACCTGACCTCCGGTGAGATCGAACCCCTCTACATCCGCCACAACGGCCAGTACTACCTCGGCATCGGCTCTGACCACACGGACCGCGACATCGAAGCCCGGGACATTGGCGATTCGAAGCGCGCATGCCCCAAGCCCGTCGCAGGCGAGGTTATCGCCGTCGAATCCTTGGAGGACCTCGACCTCGATACATGCACCGCGCGCTCGTGGGTTGACGGAACCCTGTACCAGGAAGGTTCGTTGAGCGGCCTGCGCAAGCCGGCCGACGTCGTCGAGCGCCTTTTGGCCCGCACCGACATCGGCGACGCAGACTTCATGTGCCTCGGCGGCACCCTGCCGCTGCTGAACGGAAAGTTTGTGGATGGAACTTCCTGGAAGTTGGAGCTCTCCTTCCCGAATGGGACCACCATTGAACATAACTACAAAATCAAGAAAGGCTCACTCTGATGAGGACCGGAAAAGAGTACCTGAAGTCCCTGAACGATGGCCGGTCGGTGATCCTCGACGGCGAGGTTGTCGGCAACGTCCTGGAACACCCGGCCTTCGCGAACGTTGCCCGGACCATGGCCGAGCTGTTCGACATCGCAGCTGATCCCGAGAATGGAATGCAGTTCCATTCCGAGGAAATCGACGGGCCTGCCAACCGCACGTTCGCAGCTCCCCGCACGCAGGAAGAGTTGGTCCTGCGCCGTCAGGCGATCGAGAAGTGGGCCAAGCACACGCACGGCTGGGTGGGCCGCAGCCCGGACCATGTTGGTACCTTCTTCGCCGCCTTCGGCTCCCACCCGGACGTCTTCAAGAACGACGAGCGGGACTTCGCCGGCAACGTGGAGCGGTACTACAAGAAGATCCTCTCCGAGAACCTGTACCTTTCCTACGCGATCATTCCCCCGCAGGTCTCGCGCGCAACCACAGCGTCCGGTTGGGAAGGCGAATACCTTCAGGTCGGCGTCGTGCGGGAAACCGAGGAGGGCATTATTGTCCGCGGTTCCCAGATGCTCGCCACAGGTGCCGCGATCGCCGACGAAGTCTTTGTCACCTGCATCAAGCCGCTTGGCCCGGACGACGTTGACTTCGCGGTCAGCTTCGCCATCCCTGTGGCCACCGACGGCCTGAAGCTCTACTGCCGCCGCCCGTTCGCGCCCGCCGCAACCAGCGACTTCGACTACCCGCTCACCAGCCACTACGACGAGCCCGACGCCTTGGTTGTGTTCGACGACGTGCTCATCCCATGGGACCGCGTGTTCATCAACCGGAACATCGACACCCTCCGCCGCCAATTCTTCGACACCGGCGCCCATGCCCTGGGTAACTGGCAGGCACAAATCCGGTTCTCCACCAAGCTGAAGTTCATCGCGTCGGTGGCCCGCAAGGTCACTCAGGTGAACGGCACGGACAAGATCCCCGGCGTCCAGGAGAAGCTGGGCGAGCTCGCCGCAATTGTGCAGTCGGTTGAATCGGCCGTCCTCGCCGCCGAATACACGGCAACAACGGACGACGCCGGCATGCGCGTTCCGGGGAAGAGCGCACTGTACGGGGCAATGGGCTTACAGTCCGAGACGTACCCCCGCGTGATCTCGATCCTCCGCGACCTGGTGGGTGGCGGCGTCCTGCAGCTGCCGTCCAGCATCGCCGACATGACCAGCAGCGTGACCCGCCCGGACATGGAACGCTACGTCCAGTCCCCCGGCGTTACCAGCGAGGAGCGCGTGAAGCTCTTCAAGCTTGCCTGGGACATCATCGGTTCCGAATTCGCCGGACGCCACCAGCAGTACGAAATGTTCTACGCCGGTGCACCGTTCGTGGTCCGAGGCGCTTACACGTACCGCAACTACGGCTACGACGCCCTGGTGGCAGAGCTGGACACCTTCCTGGGGTCCTACAGCATCGCGAGCGCCACCGAATCGGAAGGGATCTGACCATGGCAAAGCCGGAATTCGAGTTCACCCCCGTATCGTCGGTGGACTTCGCACCCTGCAACCCGCACATCGAAGGCCTGTCCGAGGCCATCCTCGCCAGGGATTCGGACAACGACAGCGTCACGCGCATCCTCAAGTTCGAGCCCGGCACCGACACCTCACCCAACGGCGTCCTCACACATGATTTCTGGGAAGAAGTCTTCATCTTTGAGGGCTCGTTCGTGGACCAGCGCCTAGGCCGGACCTTCAAAGCCGGCGACTGGGCCACCCGTCCGCCGGGCATGGAACACGGGCCATGGGTTTCGGAGAACGGAGCCAAAATGTTCGAAGTTCGGTATTACACGGAGCCGACACCAGCGGAGCGGAGCAACTGACATGAGCCTGGCACCAGCCTTCACCATCCCCGACGCCATGGGGATGCGCCGCGCTATGGGCCGCTTCCTCACGGGCGTCGCCGTGGTCACCACCCAGCATGAGGACGAGCAATATGGGATGACCATCAGCTCGCTGACCTCCATCAGCTTGGAGCCACCCATCCTGATGATTTCGCTGAACTTCGGTACCCGGACCGGCGAAGCCCTGATGGAGAGCGGCAAGTTCGCCGTGTCCATCCTCGGCGCCAAGCAGGAGTCGGTGGCACGGCGGTTCGCAGTCCGCGGCGGCGACCGCTTCGGCGACGGAGACTTCGACATCACCGACAACGGCCTTCCCGTGATCAAGGGCGCCCTCGCCCAGGCGGACTGCACCGTTGTGCAGCAGTACGACGTCGGCGATCACCAAGTCTTCTTCGGGCAGGTCACCACGTGCCGGGACAGGGACGGCGAGGTGCTGGCGTTCAAGGCGGGCCGCTTCGGCTCGTTCAGCGACTTCGGCCATGCGGAGATCCCCTGGATGTTCTGAGTAGTACGGTCACGGGCCTGTGCCACCACGACCTTCTTTGAATCACAACCGCCCCCGACACGCCTTTTTGAAGGTGTGTCGGGGGCGGTTTGCTTCCAAAGTGGGTGGATGCGGTACAGCCGCTACGCGATGGTCAGTTCACCCATGCGGTCCCAGCCGCTGCCTTCGAACTGGCGGCTGATGATGTGCGGGGTCTCCACCAGTGCCTGCGGCATGTCTGCCATGGCCTTCTTGAAGTGATCGCTATTGACGTGGGCCTCCGCGGCGTCGTCCTGGAAAGCTTCCACCAGGACGAACTCGTTCGTGTTGTCCACGCTGCGGGACCAGTCGAACCACAAGTTGCCGGGCTCTGCGCGGGTCGCCTCGGTGAAGTCGGCCACCAGGTCCATCCAGCGCTCGGACCACTCGGGCTTGACGTTGAACTTGACCACAATAAAGATCACGGGCTGCTTCCTTTCGTTGCATTACAGAATCCGTTCCATTCTGTCACTGCCTTTAACGCCCGACGGCGGCCCCCACCGTTTAGGTGAGGACCGCCGTCGAACGCTGTTTTGGCTCGGTTGTACTACTTTGACGTGCCCTGCGATACGGAACCCTGCAGCTGGCGCTGGAAGATCACGTAGACGATGAGCACTGGAATGACGGTGACACTGACGGCTGCGAACAGCGCGCCGTAATCTACTGCGTAACCCATCTGTCCAGCGAAGGCCGCGAGCTCTTGGGACAGGACGCGAGGACCGGCGGCGTTGATGGACACCGGAATGAGGAACTGGTTCCACAGCCCCAGGAAGTTGAAGATGGCAACCGAGGCGAGGCCCGGCTTTGCCATCGGCAACATGACCTGGAAGAACGTCCGCCACTCCCCTGCTCCATCGAGGGCTGCTGCTTCGGTGATTTCGTGCGGCAGCGACTTGAAGAAGGAGAACAGGAAAAACACCGTGAACGGAAGCGCGAAGCCCACGTACACCAGGATGAGGCCCGGCAGGGTGTTCAGGAGCCCCATGTTCCTCAGGACGAAAAACAACGGCACCATGGCCAGGAAGATCGGGAACGTCAGTCCAGCGAGCATCAGGTAGTAGATCGCCCGGCTGCCCCGGAAGGTGTAGCGGGCCAGGACGTAGGCACACATGGCGCCGAGGACCATGACGATCACCAGTGCGACAGCCACAACCAGCACGGAGTTAAGGAAGGCAGATCCGATGCCTGCCTCGCTCCAGGCCTTGACGTAGTTATCCAGTTTCCATTCAGCCGGCAAGGCGAACGGCGAGGCGAAGATCTCGCTGGACGTCTTGAAGGAGGACATGAAAGTCCACAGCAAAGGAAGAATGACGATCAGGGTCCAGATGGTCAGGGCGGTGTGCGACACCGCTCCCACCACTTTGTCGCCCGTGGTTGTTGCCGGGGTCCGCGGCTGGAAGTGCAATGACTTCATTTCCGGAGTTGAGACTTTGGTAGTCATTACAGGCTCACATCCTTATCGCCGCCGGTGAGCCGGTTGACCAGGAAGACCAATCCGGAGAAGATCAGCGTGGCAACGGCCAGTACGACGCCCATCGCACTCGCCAGTCCGAACTGGCCCTTGCTGAATGCGGTGAAGAACAGCTGCTGCGCCATGACCAGCGTGGAGTTGTCCGGGCCACCGCCCGAGTTGAGGGCTGCCATGTAAACGAAGGCATCCAACGCCAGGATGCCCATGTAGATGTAGGCAGTCTGGATGTTGTCCCGAATCAAAGGGATGGTGATGGACACTGCGGTGCGGAAGCGACCGGCGCCATCGATCCTCGCGGCCTCGAAGAGCTCGGCAGGAATGCCTTTGATACCGGCAACAAAGAGCACCATGTAGAAGCCAACAAAGCCCCAGACGATCACGAACATAGTGGCAATCATGGCCGTGTTCTTGTCACCCAGCCAGGCAAAGTCCTTGAACTGGTCAAAGCCGAGCCCTGTGAGGATGCCGTTCAGCAGGCCACCGGAGGGGTCGTAAATCTGACCCCACATGATGCCGATGGCGATCGCCGGGATGGTGTACGGGAAGAACGACACAACACGGTAGAAACTGGAATTCCGAAGGCCCTTGATCTGGCCTTTGCTGCTCCCGCCAACCGTCACCAAGGACGCCAGCACCAGGCTGAGGATGATAGTGATGATCGGGAGGAAGATGACCAGGAGGATGTTGTTCCCCATGGCCTTCATGAAAATGTCGTCCGTAAAGATCTTGGCGTAGTTCTCCAGACCGATGAAGTTCTGGGTAGGCGAAAAACCTGACCAGTCGGTCAACGAGTATCCAAACGCCTGAACGAAAGGCCAAATCACGAACAAAAGGTAGATCGCCAGCGGTAGTCCGAGGAACACCGCGAAGAAGCTGACCTTGTCCCACGTCAACGGCTTCCGACGCCGCTTAACCACTTGCTGCGGAGCCGTGGCCGGAACGACGGCGGTCAGCCCGTCGTCGCTCCGGCTCTGCTGAGTTTTCACTGAAGTCACTTCACTTCGATCTTCTTGACCGAGCTGTCGTTGCGGACCTTGTCGGAGATGTTCTGCAGCGCGGAGGTGAGGGTTGCAACGTCCGACTTGCCGTCCAGGAAGCTGTTCCAGACAACCAGCTGATCCTTGTTGGTTCCGTAGAGGTCAATGAAGTTCCACGTGAAGATGTCCTCACCAGCGTCAGCGAGCAACTTGGTCTGCGAGACCAGCGCCGTGGAACCGAATCCGTCGGCCGGGACTGTGTCCTTGACGATGGTGGGAGCAAGCTTGGTCTTGGCGAAGTTCGTTGCAGCTTCCTTGGACAGCATGATGCGGAGCAATTCCTTGCCACCGGCTGCGTTCTTGCCCTGCGACGGAACAATGAACGGCTCGCCTGCAGCGCTGTGGAGGGACGTGTACGGCAGCTTGGGGCTGGCGCTGACAGTGGGTACGGGAGCACCCATCATGTTGAAGCCAGCCTTGGTCTGGTCCTTCATTTCGTTTTCGATCCAGGAACCCGACGGGTAGAACACGGCCTCCTGGGCGTTGGTCCACTGTGCCTGGGCTGCCGTGAACTGGGTGCCGGAGCCGCCCGGCTTGAAGAAGCCGGCCTTGACGATCTTGTCCAGTGCCGTGAAAACGGACTGGATAGCGGGGTGGGACCACGAGTCGGCCGTGAGGTTTTCCAAGCCGATGCGGACTTCGTCGCCGCCCTCCTTGATTGCGGAGGCAATCGCCATTTCCTGGTAGTACGTGGCAGCTTCCTTGCCCCACACGAACAGGTACTTGCCCTTGGCCTTGGCCTGCTCGCCCAAGGTGTACATCTCATCCCAGGTCTTCGGCAGTGTCCAGCCGTTTTCCTTGAGCAGGGAATCCGAGTACCACATGGCGAACACAGTCAGCACGTAGTTCAGGGCGGCAAGCTTGCCGTCGAAGGTGCCTGGAGCCAGTACGCCGGTGTACAGGGTGTCCTTGATGACCTTGCCTTCGAGGTTCTTGGCCTCTACAAGGGGGGTCAGGTCCTCGAGCTGGGCCAGGATGGTGCTGAAGCCAATGGCCTTGGCCCCGGAGTTGTCGATGAGGTCCGGCGGGTTGCCACCGACGAAGCGCGGCTGAAGCTCCTGCGCGATGTCCGTGGACGGTGAAATCTTGGCCGTGGAACCCTCGTGGGTCTTTTCAAAGATCTTGCCGGCGAACTCGACGTAGTCGATGCCGTAGCCACCCTTGAAGATCACGGCGTCGAGGGTTGCCTTTTCCGCCATGCCAAACGGGTTGGTGTCGGAAACAGTGCCCGTGGGGCCGGTGGTAGTGCCGCCGCCACCCGCGGCACAGGAAGCAATGGTTCCCCCCATGGGCACGAGCACTGCTGCTGCGAGTGCTCCGCGCAGGAATCCACGGCGACCGACGGACTGGTGCTGAACGTTCATTTCTAAACCCTCCAGTGACTCGTAGTGTCAGACTGTTGCGGCAGGAAAGCCGTTCAGTCGGACAGTCTGGGTTGGCACTCTGGCAGCACCAACCTTCTGTGACATAATTCACCACGAATGATCGAAAATCAATCTTTCTCGGCAGTTTCGATCAACATTTGTCAAAGCGTGATCTTCCTACGGACCTTCTGCGAGAGCTTTTCCGCACTCCGTTATCGCATCCCGGGCCATGACCCTCTGCCGCTCAGTTCCCAGTCGTTCCGCCCATTGTTCGGCCAATTGGTACTCCACCAAGGCTTCGGTGAGCCGCTTTTTACCCTGCAGTAACTCGCCGAGGCTTGCGTGCAAAGCAATCATCCATCGCTTGGTTCGCTCATCATGGGCCGTGGAGGCATATTCCAGTGCACTGCGCATCCAAACCTCGGCGTTCGCAGCATCTGCGATCGAGAGCATGTGCAGGGCATCGACGGCCAGGAATTCCTCACCAAGATGGTCCGCCAACTCGGCCGCCTGTTCCAGGAGAGGCACAGCCATGGCGCCTCGTCCGCCGGCGTTCAAAACCCGCCCGCGCTCAAGGAGGATACGCACGCCCACGGTTGGCTCGTCGTCGTCAATGTTGTCCAGAAGGGCGTCGGCTTCTTCGAAGCGGCCCTGCAAACTGATGGCCCGCCCAAGCTGGGTTGCCAACTCGGCGCGTTCGTCGGCGTCGTAAGCTTTCTCGCTCATCGCGGCGCGGAACGTCGCCTCGGAGGCTGCCGGATCGCGAAAGTTCCAAAGGTGGTCCAGTGTCTTCTGATCCAGCATCAAACCGCTCCTGACCAGCGCATGGCTGAGGTCTTTAGGTATGCAGTATCAATCTAGTCCCATGTCAGCGCCGTGGGGAGGGGGTTTGCGGGCGTGTCAGTTGCCTTGCGGTTTAGCGAGCCTGGCCCAGCCGAGTTGCTCCTGTTGCCGGCGGCTCAGAGTGGCCACCACCAGGTCATAGGAATCCTCCACCATGTCCCGGATCATGTCGTCGGGCAGTGTTCCATCCAAGCGAACGCCGTTCCAATGGGTCTTGTTCATATGCCAGGCACCGGTGATCTCGGGGTTCGCTGCCCTGAGTTGCTCGGCCAACGCGGGCTCGCACTTGAGGCTTACGGACCAGTTCTCCGGATCCATACTGGACAGTGCGAACATCTTGGCCTCTTGACGCGAACCACCGGCGACGGCGGAACGCACCTTGAACACGGAGGTTTCAGGCCCGAACGGGAAGTCTTCGAACGCGCCGGGAAAGCCCAGGCAAATGGCGCGGAGGGTGGGAACGTCCATGGGGAGAGCCTACTGGTGCTCCGAGCGAGGGGCCACGCTGATGCTACGCCTATGCCACGCCGAGGAAGTCCTCCAGCAGCACCACTTCCAGTCCCGCCGCCAACTGGGCGGCGCGGAAAGCAGCGAGGTCGGCTGCAAACTCGGCCCGGAAGTGCATGAGGACAATATCGCCGGGACGCAATGCGTTGCCCACCTGGTAGTCCATCTTCCCGGCGTTTGCTTTCGCCTCCCACGTAATGATCGCCTTCATGCCGGCGTCAGCCACAGCTTGGCGCATCACATTGGAATATGCGCCTCCCGGCGGCCGGAACAGTGTGGGACGGCGCCCATAGTGCTGCAACGCGTACTCCTGCATGCCCACCATGTCGTTCAGCTGCTGCTGGTAACCCCACTGCCGCACCATGTTGATGTTGTGGGTCACCGTGTGGTTCTCGATCAAGCTGCCCTGGGCTTTGAACGCGTTGAAGAACGCCGGGTTGTCCGCGACGGTGTCCTTGGTGAGGAACAGTGACGACGGATAGTCGTACTCCGCCATGAGCTTGATCGACTCCGGTGTTTTGATGTTGCCGTCATCGATGGTCAGGAACACCACCGGGTGCTTGGTCTCGATTTTGGTGATCACCGGAGCCAGGCCACCAACGATCGGCGGCAGCTGGTAATCCGGGATGAAAGTGCGCCGGATGCGTTTGGTGGGCGTGGGGGTGGGCGTCGGGGACGCGGATGCGGCCGGAACCCCGGGCGACTCGGCAGCGGCAGTCGGCGTCAGCGCCGGCGTCGAGCGTTGAGCGGTTCCAGCGCCTTGAGTGGTTCCAGCGCTTTGAGTGGTTTCAGCGCCTTCAGCGGCAGTGCAAGCCGTCAACCCTGCCACCACGGAAGCACCTAAAACACCAAAGACGGCCCGTCTGCTGGGAGTGGAAATACGCACCGCAGAATGGCCGCCGAACATGGCTGTCCCCCAAGACTCAAGAAATGATTCAGCTGAAATCTAGCAGATGAATCCGTCCTCGAATTACAGGCCGTAATGCCAGCCTTCACGTGCCGGGCACGAGTTGACCACCACGTCCAGTCCGGCTTCGCGTGCGCGCTGTGCGGCGTCGTCGTCGAAGACGCCCAACTGCAGCCACACGGCCTTGGCGCCTATCGCAATCGCCTGATCTATTACCGCGCCTACGCGCTGGGAATTAACGAAACATTCAACAACGTCGATGGGGTGCTTGGCCTCGGGAATGTCAGCAAGGTTCTTGTACCCCTTTTCGCCGTGCACATCCTCGCCCTTGAGGTTGACGGGAATGATCTCCATGCCCATGGTGTCCCTGACATAGAGCGAGACGTCATACGCGGAGCGCCATTGGTTGGTGCTAAGGCCCACGACGGCCCAGGTGCCTTTGGTTCGCATCAACCGCTCGACGACGGCCGGATCGTTGACATGCATCATGACCCAAGCCTAGTGGTCGCCGCGCTTAAGCCACTGCTTCCACTTGTCGACGCCGCCTTGGAACTGCTCTTCGGCCCGTTGGTTGATCAGCCCTGGAGGCACGTGTCCGGGCCTATTACCTTCCACTCCGGGCAAGGGCTTCGCGGGCTTCCCGGCATCCTGCGTCGAAGCATCAGGCTTGGCGGCTTGTTGCTTCTCGTCTTTGGCCGGGCCCGGCTCTGCCTGCGGGCTGCGGGCAGGGTTTGGGGCGACGTTGCTCGGCGGGGCATCGGCGGGAGGTTGAACCACTGAGGGTACCGGCGGCTGTGCCTGTGCTGCGGGTGCCTGTGGTTGAGCCAGGGCCTCGGTGGGTGCCGCTGCCTGTGCCTGTGCCTGTGCCTGTGTTTCCGCAGGTGCTGCACTGCCGGGTACGGGAATGGATGAAGCTGCGGGGATGGGCGGAACCGCTGCAGGATCTACCACCGGAGCAGGTTCCGTGGTGACGCGCGGTGCGTCGGGAACCGGCAGTACGGGCGCGGCTGCCGGCTGCGGACTGTAGTTGCCCAGGAGTTCATCGATGAAGGAGGGGTTCCGGGTGAACCCGGAACTGGCGGCGGCAACCCCGCTGACGCCGAGGCCCATTGCTGCCACCACGGCTACGCTTACTACTGCCGTTCGGTGCTTGTGCCTCCAGCGGCGTTTGCTGACTTCATCATGCGGACCAGCCAGCATGGCGGAGAGCTCCGGTCCCGGCGTTGGGGCTTCAAGGTTGGCGAAGGAACCCATGGAGAGCAGCGCCTGCCGGATGTCAGCGGCGTCGACCAGATCAACGTCGAGCAGCAGCTCGTCCACCATCGCTTCGCGTTCACTATCCCTATATGTCATGGCGACACGTATTCCTTCACTGCCGAAAGCTCACGGAGCGTTATGAGTGCCCGCCGCTGCAGTTGCTTCACTGCACCAGCGGATTTCCCCATGATCTCGGCAACCTGGTCAACGGTCAGGCCTGCCACAATGCGAAGCGTCAGAACCTCCCGCTGCTCGGCCCCGAGGTGGTCCAACAGCGCCATGACCTCATACGGTGCCAAGCGACCCATGGCTTCGGCCTCGGCCGAACTCGCTTCCCGTGTATCCCGCTCAGCCTCGAACTCGTGCTGTTCGGGCGACCTGCTTTGCTTCCGGTGCTCATCCACCATGCGGGCATGTGCCACCGAGAAAACGAAAGTCCGGAGGCCGTGGACCCCACCGTTGATGCCATCCAGTCGGGGTAGAACGGCCAGGAACACGTCCTGCGTGACTGCTTCCGGATCTGACACACCTTTGGCCGTCAGATAGCCCAGAACCTGACCGGCATATGCCTGGTAGACGGCGCCGAACAGTTCCGCGTTATTGCCCTTGAGCGCCTGAAGCACTTCATCGGTCAATGCGTCGGTCACAGAAATGAGGCTTTCGGTTGGCGGCAGGTCCGTTGCTTGGGTCTGGACGTCCGCTTGTCACCAACGGACGACCCCACCAAGGGTAACTGCTCTATCTGCCCTTCCGTGGAAGGACCCGCTTGCCCGACAAACACCCTGGAGACAAGGAAGAGCCGAGCTGGAACATGATGGGGGACAAATTCCAGCTCGGCCCTTTCAAAGACGTAATCGTCACGGCACGCCAAAGGGTTACGCGGGGTACAAGGTTTTTTGAAAAAGTTTTTCAGAGCCCCAACGGAGCCTGTGCCTACGTTCTGGAGGGCCGATGCCCGGGCAGGGGTGGGGCTTTCGATTGGTAGGTATGCCCGGTGGGCGTGCTGACTTCGAGCGTGTGATTGCCCTGTCCGTCCCTGTTCACGGTTTTGTTGTTCCAGCCGGGGTTTTCTTTGGTGTGGTTGCAGGCTTCGCAGAGCCCTGCACCGTTCTCCACAGTGGTGGTCCCGCCGGAGCGCCACGGAAGCACATGGTCGATATGCCGGATGGGCGCGTCGCAGTACGGGGTGCGGCAGGTATCGTCACGGATTTCGATGAAGCGCCGGAGCCTTGTGGGGAACAGCCGTGCTTTGGAGTCCATGGTCAGGAGTTCTCCTGAGGCCGGCGCGGTGTAAAGCCGACGAAGCCAAACAGTGAGCTCCTGATCCTGCACCGCCGGCCCTGGGCTCACTGCCGGTGCTGGGCTCACTGCCTGCCCCAATCCGAGGAGCTCCCTTCCCCATTCGGCCGGGACGATTCCGTAACCCTTCAGCCGGGCCGGTTCACTGTCCCCCTGAAAAAGAGTGCGGTCGGTCATGACCAAATCCAGGTTGATCCCAGAAAACCCGCCAGGGGTCCCCGTGATGCGTTCGACGAGGGTGTCGGCCATGACCTGGCCTCGGGTGCCGGCGTCACCGCTGGCGCGGGCCGAATCAGCTGCCCGGGTCAGGGCTGCGTAGGCGGCCACTCCCTGGGCAACGGGAAGCAGCGCGGTCAGGTAGGTCATGGTGTCCGGCGCCGGACGCAGGCTGACCGTCCGTTCAGCGGCGGCGCGACTGGCACGCCTCGCTACCGACCGCGGATCCCGCCGGTAAGCGGCAGCCTTCGCAGCGGCAATGATCGCTTTGTCGCCTTTGCCGGCAAAGGTTCCGGTGTCCGCGGCGAGTTCCTCGTCCACCGCGCAGCGGTCCTCAACCGACAGGCAGGCTGTTTCCCTTACGAGCAGCGTGGCCCGCCATTCGTTCAACTGCCCGGATTGCAGTGCGGCCAGGGTGCGTGGCATCTCCGTCACCAGTGCCTTCGCCAGTCCGAGTAGCCGGGATCCACGGTTGGGTGATTCCAGCCTTGCGAGTGCGATCTGGGCGCCCACGCCTTGGCCGCGTTCGGACGCAGGAACACCGGCTTCGGCTTGTTCGGCGCGTTGGGCAAGGTCAAAGGCCACGGCGACCCGCGCCTGCAAACCGGAGATCGCGGACTTCATCTCCTCCAGAACACGCAGCTGCTCGATCAAGTCACTGCTGACGGTGCTGGCCGGAACAGGGCTGGCCGGAACCTTGCTGGCCGGAACGGGGCCGGCCGGAACCTTGCTGGCCGGAACGGGGCCGGCCGGAACCTTGCTGGCCGGAACGGGGCCGAGCTGAAGAGCGCTTGCCGGCAAGCCACGAGACGAGGCAGCAACAAGCGCATCCGCAACTACTGCGCCCGCTTGCCTCTCCCGATTCCGCTCCATGTCCATACTCTGGCAGGAGGCACCGACATTATTAGACGCCCCTCAAGGAACTACTCCGGCTCGTCTGTTGGGGCTTCATATCCTTCGGGGATCGCTGGTACTCCAGCATCCAGAGCACCTGTATATACCCGCGCAGAGACCAAGCGTCCGCCGCTACCTTCACCGTCGCCGCCACCACCGAACCTCACGTGCAGCCGGCTTGCGGTGGTGGCCGGCAACCGGTGGATACGACGGTTGCCAACAGTCATCCCGCCTGCAAGGTCCACGCCATCGGCAGCCACCACGTGCCGGCGGATCCGCTGCCCCGAGCTCAGGTCCTCCACCAGGTCCAGGTGATTGAACGTGACGGAAGCCGGAAAACTGAGGGTCGCTCCGCCGTCGTGGTTTTCAACCGACGCTTCCACCACCCCGGAGAGTCGACGATCCAATTCCCGCTTCCACTCCCTGAGCCTCGCGGAATCCTCGTCAGGAAGGCGTCCGCGACTATCGGGAGGCAGGTTCAGCAGGAGATTCGCGCCCATTCCCACCGATTGGTAGTAAATGGCGAGCAGGTGCTCCACGGATTTTGGCTGGTCGTCCGGATGCCAGAACCAGCCTCGGCGGATGGAGACATCGCATTCCGGCGGCAAGTAGTGTTGGGCCGGCAGCCCTGAGCTGGTCTCGGTGTACTGGGTGTCAGAGGTGCGGTCCACAACATAGTTGACGGGGTCCGACGCCAGTCCATTCTCGTTGCCCACCCAGCGGATGGTGGGTTGGCCCATGTTGAAGATCATCGCCTCAGGCTGGTGTTCCTTAACAACAGCGATGATCCTGCCCCAGTCATACTCGCGACCCACCGAGCCCGCGCCATCGAACCACAATTCCATGAGCGGACCGTAGCCTGTGCAGAGCTCAGTCAGCTGTTGGACGTAGAAATCGTCATAGGCTGCGGGATCGTTGTAGCACTCGGCGTTCCGGTCCCACGGGGATAGGTAGAGCCCCAGCCCTATTCCATGTTCTGCGCAGGCGTCCGCGACTTCGCGGACAACGTCCCCCTGACCGTCGCGCCACGGCGAGGACGCAACGGAATAATCAGTGGTGGCTGTGGGCCAAAGGCAGAACCCGTCATGGTGCTTGGCGGTCAGGACGAGGTACCTCGCACCCGCCTCTTTCGCGGCGCGGACCCAACTGCCGGCGTCGAGTTCTGTCGGGTTGAAAATCGACGCCGGAACGGTGCCGTCGCTCCACTCCTTACCGGCGAAGGTGTTGATGCCGTAGTGGATAAAGACGCCAAATTCGAGCTGCTGCCAGCGGACTTGGGCCGGGGTGGGCACAAGGTGAGTCACTGCGTGGGTTCCTGTCCGTGGATCAACCATTGGGCCGCGCGGATAATGGCTCCGTCTCCGTGCTCTGTCCGGAGGCCGGCAATATCCGAGCGTGTGACAGCCGCCCCCTCGAAGAGGCTCACGATCGCGGCAGCAACGCCGGCGAGTTCCGGCTCCGACAACTCTGGCCTGCCGCGCCGCACCACGCTGCTGACGTGCGCTGCATACTGCCCATAGAAGCTCCTCAGCGCAGCCGCCGCTTGCTGGTCTGCTGAGGCCAGGGCCCAGATCTCCAGGTGCATCTTCACGTCTTCAAGCGCTGAGTGTTCGTGCAGCAGCGCCGTCAAGAGTCGATGGGAATCCTCCCGCGTCAGACCTCCGGCCGCATCGGCACCAAGGTCCAGCCCGGCCTCTTCCGAAAGCCTCTGCAGTGAGCGTTCAAGGCTTCGCTCAAGGACAGCGCGGATCAGGTCCGCCCGCGTAGGAAAGTAGTGCTGCAGGTGTCCGATGCGCACTCCGGCCGCGGCGGCGAAGTCCCGCATGGCAGCATTGGCGTTGCCCTTGGTGACCAGAACTTGTTGAGCAGCGTCAAGGAGCGCCGCCTTCCGCAGGGCGCCCTTGCTTTCGGTCATGACCTCAATATTGTCACACCGTGGGATTCAAGTTCCGCCAGACGGGATGCTGGATCCGGTGCGGATTCGGGGAAGGTAACACCGGGCCCGGCGCCCTCCGCGAGAACACTGCGCAGCCCCAGCAAACCGCCCAAAGCGGTGAGGTGCGCCTGCCCTTGCGGATCGGAAATGACGGCAGTTCGCGTTCCGGCCGGACCTTTCACATCGATGCGGATATGTGCCGTGCCACCTGAGCCGGGCGAGTAGAGGAAGGACCTTCGCAGCGGCGCCCACCGTGCCCCGCTACCCCAGCGGAAGAGTCCCACCGCACGTGCGGCGAGCAACGCCGTCGTGGACGCATTGGAACTGAAGCCGATCCGGGTGGACACCGATCCGGCGCCAAGGGTGAGCGGCAATGTGAACTGTTCAGGTGTGTCGAGCCGCGCCACTTTGGTGCGGTGCCCGGCAATGTCCACCCGGCGCGCGTCAGTCAGGGGGCGTACGACGGCGGCCTGACCGCCTTTGCGTACTTCGAAGTCCAGTCCCAGCCGGTCCATGAAGTCCACTGAATCGACTCCGGCCTTGTCATTGATGTCGTAACGGATGGCGACGTCGATCTGGTCCCCGCCGCCGGCATCGTGGGCCAAAGCTGCTGCGACGATGTTGGTGACCCCGCCCATCCAGCCTGAGCTCAGCAAGACAGGAGCGGTTGGCTGCAGCAGGGTTGCCAGAGTGAGTGCCCTGGTGACGCGGCTGGTCCAACGGGTGACGTCGACGTACGGAATTCCGGCGGAGACGGCTGCGCGAAGCACCCTGTCATGGGGATCGTTGACGGTGCTGATGACCGCCCTGATCTTGGCGGCGAATGGCTCGGTTTGGTTGAGGTCCCATTTCTGCACTGTCACTTTTTGTTGCTCACCGGGAACGTTGCTGGTGATCAAATGACTGCCGCGCTCCGGGTTCCGGCCGGTGAGGAGCAAGGGCCATTCGGCTGCGGCGAGTCGGGTCAGCGCTGTGCCGACGGTGCCGTAACCGCCGACGATCAGCACGGGACCGGTGGTATCGAGTTCAAGGAAATCAGTCATGAGTTTGATTCTAGGTCATATGACCTAAAATCAAACTACTCATCCCAGCAGCGGTCGGAGCTCGGCATACGCCCACCGCGGTCCATAAGTGTCCGCTAGGTGGGGCAGCTCTGTGGCTGACTGGAAACCGGGAGTAGGCTGCAGTTATCTGCCGGAGCAATACCCTGAGTACGCAAAGGAGAGATCGTGACACTTCCTCCCACCCACGAGCCCGAGCCATTCCCTCCGGATCCCGGGCCAGTGCCGCCACCACCGGATCCCACCACCCCCTTTCCACCCAGCCCCATTCCGGACCCGAATCCAACCCCTGGTCCATTGCCGGTTCCCGATCCCGGGCCCGTCCCACCGCACCCCGATCCGACTCACTAGGCGGGCCAATCCGGCGCAGGACGTCTCCACTCCAGGGCAATAGTCAGTAGGCTTATGTTTGATCACGTCGGCTAACCGATGCGAACGAACAGGAGCTCATCATGACGGCACCCGAGGAAACAGCCCCCGTTTCCGTGCGCAAGCCATCCAAACCCGACCTCTGGAAAGACTCATTGGGCCGGACGGCCACCCGGGCGCTTCAGATTCTGCTCATCCTGACCCTGACAGTGGTTGCGGTTTTTGGGCTGCTCCAAATCCGCTTGCTCGTCATCCCGGTGCTCATCGCCCTGATTCTGGCCGCGGCCATCGGCCCCTTCGTGAATATGCTGCGACGCCGCGGATGGCGTGGAGGGCTGGCCACCGGCGTCGCTTTCCTGGGCTTGTTGATAGTGCTCGGCGGGGTCATCACTGTCATTGTGATGTCAGTCCGAAGCCAATGGGACGAACTGATCAGTCAGGCAGCAGCCGGTTTGGACGAACTGGAGAACTTCCTGCTGACTGGACCGTTTCCCATTGACCGGGAGCAACTGAACCAGGCACGGGAAGCCGTGGTGGAGTTCGCGCAGAGCAGCCAGGTACGCTCCGGTGCAGTGACCGGACTGTCGGTAGTCACCGAATTCCTGGCCGGCGCCAGCCTGGTGGTAGTCATCCTGTTCTTCTTCCTCAAGGACGGCGCCAAAATCTGGGAATTCTTCCTGAGGCCCTTCAAAGGCAGGCGCGAAGCCAAGCTTCGCCGCGTCGGCAAGCGGACCATGGAGGTCCTGGGGGGCTACGTCCGGGGAACGGCGATCGTGGCGTTGGTGGACACCGTGGCCATCGGCGCTGCCTTGCTCATCATGCAAGTTCCGCTCGCCATCCCTTTGGCCATCATCGTGTTCATCGGCGCATTCATCCCCTTGGTGGGTGCCACAGTGGCCGGAATCCTGGCTGCTTTGGTGGCACTCGTGGCCAACGGTCCCATCGTGGCATTGATCGTGATCATCGTAGTGATCGCCGTCAACCAGCTCGAAGGTGACCTCCTCCAGCCGGTGGTCATGGGCAAGTCCCTGGAGCTCCACGCACTGGTCATCCTGATGGCCCTGACGGCAGGCACCATCCTTGCGGGCATCATCGGCGCCGTCCTGGCGGTACCCATCGCGGCGGTCACGTGGGCCATCATCCAAGTGTGGACGGCAGAAGATCCGGACCTGGAACCCATGAATCCGGATCTCCCGCCAGCCAACAGCCAACCGGCCTAGCGGGCGAATTCCTTAGCCCAGTGCCTTCTTAATGAGCTCGACGATTCTTGCCTCAGTCTCAGGCGTGATCTCGGTGAGCGCGAAGGACGTGGGCCACATGGCGCCGTCATCCAGCTGGGCGTTCTCTTCGAAGCCGAGCGTGGCGTACCTCGCCTTGAACTTGTGGGAGCTCTGGAAGAAGACGATGTTCTTCCCGTCCCTGGCGTAGGCGGGCATACCGTACCAGGTTTTGGGGGTGAGCTCCGGGGCGTGCTCCTTGACGATCGCGTGGATTCGCTCGGCAAGAGCCTTATCTGCCTCAGGCATCTCGGCGATCTTGGCCAACACGTCAGCCTCGCCATCTGCCTTGGACGATTTCTTGCGCGGCGCCTTCTTGAGTTCCTGTGCACGCTCCTTCATTGCTGCGCGCTCTTCTTCAGTGAAACCGTCGTAGGACTTTTCCTTCGTGGCCGACTTTTCCGTGTCCGTCATGGCGTTCTCTCCCCTTGGTCTTAGAGCTGATACCCCTAACGGTAGGGTGCCCATGAATCTGCGGCTTCTCCGAAACTGCTCAATTGGGCTGCGGGAGTCTTGAGGGTTTCCTGAGGAACTGTTGACCGAACACAGGATTGGTTCTTGATCCGGGCCCGGCACAGTAGTTCTT